>CAXBHX010000003.1:0-243361 GCA_963975655.1 uncultured Verrucomicrobiales bacterium
AGTAACTGAGGTAGCCCTTGCCTCCCGTTGGAGAAGTGTCCCGCCCGTCAGTGATAGCGTGCACCATGATATCATCCACTCCCGCTGCTTTGGCGGTCGAGGCGAGCGAGCAAAGGTGATCCTGATGGCTATGAACCCCGCCATCAGATACCAACCCTACCAAATGCAGACGCGATGAAGCGGCCCGCGCGAAGGCTTCTTTCAGCACTTCGATGTCGGGGAGTTCACCGTCGGCGATTGTCTTATTGATCCGGGTGAAATCCTGATAAACGATTCTGCCAGCCCCCAGATTCAGGTGACCCACCTCAGAATTGCCCATTTGGCCCTCCGGCAGGCCCACGTCGAGACCGCTGCAACTGAGGTGCGCGACAGGGTACTTCTTATGCATCGCATCGGTGAACGGGGTGTCCGCTAAACGTGGACAATCGCCCACCTTCTCTGCGACCTCAGGTCCTCCGGGATTGTCACCCCATCCATCACGAATGATCAAAACGACTGGTTTCTTGGCCATAACGGGGAGTATTCGGGCAGGTTAGTCCCTTTGGCAACCTTTTCGGTGGGACTCTTCTCTCCGGAAATGCCCCCTTCCCACAGGCCTCAATCACCCGATTTATTCGTTGCCAAGGCCCGTCCATGCCTGTTTGATAAACTGCATCTGACGAGCGAAATGTCCGAAGAACCCGCCGCCAACTCACCTGATTCCCCGTCCAGCCCACTTGCATCCGCAAGTTCGGCTGCAAATGCGAGTGCCGCGAAACGGCGCGCCTTCAAGAGTCGAACCATCAGTACGGTCTGCCTGATTGCCCTCGCTTCGACTGCGTTCTGGTTTTCTCAAAACTGGCTCTTCTCTATCGTCTGCATCCTCCTGTCAGGTGGAGCGCTGATCGAATATTTCGGGCTTTTTACCGAACCAGGATTCCGGCGCTACCGCTGGCAGACCTATGGGGTCACGGTCGCCTACTTCTGCGTATCCCTGAGTCCCCTGTGGGGAGTCGAACTGATCGAGGGGAGTCGACTGGACAGTCTCGCTCTTGCGCTACTGCTGGTCCTCATCATTGGAGCGCGCATTAGACATCCCCTGGAGGGCCCAAAAACGTTGAATGAGATGACCGCAGCCATCTTTGGATTCATCTATTGCGTCCTGCTATTTGGCTTCATGTCGAAGATTTTCATGCTCCCACTTGAGAGCACTCACGGCACACCCTCAGCCAGTTACTACGTCCTCTATCTCGTTGCCGTAACAAAGCTGACTGACATTGGAGCCTACCTGGTGGGCTCAGCGATCGGACGCCATAAGATGATCCCTCATGTCAGCCCGGGCAAAACCTGGCAGGGATTCGGAGGAGCCATCCTGTTTGCGGTCGCCGGCAGCTACACCCTCTACTTCACCATGGGCGATCTGATCCCTTTGATCACTCCTGTTTCCGCCGGCATCCTCGCCGTGCTTCTCGCGCTCGCGGGTATTCTCGCCGATCTCTCTGAATCGGTTCTCAAGCGCAGCCTGGAGGCCAAAGACAGCGGCCACGTTATGCCCGGAATCGGCGGCTTCCTCGACCTGATTGATTCAATGGTTTTCACTTCGCCATTGCTCTACGCATACCTGATCATTTTTAACTGACCGAATGGCTGAAACATCCCCCTTGAAGAAAGTGGTCGTGCTGGGATCGACCGGCTCGATAGGAGAAAGCAGTCTCACCGTGGCACGGGACATCCCCGAGAGAATGGAGGTCATTGGCCTCGCCGCCAATAGCAGCGTCGACTCTCTCGCCCGACAAATCGGCGAATTCGGAGTCAAACAGGGTTGCCTCTATGACCCAACAGGGTTGGATCGGCTCAGCACTTTGGTGGCAGACGATGTCACCCTCCATACCGGTGAAGAAGGCCTCATCGAACTGGCCACACTGCCCGAAGCGGACATCGTCCTCATTGCAATTGTCGGCGTGGCAGGGCTGAAACCCGCCCTCGCCGCGATCGAAGCAGGCAAAGATATCGCCGTCGCCAGCAAGGAGATTCTCGTCATGGCAGGTGAAACGGTGATGACAGCAGCCCGTGAAAAAGGCGTTCAAGTGCTGCCGGTGGATTCCGAACACAATGCGATTTTTCAATGCCTCGAAGGACGGGACTCCGCCGATGTTTCCCGGCTCATTCTGACAGCCTCCGGCGGGCCATTCCGCGAACTACCCGCTGATCAACTCGCTAGCGTCACCAAGGCTCAGGCCCTCAAGCACCCCACCTGGGAGATGGGGCAGAAGATCACGATCGATTCTGCGACGCTCTTCAATAAGGGGCTTGAAATGATTGAGGCCCGCTGGCTTTTCGATATCGAAATGCAACGCGTCGATGTCATTGTCCACCCCCAGAGCATCGTCCACAGCATGGTCGAATTCATCGACAGCTCTATCCTGGCGCAACTCAGCACCGCGGACATGTGCTTCCCCATCCAATACGCGGTTACCTGGCCTGAGCGGGTTCCCAACACACTTCCACCGATCGATTTTGCAGAGCTGGCCCGACTTGATTTCGAAGCTCCCCGCTGGAACGACTTCCCTGCCCTGTCTCTCGCCCGGGAAGCAGGAGAGAAGGGGGGCACTCTGCCCGCGGTCATGAATGCCGCCAATGAAGTCGCGGTGAGCGCCTTCCTTCAGGAGAGCCTGCCTTTCCCCGGAATCTGGGAAACGGTAGCCGCCGTCATGTCAGACCACTCCACGGCGACACAACCCAGTCTCGAAGAAATCATCGACGCCGATCTGCAGGCGAGAGCCAAAGCCCTCGAGTTGATTTCATGAGCGGAGCCAAACATCACCATGGAGGCGAATTCAGCGGTCGCGTCTGGATCGGATTCGACCTCGGCGGAACCAAGATGCTCGCGAAAGTTTTTGACGACGACTACGAAACGCTCGGCCGATCCAAACAAAAAACGCAAGGGGCCAAAGGATCTAAATCCGGACTCAAGCGCATGGTCACAACCATCCGCGAAGCCCTCGACGATGCCGGAGTCGAGCCCCATCAAATTGCCGGTATAGGCGTGGGATGCCCCGGCCCTATCAATCCGCGAATTGGTGAGCTCGTTGAAGCACCCAATCTTGGCTGGCACCATGTTCCCGTAGAGGAACACCTCAGTGATGCTTTCGACTGCCGCACCGTCATCTGCAACGACGTCGACGCCGGAGTCTATGCAGAATACCAGGATGGAGCGGCTCTCAATTCCCGATGCGCTGTGGGCATCTTTCCCGGAACCGGCATCGGCGCGGGCGCTGTGATCGATGGCAAACTCATCCAGGGAGCCAATCTCTCCTGCATGGAACTGGGACACATACCTCTATATCCCGAGACTTCCGGCGAAGGCGAAGACGGGACCACTTTGGAGATGGAATGCTCACGCCTGAAAATAGCCTCCGACGCTGCCCGAGCCGCCTATCGAGGCCAGGCGCCCAACCTCCTCAAAGCCTGCGGGACTGATCTCTCCAATATCACCAGCGGTAAACTGGCCGCGGCCATCGAAGCCGGTGATACGGAAATCGAGAACATCGTTCGCCGTGCCGCCACCCTGCTAGGCTGCGGCGTCGCTACCGTGGTTCACTTACTTTCTCCCGATATCATTGTCTTAGGTGGGGGTCTGGTGGAGGCGATGCCAGAGCTTTATCTCGAAACGGTACGACAATCTACCCTCGACCGGGTTCTCCCCGCCTACCGGGAGAGGTTTCAGATTGTGGCCGCAGCTCTGGAAGACGATGCCGGCGTGATGGGCGCCGCGGCCTGGGCGCGAAAATCCATCGAGGACTAAGCCTTTCATCACTTCTCAGACAATCCACTCGGACAAGCCCCATGGAACACCGCCCCTACGAAACCGCTGCCCGGCTCACTTCCAGGATGCCCTCGGGCATCCCCTACATCATCGGGAACGAGGCCGCCGAGCGCTTCAGCTTCTACGGGATGCGAACCATCCTCACCATCTTCATGGTGAACTACCTCTGGCTCATGGGAGGTTCCCCCACAGAGAAGATGGGAGATTCTGAGGCCATCGCCAAATTTCATCACTTTGTTTTCCTCGTCTACCTCACCCCCGTGGCCGGTGCCCTGCTAGCTGATCTGTTTCTGGGGAAGTACCGGGTCATCATGCTTCTTTCCGTCGTCTACTGCCTCGGACATGCGGCGCTCGCCGTGATGGGGATGGCTGGTGAGACAACCTTCTGGCTCGGCATGGGACTCTGGCTCATCGCGATTGGCTCAGGTGGTATCAAACCCTGTGTCTCCGCCCATGTCGGAGATCAGTTCGGGGCTGACAATCGCCACCTTCTTCCCCGGATCTTCAATTGGTTCTACTGGTCCATCAATCTGGGAGCCTTTCTCTCGACCCTGCTCACACCATGGCTTCTGGAATGGCATGGCCCCCACTGGGCCTTCGGTGTCCCGGGAGTCCTTATGGCTCTCGCCACCCTCGTTTTCTGGATGGGACGCCGGAAGTTTGTTCATATTCCCGCTAAAGGGCTCACCTTTATCAAGGAAATCACGAGCCCGACAGGTCTCAAAGCGATCCTCAAGCTTTCCGCCATCTATGTCTTCGTCGCCGTGTTCTGGGCGCTCTTTGATCAAAGCGGTTCCTCCTGGGTTCTCCAAGCGGAGAACATGGATCGAAACTGGCTCGGCGTCGAATGGCTGCCCAGTCAGATCCAAGCGCTGAACCCGATCTTCATCCTCATCTTCATCCCCTTGTTCTCCTACGTCCTCTACCCTGCGATCGACAAGGTGTTCACCCTGACCCCTCTTCGGAAGATCAGCATTGGCCTGTTTATCATGGTCATCTCCTTTGTCCTCGTCTCCATCGCCCAAGGCAAGATTGACGCCGGGCAAACCCCCTCAATCTCCTGGCAGATCGTCGGCTACGTCGCCATGACCGCGGCCGAGGTAATGGTGTCCATCGTCTGCCTGGAGTTCAGCTACTCGCAAGCACCCAAGACCATGAAGTCAGTCATCATGGCAATTTTCCTCTTTGCCGTCTCACTCGGAAATCAGATCACAGCACAGATCAATCACTTCATCCAAGTGCCCAATCCGATTGCAGCTATCGTCTCGACCAGCAACGAAGTCGCTCTCGGTGGATTCGATCAGCAAACCGGCACCCAGGATGACATCAAGGTCAGCTTCGACGACGAAGGCAAGCGAACCGACATCCAGTTCGCCAGCCGGGATTCGCTGGACACAGTCCTCGATGCCGTCAGCGCCATGATTACCGAAAATGATTTTCTGACTCCTTCGACGGATGCAGGCGAAGCCATCGCCAGTGCCACGACCGATCCATGGGGCAACCCTTTTCGCTACCGCCTCGTGAACAAGAATCTGGCCCGAGTCTGGAGCCTCGGACCGGATCAAACCGACAAGACGCAGTGGGATCAGGGCGCCACTCTGACCATTGATCGACCCTCATCCGGTGAGCTTTCAGCCTTTGCGCGATTCCTCAGCAAATTTCAGCCGGAGCGCTCATGGCTCGAGTCCCGCAAAGCCAAACTCGGCCTTCCCACCGAAAAGGAACTGGCCGAGTCAGGTCCCACCATCACTCGCGACTACATCGTAGGAGGCCAGGTAAAGCTGGATGGCGCCTCCTACTTCTGGTTCTTCAGCGCCCTGATGCTCGCAGCAGCCCTACTCTTTGTGGTCGTCGCCAAGCTCTACAAACCTAAAGAATACTACCACGACGAAGCAGATGACGCCGAAGCCCTCGAAGAAGCAACGGCACACTAGGTAGGGCCGGGAGCCTGTCCTACATAGGATTCAAAGCCCGTTCGTCCAATTTTCTGGATTTCTGAGCGCGGGCCGCACTCAGCTGCCGGCGCAGAGCCAACACAATCAAATAGCACCCAAACTCCCCTAAAAAAACCGGGGGTGACCACTTGATTAGCTCAAAATCCCAAGTAGAGTCCCGTCCCGCTTAACCTCATGGTGTAATGGTAGCACAACAGTTTTTGGTACTGTTTGTCAAGGTTCGAGTCCTTGTGAGGTTGCCACTTCCTTTTGCTCGCGGACCGGAAATATTTCCGAGCTAAATCCCTCTGGCTCTTCGATTTTTACCCCATGATCGCCGGCCTGAGAACCCTCCTGATTCTCGGAAGAGTTTCAAACCTGCCCACCGTCTGGACCAATGCTGCTGTGGGCTGGTTCCTCAGCGGAGGCAGCTGGACCGTCGAGTTGGGAGCGATCATTCTCGGCATCAGCCTGCTCTACGTCGCGGGTATGACACTCAATGACGCATTCGACGCCCGGTGGGATGCTGAACACGCGGATGACCGACCCATCCCAGCCGGCAATATCTCGATTCCGGCGGTTTGGACACTCGGCTTCGTGGAAATGTTCGCGGGGGCCACGGTTCTCATTTTCATGACCTCGGTCAGTACCTGGCTGATTGGCGGGCTCATCGGGTGCATTCTGATTTACAACTGGCTTCACAAGCGGTGGAAGGGATCCGTCATCGTCATGGGACTCTGCCGAGCCCTCGTCTACCTCTGCGCTGGCAGCGCCGTGGCGACGCACACTTCACAGCTTGCGATTCCGCAGGTCGTCTACCTGGTCTCGATAGCGGTGGTTATTTACATAGCCGGGCTCACTCTCGCCGCTCGAAGCGAGCACCTCAAATCGGCTGGAGGCACACCTGGGAATTCCGGCCTTCTGCCACGTTTCATGCTCATGCTTCCCGTTCTCTTTCCTCTGCTGGCATCGCAGCAGCTTCCGAACACCCCGGTTACTATCGCCCTCGTCTCCGTGGGAGTCCTCGGCACGTGGGCCTGGATCACCATCATCCGATCGAACCTGGTGACACGGATCCCCCTCGGCATCGCCTACGCTATTGCAGGGATCGCTTTCTACGACGCAGCCATTCTCGCATTCGCCGACTGGCGGGCTGCCATTTTCGCACTTCTTTGTTTTATTCTGACGCTGGGCGCCCAAAGGGTCATCCCCGCGACATGAACCCTCGCAAGACTGGACCTCCGGCCTTTTTTTGGTTAGCTTGGCACCATGCAGGTTTCACTCATTGTCAGTGTCATCGGCGCTGACCGCCCCGGTCTAGTCGAGCAACTCTCCACTGCTGTCACAGATGCCGGCGGCAACTGGGAAGGCAGCCGCCTCGTCCGGCTGGGAGGACAGTTCGCCGGAATGGTTCAAGTCGTGATTCCCGAGTCGCAACAAACCGCGCTAGAAGCCAATCTATCTGCCCTTGAAGCAGAGGGTCTCAAAGTCACCTCCGTTCATTCGGAGGAAAGCGCTTCGCCCACTGAAGGCGGTGATCGAATTTATACCCTGGCTGTCGTCGGGCAGGATCGCCCCGGTATCGTCAGCACCATTGCCAAGGCCCTGGCCGGCGAAGGCGTCAACGTGATTGAACTGGCCACTGACTGCAAGAACGCTCCCTGGTCCGGGGAACGCCTGTTTCACACCACAGCTCGAATCCTTCTTCCCGCTTCAGTCGATCTGGATGAATTACGAAACCTGATCGAAGAAATCGCGGGTGATCTCATGGTCGAACTGGATCGAGAAGCCGAGCCAACGCCCTAAACGGGCTCTTGGCGATCTACTGAATCTGAACCCGGTGAAGTCACCTCGCTTTCGGGAGCCGCGACAGCTTCCTGCGCCCCGACACCATCGAACACCGGAAGTGGCGCCACCAATCGTCCTGGCAACGGGCGAACACGCTCATAGACATTTCGAGCCAGCTCGCCGGCGATCTGATACCCACGATCGAACATCTCCATTTTCGCATCCAGATTGTCGATGTAGTGCAGGGCTTGAGCTTCCGGGGTCTTGGGCACAACCGGAGATCCGAACTCCAACTCACCATGATGGGAAGCGATTAAGTGCAAAAGGTGCAAACGCACTCTCTCAGAAGGTGGCTCCATCGCCTGCCATTCACTCTTGGTGCTCTCGTCTTCAAGCTGTTCTCTCCACAGCTTATTCACGATTTCCATTCCCAAAGGAATATGACCGATCAACTCACTGATCTCGGTGAAGGGCATCGTAAAACCATTCTCCTGATACACATTTTCCCAGAGTTTTCCGACATCGTGAAACAGCACACCGGACACCAGTAGATCCCGATTCAGGTTCGAGTAGGCTTCACAAATCTGGATGGCTGAACGCATCATCTGAGACACGTGTTCGACAAGCCCCCCGCGCCGGGCGTGATGGTAATTTCTCGCCGCGCCAGTTCGCCGCAGCCGCTTTCCGTAGGTATCAAGAAATGCCTGACAGAGCCGATTCAATCTGGGATCGCTCATGGCAGTAACCGCATCACAGATGAACTGATAGTCCGACTCCTGCTTCACCCGAAGCGATTCCGACCCGGCCAACACCTCTGCCGTTTCATCTTCGTTCAGAGCGCGGGCAGTCCACTTCTTTCCGTCTATAGATCGGCCGTCATTTCCTAAGCCGAATTCCCCTGACACTTCAACAAACTGATGCTCCTCAAGCTGACCACACAGATCAAACATAGGTGAATTATTCCACACTCTTAAAACCAGCTTTTCCTCAGCATCCGAAAAATTCAGTTCGTAAAATGGATTGCCTGTCTTGGTTGTTTTCTGAAGGCACTTTTCCAGCTGAGCCCGAAAAACAACCGACGTAGATGTTGGCCCGGCCTGGTGTTTAAGCTCGCGAATTGAGATGAGGTCCATCAATACCAAATCTAGCGGGTCCCGCTGACTCTGACTACCAAAACCTCAAGCAGAGAAGACTTCTACGAACATGCGGTGCCCAGCCCGAGAGACACCTCCATCAGCTGGCCTTAGCGCGAGGCAAGCACTCGAAATGACCAGCCCAGTCCATGCTCGCGAGATTCAATTCGCTCTCTTCCGTAAAGATCTGGATCACAATACCTGCGGCAGATAAAACGTCGCCCTAGATCAATCGAGTACCGAGAGAGCACCGCTGGGGACCACTCGATAAATACAGAAATGATTCGGCCAGAGTTGAACCGGGCAAAAGCGCTATGAAAGACCAGCCTTGCCCTCACGGCGAAACCATTTCCCGAGAAATCCCTTAGTCCTGTTCCCTTCAAGTTGACCGGATTCTCCACCACCTCGTTTCTTCGGGTTCAGAAAAATGCAGACTCCATCGTAGACCTCTTCCAGCCGAGCTCTCGTCACAACAGACTCCCGGGAGTCGGGAAACTGAACCAGAAAGCTCGCTTCTCCGATCTCCTCCTTGAGAATGACAAAATTCCTGCCCCTGTCGATTTCCAGAATCACGGGAAACTTGCCATCCTGAATGTCCGTAAGAGCCCTCGTTCTTCGACGGGCTCGCAGGTGATTCATCCGAGCTTCCTTCCGCCAGGCTGAGGGGAGGTCATTGCCCTTTCGGCCTATGGCCTGAGGCACTTCCACTCCGTTCACTGAACTCAAACCATGGTGTTGTCGGACCAGGCTCATGACCTTGGCAGAGGGGGGAATATCGGGTTGTTTAAAGGTGTCCATGCTAAATTCTAATTACTTACGATAATTATGATTATTATAAATAAAAGTAAAACTTTCAGTTTTGTAACCTATTCCCCATGAAATCCGGTCCTACCCGCCTCTTTGATCACCGCACTGAACACGAATACGCCGAATCAAATTCGTAGATCTGACGGAACCCAGCCCCCACTGCAATTGCCAAACGAACTTTTGGAAACCAGCCCAAAGCTGGTATAGATTCAGGTCTTCCGCCTATGTCGAATTCAACATCTACCCCTCGGGAATCCATCAGTGAAGTCGGCGCCAAGGGGAAAAAAGCCCGGGCAGAGTCGGGGTTGACTCGCAGCCGCAGTCGCTTGTGGAATCGGTTTCAGCGCACTTTTTTCAAGAGTGATACGCCGCGAACTGAAGAGTCAATGCTGCCGATGCTCATCGAGGTTTTCGCCGGCTTCACCAAACTGGACGGTCAAGTGATCGAAGCTGAGATCGATTCCATCCTCGGTTTCCTTCGATACGACTTTCCCGAAACCGTCTACACCGAGCTACGCCAACTCTTCATGAAGTCCCTGCGCCGCCGCCAGGACCTCGAAGCGATTGCCACTGACCTTTCCGACACCCTCCCCCTTGAGGACAAAGTGCTACTCGGAGTGCAACTCTATGTGCTGATCAGTCGGGCCGGCTTACCCAAGGAGAACCTGATCACATTCTATCAATTCATGACGACTCTCGGAGTGGCGTCTGAAGCGATCAACATTGTCTACCAACTCAATACCAGTGAGCTTTCTCAACTGGGTAAAACCGCCGCGATCACCGCTGAACCGCTGACCGGCGAAAGCGAACCGCATCAGCTTGAGTCTCTTATCTTTTCAACCTCAAACCCGGCGGACGTCTCAGTCGCGTCTCCGGACGATGCCTACGCCGTTGTGGCCTTTCGATTCATCAACTTGATTCTGATCAAAAATCTTGGACCTGGCTCTATCCTGGCACGAGGGCGGCATGTCAACGCTGGCGAATTCTGTCGACTCTACGAAGGCCAGCGAATCATCATCGGGGATGAAGTCCTCGCGTTCGAAGATGTTGTCTTCTACTTCAACTCCAAGAAAAACGTCTCCTCCGTTCAGATCTATCTCGCTCAAAGTGGAAACGGTAACCAGTTCATTGAGAAAGTTCGTACGAAGCAAAGCTATCTCAGGGTGTCATTTGGGCTGGAAATCAAAGTTGAAGTCCTCAACAACACCGAAGCGGTGATTGGCGAACGGACGATCCGACGCGGAGACAAGTTTTCTGTGACGTCCCGGGATAAACTCGACTTCCCTGATCATTCACAAATCTCTTTCGACGACCTGCGTAGAAAAGCCAGAGAGCTCGGTGGCCGATTCAGCCTTCCACCCAACCGATCAGTCTATCTGGTATCGAATGACCCCAGCCAACTGAATGCGGGCGACATTCTTTTAACACCGGGCGTGCCCGGCAATGTCCTGCTTCGAATCCGATGCGACAACGCCACAAAAACGGGCAGCCTCGAAGTCATCAACTCGGAGCGGGCTATCGCAGTGGAAGGCAACGCAGTTAAGAGCGAAGCCCCACTCAAGGATGGTAGCGTCATCTCGCTCAGCGGAGGCCAGTATCTTCGATGCCACTTCTCCGATGGCATCATCGAAGAAGAGCGCAATGTCATCAGCACCCTGAAAGTTCGCGACGTAAGTCATTCCTATGACCGGCGCTCACAGGCCCTCGACGGTATCACTTTCTCGATTCAGCGCGGTGAGATGGTATGCGTTATGGGACCAAGCGGTTGCGGTAAGAGCACCCTGCTCAAGGCATTGGGAGGACAGCTGAAGCCACGCCGTGGCCGAATCGACCTCAACGGAGTGGACCTCTACGTCGAACACGACAATCTCAAATCCTACATTGCTCTAATCCCTCAGGACGAAACCTTTGACCCACTCCTGACAGTCGAAGAAAACCTCGACACAGCCGCTGCGATTCGAGCCCCCCATTTCCCGGTCTCTGAACGCCGGCGCCGGGTCGACTCCAAGCTGATCGAACTCGGCCTTAACGAAATCCGCCATCGACTCGCCGGTGACCATCAGACCAAAAGCCTCAGCGGTGGCCAGCGGCGTAGGCTCAATGCCGGCATGGATATGATCGGTATTGCCGACGTCTACCTTTTCGATGAGCCCACCTCCGGTCTCTCGTCGAAAGACTCCGAGCACGTCCTCGACATGATCAGGGGCCTGACTCACAACAAGATTACACTCGTATCCATTCACCAGCCGAGCAGTCGCCTCTTTCACATGTTCGATAAGGCCATTCTACTGGATCAGGGTGGCAAGTTAGCTTTCTGCGGCTCGCCTGCCCAGATGCTGGAATACTTCAATGAAGCGCGAAAGCAGGAAGGCATTCAAACAGCATCCCTTTCCAGTGGAGATACTGAAGTCGATGCCATCGCACTGACCCCTGACTTCATATTTGATGTTCTCGAGACGCCACTCCGTGATCTTGGAGGTGATGTTATTTTCGAGAGAGACACCCGCGGCAACCTTATACCCGCCCGACGTTTCACCGCCCCATTCTGGGCCGACCGGTTTCAGACCTATCGACTACTTGAGGAAGTCAATCTTCGAGAAATCGAAGCCGACACCTCCCAGTCTGTCTCATTACAGAAAACGCCCCAGGCCCCACCACGCAAATTTCGACACGACTCCGTTCGATTTGCCAACCAGTTCAAACGAGCTTTCCTCAGCAAACTGAGAAATCGGGCCAATCTCGCTACGACTCTACTCGAGGCCCCCGCCCTTTCGGTCCTCATCGCGGTGGTCATGCGCTATTCTGAAGACGGCCACTACAACTTTGCCAACGCATTTCACATCCCCACCTACCTTTTCCTCAGTCTCGTCACCGCCCTCTTTCTAGGCATGACAAACTCCGCCGAGGAAATCATCAGGGATCGAAATCTGCTCATGCGGGAGCGCCACCATGGATTTCGGGTCACCGGTTACATCATCGGCAAGTATATCTCCCTCGGATTCTTTGCCCTGATCCAGTGCATCATCTACCTGCTCATCGGAGATGCTATTCTAGGCATCCGCTCCATGTTTCTCCCCAACTTAACTTGGATGTTCGCCACCTCTTTCGTGGGGATTTCAGTCGGGCTTGTTATCTCCAGTATGGTCGGCAGCCCCAAGACCGCGATCAACATCATCCCGCTCATTCTGATTCCCAACATCATCCTCGGTGGAGCACTCATTAAATATGATGAGATGAATCGCAGTCTCGATATCATTCAAAACATCAGGCAGTGGTTTGCCGAGGAAGAGGACGGAGACTCCAGTAAACTTAAAGTTCCGACCGTTTGCCATCTTATGCCGCTGCGCTGGAGTTACGAGTCAGTCATCATTGAGCACGCCGACAACAACCCGGCCAGCAAACTGACGAACTATATCGAGGGAGAGATTCAGGCTTTCAGCAAGATTCCACTCGATCAGAAACTGACGGAAGAACAATCCGATCGCCTCTTTCAGTTAAAGGAAGCTCTAGCCGTCGTCTACGGACTCGAAGGGGACACCCCCGGAAGCGTCGCCCGACAGCTGAAGAACATCCGGAGCTCACTCGAGGCTGGCACCTTCGATCCCAAACCCTACTACGCTCCCGTCGAAGGAGATGCAGAATCCTTCACCGCTAGTGATCTATACCTCAACGGGAAAGTACAGGACCTGTTCGCCCGGGCCGAAGTCGAGCGACAAGACTACCGCAATGTCGATAACCCGCCGAATGTCTTCTTCGGTCAGGAGCGCCAATTCCGATTCCCACCCAGATCGAAAGAACCCCTCGCAGTTCTCAAGGTCGAAACGCTGCGCCTCAACCTCCTTGCCATGTTGGGATTCGTTGCCGGTGCATTCGTCATGCTTTACATCAGCCTCAAGCGCCAACTCGGCAAGGTCTAGCAACGATTCCAGCCCAGTCACCAAGATCCGACTCCGGACAGTTGCGAAATCAGCCAAATCGGCGATAATTGCCTCCCTCGAAAAAAGTGCCCTTAGCTCAGCTGGATAGAGCACCGGATTTCTAATCCGGCGGTCACTGGTTCGAATCCAGTAGGGCATGCTTTTGAGGATCAATAGGTTATGCCGATTCAGTCAGTCGGTAAAAATCACCCTTTGCCATTCCTTTACCATTCCTTTGCCACTTTGGCCGGTTTGATATTGGATTCAAGCGCCCTCAGATTGGACTATATCGGAGTCCACTATCCCACAGGGGGAAAAAAGGTACTCCCGAGGACATAATCAGAATTCAGGAACCATCTGTATTCACGCCGCAGTTTTTGGCCGCAGTAAGGCTCCACCACAACGTATTAGCTCACTCCGGTTGGCCTCGGAGCCTCCGTTTTCTTGGCGTGATTTATCTAGGAATTCACCTCCTCACCGTTGCCCCACCACTTTGAAATTGGTTGCCGCCTGCATCCGGCAAGAGTTCACCGCATAGCCAAACTGCTCGCGCACAGATCCTCAAGGGGTTTATCTTTCCCTTGTCCTTCACTCACCTTTGAAGAATCTTCGCCTGTGGGTTTGTTTAACTGACTGACAGGAATTTGCTTTTTCAAGGCGTTCTTATCAGTGCGTCGGTCCTAGCGGGATTGAGGGGGTGTAGAGTTAGTTTTTTTGACAAAGCACCTCCCTTCTAGATAGACTCCGCCTATGGAACTGTTGAAATCGTACATCGCCGCTCTCTTCATCTTGTTATTTTCAACCGCTTCAAGTTTATATGGGGAGGAAAAGTCAACGACTCACTATGGCGTTTTTTATGGTGAGCCTTGCACGGTTACGGTGGAATGGGATGACTACAGTGGAAATGACAAAGTTAGCGGGAAGATTCAGTTAAATCAGAGTGGGGAGACCCTAACTTTTTACGGAGAGAACTTCCGAAAAGGAATCATGGAAATTAAAATTGCAGGGGAACCACCTCTCGAATTGAGCAAAACAAGGAAGGGGAGCGTTGTGACCTGGACCGGTGAATCTGGAGATAACGTGCATCACTTCACGCGAGATTCTTCTAAATGAAACCGGATATCAATCCCAGCAGGACCGACCGGATATCAATCCAGCAGAGCATGCTTTTCGATCGGCCAATCCCGCAACAGCCGCTAACTACGCGGCTGCTTCTTCTTCGGCGTCGTGATGTAGGGAGCCCGCAGATAGTGCGGCTCAAGGGGCTTACTGGACTGCCAGTCCGCTGGGTCAACTGCAGCCCCGGCCCGCGCTAGTCTGGACGCTGTCGGATAGCACAATACCACACCATCAAGATGCGCCTCAACCTTGGGGTCGGCGGTGTAGAGAGGCACTCCATCGCTCTTCAACCTGGCGATGCGATCTTCGACGAGATCCTCCTCAATCAAGTCCGGATCCCCCTGTAGTTGACGCGCCTTCACCTCCGCAACGAAGAAGGTCCGCCGCCGTGCATCACCCAAAACGGCGTAGGTGTCACCCTCCGCTCCCCAGGCTTCGAGCGACGAGCGGCCCACGCTCGGGATCTCGAGTGCGAGGCTCAATCCATTGGCCACCGCAATACCAACGCGCACACCACTGTAGGAACCGGGTCCCACACCCACGACAATTCCGGAAAGCTGATTCCGATATAAAGCCAGCATCTCAGACACAGGATCGAAGATGACGGCGTTGTGCGCCCGATCGGTGGAAAACTCCGACTCCCAGACGATAGCGTCACTTCCCGCGTCATAGAGAGCGAGCGAGGCCTGCGCGGTTGATGTTTCAATTCCTAAAATCATCGCATGGTCACGACATGGTTTCCGTCTTCGGCAATGGTCAGGTCGAACCACTTGGTTTCTGCGGGCAATGCCTCGGGGAATTTATCGGCCCACTCGACCAGAACAACTCCGTCTTCATCAAGATACTCATCCCAGCCCAGAGAAATCAGTTCATTCACCGAATCGAGGCGATAGAAATCAAAGTGAAATACCGGCAGCCGACCGCCCTGGTATTCCTGCACCAATGAAAAAGTGGGGCTCGTCACAGTGTCGTCTCCGCCGAGCCCTGCCACGATCCCCTTCGAAAAGTGAGTCTTTCCAGCGCCCAACTGTCCCTTTAGGGCGACCACGTCGCATGCCATTAAGGAAGGAGCCAGTTGCACTCCCGCCTCGATCATTTCCGCTTCGCTGGCGGCATTGACGATTACTTCACCCATCTTTTCTAAAGTGATCCCAACCGCTTCCGGGAAGACTCTCTTCCTCCGCTGTGATGGTTCCGATGCGGGTCAATGCGACCCCGGGAAATTGATCATTCCAACGGTCTCTCAACTTCCCCCAAACCGACTCAGTCACAGTCATGAGTAGTTCATAATCCTCTCCGTCACAAATGGCGGCCTCCAGCGCTACACCCTCGTGCCGCGGAATCTCTTCAAGATCCAAATGAAACCCCACACCACTTGCTTTGGCGAGTCGCGGCAAATCCGAGCCGAGGCCATCGCTCAAATCCATCATCGCGGTGGGCCTGAAATTTCGAACTAACCACTGCGCCTCTTCTAACCTGGGCATAAATTTCAGATGGCGCCCACTATTGAACGACCCTCCCAGTCTACCAGTCACCAAAATAATATCTCCGGTCGAAGCACCCGACCGCGTCACGCAATGATCACGACTCACGCTCCCGGTCATCGCAATGGACAACATCGCTCCCGTCTTCTCAAGGCGTGCCGTCTCGCCACCAACGACAAGGCAACAAAACTCACGTGCCGCGTCATTGATCCCCTGATACCATCCCTCAACCTCTTCGATAGAACGATCTCCGTCCGTCACCAGCGTCACCAGCGCGTGCCCGGGCGTGCCTCCCATGGCCGCCACATCACTGACGACACGACTAATAGCTTTGCGGCCAACTTCGACAGGCGTGGATCCGGCAACAAAGTGGACGCCTTCAATCAGGCAATCCGTTTTGAGCAATTGCCACTCGTCCGCGCCGGTATCAATCACGGCGCAGTCATCACCGGCGCCCACCACAACACTGGAGTCAGCAGGCAATGAACTGATGAGGCGAGCCACTACCTCGTCTTCCCCCAGTTCGCTAAGTCTCCTATTTTCATGACCGCCCATCCCTTCTATTCAACCGGTTGTTCCACCAGCATCAACACTATATTTGCCGCATTGAAGAAGGCATGAATTCCAACAGGAACCCACAGGCATTTGGTTAATTCGTAGGACAGACAAAGAAAAATCGAAAAACTCCACAACGGAAGAAGCGCCGGAAGATTCCCGTGCACCACCGCAAACAGCCCCCCGATAATCACTGCAGCAAATACTCCGTTGGTCGCTTTCTTGAGCGCTCCATACATGTACCCGCGAAAAAGTAACTCCTCCACCAGAGGAGCCGCCACACACGCCATGAGTATCGAAATGGTGAGATGAAACGCCGAATCAGATTCCTGAAGAGTCTGCACTGGCTCCTGCTCTAACAGTTCGCCAAAAATATCCTCAAGGAAAACCTGGGAAACACTCCCGAATAACCAGGCGCACACCACCATGGAAAGTACGCCGCCCAGAATCGTCGTCATGACGATTTGAGGAAAGGATAAACGCTTAAGACCAAAAACTTCGACTATTCGCCGATTCCGAACCCATTCAATGATGCCGAAGGTCATCATCCCCACGAAGCCAAAGTAGGCAATGCTCATCAGCACACCCGTAATACCAACTCCCCCCGCCTGATCTCCCTCGACAGGAGTCTCTGCGAATAAGGCTGAAAAAACCGGATTCAACAGAAACAGCAGGGCGGGAAAGAACATCAGGACGACGTCATAGCCATCGAAGTCTGACGATCCGATTTCAGCCGTGCCCGCGCGCCGGCGCGCGATGGCGTACCCGGCAACCCCGAGAGCCAAAGCGATCAAGATGATAAGCTCGAAATCGAGCAGCACCTGCTTCGCAGCCAGTTCTTCCATTCGTGGAATCCGACGACTAGACCTTCACCGGCGGCAAGTTCCAAATTTCTTTGGCGTATTCGCTGATAGTCCGATCACTGGAAAACTTACCGACTCGCGCCGTGTTAAGTATGGCCATTCTGGCCCAACGCTTCCGATCGCGGTAGGCGACATCCACTTCCGTCTGTGCATCGACGTAGGACCGGTAGTCGGCCAAAACCAGGTAAGGATCGCCTCCATCAAGCAGACTGTGACGAATCAGATCGAACGAGCCCTTTGGCGCAAAGAAGTCCGACGAGAGCCAGTCGATCACAGCGCGAAGTTCTTCGTCCTCCCAGTAGTAGTCAATCGAACAGTATCCGTCTTCCCAAAGCTGGTCGACTTCATCCACCGTCAGTCCAAATATGAAGATATTGTCGTCTCCCACTTCTTCGCCGATCTCAACATTGGCACCATCAAGAGTCCCGAGAGTGAGTGCGCCATTGAGAGCCAACTTCATATTACCCGTTCCGGAAGCTTCCTTGCCGGCGGTCGAGATTTGCTCGGAGATATCTGCTGCCGGAATGATCACTTCTGCCGCGCTTACTCCGTAGTTCGGAATGAAGGCCACCTTCAGCTTTCCGCCGATGCGCTCGTCATTATTGATTTTCTCCCCGACCGCATTGATCGCGTGAATAATCTCTTTGGCGAGCTCATACCCGGGAGCTGCTTTGGCTCCAAATACAAAAACACGAGGCGGGATATCCAGATCCGGATTTTGCAACAGACGACGATACTGCGTCAGGATGTTCAGCAAGTTGAGGTGCTGACGCTTGTACTCGTGGAGACGTTTGATCTGCACATCGAACAAGGCGGACGGATCAACTTCGATGCCGCAACGATCGGCAATGAGAGCAGCTAGTTTCTCTTTGTTGCGGTGCTTGATTTCAAGAAATTCCTTCTGAAACGCCGGATCATCAGCAAATGCATCCAGAGACTGGAGGCGATCGAGATCGCCCGGCCAATCGGAACCAATCGATCGATCGATCAGAGCCGACAGCTCATGATTACATGCCTTGAGCCAGCGCCGGGGAGTGATTCCATTCGTCTTATTCTGAAAACGCTCTGGAAAGAGTTGGTAGAAATTGTTGAAGAGATGTTTCGTCAGAAGCTTGGTGTGCAACGCCGCCACTCCGTTTGTGGTGTGACTACCCACCACAGCGAGGAAGGCCATGCGAATCTGCTTGGGCGCCCCTTCTTCAATGAGAGACATTTCTGCTTTCTTCTGAACATCCCCGGGCCACATGGCTTCGACTTCCGTATCGAGGAAGCGACGGTTGATTTCAAAAATGATCTGGAGATGTCGTGGCAGCACCTTCTCGAACAACGGCACGCTCCACTTCTCGAGTGCCTCAGGAAGAAGAGTGTGGTTGGTGTAGGAGAAAGTCTTCTGGCAGATAGCCCAGGCCTGATCCCACGGCATCAATTCGTCATCAATGAGCAGCCGCATCAACTCTGCAACAGCGATGGCCGGATGCGTGTCGTTTAATTGGATCGCCGCTTTTTCAGGCAGACTATCCCAAGTGTCGTTTGTGTATTTGTGGCGCTTCACAATGTCGCGAAGAGAACAAGTCACGAAGAAGTATTGCTGAACTAGACGAAGCTCCTTACCCGCCTCGGTTGAGTCATTAGGATAGAGCACTTTCGAAATAGATTCACTCTCCGCCTTCTCTCTGACCGCTTCAACGTAGCCCCCTCGATTGAAGACATCGAGATCGAAGTCCCGGGATGCTTTGCTTTCCCACAGACGCAAAAAGTTCACCGTGGATCCCGTGTAGCCGACCACAGGAACATCCCATGGAACACCTATAATCGAGCGAGTCCCCGTCCAAACCGGACGGCCCTGCCCCAACTCATCAAACTGATTCTCAACTTCCCCGTAAAGAGGCACCTCAACCGAGTACTCAGGACGGCAAATTTGCCAGGGGCTGCCAAATCGACGCCATTCATCAGGAGACTCGACTTGCTGCCCCTCCTCAAATCGCTGCCGGAACAATCCAAACTCATAATTGATTCCGTAGCCGACTGCAGGGAGATCCAAGGTAGCGAGTGAATCCATGAAACAGGCGGCGAGGCGTCCGAGGCCGCCATTTCCGAGCCCGAGGTCCGGCCCTTCTTCAGCCAGCACGTCGAGATCCTGCCCCAACTCTTTGAGAGCCTCACGGCAATTGTCGAGCATCCCTAGATTCACCAGATTGTTCTCAAGCAGCCGACCCATCAAATACTCAAGGGAGAGATAGTACACCCGGCGGACATTGCGCTCGCGATGCGCCCGTCGGTTATCACAGGCCCGCTCCATCATACGACCACGCACACTGAGGCAAATCGCACGCCACCAATCGTCGCGGGTAGCAGTCTCGACACCGTGCGCCTGATTCTGAATGAGATGAAACAGGATCTCCTGCTTCAGCGCATCTTTCTCGGCTGACTGATTTGTACCAGCCTCAATTTCCTGTTCACTCAGTTGAGTTTCCATGTTTCGTTTCTAGATCAATCCTCACTCTCGACCTGGTCGGCCGTTCTTGAAAAGGCACCCTTCAGAACAGAGCGCACAAAGACGCCCACGCCAGCCTCGGTGGACTCCCGCGGTCCGGCGACATTAAGCGTTTCAATTCGATTTTCGTCTACAAAATGCATCAAGGTAGAAGCGGATGCCTCGCGGCCCTCTTTGGATATCAATAAGCAGGGACGGTTCCAACGCGAGGCTATTTTTTCAGTCAATGCCGATCCGCCAGTCAGCTTCCGGGCGAGAGAGACGATCACCGTAGCATCGCTGTCCCGGACATTCCACTCAGTCCGCTGGGCATAGCCACCCGATGGCGTCTCAGAAAGCGGGTATTTGAGAGCGATAGATCCGTCTTCGGCGAGGCGCTCTGCTGGACACCATCCGCCACACTCAATTCCTGCATCCAACGCCCAATCAAGAGCAGCCCGATCCGCCCCCGTCTGCCCACCTGAGACTATTTTACGGATCATCAGGTGAATCGACAGGGTCAAGCGTGCACCAAGTGCAGCGAACTGAGCCGTCAGAAGACCGCCTATTCACCCACTTTCAGCAATTCCACTTCAAAAACCAGGGCGCTGTATGGCTTGATATCGCCCCCTGCACCTCGCTCAGCGTAGGCAAGGGCGTAAGGAATATAGAACCGGTACTTCGACCCTTCATTCATCAGTTGAAGACCTTCAGTCCAACCCGGTATAACCCGATTGAGTGGAAAGCTTGTCGGTGAACCGCGGTCAACACTGCTGTCGAAGACGGTGCCGTCGATCAGGGTGCCATGATAATGAACTTCCACCGTATCAGTCGGGGCGGGCTTTTCACCGCTCCCTTCAGTCAGAACTTCATACTGAAGCCCCGAAGAAGTGCTCTCGATGCCATCCTTCTTCAAATTCTCTGCGAGGAATTGCTTCCCTGCGATCAAGTTCTCCTGATCGGCCCCTTCAGCGTTTTTCTCGTCGAGCAAAGTCTGATTTTCGCTGAATGCGGCTGAGACCTCGTCTTCACCTAGAAGAGGTTCGCCACCGTCGAGCACGGTCTTAAATGCGGCAGAAAATTGATCGAGGTCAATTTTGATCCCTCTCTCAGTAAGCTGACGGGCAATCATCAACCCGTAGGAGTAACTCACTCGATCAGCGAGAGATTCAGGCTTTGTAACTTCTTGGGCGGACATAGCAGTAGTAGTAAGGATAGAAACCAGCAGGCATCCGAACACAGCCATTTGTTGGTATACGTTTGAGGACATAGGATCAATTATTCAGTTCAGCTCATCGCTTCTACGCCGGGAAACCGGATTTTAGCGATGAAGGAGGGGAAGCTAATCCGGAATAGGCACCGGTCAAGGCGAACCCGACGGCCTTAAACCCTCACCATTCCCCCCTAATAATTGAACTGAATGCCCCGTTTAACCTCAAACGATCACAATTCACGGTCGATTGATCCCATCATCATGAATGCCAAATACGGGACTTCCGGTGCTTTGGTCACCATTCGTTAAGAAACCCAGAATATTAAAATGTTTTTCAATTAATTTGTAAACTTTCGACTAATACCGTATCTTTAGTCAGCTTCCATTTATGCAGTCGAGCCGCTTACTTTCTCCTCTCCTTCTTTTGGGAGCCCTTTTCGTCCTCACTACAGGCTCTGCCCTGGCGTTTAAGACGGTGATTATTGACCCCGGTCACGGAGGTCGCGATCTCGGAGCTTCAGACTCCTACGTTTACGAGAAACACATCAACCTTGATGTCGCCCGCCGCCTGGAGCGGGCGCTGCAGGATGCGGGCTTCAAAACCATCATGACTCGATCAAAGGACGAGTTCATTGCCCTTTCAGAGCGATCCTCGCGCGCCAACCGTTACCGCAATGCGGTCTTCGTCAGCGTGCACTTCAATTCAGCCTACCGGACGGCGGCGCTCGGAATCGAAACATTTTATCGAAGCTCCGGCTCTGAAAAATTTGCCAGTTTCGTGCAAACAGAGCTGATCAAGAATATCGGTGCCACAGACAGGGGCGTCAAAACAGCCAATTTCTCGGTACTACGTTACACCAAGCATCCTTCAATTCTCGTGGAAGGTGGCTTTATCAGTAACAAAACTGAGCGCAGCGCCATGATGGAACCACAATACCGACAGGTGGTCGCTGACAGCATCGCCCGGGGGATTATTCAGTTCAATCGCCGCTTGTTCTAGACCACACTCGGAGGGCCATGCTGGTAACCTGTCAGCAAATGTCAGCGGCTGAGAGCCGCCTCTTTTCAACCGGGGTTTCTCCAGAACCCTACATGGACGAAGCTGGCCGCAAGTGCAGCTTAGCCATTCGCCAGTTCTTCCCCACTCCAGCGACTGCTGAGATATTTTGCGGGAAAGGTAATAATGGTGGCGACGCTCTAGTCGTTGCTTACTGGCTAAAACGCTGGGGCTGGAAGACGAACCTCCATTTCTCAGACGGCACCGAACAGATCTCAGAACTCGCCCGACGAAAACTCGAGCAGTATCGTGAAGTGCCAGATCCCCTATTGGATCCCGGCAGCAGAGAAACCATCGCGGTCGACGGCCTACTTGGCATCGGGGCTTCAGGTGCACTTCGAGGAGGAATTCGGGACCAGGCCGATCGAATGAATGCTCTCCGTCACAGTGACTGGGCAGCCTGTTTTGCGATCGACATTCCCACCGGGCTGAATGGCGATACAGGCGAGGCCTACGAGGGAGCGGTCAAGGCGGATTACACCCTGACCATATGCCAACCAAAAGTAGGATTCGTCGCTGACTCAGCGGTCAACTTCGTCGGCCGGCTGGTCGAAATCCCTCTCGATATTCCCGTTAGCGATGGCAACCCAGCGGTTCAGCTTCTCTTTCCTTCAAACTTGCAACCGCGCCTCAACCGCAGACCTTTCGACACACACAAGGGAAGCGCAGGACGCGTCACCATTATCGCTGGATCATCCGGCCTCACCGGGGCGGCTGCACTGGCCGCGCTCGGCGCATCGCGATCAGGGGCAGGACTGGTCACAGTATGTGTCCCCCGGGACATCTATCCCATTGTCGCCTCGCAGTGCCCCGCTGAGGTCATGGTCCAGCCGATCGACTCCATCTCTGACATCAACTTTTCAGGAGCAGACGTCTTTGCCGTCGGCCCTGGACTGGGAGCAAACGTATCCGACGACCTTGTTGATCTGATCCGCAAATCCCCTACTCCGATGATCGTCGATGCCGACGCACTCAATGCCCTGGCGAGCCGCTCGATCTGTCCATCTGCTTTACCCGAAAATCGGCTCCTGACACCCCACCCCGGCGAGTTGGGACGCCTTACAAATCACACAGGGGATCGCGTTTCTCTCACTCGCCAACTCGCCGACGAGTGGGAAGTGACTCTGTTGCACAAAGGTGCCCGTACCGTCATCGCAAGCCCTCATCATTCCACTGAGCTCAACACTACCGGTCATCCGGGAATGGCCAGTGGAGGAATGGGTGATGTTCTCACGGGAGCCTGCGCAGCAATCGCCGCTCAAGGAATAGGCCTGCATGATGCCGCCTGCCTGGGTAGCTGGCTCCTTGGACGAAGCGCTGAGCTGGCTCAGGCAAATTCCCAATGCGCGGAAGAATCGATCAGTGCACCGATGGTCGCGGAATCTCTGGGGCAAGCACTTCGAGATCTTCAGACAAGTTCACCCCGGTGAGAGGAACCGGCGCCAGCCAGGAGAACGGAGGCTGAGGAACATTTCGAAGAATTGAGAAGACAACAACGATCCCAATCAGTATCAGCGAATACCCCCAACGCCAGTTAATCGGCCAGGGCTCTACTCTCTCCGGATACATCCATCGCCACCAGGTCCGCGATGCGCCCAAAAGCAAAAACGGCAAAGCCAGGACCGTCAGCACGTTTTGTTCGACCGCACCCATCAAGTCGCCATGAAGCAAGGCATGGGCTGCCCTCGTATTGCCGCACCCCGGGCAATGCAGCCCTGTCCACGTGTTGACTACACAACGAGGAAGAAAGGTGCCCCCACCCTTACGAAGATCGCTCTGATAAAGAGTGGCGGCTAACACCGCCATCACTACCAGAGCACCGACTGAAACCAGCCACCTTCCCCTCCGGGGGTTCATTGATTGGCCAACTCAGAAAACATTCCAATGCCCACCAGAGCAAGATAGAGAGTCTGAACTACAAGCCCCACTCCGAAAGAAATCCAGCACCACATTTTCGCTTTTGAAGAGGCTTCGCGAGCCGCCTGAAGATCACCGACTGCCTCCGCAGGCCCCACCTTCGTCGAATAGATAATCGCCGGAATCGCTGTGGGCATACAACAGAGAACCAGACAGACGATCGACTGCCAGAGGTAGGTCGGCACTTTTGCAGCACTCCCTACTGCTGCGGCGGGCCGGGGAGCCGCGCTAAGTGCGGGTATCTCAAGTGCGGGCTCTTCAACTAATTGATTTTCAGGTGCGGGTTCTTCAGGCGCTGGAGCCACAGAAGCCTCCACTTCACCTGCAAGCTCATTCACAGAACTCAGCGGCAACCAGTCTGTCATGCCCTCCTTCCATACAAGGTCAGAAGCTTTTACCTCACCTCCTCGAAATAGTTCGATCAACTGCTCTTTCGAGACAGGCCCCTGCTGTTGTCCATTGCTAGCGTAATACCAATCCATTTTTCGTTGTTGCTATAAGTTCAGTTCAAATTTTCAACCACCGGCGATGATTTCCCGGAGAACCTCATCCTGATAACGGTGCATTATTTTTCGCTCGGGCTCCATTAAATCCGTATGCCCATTCAAGTGAAGTAATCCGTGAATGATATAGAGCAACGTTTCCTCCCCTATCGAATGTCCATGACCAGGGCCTTCCCTGCGCGCGGTATCAGCACTCACCAGAATCTCTCCATGATGAAAAGTAATCACATCAGTCGGAGTCGGGTCATCCATGAATTCACCATGCACCTCGGCAATAGTCTCATCGGAAACAAGCGAGACTTCGATTTCTGACAGCCATCCCAATAGGGGTTCCTCCGTCCCCGGCAACTTAAGACATCCCGGCATTGCCTCCGTGGCCCGCTCCCTCAGCCACTCAAGGCTCAAGTCAATGCAATCGACATGAGAATACACCTCGATAGTTGGGGATTTAGAATGACTCATGCAGAAGAACGAACCCGAAATTGCATTCAGTGGCCCGGCGCTTTGCCCCTTCAGACGGATGTGATTTTTGTAGTCGATGCACCATCCGAAGATTCCGAATTCGTAGACTTACCCGCCTTTTTGGACTTGCGTCCTTTCGGCCTGTCCGCACCCTCCTCAATCTTGGGGTAAGCAATGCGAGTATGCATCATGCTTCGAAGCGTCTTGGAGAAACTCGCCTTTATCAACGCTAGATCGGCCAATGTCAGAGTCGCATTGTCTAATTGACCATCATTGAGACGGTCACGGAAAATGTCATCGATCAACTCATCGATTTTCTTCGGAGTCGGCTTCTGCAAACTGCGGGAAGCACTCTCCACTGCATCAGCTAGGCTAATGATTGCGCTCTCACGAGTTCGAGGGCGCGGCCCCGCATAACGAAAACTTTCCTCATTCACTTCCGGGATATCCTCTTCGTGTGCCTTCCCTTCTTCGAACTGCCTCTGAATATCATCCCGTCGCTGCAGGGCTCGATGATAGAAAAAGCGAATCAGCGATGTCCCGTGATGCTCGCGAATCACACTGACGACCTGCGAATTGAGATTGTGCTTAATTGCCATGTCGACACCGTCTTTGACATGAGCCATCACAATTAAGGCGCTCATGTTAGGAGTCAGATCATCATGAGGATTCTGCCCGTCCACAATATTCTCCACGAAGTAAGCCGGCTTTTTCAATTTGCCTATATCATGAAAATAGGAACACACACGGCACATGACAGGACTGGCTCCAATGGCTTCAGCCGCAGTCTCAGCCAGAGTCGCCACCACCAGACTGTGATGATAGGTTCCCGGAGCCTCAATCGTCATCTTCTTCAAAAGCGGATGATTCAGGTCCGCTAACTCGATCCAGGAAACTTCTGTTGTGATACGAAAAGCCGCCTCAAAAAGCGGAAGCAAGCCGCTCACCAGCACAGCGGTCATCGTCGAAACCAGAATGGCCGACAATGCCTGCTTCCCTACCATTTCCCACTGAGCCATATCAGCTTCAAGGCCAGGCCACTGAATTCTTCCCAAAGTGAATGCCAAAAGCACGCAGGCCAATCCCGCATAAGCTCCGGCACCAACCAGGCGACTCCTTCGGCGAACGCGATTCGTCAGGTAAATGGCAACGAATCCGCAGATCATGGAAAAGATCACAAACAGGAATGCGTCTTCTTTCGCCACTGTCATAGCCCCGAACAGGCTGGCATAAACCACAGCAAATGTGCCGTGACGGCGGCCCACCATGAGGGACAAAACGATGGGAGCGTAGATGTAGGGCTCGACTAGAAACCTGAAGCCCCCCTCGGGCGCAAATGTCATCGCCACATACTCACTCAGCTTCACCAACAGCAGTTGGGTCAGGATAACTGAGAGCAGCAGGGAAATTCGGGAGTTCTGAGTAAACGTCTGCGGCAGGCTGACATGCCAGTGCACCATCATGGTCGCAGTAATCACAGTCACCACCACCACCGCCTGAAGCGGATTGTTGGCAAAAATAGACTCCGAGCTGGAAGAAAAGATGAGCCAAAACGAAACGAGGGAGGCGAATATCAGAAAGAGCAGGCCACAGACCTGCCAACCCGATTTCATCATCTCGGACATGGCTGTCTCGTTCGGCTTGCGACGCTTCTGACCGCTGGAAAATCCACGGCTTTGAAGTCGCTTCTGGGAGAAAAAATGAAACATGTCTGAGTGCGGAACCCCACTCGCAAGTATGAGCGGATTCGGCGAAGGCTTTTCGTGCTGGGGGAATAACTACGTCCGATTACGAACGGAAACAACCGAGAAATGAGCAGAAAACTGTTCAAATGATCATCATGCAATCGCCGTAACTAAAGAAGCGATAGCGCTCTTCGACCGCCTTTTGATAGGCTTCAAGCATCAGCTCTTTTCCCGCAAGGGCGCCAACAAGCATCAACAGGGTCGACTTTGGTAGATGGAAATTAGTCAAAAGGGCATCCACCACCTGAAACTCATAGGGCGGATAGATAAAGATATCGGTCTCTCCAGTGGCCGCACTCAACCTCCCTTCGCGAGCACAACTCTCAAGCACCCTGACCACCGTGGTCCCCACAGCGATAACTCGCTCTGCCTTCTCGATCTTATCTACGGTGTTTTCAGTCAGCTCGTATCGCTCACTGTGCATGTGATGCCGAGTCAGATCATCATCCGAAACGGGGCGAAAGGTTCCAATCCCTACATGAAGAGTCACAAAGGCGTGCGGCAATTTGGAAAGCATTTCATCTGAAAAATGCAGTCCTGCTGTCGGCGCAGCAATGGCCCCGGCCTCACGTGCGAAAACTGTCTGGTAGCGTTCTTTGTCATCCGGGCCATCCGGGCGATCGATGTAAGGCGGCAACGCCAGATGACCATGCGCTTCCTCATCCGGTTGGTGGTCGAACTCGATAATTCGTTCTCCGCCTTCTTCGCAGATCTCGACCACTGTGCCGACGCTGTCACCAATCTCAATGGTCCGACCGACCTTGAGCCGTTTCCCGGGACGAACCAGGCACTTCCAGAGGCATGGACTCAGCATCTCAACGCGCAGAACCTCTTTCGTCCCATCATTGGAAAAGTATCGAGCCGCAACGACACGAGTGTCGTTCAATACCAGCTGATCCCCCTCCCTGACATAATCAGGAAAGTCAGCGAACCGATGATGCTCAATCGCTCCAGATGCGCGATCGATCACCATCATCCGTGAACCGCCGCGATCGTCGGGAGGTCGCTGCGCAATGAGCTCCTTGGGAAGCTCGTAGTCGAAGTCACTCGTCTGCATGGGTGAAGACTTGGCACGGACTGGCAGAATGTCCACCGCCCTACTCAGAAACTTCTACGGCACGACAGCGTGCCAAGGTCATGACAGCAAACGATGTCCCGTATGCCTGATGATATGAATAGAAGGGGAAATCCCACCATGATCCGTCTTGTTCCTGCAAATTCAGCAGAATGCCGGCCAGCATTCCCGAAAACACCTCGCGGTCTTTGTCAGGGATAACTTCAAGAGACAAGCCCGCGTAGTAGTGCCCGTAATAGAAGAAGTAGCCAGCCACTTGAAACCATGTCTCATGTGGCACCGGGCGTTTCCGACCAATATCGAGCCACCCGTTCCGCGTCGAGAGTCGCTCAAGCCACTCACAGATGATTTCGTCAGTGACCGTCTCATCTCCCCAGATTCGCAGCGCGTAATTACACGCCTGAGACCGGCCCAGACTGCCGCCGGGTCGATTGATCCCATACAGAGGCCGCGCCTTCAAATACTCTCCATAGAGATAACTGTGGTCCGGCTTTCGCTGTCGATTGATCGCCGCAATGGCCCGGTTCACGAGTTTCTCCGGCACCACGACTCCTGAAATCGCCTTCGCCTCTCTCAACGCGACGAGACCTGTCGCCGTCGTGAAACTGATCGAACTCGACGACGGCTTGGCCGTGTGCGCCCGGAAATCGTAATATCCCCATCCTCCGTCCACCGATTCATACCGCCCTAACCGATCAATCTGCCCATTAATCAAAGAAACGATCTCCGCCTGTTTTCCAGGGCCAACCCTCGGGTGAAGATCCACCAGGGCCTGAATCCCATACGCATGGGTCCAGACATTGTAGATCGCTTCTGCAGTGGCTCGACGAACCTTCGGGAGGTTCTCTAAGAGGAAGTCAGCTCCCGCCTGCAACGACTTGCCTTCGGTCGAATTTGGTTTCTCAGCCAACCCCGAGTCGATCAGCGCAGAAACCGCCATAGCCGTGACCGCCACTTTGAAAGCTCCATGAGCACCAGGGGCAGGCGCATAAATATTGAGTCCTTTGGTTTGCCTGGGTGAACCCCAGCTCCCATCGGGATTCTGATCAGACACCAGGAAATCTATCCCGCGCTCGATAGACACCTCAATCTCCCCCGTCGACAGCACAGAGACGGACGAAGGCTTTTCTTCAACCCCGCTGCCCTGAGTTTCAGTCTGCGCAGACAACATCAGCGCCAGAGCGAAACCTATGACCATTGGTAGCCTCACTTCTCAGTTGCCTCCGGTTTCGACTTACCTTCAGGCGCTTCCTTTTTAGCGGGCGCGACTCGGACTTCGTCGCCCGCCTTGAGGCCCTGCACGACCTCAACAAAATCGCCGTTGGTGTGTCCTGATTTGATCTTTTTGACTTGCCCGTTTTTAAGAGTCACCGTTTCCTGATTCTTTTCTTTTTTGATCGCCCCTTTTGGGACAGTCATCGCCTTGGCGTTTTCATAGACCAGGATTTCAGCATCAGCCTTCATTCCCGGAACCGCCTTCGCCTTCGCCGCGTTGGTGATATTCACCGCCGCATCAAAGGTGTTGTCGGAGAAAGGCACGTAGGACACTGATTCCACTTCTCCGGAAAGTTCGATGTCCGGATTCCACTGCAAAGTCACCGTCCCTTGCAGACCCTTTTTCAGACCCTTGAGTTTATTCTCGGGAACAGCAAGGCGGAGCCTGGTTTGATCGGGATCGGAAATGGTCATCACAATCTCGCGCATTGCCAGCTTCCCGCCCGGCACCAGCTTCCTTTCAACGCTTGATGCGGTAGACCACTTACCCCGTTGACTCATCCCATAATATACGACCCCGTCCTGAGGCGCCTTGACGCTCATCTTCCCGAGATCATCTTCGAATTCAGTGAGAGCCAATTCAGCCTCTTCCAATTCTCGGCGCTTGGCCTCAACCTCCAGCTCCATTTTCTCGAGGGAGTCTTTCATCGACGCTTCACCCGCCTGCCAGTTGATCTCCCTCAACTCAAGCTGACTCACCAGATTTTCATATTCCCGTGGTAGCAAGGTAGACAGTATTCTTTCAGTCCGGCTATTGGTCTGCTCTAACATCCAGCGATAACTGTCCACTGAGTTCTGAGCCCGCTGCAGAATAATCTCCTCGGTCTCTTCGGTCAGATCATCCGCTTCATACATTTTCTTCAACTGGTTCAGCTCCTCTTCGGCGTAGGAAAGATAGTCGGTGGTTGACTTTAGATCCTCCTTCGCATCCCTCTCGCGCATGGGACGACTCACCTCCTCGAAATACGCGAGGTCCTGCTCCGCCTGCTTCATTGAGCGCCGGGCCTGCTCCAGCGAAAGCGGAGTCGTCTTCTCCTGCTTCTCAAGTTCGAGCACCGCAATCTGAAGATCCAATTCCTTCAACGGCATCCCCACCTTCAACTCACGAATTTTTTTCTCAAGAGGCTCAGCATCAAGCTCAATGATTACACTTCCCTCCTTGACCGTCGTGCCGTGATCCACCGCACTGACAACGGTCATCTCAGTCCAGCGCTTCAGATCCAAAGCCACAGGCGACTCCTTCACACTTTCAATCTGTCCGGTAAGTTTTGCGGAAACTTTAAAGGGCTTCACCTCGACCTTATGGGTCTTCTCATCTTCAGTCTTCTTGTCCGCATCATCGGTTTGCTTGGGGCAATCTGCTACCGCGGCATCTTCCTTAGCCACGCCTCTCTGCCCTCTCCCCGGTTTCTTCGCTCTGGCGGGTCTCTGCCCTTTACCCGGACGATCTCTCTTCTCAGCTGTCGCTTCACTATCTGAGCTCTCCGCCTTATCCGGATCAGCTTCATGCTTTGCTGCCTCGCCGGAAGAATCAGTCTCTTTTTCGACTTTCTCAGCCTGGAGGGCATTGCTAAGGAGCAATCCAAAACAGATCAGAAAGACTCGGAGATTGGGAATAGAATTAATTCGCATCAGTATAGTCAGGTTTTATTAATTTTTCTCAGTATTGAAATTACAAACTTAGTCGCACTAAGCAAACGAAGGAAAGAACTTTCGCAGCCTCTTCCCGTCCCCGACAGGCCCCTCATCGATGATAGGGCTCACCTCGCATGACGGTGTGGACACGATAAATCTGCTCAAGAAGAACCACCAGTGCGAGTTCATGCTGGAGGGTAAATCCGCTCAATGAAATCACGTGATCGCCCTTCGCCCGCAAATCTTCAGTATGTCCGTCAGCCCCTCCGATCAACAGCGACACACGCTTCACCCCATCCAGCTGCCAGCGCTCAACCCGTTTTACCATATCGGCAGTAGTCCAGGTTTCCCCCCGTTCATCCAGAACGATCCGAACAGCCCCCTTACTGAGATCGAGGAGGTGCTGACTGTTGCGCTCCCGCCCGACGTCCTTGGAGTCAAAATCAAGAGTGACCGTGGTATATCGTCGCAATCGCTTGAGATACTCTGCCACCCCATCTTTTGCGTAGCGGAGAGAAGGCTTTCCAATTGCTGCGATCTGCCATTTCATTTTGCACCAAAATCCAATCGTCCCGAACTTGCAACCTTCCCTGCTTCGCCACAAAGTCTCGATCAGTGACAGAAGAACTACCATCGGAGTATCTCGACCGGTTTGGCGGAATCGCCCGCCTCTATGGAGCGAAGGCGCTCCCGCGGCTCTTGAACGCCCATATTGCGATTATCGGGATCGGAGGTATCGGATCATGGACCGCTGAAGCACTGGCCCGCAGCGGTGTCGGATCTATCACCTTGATCGACCTCGACGAAGTCTGCGTCACCAACGTCAATCGCCAACTTCCCGCGCACAACGGCAATATCGGACGATTCAAAGTGCACGCAGTGGCAGAGCGACTCCGACTCATCAACCCATCAATCAAGGTGTACGAAGAGGTGGCCTTTTTTACGGAGAAGAATTCCTCGCAACTTCTGGCCAACAATTACGATTGCGTGGTGGACGCCATCGACGATTCCCTGCAAAAAGCGCTTCTCATCGCTACTTGCCGGGACAAAGAGATCCCTCTCGTGGTGGTGGGCGGTGCCGGCGGCAAACAGAACCCGGCTTGTGTCAGCACCGATGACCTCGCCTTCGCCACCCACGACAATTTGCTGCGACTCGTACGTAGGGACCTGCGCAGTCACTATCAATTCCCCCACGAAGAGGCGAAAGCCCCCTTCGGGTTTCGATGCGTTTTCAGCACCGAGAATGCCAAATTTCCCTGGTCAGACGGCTCAGTCAGAAGTGACCCGGAACCCAGGAGCGATCTCAAACTCGACTGCGAATCCGGATTCGGAACCTCGACACCAGTCACCGGCACCTTTGGATTCGCTGCGGCATCAGAAGCGATTGCAGAAGTCCTGACGAACCTTGACCAGGATTCAGCGTAGAGCCACCAACACGCGAATTTGATCCACCTCGGATGACTTGCCATGAAGCCTCAAGTTTAAGGTCCTCCCATCGTCACTGAGAAGGATTTCATCACTCTCCGAATCCAACCCTCGAACCCGGCTGAACTCGCCGCCAGGATCTCGAATCGACGATCCCACTGAAAAATCAGAGCTGTCGAGTCGATCCGCAGAATAGATCACTCCAACAACCGGGTGATCAAATGTCAGAGACGCTTCGATAGACTTGTCTCCCGATCCTTCATCGGGAATCACCTGAAGCAGGTAGCTGCGCAAATTACCATCAACCTGCAAAGACTCACCCCTATTAGATTCGGCCGAAGCAAAACGCCCCGAAGCCAACTGATCCACCTCCACTGCCTCATCCGGACGAAATGATTGATTCTCCACGAATACCTGAACCTCTCCTTCTCCGCGATCTAACTGAATCGGTGTTCCCGGCATCTCAATCCGTACAGGCCCCATGTTTGCCTCGACCCCGGCTAGCAGCTCCCATGACTTTTCAAAGGCGTGAGGATTGTAGGGAATATCGAGGAGCTTGTCCCGTGTGTGATCGGCCTTAATGGAATCAAACTTAGACATATTTCGACAGCCCCCGCCATCAGTCAGACAGACTCCACCATCCCCCTCAAAGACAATCGCGTTGGTCGAAAACTCCGACCTCGCATCGATTCCAATCAGCGGGGCAGATTTCGAAATATTAAGATCCCTCGACTTGATTACAATGCCTTCTCCCGGGCCAGATGACTTAGCCAATGCCACTCCATGATAGACGTAGGCGGACTCGTCATCATCGATCCGAAAAATGGCCGGGCCCTCCACAGTCATCTCGCCACCCGAAGGAAATTTCAGTGCCACCACACCGCTCTCAAGTTGGTAGCGACCCACCTTCACCTGCCCTTCGTGACCAGGCACCACGTCACCGCTCCATCTCGCATCAGAAGAAGATTTAACGACCGATGCAACAATCGCGCCTTGCTCCAGGCGGTCAGCTATCTGCTGAACCAGGACAAAAGCGCCCACTGCAATCGCCGCAGCAACAGATCCCATTTTAACCAATGTCCTCCCCCAGGGAATTGGCATTGGAATGATATTCCCTGCCTCCTCCTTTTCCTGAGCCAATTCCTCGTCGAATCGCGCTGTGAAATCCTCGACAAAGTGATCCTGTCGCGTCTCTGCCCACATCCGGGTTTCCAACGCCTCAACAAAAGCCTCCCCGTCCTTCGACTCCACAATCGCCTGCGTCAGCCATTCATCCTCTGCCAACTGTTGCCGCAGAGAAGTGATCGCCGCCGGGTGTGCCCACAGATACTTTGCCAGACGGTCGCACTCAAATGTGGTCGGCTTTCCAGCCACAACCCGCGCCACTATTTCATCGATCTCAAGCGAATGACTCTCGATGTCTTTTTCAAAACTTGAAGCGGATATCTTCTCGTCACGAAATCCCTGACGGAGTAATTCCGAAAACTCCAACTCGCTACGAACTCGACCCGCCATATCGACGTCTTCATGCAAAAGATCGGCGAGTTGACGCAATGAGTCCTCACTTGATTCACCATGGATCAAGCTCAACAACAACTCTTCAAATGACTTTTTCGAATCCATCTCTAGGCACCGGCCAATCCGATCCTTTCCTCCATACATTTGCGCAGTGATAATCGGACCCGCTCCAGTGCTTTTCGCACAGCGGGTGGCTTCATCCCAAACTGCTCCGCAATATCTTGAGCGGAAAGATCGTCTTCATATCGCGATCGCATCATCTGCGAACTCTTCTCTGGTAAAATAGCGATACACTCTTTCAGCGCCTTCATCTTCGCCATCGCTCGATCACCCATCCCCTGTTCCTCTTCTTCAGCGACCGAAGAGGTGGAAACCAGCACATCCGTCAAATTGTCCGACAGGATTCGTTTGCGACGGGCACTCTTACGACGCTCGTTAATAACCAGATTTCGGGCTATCCCCCGGAGCCAGGCCCCGAAATCGCGCTCCCGATCAAATTCATCGAGACGATTATAGGCAACAATGAACGCTTCCTGCGCCACATCATCCACCCACATGGGATCGACTCCCAGAGCCCGCACGAACCCACGCAAACCAGCGTGGTGTTCGCGAACTTGCTCAACAAACAGCTCGCGGTCGCTCAAATCCATCTCTCTATCGTCAATTATTGCCGCCAAAGTCCTGAATGTGACGGCGTTCTCAGGGTTTCTCAAAATTAAGGCCAAATTGTCGCTACGACCAGCCAATCCGACCCATTGACACCATTTCACTTTCGACTACATTCAGCGCCCTTCCCCAATGGGGCAGACCGGAACGCCACTGTAGCTCAGGGGTAGAGCAATTCACTCGTAATGAATAGGTCGTCAGTTCGAATCTGACCAGTGGCTCTGGCTCTCCAGAGCCGGAAACCGAATCCCTTTTGATTTGGCTCGTCGGCCCCCCTAGATACAAGTCTTGCCAGATAGTCCGAAAAACGGCGACGAGCACTCCGAAATGGTGCGATTTCTTCCGTTTCCAGTCACAAAAGGGGCTGGTTTTTACCAATAGAAATAGGATACTCATTTTGCCTATCTGGACCTTCCGTCCCGCTACCACCCAGCCACTTATGTCGATTCAGGAACTCACTACCGCACTGGAAGCCAACACTGCCGACTGGCGACTGAGACACCAGCTAGTCGAAGCTCTGGTCGCCGAAGGTCGGCATGAGGCTGCCGTCGAAGTCGTCAACAAAGGCGAGGGTATTCCCAGGGAGCCCGCTCCCTGGCTCGACGCTGCTCAGGCATACGCTGCCGTGGGCGCGATGGAACAAGCCGCCAGTCTCGTTGCCAGCTCGCTCGAAATCGATCCTGAGTATGAACCTTCTCTAACCTATCAGAAAGAACTGGAATCAGCTATCGCGGCCATCCCCGTCGCACTATCTGCCGATGACGTTGATCAGGAAGAAGAAGAGACGGCAGAAAGTGTCGAACCAGAGGAAGCTGCGCCGCCGGCCCCCACTATCGTATCCGCGGTTTTGGATGACGACGACAGTGATGAGCCCATCGCTCTCCCGGCGGTTAGTTTTGCCAGCCACGAGATGGACGCACTCAGGGCTGCTGAAGAAGAGTCAAAGCGCCTTGTGGAGCAGTCAATTCGACGGGACAAGCTGAATTCCGTCGTTATCACCGTGTTGATCCACGTCGTAATTTTCGCGGCATTGATGCTGGTGGCGACCAAAATACCGCCCAACGTGCCGCCACAAATCGTAGCCACCGCCGCGTCCCAACCTCAGGAAGAACAGATCGAAAACACCAAACTGGAGAAGCCAACCATCGAACCTTCTTCTGCGGTGAACTCGGCCGTTGCTGATATTGTTTCCGTTTCTGCGGTATCCAATTTCTCAGTTTCCAACATGGACGTCCAGGTTTCCGACGTAGCGGTTGAGACAGGGCTCATGTTCAACCCCTCAATGAGCCTCGGGATGCCTTCCTCAAACGAGTCGAAGATGATGTTCGGCGAGCCCATGGAAGGAAATGTCCTCGGAGTCATTCTCGATGTGTCAGGCTCCATGGCGGAATTCCTCCCTGCCGTGATTCGCGAAGTCGACAAGAACTTCAGCGAGGCGCCCGTCGTTTATGTCCGCAATATGCTGATTCGAGACGCACGGGATTCCGAAGAGGACGAAATTCGCCTCGTCATCCCAGCGGAGGTAAAGCCCTACAATGAGGAGCTGAAAACTAGAACCCCCTATTGGTTTCTCTGGAACGATCTCCCCCGGAAAGCACCGCAACGCTACGTCGACCGGCTCATCGAAACCTTCAAAACGCGCCCCAATCAATTCATGAGTGCCGGAAACTGGAATCGCGGCAGAGTCAACGAAGCCATCAATTTCCTGCTCGAGCAGGATGTTGATTCGCTCTACATCTTTTCCGATTTCGAAGATTTTGTGGACGAAGCAGTCGCGGCAGACATTGGCTCCCGCCTCGGCCGGAAAAAAATCCGAACCTACCTTCAGCCAGCCACCTCCGGAACCGAGTTTCTCGACGTCATGACCAAGAAGGTTGCGAACAAGACTCTGGGCCGAACCATGCCTTCACTGGTTTCAATTCTGAGCGGCCCCCAAGATGAACCCACCTCTCTCATGCCTCCAAAAGGCACCGAAACGACCACAGTCTCAAGTGACATGGTCACCTACGCCAAGCCCCGTCCCGAGGCCGTCGGCGGAGGCTGGATTGCCGACAAACCGAATCAAAACTGGTTCGAGATCCACCGACTCTCCCAGCCCGAATACGATGCCGTGTTCTACGGTCCTGAAGCCAGGGTTCACATATATCTAAAAGACAAAAACGGGCAATACATCCAGAACCCGATCGTATTCTGGTACCATAGCTGGAAAGAGGTTCCCGACCATCCCGATCCACGATTCCGCAGGCGGCGGCGGAATTTTCTACGCCTCGAAGAGGATCCCTCGTTCGATGGGAAAGAGATCGTCTGGAAGATGGTGCTCGAAGATGAAATGAAATTCCGCGTCCACCTTTACCTGGGCGACAAAGGTATGAACGCCACTTATGTGGCCGATAAAATGGAGGACGTAGAGGGAGATGACACCACCAACGATGGCTCCCACATCTCCTTCCGTATGCCCGCCCTTGCCCGGGAGAAGGAAGACCGCTACTACGGATGGGACTTCCCCGACGAAGGCCTCAAGCTCAATGAAATTCGGGAGTGCGTCAGACCCAATGAGGTCATTCTCAACCTGCCTCGTACGTTCCGCGATCGCTTCGCGAAGAATTGGTCGGAAGCCGGATTCGAGCCAGGCTACAATACGATTCCATACGACGAACTCGTGCGCCGCTACCCTGCGGGTATTCGTGACCTTGTCGCTCAAGGCCCATCGTTCGGCGGTCGAAAGTTTCACGCCCGTACTACCAGTAGCAAGGTTCTCTTGAGCGGCGGTGCCGGAAGAGCCGATACCGAGCCATGGGAGGGATTTTACGCCACCCTCCACAGGACCGAAGACACTCGTGATCGCTTCACTAAGACGGAAGCCATCGAAATCGAAATCGAATAATTCGCGGGAATGGTGCCCTTCAATGGGCACCTCGACGAATCTCCGACCCCTCGAAGTAGACCCGAATTCTAAAAATAGTATTCGGGCGATACCTGATCTCACCTGTCTTCAGGTCGAACCCCTCGGGAATTCGCGTCAGCTGCTTATCAACTACCGCGTGATATCCCCGGTCAGAAAAGATATCGATTAGCATTCCCAGCGCGAGGGGATCTTCGAGAACCTTGTCTTCATTGTTGATCACGGCTTTGCCGGAGATGGCATGACGAGCAATGATGGGAATAAATTTGCTGTCGATCAAATCCACCACATCAAGGAACAATTGGCGGTGCTCTCGCCCGTAACCATCCAACCGGCGCACCAGTTCCTGACGTGCGTGAACCACAAGCTCACTCGCCAGTGGTATCCCGCGTATAATCTCAAAAGTGCTCGGCTCCAACTCAAGCGAACTTTGGTATTGGAGTTCGTTGAGAATATTCTGCTCCACTTCCAGATAGCTGCCTTGTGCATTAATCAGGTGATAGAAGAAAACCTCTCGTAAAGATTGAAGCGCGTCCCAGGTGCTTTCTTTGAAAACCCGATACCGATGCTTAGCCGCCTCCACGTCCACATCTGTAGTCCGTAGTTCCTGCATCTCGCCAACACCAGTCAGGCGCACTTCTTCGTTGTGTTTCGCGATTTCCCGACCGCGATACAGCTGACGATCCACGCTCGTTCGCTCATCTACAAACAACACCATCACGTGAATAGTCGGCATGCGAAAGTATCCGGCCAATTCCGTATCCGCATAAGTTCGGTGCAAGTTACTGATCTTTTTCACCAGCAGCTTCATGCATTCCACCTGAACCTTGGTCCGTGGAAATCCGTCCAAGACCGCGCCATCGTGGAACTCGGGGTCCAGCATTTTCCGCAACAGAATGCCCATCACTTCACGATCACCTACCAGCATCCCGTTATCCTTGAGCGCCTTCGCATCCGGGCTGTTCAGCAACGAACTCACGACAATGGGAGGACAGGTAAAACCCCTCGCCTTCATGATAAACTCCGTATTGGTTCCCTTTCCCGCGCCCGGCGCACCGCCCAGCAGGATAATTTCCTTGGGAAATCTCAGGCTCTCAATATCCAACGACTCTTCCAGATCACTCCAGACAGCATCGAAGATCAACTGCGCATCTTTGATCTCCACTTCCGTTATCGGAGGGGTCTCGCCAGCCTCGGGTTCGAGTTCGCTCATGCCATGCGGTCAATCCAAATCATCCTTCCTGCAAGTCGTAATCTATATCCGAATACGCTATTTATGCTCAAGGCCATTTTCCTGCAGGGCTATTAAAGGCATCTTCGACGATCGAATCGATGCACCGCTTCATTTCGTCCGGGATCCTCTCGAAGCCTATTCCTGATCCCGCCATAAAGAGATGGCGAGTATATGTCTCAAAAAGTAATGGCATAGCCCCGTCCCCGGCTGCCATAGTTCAGCACTATGAAATTCCTGATACTCGGCGGTGCACTGGCTCTCGCTTCATTGCCCCTTTCGCACGCCGCCCCGGAAGAAACGCCGGAAGGCTTTAAGTCTCTCTTCAATGGGAAAGACCTCAGCGGCTGGGCGATCCCCGAAGGCGATAACGGCCATTGGAAAGTTCTCGATGGGCTCATCGACTACGACGCCCAGTCCGAGGCCCCCAAAGACAAGCACCTTTGGACCGACAAAGAATACGAGGACTTTGAACTCCGCATCGACTGGCGCATCAAACAGACCACCGGCTTCTACAACGTCCCCTACGTCCTTCCCGATGGATCCTATCTCAAAGACGAGGACGGCAAAAAGGTCACTCACCCTATGCCTAATGCTGACTCCGGTGTCCTCCTCCGTGGAAGCATGACCTACCAGCTCAATATCTGGTGTTGGCCGATTGGTTCCGGCGAAATGTATGGCATCCGCAACAACGAGAAACAACCTCAGGAAATTAGAGCCGGACTGACTCCTTCGCTCAAAGCAGATAATCCGATTGGTGAATGGAATACTTTCGTCATCACCGTCAAAGGCGACCGACTCACCGTCGAGCTGAACGACCACCTCATCATTGAAAATGCCCTCATGCCCGACGTGCCCGAAAAAGGCGCCATCGGACTGCAGCACCATGGCGGCAAAAAAGCTGACGGTTCATGGTCTCCCGCCTCGAGCCTCTTGCAGTTCCGCAATGTCTTCATCAAGGAACTGAAATAATCGAATCAATGACACCTTCACTCCGCATCCTACTTCTGACCAGTCTGGCCGTCCTGCCGCTCGCAGGCGACTGCGCTGAAGACGATGACCCCGCTTTTGGCCACTCCGTTCATGGCGAAGTCTTTAACAAAGGCCCCCGCCAGGCCGCGGTGCTGATTCCCGATACGGGCAACATACATTTTGAGATCACTACCAGTTCCCCGGAGGCGCAACAGTTCTTCGATCAAGGACTGGGGCAGCTTCATGGCTTCTGGGACTTTGAAGCCGAGCGCAGTTTTCGGCAGGCAGCTGCAATCGACCCCGACTGCGCCGTAGCCTACTGGGGCATGGCCATGGCCAACTTCAAAAATGAAGAGCGCGGTAAGGGTTTTATCGACGAGGCCGTCGCCCGTAAGGACAAGGCTTCCAAACGCGAGCAACTTTGGATTGAAGGACTCGCTGAATATTTCAAAGATCCCAAAGCCGATCTGAAAAAACGCCTGCGCGCGTATGTCAGAACGCTCGAAGAGCTCGCGATCGACTATCCCGACGAAATCGAAGCTCAGGCTTTTCTTCTCAGGCAGATCTACTACAACAACGGAAAGGGACTCACGATTCCCAGTCACTACGCTGTCAATCTGCTCGCCGAAAAGATACTCGCGACCGCGCCCGATCACCCCGCCAATCACTACCAGATCCACATCTGGGATAAAGAGAAGGCGGAACGCGCGCTTATGGCGGCCGGCAATTGCGGCCCCGCCGCACCCGGCATCGCCCATATGTGGCACATGCCCGGTCACATCTACTCCCGTTTGAAGCGCTACGGTGACGCCGTCTGGCAGCAGGAAGCTTCCGGCCGGGTGGATCACCGCCACATGATTCGATTTCAAATCATCCCTGACCAGATTAGCAATTTCGCTCACAACAACGAATGGTGCATTCGCAACATGAACTTCATCGGAGAGTTCAACCGTTCGGTGGAGCTCTCCACCAACATGATGTCGTTGCCTCGCCTCGCGAAATTCAAGGACGACAAGAATGACGCCAGCTACGATCCCAAGGGCAGTAGTTGGCAATATGGCCGACAACGCCTTCGTGATACCCTGATCCGATTCGAGCAGTGGGAAACCGTCATTGAAGAATCTGAAAGCGGCAGCCTTCAGGCGGACGAAAAATCCATTCTACAACGCGATGTCGACAAATACCTGGCCATCGCCAAATTCGAAACCGGCGACCACAAAGGAGCCATCATCCATCTCTCCGCCATTGAGAAAAACCTCGCTGACAAAACACAAAAGAGAGATGAGGCGGTCGAAAAAGCAAAGACCAAAGCGAAGGAGTCCGACAAAGACGAAAAAGGAATCAAGGCAGCTGGTGACGCGGCTGCCAAGACATTCAAAGCTGATATTGAGCGACTCGAAAAGACAGTGAATGAATTACTCGTCTACCGAGCCCTGACGGCCCCTTCTCCCGACCTCGCTGAAGCCAAAGCCCTGCTCCCCAAGCTGAAAGACCTTCCCAAGTGGCGTCACGCCAATCTCTGGTATCGGGCTGGCGACGAAACCAACGCGCTCAAACTGGCCAACGAAGCCGTCTCGGCTGGAACCGGCGAAGTGCTACCCCTCGCCATGCAGGTAAAACTGCTGCATGCCTTTGGAAACACCAAGAAAGCCAAGGAGGCCTTCGACGCCCTCCGCCAGCTTGCCGCCACGGCAGATATCGACACGCCTCCATTGGCCAGCCTTGCCGAGGCGGCGAAAGACTTTGGCGCCCCCGCTGACTGGAGGCTCCCCGCCAGTCCAGCAACTGATCTGGGTGAACGCCCTGATCTGAGTTCACTGGGACCTTTCCGCTGGACCCCGCCTCCGGCGCACTCCTTTTCACTTCCTGATTCAAAAGGAAAACTCACCTCCCTTTCAGATTTCAAGGGACGCCCGGTACTGGTGATCTTTTTCCTCGGTCGCGGATGCTCACACTGCATGGAACAACTCAATGCCTTCGCCCCTCTCAATGAAGCCTACAACGCCGCGGGCATTGAAGTCGTGGCGATCAGTTCCGATTCTATTGACGGCCTCGCCAAGACGTTCCGGACCTCCGACGATGGAAAGAATCCTTTCCCATTCACCCTCTTGTCGGACGAGTCATTGGATCACTTCAAAGCCTACCGCGCTTTCGACGACTTCGAAAAAATGGAATTGCACGGCACCTTCCTGATCGACGGCAGTCAGAACATCCGCTGGCAGGACATCAGCTTTGAACCCTTTATGCATCCCGAGTGGCTGCTGAAGGAATGTGATCGGCTCCTTTCACTCGACGCCTCTGAAAGTTGATCCAACAGGGTTTAGTCGGTGACCTTACCCTGTCTACTCAACCGGCAACCACTGCACCGCATCGATCACCACATAGCCGTCTGTCCCGGCGTTCTGAATCGTAACGCTGGAACTCGCGCCGGCATCGAAACTGAATCTCCCAATTTCATGGAAGGGGCCATGGGACGGCGATTGTCGCTGATTGAGCCGTATGGTTTTTTCGCCACCTGAGTAGGAGACAGTCACCTCAACATTCGATGCCCGGTTCCGGTTCTTCGGGTAGGACATCCGAATCAAATAGTCACCAGACTCAGGCATGGTCGCAGAAAATGTCGCGGTCGACTTTCCGTCCCGCTTGTTGTCATCGTGCTGATAGCCGTGGCCGAGATAGGGGGCGTTGGACGAGCTCGCCCGCCAGCTTCCAATGAGTTCGGCGTTTTCATCATCTACGACAATCCCCTCCAACTCAGCGGGGTTGATCCCATTCCCGGTTGAATTGCTGTCGTAGGAGAGAACCTGTCCATCATTCAACAAGCGCTCTTTGAGTTTCTCAAAAGGCACGTCCTGGACATCCCACTCGCCATCGATGGCCATCGCTGCCGCCGTTGCCGCGCTCTGCCCGAGGATCATAAACACCGGCTCCATGCGGAGCGATCCGAAGGCCATGTGGGTGCTCGAAACACAAACAGGAACGAGCAGATTGGTGCACTGCTCTTTCTTCGGGACGAGAGAACCGTAAGCGATTTCGTAGGGCCCTTTCGTCTTCACCCCGATATCCCCTTCGTTCTGAACATAACCCTCCGGAGTGACGTAGCGCTGCACATTGTGGGAGTCGATCGTGTACGACCCCATCCCGACTGATTTCGGCGTTGGCTTCTTTTTGAGCAACTCATTCTCCGTCATGACATAATCCCCCATCATGCGACGTGCTTCGCGGATATAAAGTTGATGCGACCAGTTCCCGTTGTCCGTGAACTCGTCCTTCGGCAACCCCCATGTATTCATCTCCTCTCGAATCCCCGCCGGCACCCGCGGATCAGTGCAGTGAAAATAGAGCCATCCCTTCTGATAGGTTTCATGCTCCCTGATAATTTCACGCCGACGCTCATAAGTCGCATCAGGATAGTCGTAGTTGAACCCAATGTTGTCTGTGCTGAACGGACCATGATTGTTCGTATCGGTTTTGCCATTGGGCAGCGGATCAAACTTACCAAAAGTCTGATCCCATCCCGCCTCGTAGATACGAGCTAAAAGTTCGTACTGAGAGGAATCGTAGCCCTCCGGTTTTTCAAAGGGCACCCGATTATTGGGGTCGTTCGTCAGGCACATCCGAAAGCAATAGGCCTGCACCCGATGATCCCCTTCTCCCTTCACGCCAGGGTCTTCCGCGCTAATTTGAGGCAAAACACCACTCTCAGGATCATCTGGTATCACATAAGGACTGATCGGGTCCAGCCTGCCAAAATGGTGATTGTGATGCAGCACCCCGGTCTGAACACCGTTCCATTCCTCGTCGAATTCAGTATTCGCTTCCCGACCGACATGATAATCCACTCCTGCAGCGGCAAGCAGATCTCCCTCATAGGTTGCATCGAGAAACATCTTTCCGACGAAATTCAATCCGCTCAGCGTGGTGATGGATCGAATGCGGCCACCCACCATCTCCACACCGTTTTCTCGATCGAGCCACTCATCCCGGATCACACGGATCCCGAACTCAGCGATGTAGTCCTCAAAGACTGCCTCCGCCACGCTGGGCTCAAAGATCCACATCGTCTTCTGGTCACCATCGACCGCAGGGCTCCCCTGCCCACGACCGCTGTAATCCTCTTTCTTTTGCCACTTCCACGTTTTCGGCATTTCATACCGCTGCCAGATGCGGTGATAGAAATCCCGGGAGAGTCCACCGACGACAGCCTTGTCTCCTGAATCTGTCCACCCCAGCCCACCGCTGGATAGCCCGCCGAGATGCTTGTCCGGGCTGACGATAATCACAGACTTACCCATCTGTTTCGCCTGCACCGCCGCGATCACTGCCGCACTGGTGCCACCATAGATCACAATGTCGCATTCAACCGATTCTGCACGGGAGACGCCCGAAGATAGAACTGAGAGCACAACGACTCCGTATAATAGAAACTTATGGTAGGCCTTCACGCCGAAAGCATACGAAGACGAGCACTCACCAACAAGTGGCTAGATTGCGGCGAAAAACGCTTGTCCAAATTCAGGCAAGAAGGTCTTCAACCACTCTCCCATGAACATCGGTAAGGCGGAAATCCCTTCCCGAATAACGATACGTCAACTTCTCGTGATCCATGCCGAGCAAATGTAAAATCGTTGCGTGCAAATCGTGGACATGCACTGGATTGGAAGCCACCGAAAGACCGAATTCATCCGTTTCCCCGTAGGTCGCCCCCCCTTTTACGCCCCCGCCAGCCATCCATACCGTGAAACCATCAACGTGGTGATCACGGCCAATTTTATTGATGTCATTCTGGCCCGTCTGAATGGTCGAAGTCCGCCCCATTTCACCGCCCCATATCACCAGCGTATCCTCCAGCATACCTCGCTGCTCGAGATCTTCGAGGAGTGCTGCAATGGGTTGATCGGACTCCTTCGTGAGCTGTTTGATCCGGGGAATCAGTCCACTGTGATTATCCCACGGTTGTCCCCCTCCGTGATAACACTGAATGTAACGCACCCCCCGCTCAGCAAGGCGGCGAGCCATGAGAAGATTTCGCCCTACCGGCGTGTCTCCGTAGTTCTCACGAGTCGATTCCGACTCCTTCGTAATATCAAACGCATCGGTCGCCGAACTTTGCATGCGGAAGGCCAACTCCATCGTGTGAATGCGGGAGTTCAATCGTTCATCGCCTTCATGCAGATTGGAATGACGTTGATTCAAATAACGAGTCAACCCTAGTAGGTTGCGCTGGGTTCCCGACCCGATGTCCTCGCGGGTCAGGTGAGGAATCATCTGCCCGCTTTTGGCATTAGTCTCAATGTGAGTCCCCTGAAAGACTCCGGGCAGAAAGGAACTGGTCCAGTTCTTTGATTGAGCTGTGGGCAATCCACTAGGCATCAATACGACATAACCGGGTAAATCTTCGCTCTCAGTTCCCAGGCCGTAGAGCACCCATGACCCGATACTGGGACGAGCCAGCACTGGGTTACCGCAGTTCATCATGAGCAAGCCGGGCGAATGATTCGCGATCTCGCTCTGCATCGAACGCACCACACACAACTTGTCCGCGTGCCTGGCCACGTTCGGATAGAGTTCTGAAATCTCCATCCCACACTCGCCGTGCTTGGAGAACTTGAAGGGAGATGCCCAGATGGTCCCGGCCCGTTTACGTTGGGTCGGCTGCAGGGTTTGCTTTACTGAATCCGGAAGCTCTTTTCCATCCAACTTCACAAGAGAAGGCTTCGGGTCAAAGGTATCGATCTGCGAAGGGCCTCCATTCATGAACAAGTGAATGACCCGCTTTGCTTTGGCAGGAAACTGAGGCGGCCGAAAGGCTAGAGGCGACTCCGCCTCGCCCATGCCGGCCAACAAATCGGAGGCAGCCATCGCTCCCATGCCAAATCCCACGCGCTGCAGCGCGAGGCGTCTTGATATTTGAGGAGTCATATTCATGGGCTCAGTCCACGTAGAGAAATTCGTTCGACATGCACAAAGACTGCGCGATCAAAGGCCAGGGATTCACTTTCCTGTTCTTTTCGATGTCAGCGAATCGAGAAATTCGATCGATTTCGCCTTGTGAGGCCGGGCGCTGCAAGGCCCGCGCAAAAAGCGCCTGAATACGTTCGTCCCGAGTCATCGGTGCGTCGAAGGCGAGGTCTTCAACCATCGCATGAGTCTGCTCGATCATGATCGGTGAATTCATCAGAAACAGAGCCTGTGGCGGCACTATATTCTCAGTCCGATCCCCCTGAGACTGCATCGGAGACGGGAAATCAAAATTCCGCAGAGTGGGATCAAGATTGAGTCGATCGACGTAGCCGTAGATGCTGCGACGTCTCGTGTAATCCTCCCCCCATAGCGGCCCAACGCGACCATGCACAGCCGGATCCAATTCACCTGAAACGGCCAGGAGAGAATCGCGCAATTCCTCTATCCGAAGCCGTTTCCGATTCGCTCTCCAGAAAAATTCATTCTCAGGGTCGATCGCAGAGGCATCCTCCCGCTCATGGCTCCGTTGCCGGAAGGTTTGAGACGAGACAATCAACTCCACCAGATGCTTCGTCGACCACCCGCTCTCCATAAAGTCCGCAGCAAGATAGTCGAGTAACTCGGGATGACTCGGCCTCTCTCCCTGCAATCCGAAATCAGAAGGCGTGTCGACCAGGTAGTCTCCCATCAAAAACCCCCAGATACGATTCACGTAGACTCGAGCCGTAAGCGGGTTGCCTGGATCCACAATTTTCTCAGCAAGATCGAGGCGACCACTATTCTCCTCATTGAATGGCTTCTGATCGGAATCCAAAACTTTGAGAAACCGACGGGGTACCTTCTCGCCACGACTGCTGGAATCTCCACGGATAAACACAGCCGCCTCCAAAGGGCGCTTGGCCTCTCTAATCGTCATGGCGCGAGCCGGCGCGCCCTCATGATAGAGTTCCAAACTCGAAAGCTCCGTCTCCCTCAACTCCCCGGCGACCGTGTTGTTGGCCTTCTTCTTATTGCCGACAGCCTTGATCTTCTTCTCGATGGCCGCCCGTTTCTCAAGATAGTCCGCTTCCTGCTCCTCAGTCGGAGAGTATCCGGAAATCAATGGAAACTGGTCGATCAGATAGGGTTGAGATCGACTCAGTGATCCAAAAACCCCATAGAGCGAATAGTAGTCCGTCGTCGGTACGGGCTCAAACTTGTGATCATGGCAGCGCGCGCATGACACCGTCATACCCAGAAATCCCTGAGTGGTCGTATCTATCACATCATCGATGAAATCCGCATTTGCCGTGCGATGCGGAGAGACACCTATGAATCCAAGCGCCGCCAGTTCCGGTGCCATCTCTTTAGCACCCATCAAATCAGCGGCTAACTGCTCCCGCACAAATACATCGTACGGCTTATCATCGTTGAATGCATCGATCACGTAGTCCCTGTAAGTGAACGCAAACGGGTATAAATGTGGCGGCTTACCAGACGCCGTCGAATTTGTGTTGGCCGTATCGGCATAGCGAGCGACATCCAGCCACAATCGGGCAAAGTGTTCCCCAAATTGAGGTGAGGCCATCAGTCTCTCTGCCTGCTGCGCTGGATTCATCGCAATCATTTCTGAATCGACTGGCGGCAATCCCGTCAGACTGTAACTCAATCGACGAGTAAGAATTCTTCGAGAGGCCACCTCAGAGGGCTTCAGCCCGTTTTCTGTGAGCTTTGCGCTGATAAACTGATCCACTGGATTCTTATTCCAAGCGTCGTCATCGACCCTTGGGGGAGTTGGCTTTTCGACAGGTTGAAAAGACCAGTGATTGGCCGCGTTCTCAAAAATCACTGTTTGATCACCCAACTGAGAGAATGAAGTTTCTCCCATGTCGTCCTCTGGACCCGGAGCGCCCCCGGCGATCCACTTTTTCAGCAAAGTAATCTCCGCCGTGCCGAGTTGATATTTGGGAGGCATGGCCAGATCCTCATCAAGATGCATGATCGCTTCGACCATCAGCGAGGCATTCAACTGCCCCGGCACCACTGCCTTGCCCATGTCCCCTCCCTCAAGCCAACCGCTTTCCCGGTCGAGCAACAACCCTCCCTTGCGGGCATCCTCTTCCTCCGAGTGGCACTCGTAACAATGCTCCACGAGAATCGGGCGGATACTCCGCTCAAAGAAGTTCGCTCCAATCGGCTTGCCCTGAGCCATCGACACCAAAACCCCCATCAAGGAGATCCCAAGAACCTTTCGAATCAGATTAGTCATCGTGCTTGTCACTCCACACTTTAGCCTCTCAACCCTATGATTCACGGATCTCTGGTCGCGCATTTGCGTAAATGCCGAGCTAGATCAAAAGTGCCCCCCAATGAGATCATTTGAAAGCGATGCTCTTTTGAAGTGACACCTTGTCCGTTCCTATCGCAGAATCCTCAGTTCAATGCTTCCTGAAGACAACAAGAACGTACTGGGCGGCGAGCTCATCCCATGCAATGTCGAGCCGCTCACCGGATTCTACCGCAACGGAAAATGCCAGGTTGGCCACGACGATCACGGCTGCCACGCAGTTTGCTGCGCGCTCACCGCGGAGTTTCTCGAATTCAGCAAATCCACCGGTAACGACCTCAGCACCCCTATGCCTATGTATGGCTTCCCCGGCTTGAAACCCGGGGATCGCTGGTGCGTCTGCGCAGGGCGCTGGAAAGAGGCCCTCGATGCCGGCTATGCTTGCCCTATCGTTCTAGAGGCAACCTCAGAGATGGCTCTGCAATATATGTCTCGGAGTATCCTCGAAGAATTTGCACTCATTCCAGAAGAAGACTGATCACCGAGACTTAAAGTCGAAGTTCAACTCCGTCTCACCGCCATTCAAATCGACCTCGATGGGCGAAGAATCCCCGGGAGACAGGCTATCCAATCGAACGACGTGATCATCTTCGCTCCCCGTCGCCTCCCAGATACTCCCTTCAAACGAAAGGTGAGCGACACCAGCCACTGGTCCTTGTTTTTCACTGGCTGAATATCTGCCACGACGGACCCTCACCGAGATAACCGGTAGAGCTTCATTCTCTGGATGAAATGTAAGCACCCCCCAACTAACTGGCTGACCATCCAAGGTAACGGCACCTTTGACAGCGACCCTCTCTTCCGCTGGCGCGAAAAAGGAGTTACTTCTCAGCCAGTTCTTTAACAACCCGGACCAAGTGCCTAAAACGGGGTCCCCACGGTACAATCCCACACCGTGAGGACCGTTCTGATAGACATGCATCTCCACTGGCACTTGATGCTGTCGCAACGCCAGAAACAGGCGGGCGGCATTCTCTGCCGGCACAGCAGAGTCCTCGTTGGTCTGAAAGATGAATGTCGGCGGAGTGTCTTCCGTGACATTCAAATCAGAAGACACTGTGGCCGCCATTTCGTCATCTTCGAATCGATCGGGACCGAGTAAATTCTTTCGCGACCCTCCGTGTGTCACCGCACGGTCCATGCTGATAACCGGATAACACAAAATCGCAAAGTCGGGCCTCGCGCTAACCTCATCCAACTCGTCCGAAGCATCATAAGCACTCACATCATACAAAGTCGCCCCCATACTCGCAAGGTGACCTCCCGCAGAGAAACCCATGACGGCAATGCGATTGGTATCGAGACCAAACTCCGAGGCGTGGGACCGCACCCATCGAATAGCCCGCTGCACGTCAGCCAGCTGGGTCGGATAATGGTGCCCCTGAGATCCCAGGCGGTATTGCAGGACAAAGGCGGAAACGCCCTGCTCTTGAAACCACTGAGCAGGTTGGTGCCCTTCGTGATCTTTAGCTAATCCACCATAGCCGCCTCCGGGACAAATCACCACTGCAGCCCCGTTGTGCTGCCCACTTCCCTGAGTGAGATAGAGACTCAAGCTCGGCGAACCTGTTTCAACATCAACAGGCTTGGCGTAGGGCGTCTTGCCCTCAGGCCAGAGTGATTGAGATTCCTGCGCTGATATCGGCATCAGAGCAATCAGGCTCACGCTAAGACTTGCGACAATATACTTCATACACCCAGGTTGGTTTTCAGCTCCTCCAATTCAGTCCGCAGACTGATGACTTCTTCTTTCAAACTCTGCATCTCCTGTTCCATACCCTCGCGCCAATCCGGCAAGGCTGCGGCAGTTGTAGAAGCTGAACTTTCAACTTCTACCTGAGTCTCCACACCTCCGCAGAACAAATGAATGTAGGTGGCAACGCGCCGTCCATTTCCGGCAGGGACCAAACGAACCAGCGGGTCAGGGTCATAGCTGGCCATCTCATCCAACACTGACTGGACCCTTTCCACATCAACGAATGGATGAAGCCGCTCAGTTCTCTGTCGCAACTCTCCAGCAGTTTGCTGCCCCCGAAGCAGCAACACACACAAGATCGCCTGCTGCCCTTTCGTCAGGTAGGGAAATCTATTTTCGACGGTATGCTTGCACTTCGGCACCCGGGCCCCAGCCTGATGCACCAGTATTGAAAGCTTCTTACATCGAAGCGCTTCCATCGCCTCCTCCACAGTATCCGTTCCAAGATCCGTTACCGGCTCCCGGTTACTCGACTGATTGCAGGCGGAATGAAGACTATTTGGAGTGAGCGGATAGTGATCAGGGGTCGTGGCTTCCTTCTCGAGAAGGCATCCCAGCACTCGGGACTCCTCAAAAGTCAACTGCTGGAGACCTGAAGCCGAGGCTTCATCACATGTGGAGATTTCGTCTGACATAAATGAATACTGCTTATTCGATGAATTTCCCGGGGTTCAAAATCCCGTTCGGATCAAGCGTGGACTTTAACTGTCGATGGACAGTAGCTGACACAGGACTAACCGCATCTTTGAACCAACGCTTCTTAGCCAGCCCCACTCCATGCTCACCTGTAATCTGCCCCTCATTTTCGATGATCCATTTGAATAGAATATCGAGAGCTTCATCCGCTTTTTCACGCGCACCGGCGTCAGTGTCGTAATCCTTAACCATCAGGTTCGTGTGTATGTTCCCATCTCCAGCATGACCAAAACAGGCCACCGGAATTCCGGTATCCGCCTCCAATTTTCGGGCGAACTTCACCAAATCGACCAACTTCGAACGCGGCACGACAATGTCTTCGTTCAATTTAATCAACCCCGTTGCGCGGAGAGAATATGAAAACTCACGGCGTAACTGCCAAATCGCTTCGCAACTTTCCTTATCCCTGGCTTCCTCAACCGAAATCGCCCCGGCAGACTCCACCAGCTTCCGCAAGTGCGACAAATCGTTAAGGACAGAGTCCTGACGACCGTCCAACTCGACAATCAGATGAGCATCCCCATCGGGAAGCTTCTCCGGGCCTAGATACTCCCGTGCAGCCCGCAGCGTGAACCCATCCGTGATTTCCAGACCCGATGGCTGCCAACCGGAATTTAAAATAGACTGCACCGCCTCTGCCGCGTCCTCAAACTGAGGGAAAGTCGCCGTCAACATCGCCCGCGCCTCAGGATGCGGGATCAACCGCAAAACCGCCTTGGTTACAACTCCCAGCAATCCTTCGGACCCAACAAACATGCCGATCAAATCGAGCCCGGTTTTATTTTTGTGACAACGGCCACCCGTCTCCAGCACATCGCCATTGGGAAGCACCACCTCAAGGCCGAGGATATAGTGACGAGTCACCCCATACTTCACACAACGGGGACCACCGGCATTGGTCGCAATAGTCCCACCAATGGAACATTCCTTAAGGCTCGCCGGGTCAGGCGGGTAGTACCATCCCAACTCAAGGGCCGCCGACTGCAGATCATCCAGAATTACACCCGGTTCAACCACCGCCACTCCATCTGCCGGGTTAATCTCAAGAATGCCATCCATCTTGCGCACCGAAAGGAGAATTCCCCCTGCTACAGGAACGCATCCGCCAACATAGCCGACACCGGCCCCACGCGTCGTCACCGGAACGGAATGTTCATTCGCATAGCGCAAAGTGGCAACGACATCATCCCGACAGGTCGCCTGCACCACCGCATCAGGAAGCGCGGTAGCATGCCAGCGGTCCGCACCAAATTCTCGGCAGACATCCTCTGCGATTGAAACCTTTGAGGCGTCCAGCACGGCCACAAGACCTGATAGCCAAGCCGGACCCTTCACTTCTCTGACAGATTCATTACCCATTCCCATATCCTTGGAAAGAAAACGATAGCCCCGACTATGCTCGCCGCAACCGCCGCGATCATCACTCCGCCAGCCGCAGCATCCTTGGCGCGACCAACCCCTTCATCCGCCTCAGGGTGAACTGCATCCGCCAGATACTCCAATGCCGTATTTAATACCTCAGCTATAATCACAAGCGCCGAACACGTAATCACCGCTAGCCACTCCCCCTGAGAAATATCAAAAACAAACCCTAACGCAATTACAATAATCAACGCAGCAAGATGAATTCTAAAATTCCACTCCGTCCTTAACACTGACACAATACCCCTGAAAGCATCGGCAAAACAGCGCTTCAATTGAAAATGACTTGATGTCTCTTTCATAAAAAAACTTGGCGACTGGTGAGTTTAAGGTAAACCTTTAACAAATGTTGAGTATTAAACGCAGCGATCATGAGTAAGAAAGCCACGAAAAAGAAACTGCCTCGTCGCCCCAGTCCAAAGAAAATCGCCTTCGTTGGAGTGGGTCGCATGGGCGCTAACATGGCTCGGCACCTGAAGGACCTCAACTACAACATCACTGCTATTTATGATGTTAATCGAAATGCAGCAGACGAGTTAGCCGCAGAAATCGGCGCCACCTCTTATCGAAAACTCGCCGACGTCACCGCGAACGCAGATATCATTTTTACCGTCGTCACCAACGACGCGGCCATGAAGAAAATATTCCTCGGCAAGAAGGACAGTCTACTGACTGCCGCCGCCGGAAAAACATTTATCAACTGCGCCACCTTGAGCCCTGAATCCCAAAAGGCGATTTCGACAGCAGCAAAGCGACGTAAGGCAAGTTGCATTGAAGCCTGTATGGCGAGCAGTATCAGCCATGCCCGAGAAGGAAAACTTTACCTGATGATTGGAGCCGACCCCGATGTTTATAAGAAGAACATCAAGCTTCTCGAAAATCTGAGCATCAATTTGCGCTACATCGGAAAGATCGGAAAAGCCGCTGAAGTAAAGGCTCTCGTCAACATGGTAATGAATATCAATACCGCTGGACTGGCTGAAGGACTCGGGCTAGCCAAAGCCCTGGGCCATGATCTAAAGCTGATCTGCGAAGTATTTTCTCAAACCGGAGCCAACTCCCGTGTTCTTGAAACTGACGCTGATGACATGATTGATCGCGATCACGAATGCTGGTTCTCCAGCGAGCATGCCGCCAAAGATTCAGGCATCGCCGAAGCACTAGCAAAGTCTAAAAATCTTAACCTCCCCGTTAACGCTGCCACCAAATCCCAGTATAGCCGAATGGTTCAACTCGGCATTGGTGACCTGGATAAATCAGGAATTGCAGAACTTACCTTCCCCGGAAGAACCGGAACAAAGAAGAAGACACGTGTAAGAAATAGGTGACTTTCATTAAGAAAGTCTCCATGATTAACCCAGCCGCAGTGATTAGGATCCCGCACCCATGAAAAAAGCAGCAAGTAAAAAGAAGGCAGTTAAAAAGAAGGCAGCTCCTAAAAGGAAAGTTGCAGCTAAGAAAAAAGCAGCTCCTAAAAGGAAAGCCGCTCCTAAAAAGAAGGCAGTGAAGAAAGCTGCCCCTAAAAGGAAAGCCGCCCCTAAAAAGAAGGCAGTGAAGAAAGCTGCTCCTAAAAGGAAAGCCGCTCCTAAAAAGAAGGCCGCTAAAAAGGCAGTGAAGAAAGCTGCTCCTAAAAGAAAGGCCGCTAAAAAGGCAGTGAAGAAAGCTGCTCCTAAAAAGAAGGCCGCCAAAAAGGCAGTGAAGAAAGCTGCCCCTAAAAGGAAGGCCGCTAAAAAGAAGAAGTAGGAATTAACTTAGGCTAAAAAAGTTTGAAATGAGCGTGCTGCGGCACGCTCATTTTTTTTGCCCCATCTTCTCAACCATCTCGGACATGATTTTGGTCCTATCCTCCGAAGACATGTCGGGATTCTTTTCCCGAAGCTCCATCATTTTCTGAAACATTTTTCCGCGCTGTTCCTCGCTCAATTGCATCATTTTCTCGCGCATCTCAGGCGATGGGCCGCGTCGCTTTCCGTCGCCACCCTTTCCGTCGCCACCCTTTCCGCCGGGCCCTCGAGAGGGCCTATCGTCTCCCACCTGAGGCCCCTCCCCCGCACTTCCGCCCGGCCGAGCCTCTCCAGGTTTGAGCTGCCATTCTGAATAACGCACAGTGACCACCTCGCCACCTTCGACGGCGACCTTGGCGGAAACTTTCTCCAAGTCCTCATCAGGCTTGAGCTCAACCATCTTCCAGCCCTGCGCGTTGACTCGGCTCGAAACTACGAATGTCTCCTTGGTCTCCTTATTCAAAAGCGTAGCAACCTGTTCCTGATCGACCATGGCAAGTCCCGTAAGAATCAGAGAATCGCTCAAATTCAACGCCCTCGAAAATGGTGACTGTTCCTGCAACGCCCCGAAATCCCGGGACTCCACAGGCGATGGAACAAATGCCCCGGTTTCGCCCCTGGCGGAGAAAACGCTCAGCAGGATCGGGAGCAAAGAGTAGCAATAGATCAGTTTCATTCTCGGACTAGAAACACCGGAAGCCCGCGCGAGTTTCAAATTCGTCATCCAAATGACCGGAACTCATCTGGGACAAACGCAAGATCGCTTGCCTCCTTCACGGCTAAACCAATTTGGAAATCCATGACCTCCTGGCTCACCGGATTCTGATAGTCGTCGAGACAACCCTTGAGAGCGGCCACGGGACTCACCCCACTCGTTCTCACTTGGCGGTAGACCTTGACCGCGATCGACTCGGCGGCACCGGGGGTAATCAAAGACGGCACCAGCCCTATGATATCAGGCGGACATTCTTCAGGCAGATCAAGCCGGTGCTTATTGCCGAGTGCCCGAATCAACCGATACCCATCCGCTGGCTCATGAGCAGGAAACAGCGGAATTTTGACATCAACACGTCCGGGCCGCTTCAAATCAACTTCAATTAGATCGGGACGACTGGATGCCAGGATCCACAAAATTCGCCCCCGATTCCTCGAGTCACTCATTTCCTTAGCCATCATGGAATAGACACGGCCTGACACCCCCGAATCCCCCGAACCAGAATCACGTTTACCCAACGCTTGATCTGCCTCATCGATAAAGACGATGCAGCGACCCAGCGCATGCAGCAGGCCGAAAATAGTCTCCAGATTCCCCTCCGTGCTGCCCACCCATCGATCCCGAAAGTTTTTCAATTTCACCACGGGTACTCCTGCCTCACCGGCGAGGCATTCGACAAGATAAGTTTTCCCGGTCCCAACAGGGCCGCAAAGCAAGTATCCCATTGGCATCGCCCCAAGGTCGCCTTCTCTCCAAAGATCAATATCCTGACGCATCCATTCCTTGATACGGTCGTGACCGTAGACATCATCCAGCGTACGTCCCGGCTCCAAAAATTCGATCAGGCCATTGGCATCGCGCTCCACCAGGGACTTCTTCAATTCAGACAAATCCGCTTCCTCAAGAGCACGCTCTTCGTACTCCCGGGTTTTCAACAACGACTCCATCGAACTCACCGTTGCGCCTGACAGTCGCCCTGCCGGTATTTCAGGCTTTCCGGAAAACTGCTTAAGTGCCTTTGGGTATATTGTTTCGAAGTAGGAAAAAACCTCCGTCAATCCTGCACCACCCGGCATCGGTATTTCGACTCGAGCCGCTCTGGAGTTCTGAGCAAGAAGGTGATTTAAATCATTGAGATGATCCGACAACAAAAATACCGCCAGATTCTGCTCCAGGAAATGGCTCTCCCGTGACCATGACCGCACCACAGACGCCATCGAGTTGAGCTGATAGTCACGAGTTTGTTTTGAAATCGGAAACACGAGTTCTGCCGACTTAATCACTACGGCGATGTGGTGGTTCTTACCCGCCAGTCCCTCATCGCCTTCACTTTCTTCCGGTGAAAGATTTCGGAGGTTCACACAGAACCTAAAGAATCGATCGAGGTAGGCGATACTCTGAACGGGATCAGTCGGCAGCTGCTCGCCATAACGAAGTTGCTGGAAGAATGCGTCTCCCGATTCAATCCGAAGCCCCCCTCCCAACTCGTAACTAAAAACGAGGTCAAACCGCTGCAATTGCACGCGAGACAAATACTCCGATAAATTTCCGAGGCGAGGCTCCCTATCCTCCTCAGCGATCAGAAGGCGATCGCTCACATTGCCGTGAACCACAAATTGGTTGGCAGCTCCGGATAGATAGAGTTGGCGAATCTCTTCCGCCCAGTCAGGTTTTGTTCCAGCCATGATAAGTCCTTCTATGGTCCGGGAAATTCTCACCCTCGTCAATCAGCTAGGGCGCGTAAACAATTTCACAAACTCATCAAAATCCTCACCTTCACCGGCGAGTTCATCTTTCAACGTCTCCATATTGCGGCGATCCCGCTTAGTTGGCCGACCGCTTCCCGCTTCTCGCTGAGGCAGAGAGTCCCGCATCATTCTGGAAACCTCCGCTGCCTTTTCATATTCCTCTGGAGGCGTTTTATCGATCAAAAAGTCCTCCACCACCTTGGCGCCAATCCGTTTACTCAACAGCGCTTTGACCTCCACGGTTCGGGTCAACGCACCCCTCCTTACTTGAATCTCATCGCCGAGACGAACCTGCCGTGAGGCCTTGCACCTCTGCCCATTAACCAGAACTTGCTCTCGTTTGCACGACGCTCCGGCGAGAGCCCTCGTTTTAAATAGCCGCACTGCCCAGGTCCACACATCGAGACGAGCGGAGTCATCGCTACCTTCGGGATTTTTCAAATCATTCTCCTAAACTGGCTTTACGCCGTCCGACCGACATAAGTCCAACAGTTTTCCCCATACCTTTCTTCAATCATCGGAATCAAAGACTGACCTGCTGCTTCCGACTTCAGCACCGCCAACAGGGTTGAACCCGACCCTGAAAGCAGAGCGGCATCAACACCGGGCTGTTCAAGGAGCCAGTTTTTCATTCCCCCCAAAATTGGAAACTTCTCAAAAACCGGCCGTTCAAGGTGATTGACCATTTCTCCCCAGGCTCTCTTCTGTGGCGTGTAACTGAATCCCTCATACTCACTCGACCCGGAAAATTTCTGATAAGCCGATGCGGCGGAGATACCAAAAGCTGGCTTGACCAACAAAACGGAAAACGAAGGCACCTCATCTGAAACTGGAACGACTTTCTCTCCTCGACCACGACAGTCACAAGCTTGCCCGTAAACAAAGAAAGGAACGTCTGACCCAATTTCCGCACCCACACCAGCCAACTCATCCTTGGACAACTCGAGACCAGCCATTTCATTGAGGGCTTGCAAGACAGCTGCTGCGTCACTACTGCCACCTCCCAGGCCTGCCCCGGAAGGGATATTCTTTTCCAAATCGATAGATACAGCAAAAACCTTTCCAGTTTTCGATTCCAAGGCACGCACCGCTTTCACACAAAGGTTCTCATTTCCGGTGGGTAGCGATTCATCGGAACAACGCAACACGACTTGATCGTCCTCGCGCCACTTCAATCGCAGTCGATCCACTAACGAAAGCGAGACCATCCGGGTATCAATCTCGTGAAATCCATCCTCTCTCTTCCCGAGAATTTTCAGCCAGAGATTGGTCTTAGCGGGTGCCTCGATTTCATACGAGCCGCTCATGTCGGGAAACTCACTCATGCCTGCCAACCAATAACCGCAAAGAGACGACCCGTCTTTCCCTTTTCCATACGGTAGCTGTAGTAGCGCCCTGCATCACTTGTAGTACAGGTGCCGCAGTCGTGAACCTGAGCCGATGGCACACCCACCGCCTCGCAGTCCGCCACAATCTGAGCCGCAAAATCGATCTCGTAGGCTGGCGGCCGAATACAAGGGGCCACCTGAACGATCAGGTCAGTCGGGCTCGACCCGTAACGCTCACCCATCAGCCGAATCGCTTCCGAGACAATCCCCAGCTCGCTGCCTTTTTTTCCCGAATGAACGACAGCGCACGCACGGTTCACCGGGTCTGCAATGAAGACCGCACCGCAATCCGCCACATACACGCCGACGAACTGGCCGGCCGTAGCCGTGGCCAACCCATCAGTTTCTTCGTGAAATGTTCCGGCAGGCCCCTCCGCCGGATCGCAGATCGCTACACACTTATCATGTACCTGACCTCCCGTAGCCAAGTGCGTCCGGGAGATCCCCAGTTCAGCCAATTGATCCACATGATGTTCCTCTAACCGCTCCAAGGCAGTTTCCCGATCCGTCACCACGTCAATATCCGGATGCTTCAAAATGAAGCCATGAACCAGCCCATCAATGGAGTCCAGTGCAGGAAAAGTCTCAATGAAGCGGTGAGATATCATGATCCAAAACCCAACAGGGTTAGGTGAAAGAGTCAACCCTGTTGGTAGCAACTCTCACTCTGGTTCTTGATCTCACTCTCAATCCCGGGGAACAAGAATAAGATCAAGAACCCATCCCATCCCCCCACTGGCACATCCCGCAATCTGCGCTACCTTCCGGCCCTCAAATGCTGGCAGTTGACAAAGTTTCCATCGAATACGGTGCCCGTTCTCTTTTCAAGGATCTCTCTTTCACGGTCCGAGCCAAAGAGCGCTGGTCTCTCGCAGGCCCGAACGGCGCCGGAAAATCGACCCTGATGAAGATCATCGCCGGGATCGAAACGGCGGACAAAGGCCGTATCATCAAGGCCAAGCAGACCACGATTGGCTATCTCCCCCAGGAAGGCGTCATGCACGAGGGCACATCGGTTTACGGAGAAGTTGAGAAGGCATTCGATGACGTCAAACAACTCCAAGCTCAGATTGGAGAGGTCGAAGCCAATCTTGAAACCGCTGACCCGGAGAGCGAGGCCTACGGCGACCTGCTCGAAGTCTTCGGTGACTTGCATCTTCGCCTCGATCACCATGACGTCAGCAAGATGAAACCGCGCATCGAGTCGGTACTCGGCGGGCTGGGTTTCAAGCGAAGTGATTTCGACCGCGAGACTACCGAGTTCAGTGGCGGCTGGCAGATGCGCATCGCGATGTCGAAACTCCTACTGCAGGAACCTTCCGTCCTACTGCTCGATGAGCCCACCAACCACCTCGATATCGAAACCGTCCAGTGGCTTGAGCAATGGCTCCGGAATTACGGTGGCGCTATGATCCTGATCTCCCACGACAGGAGCATGCTCGACAATCTCACCAACCGCACCCTCGCCTTTGAGAACGGAGGTGTTGAGCAATACTCCGGCAATTACTCTTTCTTTCTGCGTGAACGCGAAGCCCGTAAAGAGCAGACCCAGCGCGCTTATCGCAATCAGCAGAAAGAGATCGAAAAAGCCGAAAAGCTGATCAACCGGTTCCGCGCCAAGGCGACCAAAGCAAAGATGGTGCAGTCCCGTATCAAGCAGCTCGATAAGATGGAGCGCATTGAAATCGAGGACGAAGCCGCCACCGTCGATTTCCGCTTTCCTCAACCCGAACGCAGTGGTCAGGCCGTGGTGAAGTTTGAGGGTCTCAAAAAGCACTACGGCGACAACAAAGTCATCGACGGATTCGACTTCACCATCGAGCGCGGCGACAAGATCGCCATCGTTGGCGTCAACGGCGCTGGAAAATCCACCTTCTCCCGCATCGCGGCAAATGAAGAAGAACAAACTTCCGGCGACCGCACCGAGGGCCACAAGGTCAGCATTGCCTATTTTTCTCAGACCCATGCCGATGAACTCGACCCGAGAAAGACCGTTCTCGAGACCATGGAAGGCAGCGTCACCAAACAGGCCTCTGGCAATCTTCGTTCCTTGTTAGGGGCGTTCCTCTTTCGTGGAGATGATGTATTCAAATCCGTCAGCGTCCTTTCCGGCGGCGAGCGCGGACGCCTCGCTCTGGCCCGGATGTTGCTGCAGCCGGCCAACTTTCTGATTCTTGACGAGCCGACTAACCACCTCGATTTACACTCACAGGGGGTGTTGCAGAAGGCTCTGCTCGACTACACCGGCGCTTACGCCATCGTTTCGCACAACCGCTCCTTCCTCGACCCCATCGTAACCAAGGTGCTTGAGTTCATTCCGAATCAACCTCCCAAGGTTTACTACGGCAACGTAAGTGCCTACCTAGAGAAGAAGAAAGCCGACCTCGATGCCGCAAAAGTAGGAAGCAGAGGCAACACCTCCAATAGCAGCGGGGCCACCCAGTCAACTTCCAGTGCCGGTAACTCCGGAGGGACGAATCGAAAAGAACAACGCCGACTCGCTGCCAAAGCTCGGGAGGCCAGAGCCGGAAAACTCAAACCGCTCAAAGTGGAATTCAATAAACTTGAAACAGCCATCGGCAATCTCGAGCAAGAGAAGGCTAGCCTCTCCGGAAAATTGCTTGATCCCGAATTTTTCCAAAAAGGAGAAAATGCGGCTGAAGCCACCAAGCGGTTTGCTGAGGTTGAATCAGAGCTAGCAATAGTTTACACGCGCTGGAGTGCTCTCAGTGACGAGATCGAGAAGATTGAGGGGGCCTAGCAAAATCAATTGTGCTTTCAGTGTCAGTTAGTGCAACCGCTTCGAGGCCTCATTTATCTTGAAGTAGGTTTCTCAACTCGTTTCAATAGCGAGATGGCAAAATCGCCAACCATATTACCGATCTGCAAACTGGCGATCGGGGTAAGCCTTTTGATTCACGGCTCGACTGAAGTCAGTGGGCAGACTCGGCCGACCGGGATTCCTGAAGGCGCATTGCATTTCAACAGTCACTGGTACGAGGTCGCCACTGCTGAGGATGGGATTCCCCAAGCTACCAGAATGACCTGGAGCGAGGCTTGCGAGTTTGCACTTGAAAGAGGCGGCCACCTCGCGTGCATAGAGACGAGAGAGGAGCTCGCCTTTATTATGCAGGCCTCAGACCATCGACCGGACATCACCTTTTGGCTGGGGGGCTACGCGGGACTCAAACCTCAAGCCAAGCAAACCCATTGGTGTTGGGTCAATGGGCAGCCCGTGGATAAAGTCGCTATCGGTGTACGAGCGTCTATGGGCCTTGAGACACGGATGATTCTCCTGAAGGCGGTAAGGGGAAAGGGCAGAACAGTCGCAGTTCGAGACGACGCCAAAAGAAGCGTGAACGGCTTTATTATCGAATATCCCGCTTCCGACTTCACCCTCACCCAACCTGAAGTGTCAACGCCCCCGGACGCTCCACCCAACCCTGAAGTGTCAGCGCCCCCTGACGCTCCACCTAGCATCAGGCGTAATCAAACCATGGTGAATGGCCTCCTCGTCATGGCAGTCGGCTCCGGGCAGGCGGGCAGCGCCTCCCCTATGACACTGATCGCTCTTCCCTCGGAACCGGAGAAGCCCGCTTCCATCAGCTTCAACCAGGAAGTCGGATCGAGCATGCAAACAGCCCTCGAAGAGGTCACCAAATTCATCACTCTGCGTTACGACGCGTGGCCCAAAGGGCGCGACCTCGAGATCTCTTTCGAAAACAAATACAATCCCAAAGACGGCCCCTCAGCCGCGGTTGCCTGTGCGCTTCTACTCGAATCCGCTATCAGCGGCAATGAACTCGATCCCGGCTTCGCTGTTACTGGTGACATGAATGCAGATGGGTCCGTCCAGCCAATCGGCGGAGTGGAAGCCAAGGTCCGCGGGGCAACCAACCGGGACTGCACTCATATTGCGGTCCCATTCAAGAATGTCACTGCCATCTATGACACTGTCCTGATGAACGGAGTCAAACCCGTGATGGATATACAGGTGTTTTCCATCTCTGATTTTGAAGAAGCCTATGCAATTGCCCTTGCCCACAAGTCCGAGGCAGTTCGGCAAGCCATAGATGACTTTGCTTCAATCCAAACTCTCTATCTAAACCGAACAGGTTCCTTCACAACTACGCTCAAGCATCCCAAAGTGATCGAAAAACTCAGTTCTATTGTAGAGGCCGCCCCCAATCACGTATCGGCCTCCTTGCTACTTGCCTACTCACAGGGAAGAGGCCCGAAAACTTTATCCCTTCACGGATCCTTTTCGTTCATCGATCAGAACACCTACCAAATAGTCAATGTGATCAAGGGAGGTAAAGTTTCCGAACTAGAGAGCTTCGATGAGGACCAAGTTGCTGAAGCAATCAGCCTCCTGCGCCGCTCTAAGCTCAAACTGGACAAGCGCACCTGGCAATGGGCCGACAGCCTGCTGAGGTGGGGCGAGCTCATGCGGGAGTACCAGACCAATCGGCCTAAAGCGATCAGTAACGTCAACAAACTGGTCAGAGAAATCAACACTGCGGGAAATAGCGCGAGGGCAGAACGTACCAGCCTACTTGAAAATCCTGAGGTGATGGAAGAATTGTTGGAGTAGAATTATCGACGCCATGAAGATGATTTGCTCATCTTGTGCCGCAGCTCTCCCATACCTTTCGCATATCCCAGGGCACATTAGAGCCAAAATCATTTCGACCTTTGGCGAACTCACATTGACACTCCCCCGCCTCACCGCTCTGATAGAGTCATGGCGGACGCTCCTCACCGACTTTTTCTTCTCGACGGCATGGCCCTGATTTATCGGGCCCATTTTGCTCTCATCCGAAGCCCCATCTACACTTCTTCCCGAGTCAACGCATCGGCTCTCTATGGCTTTACGATGACGCTTCTCGATCTCATCGAAAAGCAGTCTCCCACTCACCTCGCCGTGGCATTCGACACCAAAGAGCCGACTCCCCGCCATAAGATTTTTCCGGAGTACAAGGCCAACCGCGATGAGATGCCTGAGGATCTGGCGCTGCAACTACCCCATGTGAAACGCATGGTCGAAGCTTTCAATATCCCCGTCATCGAATGCCCCGGCTGGGAAGCCGACGATGTCATTGGGACGCTTTCACGAGAAGCCGATGCACTGGGCGGCTTCGAAACCTACATGGTGACCCCTGACAAAGATTTCGCCCAACTGGTCACTGACACCACGCGCATCTACAAACCGGGCCGACAAGGAAATGCCCCTGAAATTCTCGACCGTGCCGCCATCTGCGAAAACTGGCAGGTTACCGATCCTCTCCAGACCATCGACATCCTGGGCTTGTGGGGTGATGCCGCCGACAATATTCCCGGCGTCCCCGGCATTGGTGAGAAGACTGCGAAGAAGCTCATCGCACAATTCGGCAGTACGGAGAAGCTACTCGAGAGCACCGACCAACTTAAAGGGAAGCAAAAGGAGAACGTCGAGAACAACAAGGAACAGGCTCTGCTTTCAAAAAAACTGGTTACGATCATGACCGACGCACCCGTTGAAGTCAGCTTCGATGAAATCAGGATCACTGAGCGCAACGACGAAGCGATCAAATCTCTCTTCGTTGAGTTCGAGTTCAATTCTCTTGGAAAGCGCCTCTTCGGAAACGATTTCCAGTCCGGACGCGGCCACAGCACCAGCGAATCAGATGCGGGCCTCTCTGCAGATCTCAAAACGATCGATGACCTTGAAAAGAGCTACCGCTACTTACGGTCTGATGAGAAAGCCGCCCGTAGCGAATTGATCGAAGAACTAGAAAGCAAGGAGGCCTTTTGCTTCGACCTCGAAACCACTTCCCTCGACGAGAAGACTACCTCGGTCATCGGAATCGCTTTTTCCTGGGAGGCGCACAACGGCGTTTACGTTGAAGTTCCAGAAGGTGAAAAAGGCAAAGCTGTCATTAAAGAGTTTTCCTCCATTCTCAACGGACCCGCTGAGAAAATAGGGCACAACCTCAAGTTCGACATCGGAGTGTTGCAATGGCAGGGATTCAATGTCAGCACCCCTATCTTCGATACGATGCTAGCCCACTCCCTGATCGAGCCTGATCAGCGGCACAAGATGGACTACCTCTCCGAGTCGATTCTGGGCTATACGCCCATTCCCTTTGACGCTGTTTTTGGCAAGAATGAAGAGAAGACAGGTCAAATGAATCTCTTTGGCGAGGCCGAAATGTCGGGCGACGAATCCGGTGGCCCCGCCTTTGAGGACATCGGACAATATGCCTGCGAGGACGCCGATGTGACCTGGCAACTCGCTGTCATTTTGAAGCAGAAAGTGGAAGAGCTTCATCAGGAGAAAGTTCTCTACGACATAGAGAATCCTCTCGTCCCCGTTCTCGTCGCGATGGAGGTCGAAGGCATTCGGGTTGATCCGGATACTCTCGCAGACATCGGGGTCACTCTCGGTGAGAAGATTGCGAGCGATGAGGCAGCGGTGTTTGAGGCCGCGGGGACAGAATTCAACGTCAGCTCCCCGAAGCAGGTGGGGGAAATTCTGTTCGACCAGCTCAATCTGGTCGAGAAGCCCAAGAGAACCAAAACTGGGCAATACAAAACTGACGAGCAGACTCTATCCTCTCTCGCCGGGAGCCATCAAATCGTTCGAGATCTGCTCTCTTTTCGCGAAGCCTCCAAACTGAAGGGCACCTACGTAGATGCCCTACCCAAAGCGATCTTCCCGGGAACAGGCCGCATCCACACAACCTTTCATCAACTGATGACGGCCACAGGGCGCCTCGCTTCGAATCATCCCAATCTCCAGAATATCCCGATTCGATCGGATCAAGGGCGCGAAATTCGACGGGCTTTTATTCCCCGGAGTGACGAGTTCACCCTTCTCGCAGCCGACTACTCACAAATTGAACTGCGCGTCATGGCCTCGCTCTGCGAAGACCCGGCCATGATTGAAGCCTTCAAGCAGGGACAGGATATTCACACCGCCACGGCCGCCCGGGTCTTTGACGTTGAACCAGAGAAAGTGCCTTCCCACATGCGGCGTACCGCCAAGATGGTGAATTTCGGCATCATCTACGGCATCTCAGCCTTCGGGTTGTCCCAACGGCTCAATGGTGAGGTTTCGCGCAGCGAAGCCTCACAGATCATTGAGGAGTATTTCAGACAGTACCCTGGTGTGAAGACCTTTCAGGAGGAGACCATCGAGCAAGCCAAGTCCGACGGCTACGTCGAGACCCTGACCGGCCGTCGCCGTTACCTGCGGGACATCGATTCAAGAAATGGAATGATCCGGGCGGCGGCCGAGCGAACGGCGATCAATACGCCCATTCAAGGCACCGCCGCTGACATGATCAAGATCGCCATGGTTACGGTCGCTAACCTGATCAAAGAGGGCGGATATCAGAGCCGCATGCTGCTTCAGGTTCACGATGAACTGGTCTTTGATCTGCACAAAGAGGAGGCGAATGAGCTGATTCCGAAGATCGAAGAAGCCATGAAGGACGCGCTGCCACTTTCCGTGCCGATTGTCGTGGAGTCCGGAACCGGGGAAAACTGGTTGGAGGCGCATTAAAAGGGGAGATTCGCGGCAGGTGGTGGAGTGCCCTCATACATTCATCAAACAGGCATCCACACTTCACTCTATTCACGACAGGCCATGAAAAAGCCCGCCCCTTTTCAAGGACGGGCTCTTTCTAAATTAGTTTCGCTAAAAGCGAAGGGCTATCCTAAGGGGATTTATCCTTCAACCTCTTCGCCAACGGCGTAGCGAGCAAATCGGGCGATTGCAATCTCGTCTCCAGTTTCCTTGGCCACTTCATCGACCAGATTCTGAATCGTCTTATCGCCGTCTTTGATGAAGGACTGCTCAAGAAGGCAGCTCTGGCTGTAGAACTTACCCATCTTACCCTCAATGATCCGCTCGATAATCTCAGCGGGCTTATCTTTCATCTGCTCCCGGAAAATATCCTTCTCCTTCTCCACCAATGCGCTTGGCACTTCGTCACGCCCGATACAAACAGGCTGAGAAGCGGCGACGTGAAGCGTGAGGTCCTTCACGAAAGTAAGGAAGCTCTCGTTGGTCGCAGTTGCGGCATTGCCACAAGTTACATCAACCAACACACCAACTCGTCCCTGCATGTGAATGTAGGAAGCAGCAACGCCTTCACTGCTAAGTTCAAATTTGGCAAAACGGGACAGTCCCATATTCTCACCCAGTTCGCCTACTTTGACTTTGATGTATTCATCAAGCGTAGTGGCGTCGCCCGCGAAAGGCTGTGCCAACAAGGCCTCAAGAGTGTCGACACTTTCGCTGGTGGAAACGTGATCCAAAATGCCTTCAACGAACTCGCGGAAGTTGTCATTCTTCGCAACGAAGTCGGTCTCGCAATACACTTCAATAAGAACACCGGATTTGGCGCCCTCGAGGATGCGGGCAGCGACCACGCCTTCGTTAGCGGCACGTCCTGCTTTCTTTTCAGCATCGACAATACCTTTCTTGCGAAGAATGGTTTCCGCTTCTTCAAGATCACCAGCTGCCTCAGTAAGAGCAGCTTTGCAGTCCATCATACCTGCGTTGGTTTTATCGCGGAGGGTCTTAATCAGTTGTACAGTGATTTCGGCCATAATATTTTTTCAGTTAAATGTATCAGTTTAAATCACGAAGTCCCGGCGTGGGACTCCGTATCAATTTTGCGTCGTGTGACTGGTCGGGAACGACCGGGCGCGGGCTTACTTGACCAGTGGGAGCACCGGCTCAATCAGCTTCTTAAGAACAACACGAATCGATCGAATCGCGTCGTCGTTAGAAACGATTGGGTAGTCGATGATATCGGGATCAGCATTGGAGTCGACCATCGCAACGATAGGAACCTTCAACTTGCGAGCTTCGTTGATCGCATTGTATTCACGGGCTGAATCAACCACAACGATTGCATCAGGAACGCGAACCATTTTACGAATACCGGAAAGACGAAGTTGAAGTTTGCTCTTCTCACGGTTGAGAGAAGCAATCTCCTTCTTACTCATCAATTTCGCATCAGGTGACTTCTGCAAATTCTCGAGATACTCCATACGTCCAACACTGCGACGAACTGTCTCAAGGTTGGTGAGCGTGCCACCCAACCAACGGTGATTGACGTAGAACTGGCCTGTAGCTTCAGCTGCCTCGCGGACCGCATCCTGAGCCTGGCGCTTACAACCAACAAAGAGGATTTTCTTTCCCTTGGAAACCAGATCAGCGAGGTAACTACCCGAGTCGGCGAGTTGCTGGACTGTTTTGTCGAGATCGATCAGGTGAACCTTATGCTTTTCGCCCAGCAGAAACTGGCGCATTTTCGGGTTCCACTTCTGTGACTGGTGACCGAAATGGACACCTGCTTCGACGAGTTCGTTAATGAGTTCGGTAGACATATTATAGAGTCGGTCCTTTTAGCAGGGATCCGAAAGGGTGTTGGAAAGTGCCATCAATGTTGATCTCCCTGCCATTTAAAGCTTTCGCTTTGCAGGCATTCACTCTCCGGTTTGTTTTATCGATGGATGGGAGGGGCGGCCACTAAACGGCCCATATCAGGTTAAATCAAGAAAAAGGTGGGGCGCAGACGATTGCCGTCTGCGCCCCGCTAAATCAGGCTAAATAGAGTTGAATTCGACGCTTATGCCAACTCTTCGAGTGGATTATCAGCGCCTTCGCCAGCGACATCTTCAACGGGAGACTGTTCGATTGGCTCCGCCAGCTCAGCAACCCGCATTCCACGTGTTGTCTTGAAACCGGTTCCGGCAGGAATGAGGTGACCCATGATCACATTTTCCTTAAATCCACGGAGATAGTCGATCTTACCAAGGGTAGAAGCCTCAGTGAGCACCCGGGTCGTATCCTGGAAGGATGCAGCCGAGATAAAGCTTTCAGTCTCAAGAGACGCCTTGGTGATACCCAACAGGACAGGCTCACCTTCAGCTGGCTTACCGCCTTGCTCACTGATGTCCTGATTGATGGCTTCGAAAGTAGTCTTCTCGATCTGATCGCCCCAAAGGAACTGGGTGTCACCTGGATCGGTGACACGAACCTTACGGAGCATCTGGCGGATGATGATCTCGATATGCTTATCGTTAATCTCAACACCTTGCAGACGATAAACGTCCTGAACCTCGCTAACGAGGTGCTCCATGAGCGCGTGTGGCCCCAAAATATCGAGGATGTCATGCGGCAGGACAGAACCTTCGGTCAACTTTTGCCCCTTATGGACAGTGTCACCCGGCTGGATGAGATAGTGCTTACCGAGAGGAATCAGATGTTCTTCCTGTTCTCCGGAATCGGCGTCAGTCACGATCAGCTTACGCTTGGCGCGAACGGTGCCTCCGAGAGAAACTTCTCCGTCAATCTTGGCGATCTCTGCGATCTCCTTCGGCTTCCTTGCTTCGAAAAGCTCGGCAACACGGGGAAGACCTCCGGTAATATCCTTGGTCTCGGAAACTTTACGAGGCGTCTTCGCGAGTTGATCACCACCAGTTACCTTCTGACCTTCTTTCACCGAAAGGTGTGCTCCGGTCGGAATAGAGTAGGTAGCAAGTTCTTCGCCGCTCTTCGCATCAACAATGACAATCTGCGGGTGCAGGTCCTCTTTGTGCTCGATAACCACGAGTCCCTTGGTGTTCGTTTCCTTATCGATCTCAGTATCCAGGGTAATTCCCTGAATCATGTCGCGGAATGAAATCTTACCAGGTTTCTCGGTGATGACTGGAACACTGTATGGATCCCAAGTCGCCAAAGTTGCGCCCTTCTTAATCTCAGCATTGTCTTCTGACTGGATAACCGATCCGCTGACAATGTTGTAGGACTCAAGCTCCATTCCATCTTTACCGTGGATGGAGATCGTGCCGTTCTTGTTAAGAGCCACGAAGGTCTTATCTGGAGTCTCAACAACCCTGAGATTGTTGTAGTGCACCACACCTTTAGCTTTCACCTTAATGATAGGCTGCTTGAATGTTCCGGAAGCAACACCACCAACGTGGAATGTCCGCATGGTCAGCTGGGTACCCGGCTCACCAATGGACTGGGCTGCAATAATACCAACCGCTTCACCGTCTTTCGCCATCACGTTGGTCGCGAGGTTCATGCCGTAACAACGGGCACAACATCCGCGGCGACTTTCGCAAGTCAGGACGGAACGAATCTTGAGCTGCTCGTGACCGATATCATTGAGTCGGAGAGCAACCTCTTCATCAATCATCTCACCCGGCTTCACAACTGTCTCGTCGCCGTTCACTACCTTCTCAGCAGAAACACGACCATAGATTCGAGTCTTCAGGTCGACCGCTTCTTCGTCACCTTCGTAGATTGACTTCACGATAATACCGTTAGCCGTTCCGCAATCGAGCTGGGTAATAATCACGTCCTGAGCCACATCAACCAACTTACGAGTCATGTAACCGGAGTCAGCCGTCTTAAGAGCAGTATCAGCCAGTCCTTTACGAGCACCGTGAGTGGAGATGAAATATTCCAACACAGAAAGACCAGAGCGGAAGTTCGAAATAATCGGACGCTCAATAATCTCACCGGAAGGCTTGGCCATCAGACCACGCATACCGGAAAGCTGCTTAATCTGCTGACGGTTACCACGGGCACCGGAATCTACCATCATAAAGAGCGGACTTGGAAGATCATCACCTTCGTTGTGCTCGATGGTTCGGAAGAGTGCTTTGGTGATCTCATCACCGGCATGAGTCCAGATATCAACGATCTTGTTGTAGCGCTCTTTGTTGGTGATAACACCAGCACGATACTGATCGTTGGCCTTCTGCACTTCAGCAGTCGCCTGCTGAACTTCGACCTCTTTCTCATCAGGAATGATCATGTCGAAAATACCGACTGAAATTCCGGATCGAGTAGCCTCTTTGAAACCAAGAGCCTTAAGGGCGTCAAGAGAAACGACGGTACCTTCCTGACCGGCCACCTGGTAACAACGCCAAATGATGTCAGAGAGCTGCTTCTTACCTGCCGAAGCATTGAAGAATCCGAGATTTTCAGGCCAGATCTCGTTAAAGCGAACACGGCCGGCAGTCGTAATGATCACCTTCCTTTCATTGTCGCCGTAGATCCGCTTGCCTTGATCAAAGTCAGGGTTACGCAGACGAATCGGATCGTGCATATCGATGGAGCGGTTAGCCACAGCGAATTCAACCTCGGTCGTATCTGAGAACAATGGAAGTGTGCGCTCCCTATCCGGATCGCGAAGCGGAATCTGACGGCAATAGGTCAGGAAGTACGATCCGAGCGTAATATCCTGAGAAGGCGTCGTAATTGGCTTACCACTGGAAGGGGTGAAAATATTGTTGGGTGCCAGCATCAGCATGCGGGCCTCCATCTGCGCTTCCACTGAAAGCGGAACGTGCACAGCCATCTGGTCGCCATCAAAGTCCGCATTGTATGCGGAACAGGTCAACGGGTGAAGACGGATTGCAGAACCCTCAATCAGAACAGGCTCAAATGCCTGAATCGAAAGACGGTGCAAGGTCGGCGCACGGTTAAGAAGCACAGGGTGACCTTTAGTTACCTCTTCGAGAATATCCCAGACTTCTGGAGTTTTACGCTCGATCAGCTTCTTAGCGCTACGCACAGTATGCACGTATCCAAGTTCCTTAAGGCGACGAATGATGAATGGCTCGAATAAAACCAGAGCCATCTTCTTCGGCAAACCACATTGGTGCAGTTGCAACTCAGGTCCAATCACGATGACGGAACGCCCAGAGTAATCAACACGCTTACCAAGAAGGTTCTGACGGAAACGACCACCCTTACCTTTAAGCATATCTGACAAAGACTTCAGAGCACGATTACCGGCTCCGGTCACGGCACGCCCATGGCGCCCATTGTCAAATAGTGCATCGACAGCCTCCTGAAGCATGCGCTTCTCGTTTCGGATAATCACATCCGGAGTCTTAAGCTGAAGCAGGTTTTTGAGACGGTTATTCCGGTTAATGACACGACGATAGAGGTCGTTCAAATCGGATGTCGCAAAACGACCACCTTCCAATGGAACCAACGGACGAAGGTCCGGCGGAATCACGGGCAACACTTCGAGGATCATCCACTCGGGACGAGTCTTTGAGTAGTGAAATCCCTGGGCCAGCTTAAGTCGCTTGGCCAACTTCTTGCGAACCTGCTTGGAGCGGGTCTTACCCATTGCTTCCTCAAGCTCAACAATCTCAGCCGGCAAATCTACGCGAGCCAGCAGTTCACGGACCGCTTCAGCACCCATTCCGGCCTGAAATCCTTCCATGCCATACTCTTCCTGAGCATCGCGATATTCGAGTTCAGTCAGCAACTGACCGGGCTCCAACGGCGTATTGCCTGGCTCAATAACGATATAGTCTTCGTAGTAGATCACGCGCTCAAGCTGACGAGCACTCATGTCGAGCATGAGGCCGATGCGGGAAGGCATGCACTTGTAGAACCAGATATGCGATACAGCGACAGCAAGTTCGATGTGGCCCATCCGTTCGCGACGAACACGACTCAAGGTCACCTCAACACCGCAACGGTCACAGACCGTTCCTTTGTGCTTGATACGCTTATACTTTCCGCAGGCACACTCCCAGTCCTTTGTCGGACCGAAGATTCGCTCGCAGAAAAGACCACCCTTTTCGGGCTTGAAGGTCCGGTAGTTAATCGTTTCAGGGTTTTTCACCTCTCCACGACTCCATTGACGGATCGTTTCGGGGTTGGCTACCGTGATGCGGACATGGTCGAAGCTATCGGTCTTGCGTTCGAGACCGAAGATTTCGTCCAAATGAGTTTCGGAGCTTAAGGTTGGGACTGACACGGTTCTAGTTGGCTAAGGTTCGAAGAAAAAAGGAAGAAAGATGATTCACTGAGTGAGTTAGGAAATGGCAAGACTGTCTGAGAGGATATCCTCGGGTGACCTGTCTGATGAACCGACTTTCACATCGAGTCCCAGACTTTGCATTTCCTTGATCAACACGTTGAAGGACTCCGGCGTGCCGGCATCCAGTGTGTTGTCGCCTTTGACGATGGATTCGTAGATCCGTGTCCGGCCCTGCACGTCGTCCGACTTCACAGTCAGCAACTCCTGCAGAGTGTATGCGGCGCCGTAGGCTTCGAGAGCCCACACCTCCATCTCACCAAAACGCTGGCCACCGTATTGAGCTTTACCGCCCAATGGTTGCTGCGTCACAAGTGAGTATGGACCGACCGCTCGTGCGTGAATCTTGTCTTGGACCAGGTGACCCAACTTCAGCATGTAAATGATACCCACAACGATCGGCTGATAAAAAGCTTCACCAGTGCGTCCATCATAGAGCGTCGACTTCCCGTTGGTGCCGATCCATTCAAATCCGGGTTTCGCTTTCGCCTCTTCAAGATATTCAACAATCTTGGATTCAGGAATACCGTCGAATACCGGAGTAGCCACCTTGAAGCCAAGCGCTTTAGCCGCCACACCGAGGTGCGTTTCCAATACCTGACCGACATTCATTCGACTAGGAACGCCGAGTGGGTTCAGACAGATGTCAATTGGAGTGCCGTCCTCGAGGTAAGGCATATCCTCTTCAGGAACGATGGTCGCGACAACACCTTTGTTACCGTGACGCCCAGCCATCTTATCACCTACTGAAAGCTTACGCTTCTTGGCGACGTATACCTTGACCTGCTTAATCACACCTGGGTCGACTTCGTCACCGGACTCAATACGATCCAGTTGACGTTCCCGCTCCATATCGATGTCAGCAAACTTCTGCTCGTAGCTGGAAATGATGTCGAGGATCTTGTTACGGATCGGGCTCGGATCGATTTCAACATTGGCGTAGTTGTCAGCCAGCTTACGAAGAAGAGTCTTAGTGATCTTCCGGTTTGCAGGAATAATAATCTCACCCGTGCGGCCATTGACAACATCGAGAGGAATCTTCTCGCCGAGAAGAATGTCAGAAAGCTTTTCTGTGAGCTGCTCAGTAAGCTCCTCATGACGCCGCTTGTGCTCGTCGATGATTTGCTTCTGTTGCTTCTGCTGCTCTTTCGGATCCAACTTCTCCTTCGAAGTAGCATTCCGGGAAGAAACCCGAACATCCATGACGATTCCGGTGCAACCGGAAGGAACCCGCAAAGAAGTGTCCTTCACGTCCGCAGCTTTTTCACCGAAAATAGCACGGAGAAGGCGCTCTTCCGGAGCGAGCTCGGTTTCACTCTTTGGAGTGATCTTGCCAACAAGAATGTCGCCAGGTCGAACTTCAGCACCCACTCGAATCACACCGTCAGGCCCAAGGTCCTTAAGGGCCTCTTCGCCAACGTTCGGGATATCCCGAGTGATCTCCTCAGGACCCAACTTGGTGTCGCGAGCGCCAATATCAAACTCATCAACGTGAATGGAAGTGTAGACATCCTCTTTCACGATGCGCTGTGAGATTACGATGGCATCCTCAAAGTTGTATCCGTTCCACGGCATGAAAGCCACGAGAACGTTCTTACCCAGAGCCAGCTCACCATCCTCAGTATTGGGGCCATCCGCCAGAACCTGCCCAGCCTTAACCTTGTTACCTCGGAGTACGATCGGCTTCTGGTTGATGCAGGTACCAGCGTTGGAGCGCATAAATTTGCGCAAGGGGTAAACGTAAGTCCCTTTGTCAGGATCGCTCTTCAGCTTAAACGGATTCGTCAGGAACTGGGCTTCGGAGCAAGGGAGCTCACCATCCTTAGTCACCACAATGATCTCTGCGGTAGCAGCAGCGACAACACCATTCCCGTCAGCTAGAACAACAGCTCGAGAATCCTGAGCCACCTTCGCTTCCATTCCGGTTCCAATATAGGGAGATTCAGATACCAGAAGCGGCACTCCTTGGCGCTGCATGTTAGACCCCATCAGGGCCCGGTTCGCATCATCATGCTCAAGGAAAGGAATCAGACTGGCAGCCACTGAAACGAGCTGCTTAGGCGAAACGTCCATATAAGCCGCCTCGGTAGGGACAACTTCAATAAACTCACCCAAGTGACGCACCGTGATTCGCTCAATCAGAAAATTCCCTTTGTCATCGATCGGGTTATTGGCCTGAGCGATGAGGTAGCTCTCCTCTTGGTCAGCCGTGAGGAAATCAATCTTTTTGGCGACCTTACCCTTCACGATACGACGGTAAGGAGTCTCAATGAATCCGAACTCGTTAATCCGAGCAAAGCAACTCATCGAGTTGATCAGACCAATGTTAGGTCCCTCCGGAGTCTCAATAGGACAAATCCGACCGTAGTGAGATGGATGAACGTCACGCACCTCGAAACCGGCTCGATCACGATTCAAACCACCGGGCCCGAGCGCCGATAGACGACGTTTGTGAGTCAACTCCGACAGCGGATTGATCTGGTCCATAAACTGGCTCAGCTGCGAACGACCGAAGAAGTCACGCACCACAGCAGCAAGTGCCTTGGGATTCACCAGTTTGGACGGAGTCATTCCGTCAATATTGATGTCAAAAAGCGTCATGCGCTCTTTGACGAGGCGCTCAGTACGGGCCAGGCCAACACGGCACTGGTTGGCCAGCAATTCACCAACCGCTCGGATACGACGGCTACCGAGGTGATCAATATCGTCAAGCACACCCTCTCCCTGGCGAAGGCCAAAGAGATATGCCATTGCTGCGATAAAGTCGTCGGGTGTGACCACTCTCTCGTTCTCATCCACACCAAGACCCAACTTCTGGTTGATCTTGTATCGACCAACACGAGTCAGATCGTATTTCTTAGGATCAAAGAAAAGGCGCTTAAGCAGCGCACGAGCATTTGCCACAGTTGGAGGATCTCCGGGACGCAAGCGACGGTAGATGTCCTTGAGTGCTTCTTCCTCGTTAGTGGTTGGATCCTTCTTGAGTGACTTAATTAGAAGATCATCGTGAGCGGCAGTCACCACAGGCAAGGACTTAATCCCAAGAGCATGCAGTTGATTAATCACCTCCAGCGTCAATGGCTCATAGGCCTTAGCCACGATGATGTCGCCGTCAGCCACATCTTCGAAAATGATCTGGTTAGCCAATTCAGCCTCGTCGATGGACGGATCAACCTTCAACTTACCGACATCATAGAACTGACGAATGATATCTTCGTCAGTAGGATATCCGATCGCACGAATGAACGTGGTCGCAAGGAACTTACGACGGCGACGGCGGCGGTCGAGGTAGACGTATAGCAGGTCGTTAGTATCAAACTGAACTTCCATCCAGGATCCGCGATCAGGAATAATCCGGAATCCATAAAGGGTCTTACCATTGAGATGAAGATTGGTCTCAAAGCAGACACCAGGTGAACGGTGCAACTGGCTGACCACAACTCGCTCAGCACCGTTAATAACGAAAGTTCCACGACGCGTCATCATGGGCAACTCACCCATGTAGACACGCTCTTCTTTAGTTCCTGACTCATCGGTCAGTCCGAAAGTCACATAAAGAGGGGCACTGAAAGTCTCTCCATCACGAAGTGCTTCGAGTGAAGACAACTTTGGCTCTCCGACTTCATACCTCGAAAAATCGAGAGTGAACTTCTCGTCGTAGCTCTGAATAGGAAAGACTTCCTGAAAAACTGACTGCAGCCCCGTTGACTCCCGGTCACCCGAGTTCACTTCCTGCTGGAGAAACTCCCTGTAGGAATCGAGCTGAACCTCAATGAGGTTAGGCGTATCAATAGCCTCCTCAATTTTCCCGAAATGTATGCGTTCAAGTTTCTTCGCTGCTGCTGACATATTGGCGCTGGTAGGTTGGTCACTAAGTCGCTCTCGTGATATTCACCCCCACCCTTCACTAGATCTTTCGCGTGACTGATGTACACGGAAAAATCCTGTAAGGCTGATGAATGAATCTTCTAACCACGAGACGACGAAGCCCGGATGCCTCTAAGCAACCGGGATTCGACGTCTTTTTAGGTATTCAGAATATAAGGATGCACGCCCTCTGGAGTATCAACGATTGAAACTGGGATTTCTTAAAACAATCTGAAAAATTACCTCGGCCCGATCAACGGGCCGAGGCATTAAAAAGCTTTTCTTACTTGAGTTCGACGCTTGCGCCGGCTTCCTCAAGCTTACCTTTGATCTCTTCAGCTTCATCCTTAGACGCACCTTCTTTGATGGTCTCCGGAGCGCTTTCAACGATCTTCTTGGCATCAGCAAGACCGAGACCGGAAATCGCTTCGCGAACGGCCTTAATCACACTGATCTTGTTTTGACCGAAGGAAGTAAGAACCACATCGAAGGAGTCCTTTTCTTCAGCTACTTCACCCGCAGGTGCTGCTACGGCTACGGCGGCAGGAGCTGCTGCGCTCACGCCCCACTTTTCTTCAAGAGCTTTAACAAGGTCTGCGACCTCAAGGACGGTAAGTCCGCTCAACTGTTCTACGATTGCGTCTGTATCTGCCATATTTTTGGATGGGTGTCGTCGCGCCGGGAAGCATCCCGGCAATTAAGGTGCGGTGCTCTGCACTCGACAAGGAACCCGGTTTTGTTTTTTGGTTTTTGGCGACCCAACGGGATCGCCTAAATTCTATTCTTAAGATTCCTCCTGATCGACCTTGGCTTGAAGCACTCTTGCCAATGAGACACCTGGCTGATCCAGCACAGTTGCCAACATCGTTGCGGGCTGATTGAGAACTCCGAGGAACTGAGCAAGAAGCACCTCTCTCGACGGAAGGTCTGCCAGCGCACTCACTTTGTCCTCCTCAAGTAGCTCACCGTCAAGCACACCACCCCGGGTGGCAGGACAACCAAACTCCTTGTTGAAAGTTTTCAGAGCTTTCGCTGCTGCACATACGTCAGTCTCGCCAGTCACAACTGCGGTCTGACCAGTGAGAAACTCACCTATGCCTTCAGGATACTCAGCTGAGTTTGCTGCGCGCTTCACGAAGGAGTTCTTTGCCACCTGGAACTTGGCACCTGTCTCCTTGAGTCGCTTACGAAGCTCCTCAAACTGGGGGACGGTCATGCCGCTGTAGTCAGCGACAAGAAGAAATGGTGATGCATTGATGCGATCGAGTATCTGATCGATAATGACCTGTTTGACTTCTTTCATCAGATTAAATAGGTGAAATTTTGGAATTCAGGTTTCTAGGGATCAGCCCCAAGCGGAGATATCAACAGTCAAGCCGGGACTCATCGTCGCAGCCAGTGTTCCGTTCACAATGAAAACGCCCTTCGCTGTAGCAGGGCGAGCAGCACTCACCGCATCGACAACCGCGCGACCATTCTCAACCAGTGCAGCCGCCTCAAAAGACGCCTTCCCGATTGGAACTGAAATATTGCCATTTTTGTCGAGCCTGAAGTCAACACGACCCGCTTTCACCGCCTTGACAGCAGCTTCCGTATCGTCCGTAACAGTACCCGTCTTTGGGTTCGGCATCAGACCGCGGGGCCCTAGAGCTCTACCGAGCTTACGCACTTCAGACATCGCCGCCGGAGTCGCTATCACAGCGTCGAAATCCATAAAGCCACCCTGAACTTCTTTAATTAGGGCTTCAAGGCCAACGTGCTCAGCACCTGCGTTCTTGGCCTGCGTTGCCGCATCACCTTCAGCGAAGACAAGCACTCGCACATCTTTACCGCTTCCATTCGGAAGAGGGCAGGTTCCGCGAACCATCTGATCGGACTGACGAGGATCGACACCCATTTTGAATGTCAATGTCACGGTCTGATCAAACTTCGGCGCCGGAAGCGTCTTAACAATAGAGGCAGCCTCTTCAATCGAGTAGACCTTCTCTGGCTCCACCATCTCGGCGGCCTTCTGGTATCTTTTACTTCTTATCTTTGCCATTTTTATGGAGTGCAGTTCATGCGGACCGAAGAGGCCCTCCTGCTTTCAGGATTAAAAATTAAAACTAGTCAACGATCTCTAGACCCATTTGACGGGCAGTGCCGGCGAGAATTCGGCAAGCCATCTCTTCGTCGTCAGTATTCATGTCGACTATCTTGATCTTAGCAACCTCGATCAACTTAGCCTTTGAAAGTGTCCCCACCTTCTCTTTGTGAGGCTCGCCTGATCCTGAAGCAATATTCGCAGCCTTCTTAAGGAGAACTGCTGCGGGCGGCTTCTTACAGATAAAGGTGAAACTCTTATCTGCATAAACACTAATCACGACCGGGAGAAGATCTCCGGCGTTCTGCTGAGTCTCTGCATTAAACGCTTTGCAGAACTCCATAATGTTCACTCCGGCCTGACCGAGCGCCGGACCAACTGGCGGCGACGGATTTGCCTGACCGGCTTGAATCTGCAATTTCAACTGTTGAACCACTTCTTTTGCCATCGTTCTGCTTTGTTTAAATTGTGTTACTGCTTCTTTTATCAGGGCAATTCAATCACCCCATGAGGAAAACCCTCTTATTCAACCTATCTCTACCTGCCAATACTCAAGGGGCACCAATGTCTCACGCCCGAAGATATTAACTGAAACCATCAATTCACCCTTCTCCTCATTCACCTCGGCAATAATTCCGGTCTGACCTTGGAAAGGACCATCAGACACAATAACAGTGTCCTTAATCTCGTATGAGATTGCTGGGATAACGCTACCTTCTCGCTCCTTGATTTGAGCAAGCATGCCGTCTACCTCATGGGCAGGCATCGGCATCGGCCGATCCTTTGTTCCGGCAAAATTGATCACGCCGTCAGTCTCCTGAACGAAATACCAGGTGCGATCCACCAAAGTGTTATCATCATGCAGGAGATGCATATTGACGATGATGTAGCCTGGGAAAAACTTGCGGCTAGCCTCACGCTTCTCCCCCGATTTGACCTCGGAAATACGCTCCTGCGGGACAAGCACCTCATACACGAGATCGCTCATTTCCTCAGATTCCATACGGCGCTCCATACTTCTACGCACCTTCAACTCCTGTCCGGAGAGAACATGAATAACGTACCACTGATCTTTGGGTGCAGGAATGGTCGGCATCTAATAAGTCCTAAAAATGAAGAGAATGATTAAAATCCAGTCGTCAGAAACGACATAAACTGCCGCATCGCGAAGTCGATTGTTGCCACGTAAGCCCCAAGAAGCACCATGGCAATTAGCACCACCACAGTCGAATCAATGAGCTGCTTATACTTCTTGAACCCTTTTTCTTTAGGGTCCCAAGGCCATGTAGCCTTCTTAAGCTCAGTGCGAACTTCGGCAAAATATTTTCCCAACTTCATCTGACTTTCTTTTCTAAAAACGCCTGAAATTAACTAGTGGTGGCAGGGCAACCGAGACTCGAACTCGGAACCAACGGTTTTGGAAACCGCTACTCTACCAATTGAGCTACTACCCTTTTAAATAAAAATTCCACTTACTGGCGGAAAGAGGGGAGCCGACAAGTCGGGTCCCCTCACCTAAAGGCTTAATCCTCCAGCCCGGGTCACAAATGACTCGAACCGGAATTAAAATCCAAACTAAATATTAATCAAGAATGTCACCAACGCGGCCAGCACCAACAGTACGGCCACCTTCGCGAATCGCGAATCGGATTGTCTTTTCCATAGCGATCGGCGTGATCAGCTCAACCTCGACAGAAACATTGTCGCCAGGCATCACCATTTCAACACCATCAGGAAGAGCAACAGCCCCGGTCACATCAGTCGTACGGAAGTAGAACTGAGGACGGTAGTTGTTGAAGAACGGCGTGTGACGGCCACCCTCATCCTTACTGAGGACATAAACTTCAGCAGTAAACTTTTTGTGAGGAGTGATCGAACCGGGCTTGGCGATAACCTGCCCACGCTCAAGTTCATCCTTCTTAAGGCCACGAACAAGAAGGCCCACGTTGTCCCCTGCACGACCTTCGTCAAGAAGCTTGCGGAACATCTCAATGTCAGTAACAACGGTTTTCTGAGTGTCACGAATTCCGACAATCTCAACCTCTTCCATCTTCTTGACGATTCCCCGCTCGATACGACCGGTAGCAACTGTTCCGCGACCTTCAATCGAGAACACGTCCTCGATTGGCATGAGGAAATCCAGATCAACCGGACGCTCAGGAAGTGGAATGTACTCATCCACAGCCTGCATCAACTTCATGATGTTCTCCTGTTGATCCGCATCCCCCTCAAGAGCCTTGAGGGCAGAGCCACGAACGATTGGGATATCATCACCTGGAAAATCATACTGACTAAGCAGCTCGCGAATCTCCATCTCAACGAGGTCGAGGAGCTCATCATCATCAACCTGATCAACCTTGTTCAGGAAAACCACAACAGCAGGAACGCCCACCTGGCGAGCCAGAAGGATGTGCTCACGAGTCTGGGGCATCGGGCCGTCAGCAGCAGAACAAACCAGGATTGCACCGTCCATCTGGGCAGCACCGGTGATCATGTTCTTCACGTAGTCAGCGTGACCCGGGCAATCAACGTGAGCATAGTGACGGGCTTCCGTCTCATACTCAACGTGTGCCGTTGAAATTGTAATTCCGCGCTCGCGCTCTTCTGGAGCACCGTCGATCTCGTCATAGGCGCGCGCTTCGCAGAAACCCTTCCCAGCGAGAGTGGCAGTGATAGCAGCAGTAAGCGTGGTTTTTCCGTGGTCAACGTGACCAATCGTACCCACGTTCACGTGCGGCTTGTTACGTTCGAATGATTCTTTAGCCATTGTCGTTTGGTTTTTTAGTTGGTTATTGTCTCAAAGGTTGACCACCCAGCGAGAGAATTTGTAAGCTACTGCTACGTTTCTGCTCCGTGTGTTCGTCTCGTTGATTTTTTATTTTTCCTGCAACTGAAGTGGAGCTCTTGATGGGATTTGAACCCATGACCTCTTCCTTACCAAGGAAGTGCTCTACCCCTGAGCTACAAGAGCCTTTCAGCACCTGGAGCATTAAAGACCTATTGATCTCATAACTCAGGTAGCCAAGTTTTACCGAAAAGGCAATAAGCCCCTTGCAACCTTACCCACTTGGGAGGGAGCTCAGAGGCCAACGACCGATACGGTAAATTTAGCCGCGAAAACTACTCGAACCGGTGGATCTGTCAAAAAAATATTGTCAATTCGAACAAAATAGTTCAATCGGGACTCAATAAATCGGAAAACAGCGGAAATTTTAGTCATCTTCAAGCCCAAAATCCTCCGAAAACCGGCGAATATCGAGAGCCTTACCCGTCTCTTCATCCACATCAACAATGGCCCCCCTCAGGCCGATAGGGCCTTTAGCTACGGGGAATCTACAGGGCCTCGAGGTCTTAAATCGGCCTACTATCGGCGCCACTTCGCGCCCCAAGATCGAATCAAGTGGCCCGCACATACCCGCATCGCAAAGAAATGCGGTCCCTCCGGGGAAAATCTGCTCATCGGCGGTCTGCACGTGCGTATGCGTTCCTACAACCGCTGAAACCCGGCCGTCCAGCAACCTTCCCATCGCAATTTTCTCGCTGGTTGTCTCTGCATGGAAATCGAGAAAGATGACCACGGCCCCTTCCTCGGACCGAATGCGCTCCACCTCCTGCTCCACCGCCAAAAATGGGTTTTCCAGCGGATTTTGCATAAAGGTCCGCCCCTGGGCATTGATTACCGCAACCTTTCCTTTGGCTGTATCGAGAACAATAGACCCCCCGCCCGCAATTCCCGGCGGATAATTCAGAGGGCGCAGCATGCGCGGCTCCGTTTCCATAAAATCAACGATCTCCTCCTGATCCCAAATATGATCGCCGGAGGTAATGACCGCCACCCCCGCCCGCATCAAATCAATGGCAATCCGAGGTGTAATCCCCCTCCCGCCGGCAGAGTTCTCCCCGTTGGCGATAATGAAATCGACCTCAAGTTCCGCCTTAATGCCTTTTAAACGTGGAATGACCGCCCTTCGTCCCGGTTCTCCAACGATATCTCCTAGAAATAAAATCCTGAGCATGCTTCACTTACTTCGTTGGGTTTTCACTGTGGGGAAACTGAAAAATTTAATCGAATTGCAGGCACACTTCCAATATCGGGCCATTTGGGCCAGGCTAGTCCTCGCCAGAGCCAGTCTTTTGGCGCTCAGCCTCATGTTGCCGTGCGGGCACGTGCGGACCGCTCACGCAGCACCGCCCGCAGAGAAGACTCCGCCACCGACTGAAGCCAAGCCACCCCTGCCCTATATTGCCCGTCTTGGATCCATCCCGGACTGGTCGATTTTGGACGCCTTTCAACGCACCATCACCCGGGAGGAGTTCACCTATCTACTCAATCACTGTTACGCCCGCGATAAGGATGAGTATGAAGGGCTCATTCAGATCGAGCCTGATCGAGCCTTGATCCTCAAGCAGTCGAATTTTCCGGGCGCAGGCTGGTATGACCTTCGCTTTCGCACCGACAGCCGGGTTTCTTCAACGCCACCCCGCTTCTGGAGATCGCCTACCGATCTCGACGACCTCCCCAAAAATTCCACCCGACCACTGGAAGATATCCGTATTGCGATTGACCCCGGTCACATCGGCGGCAAATGGGTTACCTGGGACGATCGCCACTTCACCATCGGGAAGGACACCCTCGAAGTGAGAGAGGGAGAAATGACCCTCATGGTCGCCAGAATCCTGAAACGCGACTTATCTCTCCTCGGAGCCACTGTAATTTTGACTCGAACCGGAACCCATCCCGTCACACGAGATCGGGTGGAGACCCTGCAGGAGGAAGCGCGCCTCTATCTTCAGAGTCGCAATAAAATCCCGTCCTCCAGCCTTATTGCCAGCACCTCCAAAATGATGTTCGCCATCTCGAGTGAGATTCGCGCTAGACGTGATTTACTCAACGAGACCATCCAACCTGACATCGCGCTGTGCCTACATTTTAATGCTTCCCCATGGTCAAATCCCCGGCGCCCCTCGTTCCGAAGCTCGAACCACTTGCACCTGCTCATCAACGGATGCTATAGCCGAGGGGAGATTCAGGAGGACGATACGCGCCACGAAATGTTGCTTCGCATACTCCAGCGAGTTTACTACGAAGAACTCGATCTCGCCGACGCCATGTCGCGAACCATGAAGGATGAGACTCGATTACCCTCCTTCGCTTACGACGGCACCAACGGCATGTCCGTCAATGACAATGAGCTGGTTTGGGCCCGCAACCTGCTCGCCAACCGCGTCTTCCTTTGTCCCGTCGTCTTTTTCGAACCTTACTGCATGAACCACAAAGAAATCCATGCCCGGGTTCAGGCAGGGGAATACTCCGGCCTCCGGGAGATCAACGGCATCTACCGGAAGAATATTTATCAGGAATACGCCGACGGAATCACCGCGGGCCTCGTCAATCACTTCAGGAAAAAAAGGTGATCGACGAGGGCGTTCACCCCTACCCCTTGTAGAAACTCGGCTCCACACCAATCGAACCGTTGATCCGTTCAATATAGCCTTCCGGATTGGCTTCAAATTCAGCGAGCGAAGCTCTGGTTTCCTCAAGACGAGTGCTCAATTCGAGTCGCTCAGCTTCCAACGCATAGTTGGCTCGATTGAGGAACTCCTCGAGGCAGACAATGTGGTCACGCATCATGCGCAGTCGAAGATCCTTCTTCGCGACAAGGCGATCACGATACCAGTCACTGGCCAACACTTTGTCCCGATCAAAGAGATCTCTCACTTCGGCATCGTGAATGGTTTTCCCCTCGTACTCTCCATGCGCCATGATGTGCAAAATGGCTCGCAGCGGTGGAATCGCGAGATCAATACCTCCATCCTCGAAGTAGCGCTTCGCCACCTTCTCATGAGTTTCAGTGATGTTCTTAATGCCATCGACGAACTGCTCTTGAGCCTGTAGCTCAGGGCGCAGCATCTCCTCCGAAAAGACGCTTCGAGGCTCCGCAAACATCCTGCCAAAGAATGTCGCAACGAACTTGGGAGTGATCCGGTAGCCAAGACGGCTCGCATATACGGTCTCGCCATCCTCCTCGAAATCCGACATCGCCTCAAGATAGCCATTCTCAATGAGCCACTCCGGGCGCCGCTCATGAAGGAACATTCGGCTCCAGATCTCCGGAACCACCAAGCTGATATCGTGATCGACTTTGAATTTTGGCCCAATATAGCCAGCCGCCGTGGTGAAACCATCGTACCCGCTCATCAGATAACTGAGCAGAGCGGCGTTCAAATCAACTACCGGCAGCAGGGCATTGAAAGGCCCTTTGGTCAGAGCCCCTTCGGACCCGGCCCCGGTTGTCGATGGCGACTTCCCAGTCAGGCTGGCGACAAAATCCATGAACAGCTCGGGCAGTTCCTGGTAGTGAATCGGCCCGTAAACAGCCAGGGGGCGAATGCCCGCTTCAGGATCCCCAGGATTGTTGCGCCGTCCCGTCAGAACCGCATGAACCGGATTGTAGACCGGGCGATCCGCCGAAATCCGGCGATACAGACGAGCACCCAACTCACCCAGATACTCCCCGCAGGGGTTCTCAAGATCCGGGCGATTCTGCAGGTAACGCGGGTTTTCACTCGGCTTACCGTCCACGATCCTCGGATGAGCCGAGCTGATCGCGTATCCGGGACCACTCTTGGCTTTGGCAAACTTCTTCAGCACCCGCTTAATCGGAGCCGTAAACTGATTGAATCGAATGGCATCTTCGACCAGGGCTACCCCTTCTTCGCGCGTCTTCGGCTCATAGTTGGAGAAGAAGTTACCACCCTTGGAAAAATCGATCTCAGTTTGTTTATCGTAGCCCCGATGAATGGCATCATCCGGTCGCTGGAAGAGGCGATACTCGCAGTTCTCGGCAAACTTATACGCAGGGAACCTGACATCCGGGTGAAGCAGTGATTCGTCAATATCTCCCGCCGGGATCGTGATCGAGGCGGTGATGTCGTCCTCCCGCTGCAACTTCGTGGAAGGAGCAAAGTCCTTCCTGAGTCCGAACATCCTCCATGATCCGTCCGTAGCAAATCCGACCCGAAGGTAGCTGGTGTTTACCTGTTTGAGCCTATATTTGAGAAGAACACCAGATTCACCGTTGATGCTGTCGACACGGAATCGACTGCGCCAGTCTTTGCCCCAGTTGGGCTTCCAGTACCGTTTCAGAGTCAGGATGAAGTCCCTAACACTGCGCGGGGTCGTCCTGATGAATTCGTTATACTCGTCCGTGAACGCATCACTGTGGGTAAACAGACGCATCACCGATCCCAGAGATCGATCAGGATCCAGGATCCCCCGACTTGGCTTTCCGGGCTCATTCGGATTCTGAAACCGATCACCGTAGTCACGCTTCAACAACTGCTCCACCAGGAACATGTCCTGCTCAAACCGAGGCATGATGACAGGCCCTTCCTCCATCGCATCAGAAAGTGACTTGGAAATCTCTGATTTCCCGCCACCAGACACTGTGCAGGGCTTGTGGCAGAAGGTGCCTTCAGCATTCGTCCCGATCAGTCGCCAGCGTTGTCCCGCCGAGGGCTGACGCATCTCGACCTTGTATCCCGAAGGAAGAATATAAGTTCGCTCCGGCTGAAGCGGGATCGCCTTCTCTTCACCTTCGAATGTCCAGCTCACATTCTGCTCTCGCAGATCGATATTTGCATCTTCAGGGATGTAAATAATGGAGGGGAAATTCCTATCAATTCCATAACCTTCCGGCTGCAGATCCATCTGTTCGCCAAGTCGTTCCACCACCCCCTTGAAGGAGTGGTTCACCTCCTGTCGAAAGTGACTCAGCGAAAAGAACTCACCCAAATCGAAAGAAGGAAAGACGATAGCCCCGCCTGCGTGCTCTTCTTCAGCGAGTCCGTATAGATTGGCAGCATAGCTGATCTGGGTTTTTACCTCCTTCTTGCAATAGCCGAAATAATTATCGGCAATCAAGGTCACCACAACACCCTTCTCATCCCTTGCTGTCAGCTTAAAAGCGGATCCGCCATTGTAGAGTTCGTCCTCGGACTCCCAGCACATACCGTCCTGCTTCTGCGCTTCGGTCGCTTCGGAGACATGAGGCAGCCCCACATCCTTTTTCTTCACTGTTGTGAGATGTGGCGCCAGGATGACGCAACCAGTGTGACCAGTCCAGTGCCGGACATCGAGACGAGCATCATTTTCGGGCAAAAACGGATCTCCAGCATTACCGAAGATCGATTCCACGAAGTCGAGATTGCTAACCAGATTTCCCGGAGCAAAAAAGCGTATCTCCATCGTCTTTTCTGCAAAGACTTCCGGCACCTCCGGACTGACCATTGGTCGAAGCATTAGCGACACAAACGCCTTCACCGGCTCCTTCTGCTCACTCGTAAAGGGGATCACCAATAGATCCTCAGGCGGATTCATGGCCACCTTCAACATTTCGGCAAAGGTGTTCTTTGGCACGCTCACCTTGTCAGCCGCAATCGGCAATCCTCCCTCAGCCACGTGAAAAACCCCTTTTGTCGTCCTCTTGTCTTTCGCCGGATTATGACAAACCCCCTGCCAGGTCCGGTAACTGGAAACAATATCCGATTCAAATTTGTCCCCTTCAGCGGGAATCGAAAGCAGTCGCGCGATCCCATGGCGCTCGAGCATGAGCGGATTCGGCAGCACCGGTTCATCAGCAGCAAAGACATCCGTCTCGGCCAGATAGCCTCGCAGCCAGTCAGAAATATGGCGATCTACCGGTGCCCGGTGATGCTCAAGCAATCGCAGCCTCTCCTGAAAGTTCAGGATCAGGGACCTCGCCATCTCGAGGAACGGAAAATCCTTCTCCTCTCCAACAATTGGAAATCCGCGAGCGGCGAACTTCAAATTCACATAGTCGCGAGCTCGCTGGTTCGCGCCGACACCGACCTTTTGAGCGTTGCCGCCAAACCCAATTCGATCTTCTAGAAATTGCTTAGTTTTCATTCGCGTTTCAATACAGGGGTATACAAATATGTCGTCTTCCGCAATTCCCGTGCCTACCCCTTACGAAAAACAGGGCAAGTTCCAAGTGGATTTTTCATCCCTGGAGTTTTAATGCGCCGGTTCGCCCTCCTCCATGGAGCCCACTTCTCGAAAGGAACCAACCACTTTGCGCAGTTCTGGAAACGCCTTTCCCTTCATTTCCTCCAGGGTCCAGGTCAGGACCTGATGAAAATGCGCTTCGCCTTCCACAAACGTATTCAGGTAAGTAATCGTCAGCCCGTCCATCGTTCCAGAGACCTCATACTGCCGAGCCGGACATCCATTGATAGTCAAAGCTACCATCTTAGTAGACTCGGGATCACCTAAACCAGCGGCAATGTTCTCAGCAACGAGATCAGCGAAACCGCCAACCTCCATCCCTTCTTCGAAATCGGACTTGGCCTCCGAGACGACCAAAAGAAATTCCTGAGCCGCCAGATCACCAATCTGCAGACTCGCGTCAGCCGAACCCGTATCCAACGTCGTCCACCGGCCATCTGCCGTCACCATGACGAGCCCGTCATTACTCACGAATTCACTCGGGAGCTTCGCCGACTCGACGGTCTTCACGGCTTCTTTGACCCCCAGGGCCACAATACCTCCGATCACAACCAAGCCCAACACCCCAACGGTAATGGCCGTGATCGTCCACACCTTTGATTTTCGGACAATTGCCATGATCAGCGAAAAGATGAAGAGCACCGGGAAGGCAATCATCAGAAAGCAGCTCAATAAACCACCGAGGGCCCGACCTATTTCAACAGCAGTGTTGGTTTCTTCCATAAATTCAGTGTTCAGAGATACGGGGCTTCCAACGTGATTCCTCCGACAGGTCGACGCAAACCGGAATCAGAAAAACATTTTGGCTCGAAGCAACTTGCGTTTCAAGGCGCTACCGTGGAGATTCGCAGCCCTCATTTTCACCTTATGGCCTACCGGATTTGCAGAATCTTCGAGATCGAAAACGGACACATGCTGAGTAAGCATCCGGACAAGTGTCAGTTTCCGCATGGACATTCGCGTCGTGTCGAGTGCGTCCTCGAAGCACCAGATCTAGACGAACGGGACATGGTCTGTGACTTCAAAGTGCTCAAGCTCATCCTAAGTGATTATCTCGATCAATATGATCATGCCATGTGCATGAACACTGACGATCCTGCATACGCCGAGTTCAAAGAGCGCTACGGCGACAGAGTCATCGGCTATCAATCCGAAGATCCCACGACCGAAGTACTGGCTCGTGATATTTATCGACACCTTCGAGATTCGCTCGACGCTTACCGTGAAAACTCCGTCGGGGATTTTCCCCTGCGGGACTCAGTCAAAGTCGTTTCGATCAAGCTCTGGGAGACTTCGAGCTCCTGGGCTGAATACTCAGAGGCATAGCGTCAGCTGATCGCTGCACTGGCCTCGATGAACTCGGCTTTCAGTTCCTCATAGTTCAAGGCCACGGGAAACTGTGGAAACTCAGCGATAACGTTGTCTGGCGGGCAGTAGAGGATTCCCCGATCTGCCTCCCCCAGCATGGTCGTGTCATTGTAGGAATCTCCTGCTGCAATCACTTTGAACCGCAGCTCATGAAACCGCTTCACGGCCTCCCTCTTCTGATCCGGCATTCGAAGGTGGTAATCCTCAATCCTACCGTTTTCAGCGATTCCCAACTGATGACAAAACAATGTCGGGTAATCGAGCTGTTTCATCAGCGGATCGGCAAATTCATAAAACGTATCTGACAAGATCACGACCTGGAACTCAGACTTAAGCCAGTCAAGAAAGTCTTTGGCTCCATCGAGAGGGCCGAGTCCATCGATCACCTCCTGAACATCGTGTATGGTCAGGCCATGCTGATCTAGAATATCCAGCCGTTGACGCATCAGAACATCATAGTCAGGGATGTCACGGGTGGTTGCGAGTAATGCGTCAATACCGGTCTTCCGGGCAACATTGATCCAGATTTCAGGGATCAGGACTCCTTCGAGATCTAAACAGGCAAGTTTCACGGCAACAATTCGGTTAATTCAAAGAGATGAATTCACCGGTTCCTTCGGGAATTCAATCGGAATCTGCCAATGGATTTCCTTGATTAATGCTCAAACCACGACTTCGTAAATCTCAGCTATGCCCAACGAAACGAACCAAGTGCTCGGTGTCATACCCGCTCGTTGGGGTTCTACCCGCTTTCCGGGGAAGCCCCTTCACCCCATTGCTGGAAAACCCCTGATTCAGCATGTCTGGGATCGCTGCTCCCAATGTGAGAACTTGAGTGCATTCACCGTAGCAACAGATGATGACCGTATTGCCAGCGCGGTCACTGCCTTTGGTGGACACGCTACCATGACCCGATCTGACCACCCCAGTGGAACTGACCGAGCAGCCGAAGTCGCGCAGGCCTTTCCCGAGGCCTCTCACATTATCAACATTCAAGGCGACGAACCTCTCATCGATCCAGCACTGATTGATCAACTGGCTGCCGACCTCATCGCCCAACCGGAGTTACCCATGATAACGGCGGCCAATGCCCTGCCCGCAGATGACCCCAATCTCGAGGATCCTAATGTAGTCAAAGTCACCATCAATGCCGCCGGTGACGCCCTTTACTTTTCCCGTAGCCTCATTCCCCACCCCAGAAGCCAGCCCGAAGACCTGATTTACTACCGACACAAAGGCATATACGGGTTCAGGCGGGACTTCCTTTTTGAGTTTGTCAGCTGGTCCCCCTCCTTGCTCGAACGAACAGAAGGCCTCGAGCAACTGCGAGCCCTCGAAAATGGAGCCCGAATTCGCGTGGTTTTAACCGGCGATGACTCGCCCGGCGTTGACACGCCCGAGCAGGCTGCGATACTCCACCAACAATTAATTTCATGAAGTATATCTTCGTTACAGGTGGGGTAGTAAGCTCCCTCGGAAAAGGACTCGCAGCAGCGGCACTCGGCACTCTTCTGGAGGGTCGGGGACTCAAGGTCCTCATGCAAAAATTCGACCCGTATCTCAACGTCGATCCGGGAACGATGAGTCCCTTTCAGCACGGCGAGGTTTATGTGCTCGACGACGGAGCCGAGACCGATCTTGATTTGGGTCACTACGAACGCTTTACGAGTGGACGCCTTTCCAAGCTCAACAACCTCACCAGCGGCCAGGTTTACGAAAACGTCATTAAAAGAGAGCGCAGGGGTGACTACCTCGGAGCCACCGTGCAGGTCATTCCTCATGTCACCGATGAGATCAAAAAGCGTATCTATGACGTCACCAACGCCTCCGACTCCGATGTGATCATCACCGAAATTGGCGGTACCACCGGCGACATCGAGGGCCTACCCTTTCTTGAAGCTCTGCGACAATTCAAAGACGAAGTGGGGCACGAAAATGTCGCCTTCATGCACGCCACCCTGGTTCCTTTTATCAAGGCTGCCGAGGAGCTCAAAACCAAACCCACTCAGCAGAGCGTCGCGAAGCTGCGGGAAATCGGTATCGCCCCTGATGTCATCATCTGCCGAGCAGAGCGCCCCATCGACAACGACATCAAACGAAAGATCTCGATGTTCTGTAACATCAAACCTGAGGCCGTAGTTCCTTTTGTCGACATCAAGGGCACCATCTACGAAGCCCCGCTCAAGCTGCACGACCAGAATCTCGACAGCATCATTTGCGAACGCCTCGGGATTGAAACCAAGGAACCAGACCTCATTGAATGGCGTAACATGGTTGACCGTATCGTCAATCCCACCCACACCGTCAAAATAGGGGTCGTCGGAAAATACATCGAGCTTCAGGACGCTTACAAGTCCATCTACGAATCCCTCACCCACGCCGGCGCTGCCAACGATACGTCCGTGGAGGTCGTGAGAATCGACTCAGGCGATATCGAAACCGAAGGCGCCGAACAATACCTCAAGGATGTCTCAGCCATCCTGATCCCCGGCGGCTTCGGCGACCGTGGCATCGAAGGCAAGATCACGGCGGCCCAATACGCTCGTGAGCACAAGATGCCATTCTTCGGTATCTGTCTGGGCATGCAAATCGCCACCATCGAATTCGCTCGCAACGTCTGCGAACTCGACAACGCCCACAGCACCGAGTTCGATCCTGCAACCCCCCACCCCGTCATCTGCCTGCTCGAAGAACAGAAAGACATCAAACACAAAGGGGCCAGCATGCGCCTGGGAACTTGGGAGACTAAGCTCAGTGCGGGCAGTCGTTCAGCGGCCCTCTACGGCTCTCCCACCATTAACGAGCGCCACCGTCATCGCTACGAGTTCAATCAGAGCTACCGCGAAGCCTTCGAAGAAAAGGGCCTTCACCTTGCGGGGACCTCTCCCGACGATACCCTGGGAGAAATTGTCGAGATCCCGGACCACCCGTTCTTTATCGCAGTGCAGTACCACCCCGAATTCCAAAGCAAACCCACAGCCGCCCACCCACTGTTCAAGGGATTTGTTGCCGCGGCGCTGGCGAATCGGAAGTAAGATTCTAGCCGCTCCACGTTTAGGAGCGGCATCCCGAAACGAGACTTAAGTTGGGATCAAGTTTTGAGTTTCGACTCACGGCGTGCGCGCGTCGGGCACAACAACTCCCTCGCTTCAATAGGGGTCCTGGAGGCGCTCTGTCTTCCGTCTTTCACTGCGAAGCAGGAGGCACAACAGTCCGCCGGACCGGCCCCTCCAATGCCACCCCGCCTACCCCACTAATCCACACCGCTCCAGTAGCGGCTTTTGGTCGGGATCCCTGCCCATGAAGTCACGGAAGAGTTCCCCCGCTTCTCGGGAACCTCCCTGACTCAAGATCTTGGCCCGGAACTCGCGCCCGACCTCCTCACTCAACACGCCAGCATCCGCAAAACGAGTGAAGGCATCAGCGTCGAGAACTTCAGCCCACTTGTAGGAATAATATCCAGCCGCGTATCCAGTAGCACTGGCAAAGAGGTGGGTAAAGCGTCGCGCCATCGCAGGTGGATTCGTTGCCATCGGCATCAGATACCCTTCAAGAATGCCACGCACCAAGCCATCGAGGTCATCGGTTTCACTCAGGTCCTGATGATTCACATGCAACTCAAGATCCATCTTACCCAAGGCAAGCTGACGCATCTGGCCCATCGCGGACTGAAAGTTCCGCGCCCCTAACATTTTCTCTAGAAGAACATCCGGAATCGGCTCGCCCGTTTGGTAATGCTTGGCGAAAAAGTCAAGACTGACGCGAGACCAGCAAAAGTTCTCCATAATTTGTGAGGGCAGCTCCACAAAATCCCAGACTACATGAATCCCGTTGAGAGACTTGATGGACACCTCGCCAAGCAGATGATGAAGCAAATGGCCAAACTCATGAAACACAGTCTCCACTTCCCGGTGGGTCAGCAGGGCCGGCTTGTCCGCCGATGAAGGAGTCAGGTTCCCACAAATAAGTCCCAGATGAGGCCGACGGGGAGTCTCTCCCCGGGGAGGAGAACCTGTTTTCAAGTAGTTCATCCAGGCGCCACCTCGCTTCTCCTCACGCGGGTGCCAGTCGGCATAGAATGACCCGAGATGATCGCCAGTTTCAGCATCGTGCAAATCATAAAATTTCACCTCAGGATGCCAGACCTCTACGGCGGCACTGCCGGGGGTTTCTCCGGGAGCCGTAAAAGCAGAGTCCCGCTCCGTGATTCTGAATCCGAAAATCCGCTCAGTCAGTCGAAACATTCCTTCGATGACACTATCAATCGCAAAATAGGGGCGCACCTCCTCTTCGTCGAAATCATACTCTGTCTTGCGCAGCTTCTCCGCCCAGTAAGCGACATCCCAAGGCTCGAACTCGCCATTCCAGTCAGAATCCTGCTCCTGCCGAAAAGCTTTCAACTCGTCAACCTCACGCACAAAGAACGCCTGAGTTTTCTTTGCGAGATCTTCGACAAATCCAAGCGCGGTCGCCCCGTTTCCGGCCATACGGTCCTCCAGCACCTGATCCGCAAAATTCGCCTTACCTAGGATGGCTGCCTTATCCTGACGAAGTCTCAAAATTTCGGCGATCAATTCCGTATTGTCGAACTCGCCGCCATTTCCAACTGTGATACTGCCCTGCCAGACTTCTTTTCTTAGATTCGCATCATCGGCATACTCGAGAACGGGAAAATAGACCGGTGCCTTCAGGGTTATTCGATAGACCGGCTTGTCTGCGGTTCCCAAATCTTTGGCCGCCGCCTCAGACTGGAGCACCCCCACTGCAGTTTCAGGAAGGCCAGCAAGACGTGACTTATCCTCCAGCACCAGCTCCCACGCATTCGTCGAATCGAGAACATTCTCGGAAAACTTCTGCGTCACCGTTGCCAACTCGGCCTGTACAGATTCAAGTTTCTCCTTCTCTTCCGGCGGCAGGTCGGCGCCACTCTGCACGAAATCTCTCACCGTCTCATCGAGCAAACGCTTCTGGATAGCCGTCAGTGATGCGACTTCCGAACTTTCAGCATATCGCTTCACGCGGAGCCATAGCCTGTTGTTGAGAGGAATGCGGGAAAAAAACTGAGTCACTTCTGACAGCATGGCGTTGTGAGCTTCCCTCAGCTCATCGCTGTTGCGAACCGAGTCGAGATGTCCCACCAACCCCCAGGCGCGCGACAAACCTTCGGTCGCTTCCTCCAATGCCAGCAGTGTATTTTCGAACGTCAGTTCCGCAGAGTCAACGTCACCACAGAGGGCTTCAATTCGCCCGTCGGCTTCTTCCAGTGCCGCCTTGATATCTGACTCGATGACCTCTGGAACGAGGCTGGACCAGTGGATGTGAAAATCGTCCTGAAGGAAAGGGTGTGCAATTTCAGACATGAGAGAACGGTAGGCCCCTCTGACGCCGCGTAAAGTGGCAGGAAAAGAAATTCTGCCCACCTAAATCAGGCAGTCTCAGATGCCGTCACCGCCGACAATCGAGCGAACCGTTTCTCAACGAAAAACAAGAGTCCGGCCAACGCACACCAAATAGAGTCTGCGATGAGTGCATTGCGCAAAAACACCCAAGCAGGAGGATTCACTCCGGGAACCCCGATGGTCTGGCTCTGCCACCACCCGGCAATGGACTTTTCGTACCCTGGCCACATGAGCCAGCTGTAGGTATTAGCGAAAGCGTAAAAGAGAATACCGCAGGCAAGTGTACCACACCACATCATAGGCCAGATGCGATCTGACTGTCCTGCGCGACCACCTAACCAAGACACGATCAGATAGAAAACCAGCGACATCAAAGTGTAACCGCCTATCCCGCCTGAACCGTGCCAAAACCCGAGAATCAAATCACTCGCCACTAGCAAGATCAAAGGCACGTACCAGAAGCGGAGCCCCATCAACAGAGCTCCACCGAAAGCGATCGCCATCAAGGGCGCTGTGTTCCCAAGGAATTCGAAATGTGACGCAACAACCCGGTAAACCACCGTTATGAGCAGAAGAGCCCCAATAATGACATAACTCGGCCGCTGACGACCATCCCCACTGCGAATTGAGTCACTAGAAAGCGTTGGCTGGCTTTTGTTCAAGATAGGTCGAAATGGAGTGGGTGCTGCAAAATGAATCAGGCGAGTGAATTCAACTTCTCGATGATGGCATCCTTCATCATGATGCCGGTCTTCGTCTCCTTTACCTCACCATCCTTCATAAAAATAAGAGTGGGCACGGCGCGAATACCAAATTTCATGGCAAGTTCGCGCTCCGCCATAACATCGACCTTAGTCACTTTAGCGGTTTCACCAATCTCACCAGCCACTTCATCGAGTACGGGAGAAAGCATTTTGCAGGGTCCGCAATGCTCGGACCAGAAGTCGATCACAACCGGCACGGAAGCTCCTTCAGCTTCGCTGGTGTAATTGTCACTGGTAAGATTTACAATGGATTCGTGAGCCATAGGGATGTGTCAGTTGTCGTAAAGGGAGGAATTGTCACCGACAGGGTGCCGGGAAATCAGTCGCTGTTTTCAGCTCCTTCTATCTCCGCCAACTTTTAGGACGGAGCAAGCGCGAATTCCTTACAGATCATCGCACCATTTGAATGCCAAACAGATCACGGATTCGGCCTCGCTAACAAACGACAAAACCCCATCCTCCCGCCGACGGGAGAGATGAGGTATCCGTTGAAAATGTGAGCTGATCGAAATCAGCTGCCAGCACCCATCTTGGTCACCAATTCAATGGCCAAGACAGCGAGAGCCAGGATCAAAACAATAATTGCAAAAGGCATAAGTCCAGATTCTTCGTATTCTTCTTCCCATTCCTCCTCCACCTCTTCGGCAGTGGACTGAATGTTGGGTTTTTGTGAAAGGCTTGCGGTTGGAGCCCCTTTGGCCATCGGCTGGGTCTGCCCCATTTTGACCGTTGCCTGAGGGAGCGGCTTTGCACCACCCGCTTGAAGCGGTGTCGTTGCTCTTCCCACCGGTCCAGGGCCACCGGTAGCGGGCGCTTTCGCCAAAGGAATGGTTTTGGCACCTACCGGAGTGGCGGGAGTTGCCGCGGTAGCGACAGGTCTTGTCGGTCCCAGCGGATCAGGGGCCTTCGCTAAAGGAATCGTCTTCGCACCCACTGGAGCCGCGGGAGCTGCAGTTGGAGCTGCTGGAGGAGGCGTCGGAGCTCCTGAACCAGGGGCCGGAGGCGGCGCCATTGCTGAAGGGGCCGGAGGCGGCGTGGGACCTGACGGAGCCGGCGGAGCACTCCCTACAGGGGGCTTCGATGGCACAGGAGCCGCGCTCGGACTGCCAGCCGGAATCGGAGCAGTAGAACCTTTAGGAGCTACCGGGCCGGAATCATCAACAGGTGCCCGGAGACTGATACGAACAGTCTCCTTTTTCAAGGGCACAGTGGAGGTGCTCACCGTAGGCTTTTGTGGGTCTTCGTCGCTCATACAAACAGAAATTTTTAAAAGTCCAAACCATCATTAAGGCCAGTTAGCGGCCAGTGTGTCAACCGCTTAATCATTTCTCAATCTCGTTTTCGTCATTTTTCTCAATGAGCCATACTGGATTTCACGATTAAATGCCTGCATCTTCCCCTCCATGAGCCCCCCGGATTCCGTCACAGCCCTGCTTCAAACACTGATTCGCATTCCCAGCGTTAACCCGGATGGTGCTTCAAACCAGGGTGCTTCTGGTGAAAAGGCCTGCGCAGAATGTGTCGGAGATTTTTTGAAGCATTCCGGGGCTGACGTATCTTTCGAGGAAGTTTTGCCCGGACGCCCAAACGTTATCGGTCAATTCCCCGGCGGAGAGGGCAAACCGGGGCTACTTTTCGCTCCTCATACCGATACCGTCAGCGTGGGAGGCATGACAATCGATCCCTTTGCCGCTGAATTGCGGGATGGCCGGATCTACGGCCGGGGCGCATCCGACACCAAGGGGACCATGGCAGCGATGCTATGGGCGCTCTACGAGTTGCGCAGCGAACTCCCTCATCTTGAAGCGCGAGTGTCTTTCGTTGGGCTGATGGGCGAAGAAGCGGGGCAACCGGGATCCAAGCACTTCGCCTTGAACCATGCGGAGGAATTCGATTTTGCCGTCGTGGGAGAGCCCACCGAACTCAACACAGTATACGCATCCAAAGGCTGCGTGTGGCTGAAGCTGACCACACAGGGTCGCTCCTGTCATGGATCCACTCCTGAGCAGGGAGAGAATGCCATCCGGAAGATGATGCCCCTGCTCGAAGCGATGCTGCCGACTCTGGAAACCCAACTTTCCTCGTTCATCGACCCCGTGCTAGGTTGCCCAACAGTGAGTCTGGGCAAACTCAACGGCGGTACGAGCCCCAATATTGTCCCCGACAACTGTGAGGCCATTCTCGATTTTCGCGAAACCCCTGCCCTCCACGAGGCAGGCGGCAGCCTAAAACTGGTTCAAGATTACCTCAAGGAGGCCGCAATGACCGAGTCCATTTCAGTCTCAGTCGTCGGTGATTCGGTCCCCCTCCTCACCGACCGAAGCATTGACGGAGTTCAGCGACTCCAGGCTCTGGGCTCCAAGCTCACCACGGCGCCCTGGTTTTGCGACGCCGGAAGACTGGCCGAACGGGGGATTCCCTCCGTGGCCTGCGGCCCGGGAAAGATCGAGCAGGCCCACACCAAAGATGAATTCCTCTCCGTGAGCGATCTTGAGGCCGGCGTTGAGTTCTATTCCCGCTTCATCCGATCCTATTCAGGAAACCCTGGATAACCGCCGAACCATAAAAAAAGCCACCCGAAGGCGGCTTTTTTAAAAAATTAATGTAATCGGAATACTACCAGCTTCGCCCACGAACATATCCGTTAGTCGAAATGAATCCGATCTGAGGAGGAAACTCCTCGTATCCGCTAGTGGGGAGGTAATTGATGCTGGCCATCGCAGGACGGTAAGAATCCTTGTAGAGAGGGCGGTGAAAGTTGACCACCTCATAGACGCCATACTTCAGGCGAGCACCCCAGCGCTGAACGCCTTTGGTGAAGCCTCCGACGAATATCCCCACTGACTGCTCAGTGTGAAGTTCGCCCATTCGGGTCATCGTCATTGGGATCTCAGTCCATCCGTATAGAATGTTCGAAACACCACGCGCAAACTTACGATTGCTCGTATAGCGCGACTTGGGTGGCTCGTGAATATCCGCTACCACGACGGAAGTCGCCACAACGAGCGTAAAAATTGCGAGAAATCTCTTCATATTGGGCCGCAGACTAGGCAGGGGAGATAAAATTGGCAACCAAAAAAAACTTTCGCTTGGCGAGACGCTCGTTCTTCATATGTTTAGCGATAATGCATCCCGATCTCGAAAAGCTAGTGTCCAGAGGCAAAATTGATGAGGCCACTGCGGACCAACTTGAACTGTTAACTCCCGGAACGTACTGCCAGCATAAGAGCTGGGGCGCGGGGAAAATTTCCGAATGGGACCGCCTCAACGTGAAAGTGGTCGTCGATTTTGAAGACAAACCCGGCCACGAGTTGGGAATGAAGTTCGCAGGAATTTCCCTCACCGCCATCGCTGAGGACTCATTTCTCGGAAAACGCCTCTCTTCCATCGAAGAATTGCAGGCGCTCGCCACGGACGATCCAACTGGACTCGTCAAACTGGCGCTGAGCAGCAGCGGAGACCGCCTCTATCTCGACAAGCTCGAAGAGCTGATTAAGGGCAAAGTGATTCCTGAAGGCAAATACAAGAGTTGGTGGGAAAGCACCAAAAAGAAATTGCGTGAAGACATGCAGTTTGTCGTTCCCGCCAAGCGCACGGACCCGCTGGAGTTACGCGAGGAAGACTTCGACCCCTCCCAGGGTCTTATTGAAGATTTCGCCAATGCCCGAGATCTTCGGGCCAAGGTCAAGGCAATCGAGGCCATCATCAAAGACATCAGCGCGTTCAAAGAGCATCAGGAAAAGCTCGAAAACCTCGTCGATGAGATCAGTGATATCGCCCGAAAAGGTGTGAAGATTCAGTATGTGCCAGCCGTTGAGCTGATTCTTATCAGAGAAGAACTTCAAAGCCGCCTCAAGGGATACGATGCCCCAGAAGAGCTAATTAAGGTTTCGGAAATCCTTTCCTCCAACGAAGAAGCGATTCCCGGCCTGTTTGAAGAACTCTCCCTCACTCGCTTGCGCCAGATCCTCAAGAGCTTCCCTGAAGCGTTCGGAGAAGACGAATGGGCCGACAAAATGCTCGGACTGGTTCCAGCGTGCAACCTTCGCTCAATCGCTGAGATGGCTAACTGCCTCAATGCAGCTGAAAAGAAGGATGTTCTGATCGCCTACATGGAAAACGGGCAGCAGCAGCGCACGCTTTCTTCGGATGCCCTGGCTTGGATCTGTCGGGAGAGAAAGGGCCTCGCAGAGACCATCTTCACACCGACCTTGAGCTTGTCCGTCATGAGCTCACTCGAGTCAGACCAACTGAACGAGGAAGGATCTGTTCGCGCAGCGAACCGTCTTCGCGATCTGGTTGCCGATGACAAGACCCTCATTCCGGATCTCATCGAAGGGGCCAACATCAATACGGTTCGAAACTTTGCGAGTCGCCTGATCAACTCCGCCTCCTTTGACGAACTCACTCGTAAGTCGCTCGTCGCCCGGGTCATTAAACTCGAACCTGGAGTGCAGGATCTGTTGGCTGGCAGAGAGAAGCCAAGAGAAGCGGCTCTAATCGTTTCCGAGGAAAGCCTCGCTAAACGGAAGGAGTCCTTCGACAAACTCGTTAAGGAAGAGATCCCTCAGAATCGGGAGGACATCAAGATTGCCCGCTCATACGGCGATCTTCGCGAGAACTTCGAATACAAATCAGCCAAGGAATACCAGCGTGTTCTCATGAAGCGTCAGGACGACTGGGAGCGCGACCTCAAGCTTGCGCAGCCCACCAATTTCTCGTCCGCAGACACGACGAAAGTCTCCATCGGCACGATCGTCGAACTCGAATCGGAAGGTAGCGGAGACGCCCTCACCTACACCATCCTCGGCGCATGGGACTCTGATCCTGACAAGGGCGTCATAGCCTATCTCTCAGATCGCGGCAGCCAGATCCTTGAGAAAGCGGTTGGGGAGCAGGTGGAATTCACCGACGCAGATGGTAAAACTGAAGCCTATAAGATTGCTTCAATCGCTGCCTATAACAGCTAATCCATTCTGCTAACTACACTTTTCCCATGCGGGGCCTTCATCAGGCCTCGTTTTGGTTTCCGGTCTAGGCTCTACCGAAACGAAGGCGCATCTCTGTCCCTCTCTCGCTTCTGTTGGAGAGCTCAGAAGAGCCGTGGTGCAGACTCATCGTCGCTTTCACGAAGCTCAACCCGATGCCTGAACCCTTTCGTCCGGTCACTTCGTTCTTTAGGGAATAGAACCGATCAAAGACCCGGCTCACCGCATACGCAGGTATCCCAGGGCCCTCGTCACTGACGATCAACAAAATCGCACCATTATCATCTTTCAGGCTAACTGTAATTTCCCCTAACTCTGGCGAAAAGTCGCAGGCATTGGTCAGCACATTGCGAACCGCAATGCGAAGCATGAGCGCATCGCCCTCAATCGAAAAAGCGCCCTTAAACCCCTTCTTTGTCAGCTGGATCTGCTGAGTCTCCATTACCGAAGCCAAAGCCCCCAACTCATCGCTAACAAGCGCCGAAAGATCAATCGTCTCCCATTTTTCCAGGCGACTCTGGCTCTCAACAGAAGCCAACTGAACCAGTCGTCTCACCATGTCCTCACTTCGGGTAGTCTCGACCAGGATGTTGTCGAGGAATCGTCGCTGCTTCGCCATCGGCATCGATTCGTCAATCAATTCAGCCGCACCACGAATGGCAGCTAGAGGGCTCTTCAACTCATGGGTCAACGCCTGCACATAGTTCTCAACGTAATGCTTCCCCTCCAACTCTCGACGCATGTCTTCCAGTGCTAGACTGAGTGTCCTCAGCTCCGCCACGCCTGTCGCAGGAACGCTGTCCTTCTCTCCCCTGGCAATATGCAGGGCGTGCCGAGTCAGATCTCTGATCGGATACAGAACCAAATAGGCCCACACAGTTCCCAGCAGGAAAACCACGGCAGCGGTGATCAAACTGGCGCGCACCACAAGCTGTCTCGATTGTTCCGCAAACGGAGCCATAGCGGTCTCCGGCCGCGACACAGTCAGTGTACCGATCATGTCCCCATTATGATTAACTGGCACGGCGATATAAAACACGGTCGTCTTCGAATCGTCCGGATCACTCCTCGAGGCCCGAACCCCATACTTGCCTTGCCTTGCCAAAAAAACATCGTTGAATCGGGAGTAATCCTGTCCCTCTCTCTCACCCTCATCAGAATCGTAGATCACGATTCCAATCTCATTCGTGATATAGACGTGAGTCTGTATTTCCTGCTTTTCCAGTTGGTAAATCCGGGCCAGAAACTTCCTCTCGTAGGCACTTTTAAAGCCCGCTCGAAAAGCTGACGAGTCAATCTCCCCCGCCTCAATGTCCTGCTCCAGTATTCCGGCAAATAGATGTGCAAAGTCGACCAGCGGCTCCTCCGATGCCTGAGAATACTGCCTCTCAACATCCTCGCTAATCGTCTTCATCAAGACGAAGAATCCACCCCCGGCAATGAGAAGGAATCCAGCCACAATGAACAGGGTGATCCTCATGCCAACAGACTACTCCGAGCTCAAACTATAACCGATACCTCGGTGGGTTTTGATTGGATTATACGAAGAATCTACCGCGTGTAGCTTTCGTCGTAACGTTTTGATATGAGCATCGACAGTACGATCGAGAGCGGCTTCGGGCTCGTCCCAGACGAGATCCATCAACTGATCCCGCGAAAACACACGCCCCGGCTGCTTCATGAATACCATGAGCATACCGAATTCGTATCGGGACAACTCGAGGTCAGCCCCCTCAAACAGGGCCTGATAGCGATCAGGAAAAAGCTGAAGGCGCCCCTGCCCAATCGGGGCCTGATTGCCGGCCGACCCGGTGCCGCCCCCTCTTTCTGGGCTCGTTCGCCGCAGAATTGCGTGGATGCGTGCGGTCAACTCCCGGGGACTAAACGGCTTCACGACGTAGTCATCCGCTCCGATCTCCAACCCGACCACTCGATCGATCTCCCCCTCTCTTGCCGTTAGAAAGAGAATCGGTACATCGGAGGTTTTTCTAATTTCACGGCACACATCGAACCCCGTGATATCCGGCAATCCAACATCGAGCACTACGAACTGAGGTGATGCCTTCTGAAAGACGGCCAGTCCTTCACCTCCCGTTCCCACGTGAATCACCTCAAAGCCCTCGGATTCAAGCGAATAGACGATGGTTTCGGCAATTGCCGGCTCATCCTCAACAACTAGAATCGAAGTGCGACTCACAGATTTCTCAGGTTAATTTCAGCAACAAGCGCTCTCACCCATATCCTTTCCCTCAAATTAGACTACCCCAATCGGGATCATCATCATGGAAGCGGAGGATGTTTCGGCGGTAGCTTTCGAGGGCTGTACCCCTCACCCGGCCAAAACAGAAAACCGGGATTAGTTTTGATCACCTCGTATTTAGAGATACGAAACTCGGGGAGCATAAAGTTTGAATTGGGGTCGTAGATGGTTTGCCCGGTATAGCTTCCCCATATCCGATATTCGTAGTTGTGATCGTAACCATGCACCTGGCTGACACCCTCTTCAGGAACTCGATCAGGCTGTCTCGACGCAGACTCATTCATGATCACAAGCTTCGCCTGAGACCACGGCTGACGGGGCTTGCGCAGATATCCCCAGAAACGGGTTCCATCGACCCACCAGCGGCGACCGATGTAGAAATTGCCAGCCGGTTCCATAGCAATTTCAGCATTCCTGGCTTTCACCGCCGGATTAGACAATGCCGAAGCAGGCAACTGCCCTGACGGCCCTCGGGGTGTTGTCGAAGTGGTTTCGCAGGATGAGAGCAGGACGGCTCCCACAAGGCTAGCCACCAAAAGGACTAACCCTGATACCGAGTGCTTTACGCAGTTTGTGTCGTGTTTCATAAGGTGGACAAATCTAACGGACGGCAGGTTAGGGCGTAACGGTAGATTCGCTCTTAGAATTAGTAAATCCCTCAATTCCCAGGAAGATACGTCCTCTATTTCCGGTTTCTTTCCTGTTTTTCAAAGAGAGGCAACAGTTTCTCCACGATCCATGAAAAAGCCGCATCCATTCCTTCATCCTGATAGATTTTTCCAATCTTCGCCTCTACTGAAGTCGGGTTTCCCACGCACGATAGAAATTGATTCGAGGTCATTTTTTTAAGGGTTTCTCCACAAACTTTCCCGTGATTCTCAAGAATCCAGGTACGAGCATACAGATCGAGAATCGTGTCTCCAATCCAGGCCAACTCCTGCTCCCTTTTCTTCAATTCACTCTTTTTCCCTGCCATTTTCATTCCTGCTCTCTAACGAATGCTTCAAGTGACTCCCGGGTAATGACATACTTTGCCCCGCAACGGGGGCAGCCCGCCGGAATCACCTCTCGATCGCCAAACATCGATTCCACTGAACTGTCATTCATGCCTGAGATGATTGGAAAAATCCGCTCCTGGCTGCAGCCGCAGTCAAAGCGGTACTGACGGGTCTCAAGCAAACTCAACTCTTCAGTCTCGTCGATATCTCTAATTTTTTCGGCATCTAAACTACTCAACCATGCTTCATCGCAATCCGGTTGAGCGGTAACCAACACAAAATCCTCCTCGTCGTATCGGAAGAAGCGACCCATCCGCTGTTCACTTTGAGAGTAAAAGCTCTCACCAATCCCGAAGAAGTTCAGATCATCCACCTCGATCATGCTTTGCCGCCCCGGCTGTCCGTCGGCCGAAAGCTGCGAGATGAAGACATTATTTTCCTGACTCCGAACATCTTCAGTAAAGATCCTCCCGGTAATATTCCCCTGCCGATTGCTGCCAGTTACAAACAAATTTAAAAGCGGATTCTGCCAGTTCAAGGTCCAGGCAACTGCCTCGTTCCGTGGACGGGAGGCCAGATGAAGCGTGAGCGCCGCCAAAGAATCCTTCAGAAGCTGATCCATTTCCGGCTCATAGCGAATCTGATGCTCCATCAAATGCAGGTAATAGTCCGTATAGATAGGGGAAAATTCACCGCGCACGAGAAGAGCATTTCGCTCCCGCACATAGTAGCAGCGAACTTCGATTGGCTCCGCTTCGGATCCCGTTACTGAGTCATCTGACATAGATTGAAATTGAAAACAAGGGGCAAGGTATAGCGAATCCGGCGATTCGCGAATCTCAATCAGGACTTAAAAAGAGAACAATTTGGTGAAGTTTTAAAAGCCCAGCTTGAAGAAACCGATAACAAAGTGCTATAAAGGGCTTCCCTTATGGATCGACAGCAATTGATCAACCTACTCCGCAGCCACGATGCGTTCTCTACGGCGCCTGACGATGCGCTTGAGCAGCTCGTCGACGCAGGTGAGATCACCGAAGTTGAGACTGGTAGTAACCTACTCAATCAAGGAGCTTTGGGAGAGTCCATCTGGGTTCTTCTTTCCGGAGAACTCGACGTGGTGGTGAACGATCAAATTGTGAAGAAAATCACAGATGCAGGCGAAGTGTTCGGCGAAATCAGTGCGATCTCTCTGACCCCGGCAACCGCTACTGTTCGTTGCGCCGCGGCAACCTCGGCCTTTTGCATTCCACACGGTGAACTTCACCGCGTCATGAAATCATCTCCTGAACTCGCCACCGCAATGCTTCGCTCCATGGCCAAGTATCTCGGCCGGTAAGATGACCCTGAAGGGGTTCAGCCGGAATTATCCTGCTTCATCTCCTGCGAAAGCTGGAATAATCGCTGCACCTGCTTGAGGGGCATGTGGCAGATATCAATTCGCTTCTCCGCATCCAGCAGGATCGAAAACGTGCCCAGTCCCTTGCCCTCATCACGCATCAGAGTGTTGGACACTGTGCTCCAAAGGTGTGCCTCGAGTTCAAAGCCTACCCTCTTCTCGTGCATTAGGAAGATGTGCAGATTGGTGATGACCACGCATTGCTTGGTCTTACTCAAAAGTCCCGCTTTAGCCTGCACCGCAACGTAGTAAATACTCTCAGCATCACTGAGGACTTTGGAAATTTCGCGGAACACGAGTGCTACTCTCTCGGTATCCTGGCCGTCATCGATAAAGTGGCTGATTTGTTCGTGGATCTCAAAAACATCCCCGATCGCCTTCCATTCACCCATTCCTTCGTAGTAGACCAAATCTGACGCCGAAAGGCGGCCATCGTTCATCATCTGAAGGAGTTCTTCATCCAGATAGGGGCCTTCCGGCTCCGGGGATCCTTTCCTCAGAACGGAAAACTGGATTCGATTGGATTCGTCAGCTTCTTCGTTACTCATGATAAATGTATTTACAATGTGAGTTATTTCGAAGCCGGCGGCAAGTGGAAAAATTGCCTTACTCAATCGAATTACCCCATTCCACCGACATACAACGCGGCATGCCCATTGAGTCAAACCGCGCCGTTCTCGATTTCTCCACGTAGCGAAGATAGGCAACCTTGGAAGCAACACCGCCAAATACAGTGCCGCAAACCATAACCGTATCAAAAATATTCACCGGCATCATAAAACAAGGCCACGCCAAGGCGGCATGGACAGCAACTGCGCCACATGATAGCATTTCGCTCGCCATTTACTGTATGAAGTCTTGCGATCCCGTGCTCCTTCCATTCCTTCTGACCTGCCTGTCGGGAATTTTACTGATCCCGGGAGTTTCGCGCGGGTACGATGCCCCCGATTTTGACTACGATCTCTTTTCGGCAGACGGTATCTTTTTTGAAAAGAGTGAACAGGAAAGTCTACTTGAAGCGCTGGCTTCAATTGCCTCAAACTTCCACGGTCAGAGCAATGTGGATGACGACCTACGGGAAAAGGCAGTTTTCATCGCCCTCAATATCGAGCCACTCCACTACAACTCAAGATTGGCCCACCTCGCCCTAAGCCGAGGGGAGATCCCCGAATCCACCTCCTATTTCGTCGACAGTCTCAGTGCTGTTTCTGAGGCTTTGTGGACGGCCTCATCACATCTCAGATCCCGCCCCATCGAACCGGAACACGGAAAGCTGGTTCCCTACCTGATGGAGATTTCTCTAACGATTCACCCCGATCCGCCCATTGATCGGCTCAAGGACTACGCCAAAGCGACCCGAGGCAGAGAACTTCAGTGGAGTAAATTCACGCAGCTCGATCCCATTACAAATAAAAGCACGGTCCGATCCAACATGCTTTTCAAAGAAGCACAAACCCATCTGAGCTCTCCCTCTTCTCCCAAAAAGAGCCCTTCAGGACAATCTCCACCCGACTCAGTTACCACCAATGAAAAAATTCCTGATAAATCGAGCGTTGTCAGCTCTCTGGCTGATTTCGAGCCAATTTCCCGTTCGGTGGCCTCAGTTCGCTACGTCGATTCAGAGCCTGGACTCGCCCTCGCCGGGCAGGTAACTCTGACCATCCGGCTTCCAGAGAACGCTTCGGAACGTGAGCTCTTTCTCCTCCCCCCCGGTGCAGATCCTACCCTTCCGCCACCACTGCCATTGTTCGCCTCTTCTGAGGGCGATTCGTTGACGATGATCGAGGTGCCGAGAGAGTTTGCGAATATCCACAAATCCTGGACCCTCGGAACAGTAGGTGAATTTTTATTTGAAACTGATGGAGCCCTTCCAGTCGGCAAAACTGAATTGCGCTTTCCCGCCATGGTATTGCTGAAGGCAGCGCTTACAGGAGCCGTTATCAATCCCGACATCATACTTGCTGGCGATTTCACAGCAAATGGGTCACCGCTAATTCTAAACGGTCCGGTTAACGAAACCATTGAGGCAGCAAGACAACTGGAACAGCCCTACTTGATGCTCCCTGAATCAGCGCGGGATGATTTGCTCAGCTACCTCCGAAGCTCAGAACGCCTCGAGTTGCTTTTTGGCACCGAGTTAATTGCTTTCTCTTCACGGTATGAAGTAGTCAATAGAACGATTTCACCCACCCTGCCGGGTTGGCTGGAAGCCAGCGAAGCATTCGCGGAGATTGAAGCTGTCTCTGGAAAGATGGCTCTGGCTGATCTCGCCAGAAACGCGAGAGTGCAGGAGCGATTGCAAGGGATTCTGGAATTGGTTCCCAATCACATTTCCGCTTGGGCCATGCTCGAATTTGGCAAAGAACCCGCCTCGAATGGAATTGAGACTGACGGAACGTCCCAGGAAATCGCGCGATTGATACAGCCCTATTTTGAGCTGCGAAGTGAATCACCGGACATCAACACACTGCGACAGAATTTCGAAGCGGCTGAAATAGGCCTCTCCCGACTCAGAAGAAATGTCCCTCTCGAGCTGCGCAGCTATCTCTCCAGTGCAGAAGACGCCCTCCAAATAATTGAGCCTTACCTGTATCTCTCTAACCGAGACACCTCTACCGCCACTCAAAAGCTCGGAGACGTCAACGAAGCGCTTGCAAGAGTCGCAACCGAGCGGGCCAAACTGGGCTTGAGCCCCCCCGAAATCTGACCCTTTCGAGTTCGAAGTGCGTGGTCAGTATAACGCCGACGCATGCAGCTGGGCCAGTCTTCGAAGTTCTCAGGGACCTGAGTTTCCGTGATCGGGATACATCCCCGATGTTGATAGATCGCGTCCATCCCTTTCTCAGTTTTCGATGGCTCCCAATACTTCGTCCCGTCGCAGACGGGCCTCATCCAGGTCCCGGGTGCGCAACGAAACCCTGACTCGTTCCGCCGTGTAGTCGGATCGATGAAGGGTGAAGTGTGCCCACCAGGTGCCTCGATTATTCCAGAGATGGTGATTCGGGTTATCGGGATTTGACCGGGTGGCCAGCTTCCCATTCCGTGATGAGTCGGCGCATCCGCCGGAATCGTTCAATAGGTCTTGATAAGTCATGTCGTGATGCAGTTTCTGTGGGGTTCAGTTACCGTATCAGGAACAAAGAGGTGATCGAAACCGACCCTCCTCTTCGGAGAAGTTCTGTTCGGATGATAATCATCCGCACATCGGCACTGAAACGACAACTCTCGTTTCAGCATCCAAGGCACCTTGGCTTCTCCAAACCAGGTTGCCGGACCCGATTTTCATCGAGCCACTCCTGATGCTTGTGGAAAGCCTATCAAAGCAGGCAGACGATGCAAGTCTCTCTTGTGTCATACCTGCTGTCCCAAAATGTAACAGATTTTAAAAAACCGTTTGCTTGATTCCCCTCACTGATATAAATCATATCTATGAATCTTGATTCGTTGATGCGAAAATCTCAATTACTCCTGCTTTGCACATTCGCCACGAGCCTTGTGATCGCAGACGACGACGTTGTCAGCACCATCACAGATGACGTCGCGACCCTGAATATGACCACGGTATCAGGAGCCCGGTCCGTTATAATACGTGAGGAGGCAGCGCAGCAATTGGTGACTCCATCCATAGCGACCAAGACGCCCCTGAACGGCGAGTCGCGAGACAAACTGCTTCCATCAGTCGATTCAATTTCCGGAGCCGAGATCCGCACCTTTCAACGCTACGGCCTCGAAGATATTCTCAGCCACAGTGCCGGTGTTTCAGTAGTCCAGACAGGACAGTCAGGGTCACAGACATCACTCTTCATCCGAGGAATGGAGAGTAACCACACAGTGGTGATGCTCAACGGTCGTCGACTCCCCCCTGGCCTCGCAGGCATCTACCAGCTTGAGTATCTCGACACGTCGACTCTGGAGTCCGTTCAGATTCTTCGCGGCGGCGCCAGCTCACTCTACGGAGCGGATGCCCTTGCCGGTGCAATCGACCTGAGATCCGCCGACGCCCGCTATGTCGACGCCAATACAGTCTCCTCTTATGCTGAGGGCGGATCATTCTCCACTTTCCGCACAGGCCACAAAGTCACTCTCCGGGACGGCCCTGTTGGAATTGCCTTTGATGCCAGCTTTGTTGATACCCAGAATGACCGACCTATGTCAGATTTCGACAACGGCGTGGTGCGAGGCAACGTCGCAATTAAGATTGCTGACGGCGTCTACTTCGATGTGCTGGGATACGTTCAGGACTCCACTCTCGAGGTTGCAGGCTCTTCTCTGAGTCCCGCATTCCCCTCCAATCAGCTCAATAAGAACAAATCAGGACTCTTCTCTCCACGCTTCAGTATCGAACGAGACGAATGGGATTTCTCTGTTTTCTATAGCTACACCACCAACGAGCTGGAAGCGACGATGGCCCCCTTCTTCGGCGACAACCTTCTGGACCAAACCGGCCACGAAACTGAAGCCCAATTCAACTACCGCGGTGTAGAAGGCGCTGTGCTCACTCTGGGTGGAGGAAATTACGACTACAGCTTTGAGCGGACCCCCATCATTCCGGGCCTCTTCAATCCCGCCGCCAACTTCAGCTACAACTACTCAAGTATCTACGCTCAAGCAGACGTGGATCTACCTGCCAACTTCAACGTTCTTGCATCCGGCCGCTATGACGACCACGACTCCTTTGAAAGCAAGGGAACCTACAGTGCTCAACTCAGCCATCGGATCGACAAAACCGGAACCATGCTCTTCGGAAAGATCGCTACGGGCTACAAAGCACCCTCAGGACAGGACTTTATCTACCTTGATCCCAGCGTCCTCCCTACATCGCTCGATCCGGAGGAGAGCCAGACCTGGGAACTGGGATTTCGCCAGCAGCTTTGCGATGACCGTGGCAGCGTCTCGATAACCTACTTCCAGGCCGATATTGAAAACCTGGTCGACAGCACCTTTGACCTCACCACCTTCACTTCCTTCCCCGCCATAGTTGATACAAAAACCTCGGGCGTCGAAATCGAGTTCCGCGCTGCACCCTGCGACTATCTGGAGGTCTATGCCAACTACACCAATCTTGACGCCAAAGTCGTCGATGGCTCCTACTTCCAAACCTACAATCCCGGTGACCGTCTCGTTCGTCGTCCCCGCCACACTTTCAATGCCGGCGCGGTGACTCACGGCGATGGCTGGAAGGCTGGAGCGGAAATCTCCGGTGCCTACGACAGGCCAGACAACAAAGCCCCCCTCACCGGAAATATGCTCTTCGTGGATGACTACACCGTAGCTCGTATCTTCGGCAGCTATGAAGTCTGCGATAACGTCGAAATCTACGGACGTGTGGAAAACGCGTTTGATACAAGCTTTGAGCAAACCGCTGGATTTAAGGCAGCCGGTCTCGGTGCCTTCGCTGGAGTTCGAATCCTGCTGGGCCAGTAGACTTTTCGCCCAAATATCGTTTTTAAATCTCTTCGATTAACCCTGTTGAGTCATTGGCTCGACAGGGTTAATCTGCGTACGAAATGGCATCTGACCTCACCTCTGAACTACGCTCCACTTTGGAGAAACGAATCCTCGTCCTTGACGGTGCCATGGGCACCACCATTCGTGGATACGGCCTTGCTGAATCAGATGCCCGGGGTGAGCGATTCGCCGACAACAGGAAAGACATCCTCAACAACGGAGACATTCTTTCGCTGACGCAAGCCGAGGTGATTGGTGATATTCACAAGCGCTTCCTTGAAGCGGGGTCCGACATCATTGAAACCAACACTTTTTCGGGGACCACTCTAGCCCAAAGCGAATTCTTCGTTGAAGACCCCCGGGAAAGGGGCCTGGGCCGAAAAGATCCAGAATTCTTCGCACGAGAGGTCTGCGACAATCAGTTCCTCAAAGACCTTGCCTGGGAGATCAATGTGGAATCAGCCAGGCTGGCTCGCCACTGGTGCGACAATATCGGCTCTGATACAGGGCGGAAACGCTACGTCGCCGGCGCTATCGGGCCGATGACAGTATCCCTCACCAACTCCCCTGATGCCGAGGACCCGGGTTTTCGCGTGATTACATTTGATCAGGTCAGAGACTCCTACAAACACCAGATTCGAGCACTGATCGAAGGGGGTTCCGACATCATGATGGTCGAAACGATCTTTGACTCGCTCAACGCCAAGGCGGCACTGGTTGCTCTTCGCGAAGTCTACGATGAGGACGGCGTCGAATACCCCATTATCGTTTCAGCTGCCGTAGGAAGAGGCGGGGAAACCATGATCTCAGCCCAGAAAGTTGAAGCGATGTGGAATGCGGTGTCTCACGTCAATCCACTCGCAGTTGGCCTCAACTGCTCCCTCGGGCCGGACCTCATCGAGCCGCATCTGGCTGAATTGTCCAAGGTGGCTGAAACCAACGTCTCAGTTTATCCGAACGCTGGCCTACCCAATCCTCTCGCCCCAACAGGGTTCGATTTGGAGCCCCATCACATGGAGGAGTATCTCGGGCAGTTCGCCGAGTCGGGCTTGGTCAATCTCATCGGAGGTTGCTGCGGAAACACCCCTGAGCACATTGCCGCTATCGCGAAGGTTGCTGAACGCTTCCCTCCCCGCCCCATCCCCAAGACCGTCGATGCCATGCGCCTCAGCGGGTCGGAAATCTACAACCACACTCAGGAGAAGAACTTTCTCATGGTGGGAGAACGGACCAACGTCGCCGGTTCACCCAGATTCCTGAAAATGATCAAAGCCGGGCAATTCGAAGAAGCCGTTGCCATCGCTCGTCAGCAAGTCGAAAACGGTGCTCCCGTAATCGATATCTGCATGGACGAAGGCATGATCGATGGAGTGCCTACCATGACACGATTTCTCAGCTTGCTCGCCTCCGAGCCAGATGTCGCCGCCGTCCCCATCATGGTGGATTCGTCCAAATGGGAGATCATTGAAGCCGGACTTCAATGCCTCCAGGGCAAAGGGATCGTTAACTCGATCTCACTCAAAGAGGGAGAAGAGAATTTCAGGGATTACGCACGGCGTATCATGAAATACGGAGCGGCCGTCGTCGTCATGGCCTTTGACGAGAAAGGTCAGGCTGACTCCTACGAAAAGAAGATTCAAATCTGTGAACGCGCCTACCGAATACTCGTCGACGAAGTTGGTTTCAATCCCGAGGATATCATCTTCGATCCTAACATTCTCACTGTCGCGACAGGGATGGATGAGCACAATAATTACGGAGTCGACTTCATCGAAGCCACTCGTTGGATCAAAGAAAATCTCCCTGGGGCCAAAGTAAGTGGCGGTGTTTCCAATATCTCCTTCAGCTTCCGCGGAAACAACATCGTTCGCGAAGCAATGCATGCCGCATTCCTCTATCACGCGGGCAAGGCAGGCATGGACATGGGTATCGTCAACCCGGGGATGCTTGAGATCTACGACGAGGTCGAGCCGAAACTCCTCAAGCTGGTCGAAGATGTACTACTCAACAGGAACAACGACGCTACTGAGGCGCTGATCGATCACGCAGAAGAGCTTAAGAGTCAGGGAGCGCACAAGAGAGATAAAGCCAGCGGCCCGGATCTAACTTGGCGCAAGGGCGATGTCAGTGAACGTATGGCTCATGCTCTAGTCAAAGGGATCACCGACTTCATCGAGGAAGACACTGAAGAAGCTCGCCTGAGCCTGGGCAAACCTCTCAACGTGATCGAGGGCCCTCTCATGGATGGCATGAAAATTGTAGGTGGACTTTTCGGCGCCGGAAAAATGTTCCTGCCTCAGGTGGTAAAGAGCGCTCGAGTCATGAAAAAAGCGGTCGCCTATCTCGAGCCCTTTATGCTGGCAGAGAAAGGTGACGACGAGGAAGACCACGCACCGACATTTGTCATCGCCACGGTCAAGGGCGACGTCCACGACATTGGCAAAAACATTGTTGGCGTTGTTCTTGGGTGTAATGGATACAAAGTGATCGATCTCGGTGTCATGGTCGACTGCGAAAGAATCATGGAGGCCGCAGTTGAACACAAAGCGGACATAGTCGGCATGAGCGGACTCATCACCCCATCACTCGATGAGATGATTTCCAACGCGAAGGAATTCGAGAAGAAGGGCTTTAAGGTCCCTCTTCTCGTTGGCGGCGCAACCACATCACGCGCTCATACTGCCATCAAAATCAGCGAACACTACAGCGAGCCTATCGTGCATGTGGTTGATGCCTCGCTGGTCGTCGGAGTCTGCAACTCTCTCCTCTCGGACAATCTCCGTGAAGACTTTATTACCGAACACCGGACCCGTGAACAAAAGGAGCGGGACATTCATGCCGGGAAAGGATCCACAGCCGTCTACTTGCCTTTCGAAGAAGCGAAAAAGCAGCACTTCGACATCGACTGGAAGAAGAGTGATCTCGCTATTCCTGAGAATATTGGGAAGCACCACTGGGATCGTGTATCCCTTGCCGACATTGTCGAGGTCTTTGACTGGTCTCCATTCTTTCATGCCTGGGAGTTACGAGGCGTCTACCCAAAAATCTTTGAACACAAGAACCACGGCGAAGAAGCCAGGAAATTGTACGATGATGCCCGCCGCATTCTCGAAGACCTCGTCGAGAACGAGCGACTTCACTGCCGTGCCACCTGGGGAGTATTCCCAGCCCACTCGAACGGCGACGATGTAGAATTGTTCAGCGACGAAGCGAAGACAGATGCCCTTACCACCTTTCACTTTCTCCGGCAGCAAAAGGAGAAGATTAAAGCCGGATCGCCGTTTCAGAGCCTGGCCGACTTCATCGCTCCTGCGAGCTGCGGCCGATCAGACCATCTCGGGGCTTTTGCCGTTACGGCAGGAAACGAAGTAGAAGAATATGCCGCGACATTCAAGGATAGCGGAGACGATTACACCGCAATCATCATCCAATCCCTCGCTGACCGATTCGCTGAAGGCCTCGCTGAGTTACTCCACCGCCGGGTGCGTGAGTTCATGGGATTCGGCAAAACAGAGAATCTGAAAGTCGAAGACCTGGTCAAAGAACGCTACCGGGGTATTCGGCCGGCCGCTGGCTATCCAGCTTGCCCGGATCACACCGAGAAGGCAATTCTCTGGGATCTACTCGACGTAGAAAAGACCCTCGGAATGCAACTGACCACAAGCTACGCCATGTTTCCTCCGTCATCTGTCAGCGGTCTCTACTTCTTCAACGAGGAAGCCCGATACTTCAATGTTGGAAAGATCGAACGCGATCAACTGGAGCACTACGCAGCCAGAAAGAAGATGTCGATTGAGGAGGCCGAAAAATGGCTCTCCCCCAATCTCGCGGACTAAGCCAGAATTTTCAGAAACGAAAAGTCCAGCCAACCTTTGCGGTTGCCTCTGTCCCCTGAGCCACAAAATCGCGTTCAAGGGTGAACAAATAGCCCTGGTTAAATACGAGGAAAATGTCATTTCCGGGCGACACGATGTAGCGCAGCCTGCTGTTGAGACCTACATTATTGGACACTGAATCCCACTGAACCAACGTGTTCCACGAGAGCTTGGGATTCGGGGTGATTCGAAATCCAAACTGCCCGACCAGCACCTCGAACTCGCCACCCGGCAGATCGATCGTATCAAAGTCCACTTCAGCATCCATTCCCCAGTATGGAGAGGGTCGCCATTCCAACTCAGAGCTCACCCCCTGACGCGTCCCATCGTAGTAATCACCAAACCGGCCAAAGACGTCCAAACTGACTGGGCGATGATTACTGGTTTCGAATCCCACTACCAGTCGGCTAAAGTCATACCCTCCAACCGGAATCGTGACATCCCTTGTAATGTCGAACGGCTCAAACAAGACCTCACGATTCCATTCCGGATAGACCACAAACTCGTCTCCTGATTCAAAATCGACAGCAAATTCGAGCGGAACATATTCCGCACTTTCCGTCTGACTTTCCAGATTCGTAATCAAGTAAGCGGAAGTCTCCAAAGAATACTCCCGAAGCCAGTCGATCTCTTCGGGATAAAACTCATGCTGAACACTTCCCACGGCCCTCCGAGTCCCGGGTCGCCTCACAAATCCCTGTGCCGGCTCAAAGTTCCTATCAATCTGTCGCAGGCTTGCCCGAAAACTGACGGGCTCATTGGGATAGTTCACATCGGCTCCGAAAGCATGAGCCGTCACTTCTCTATCGTCACGACTCATCAGCTCATAAAGCTTCAAGTTGATCAGATCGTGCCCATCTCCCAGGTGACTGTTCTTGAAGTCAAAGTCGATCCCGCCAACCACATTCTCTCTGTTCCGACGCGGATCACCGTAGCTGAAGAAGCTTCCGACTCTTGATTCCGTCCCGACATCATGAGTCAATCGCATCACCCCCACCTGATCCTTCTCAAGCCGGGGAGTGCTGTCGAGAAAAGTCCCCAGCACTCCGATACCCAGCTTCCCAATTCGCCCGGTCACCTTCCCTCCTGCTGTTATATCGACCTTTTCACGAGCCTGCGACAATCCAATCGTGCGGGAGTAGAAGGGCGTCAGGCTGGTACTGGCAGGTCCAAATTCAAAGTACTCCTGCCCCTCTAGGAAGAAGTCGCGTTTCTCCGGAAAAAACAAAGGAAAGCGGGTCAGATTCACAACCCTGTCGTCCACCTCGGCTTCTGCAAAATCGGTGTTCCAGGTCAGAGTTGTGGTCAGGTTCGGAGTGACCTGCCAGAATAGATCTGCTCCATACTCAATGTTGGACCCACTCCCTCGGTTGCCACTACGATTCCGCCCTAACAGGTAGGGTTTTAAATCAATCCCACGGCCGCTCTCCAGCTCCTCGAGGCCGCTAATTGTTCCCGCTTCCTCCAGCTTGATAAACTGTCGGCTCCGGTATGCCCCCGACCACCGGTCCTTTTCCTGCACCCGTGGCAACCAACGGCCAAAGTTGGCCGCCCAGGTCGTTGAATCGGGATCGAACGACACGCTTCGAAACGGTATCGCAAATTCGACTGCCCACCCTTCCTCAGTCCGGCGACCCGCTCCATCCCATATCGCATCCCAGTTCATGTTCGGGCGACTGAGAAAGCTCGTGATCCGGCCATCCCCCTTCGCTCCGTTTGCGTTGAGCCGAAAGTAGTATCCATCGCGCCCCGTCTGATACGGGTCCAACAGGATGAAGACGTAGTCGTCCGCGCTCACACTTTGATCCCGCTGCATGATGGAGGCATTGATCTCATCAGGAGCGCGATCCTGACAACGAAAAGCGACATAGAGATTCTGATCATCATAACAAAGCCGGATTTCAGTCGCCTCGGAAGCAGCCGTCTGCTCCTCGGGGTACATCTGAGTTAAGCTTGGAATGAGAGCCGCCGAATCCCAGATCGCATCGGATAGGTCTCCATCAATTTTTGGCGCCTCTTCCGAACTGATTCGGACTGAATCCAAGCTCTCCACACTCCAGCCAAGAGAGGCTCCGAAGAAAACTATCCAGCAACCCACCAACCACCCCTTGCATAGGGGTAACCGGGCTGGAACAAGGCTAACAAACATTAGCCTCTCCTGAAACGGAGAATCGCCTCAAGGTCAAGTGAAGGAGACCCCCTGAACACGCCCCGGCAAATTGAATGACAGCTCAACTCAGCTCAACTGCTTCGCGACATCCTTAGCGAAATACGTCAAAATCATATCTGCTCCGGCTCGCTTGATCCCTAACAGAGACTCCATGGCAACTTTCTCTTCGTCGATCCAGCCGTCTTTTGCGGCGGATTTGATCATCAGATACTCACCGCTCACCTGATAGGCCGCCATCGGGACATCCACCGCATCCCGCAAAACCCGAATCACGTCGAGATAAGGGCCGGCCGGTTTGACCATGATCATATCGGCACCCTCAGCGACATCGAGATCAGCTTCGCGCAAGGCCTCCCTAATATTGGCGGGGTCCATCTGATAAGTCTTCTTGTCACCTGCCTTGGGTGCCGAATCCAGTGCCCCCCGAAACGGCCCGTAATAGGCGGATGCATACTTCGCCGTGTAACTGAGAATCGAAACTTCTTCGTGACCAGCCTGGTCCAGTGCACCGCGAATCGCACCGACTCGACCGTCCATCATATCACTCGGCGACACGATGTCAGCGCCGGCATCAGCATGGCACAGGGCCTGCTGGCAGAGCACCTCAACCGTTTCATCGTTAAGGATTCTAATATCTCCTGTCCCCGAAACTTCGACAATGCCGTCGTGCCCATCTGAATTGTAGGGATCCAGGGCAATATCAGTGATCACCACCACATCGGGATAGGCCGCTTTCACGGCCGTGATCGCCCTCGGGACCAATCCTCCAGGATTGTAGCATTCTTCGCCATGAGAAGACTTCAAGGACTCCTCGATCTTCGGGAAGAAGACCACCGCACGAACCCCTGCTTCATAGGCTTCGCCCACTTCTTTAACCAGACCTTCCAAACTCCATCGGTGGCAGCCCGGCATTGATTCGATAGGATCGTTGGAATCAGCCTCGTGGATAAACAAGGGGTAGATCAAATCCGATGCTGTCAGCACCGTCTCACGGGCCAGCCCACGAACCGCATCATTTTTCCGATTCCGGCGGGGACGAATAGGGAGGTTTAGCTTTTCGGACATAACTCGAATCCTTCTTTAGTATCTTTCACTTCCCACCCGGCTGCGGCAATCTCTTCCCGCAGCCTATCTGACTCACCCCAATCTTTGTTTTGCTTGGCCGTCCAACGTTCTGAAGCCAGCTTTGAAATCTCCTCCGGAGCATCGACAGCCCCGTCGTTCTTAACCGACAACTTCAATCCTAACGCTTCAAGAACCACCTGGAACCCCTTCAGTTCAATAGTGGCTTCCTCGGCCGAGAGGTCTGATGGTTTAATCCCTTTGATAGCCGAAAAGATGCGCCCCAGCGAATCAGGTGTATTCACATCTTCCTGCAAGGCCTCCAGTGCGGGCTGAAAAGAACCCAAATTTTCCACCTCTTTGGCGGCTTCAAACCCGAGCCCATCGGTCAGACTCGCCTTCTCCTTGAGAGCATTCTCGAATCGGCCCAGGCGTTGGAGTGCCTGCCGTGCGGCAAGCAGTGCCGGAAACGATTCATTCCCCTCCTTGTCTCGAGCCACAAAATTGAAGGGCTGACGGTAGTGGGCCGAAATCAATACATAACGCAGCTCTGCCGCGGAAAACCCTGCGTCGCTTAACTGAGTCAATGTGTAGAAATTCCCCGCACTCTTTGACATCTTTCCTCCGTCCACCAGCAGGTGAGTTAGATGGAACCAGTGCTCGGCCATGGTATGTCCGGTGCAGGCCTCGCTCTGGGCAATCTCGTTTTCGTGATGAGGAAAGACAAGATCCACTCCGCCTGAGTGGAGATCGAAAGTATCACCGAGGTACTCCCGGCACATCGCTGAACATTCAAGATGCCATCCTGGACGCCCCTCGCCCCAGGGACTCTCCCAGTAGTTGTCGCCGTCTTCTTTCCGCCGCGCCTTCCAAAGCACAAAGTCAGCAACTGAATCCTTCTCATACTCATCATCCGAATTTACCCCGGAAGCCCCTTCGCGAAGCTCACGCTGATCCAGACGCGATAGCCGACCATAAGGCTCAAAGCTGGAGACCTGATAATAGACCGATCCATCCTCACTCGAATAGGCGTGCCCCTTTTCCACCAACTCCCGGATCATCTCTATTTGCTGAGGGATATGCTCCACCGCGCTGGGTTCAAGATGAGGAGTCAGATTGTTAAGTTGCTCACAATCCTCGTGAAACTGATCACGCCAATGATCCGTGAATTCTTTCAGGGACTGCTCACTTGCCTGGGAGTCACGAATCGTCTTGTCGTCAACATCCGTCAGATTGCGAACGTGATAAGCCTTGATACCCGATAACTCCAGAGTCCTACGAAAAACATCCTGAAGGACGAAAGTGCGGAAATTCCCTATGTGAGCGGGACCATAGACTGTCGGTCCACAGCAATAGAATCTAAAAACCTCCCCGTCCCGGGGGGTCAGTTCCCGCAGCTCACGGGTCATGGTGTCGAAAAGTCTCATATTCTGCCTACGGATGCAAAAAGAAGGCCTGAGAACCAGTTTTGCAACATTTTCAGCCAATATATAGTGGGTTAGGGGAACATTTCGCTTTTCAATTACCATGAAGTCACGCAACAGCGAGACTCAGTTTATCTGAAATTTTAACTTTCAGTAGAACCTCCATCCAGCATAATCAGTCTCCCCGGCCTGAGGAGCAACTCCCCCTCCCTGATTGGATGACTTTGAAGCTCGTCGTCACAAAAAACGTGAACGGTGGCGATGAAGAAGTTGGCCCCATCTCGGGACAGGGGAGTGATGAGGAGGAGATCGAGCGCAAATCAGGCTATCTCAAACAGATCAAATTTGCTCAATCCAAAACCACTATGTTTAAGAAACTTGCTCATTGGTTTAGCGGCGGCAGCCGGGACGACAATCGCCCTGGAGGGGGTGGCGGCATCTTCGGCCAAATGACTCCGGAGGCTCTTTGTGAAATCGATCCAGACTCGATGGACCGGGATCAAATTCGAATCAAGCTGGCTGAACTCTACAAAGGGTACAACCAGGCTGCCGGGAGCTTGAATCCTGAACTCCGAGAGGAAGCCGGACGCATGCTCGAAGCAATCGTCCATTGCCGGGAGAAATACGTCGACGTCGAAAACTAATTTTTGGCCCCGTCCCCGCCGACGCCAACTTGTATTCACCTGACTCCGGCGATTCGTTCATCTCTCATGGTTTTCACATGAGAGATGAGATCCGGATAGAACTTCAGAAAGTGCGATTCCATCTCGTGGAGCTGGCCCCGAAGCGCCGCAGCGGCATCAAACACAGGCTCAATCGCCGGTGACCTTTTGGAAACTCGCTGAAGCGTCAATTCGATTCCCTCGAGCGATCCATAGCTGTCTAGCCATTCCTCTTCGATCATGACCTGAATCACTTCACTGGCTTCACGTGGGGCCAGAGGCAGAACACTGTCTAACTGGCGGTGCACCGTTCTGATAAAATCGCCGATCGACCCGCTCTCTGAGAATCGATCCCAGTGCCGGTATAGGAAATGGTCATAATAAATATCCACTACGATCCCTGCAAACCTTCTCAGATGAGGAGGCAGCAGACCTCGACTCAGTTTCCATTCGACATGTTGATCAGTGAAGGCATCCACGGCCCTGTGTTCAACAATCCCCTGCCAAATCGAACGTGGAAATCGATCATCCCATGGATAACCTTTCACAAAATCTCCCAGAAGATTACCCAGCTGTGATTCAGGAGTCGGCTCGGCCAGGTGAAGATGGGCAAGAAAATTCATAGGCCATTTTCGAGGAACTGCTTCAGGATTCAGCTCATCACCCGCGATTCTGAAGCCTCGCAAGAAGAGCAAAAGAAAGGGAAATTAACGGCCGTAGAACGGATTAGCAGTGTCTTGCACCGATCCGTCAGGCAAGAGCATATGCGCGCCCTTTCCGTGAAAACTTCCACCCTCCATGACCCAGGGTTGGTTCCAGCGGAAAGGCGTCTGTGCCTTATCATCAAAACGGGTCACTACGTAGGAGCCAAAATACTTCTGCTTCTCCAACTTATTCATGCGCTCTAATGCACGGTCGGAAGGACAAACCCAGACATCTTGACTCAATCCGTAGGGCTCAGTCGCTATCACCCAGAATTTGAAGAAGTCATCTTCGCTGAATTCAAACTCGCCTTCCTCCATTTGAGGCCAATGCCCAACGTCGGTCGTGTAGGCGAGCAATCCAGCGTGAATGGTCCGCATGTGCGAGATACACTTCGCTTTCTTGGCTCGCTTCATGAAGCTGCCAGATATGGGAGTGATCACCGCGAGCAGCATGCCCACGATACCTACGACCACCAGCACTTCTAAGATCGTAAAAGCCCCAAACCTGTTGCAGATTTGAGGCCTCATATCGATTCAATCAGCAACACCCTAAACAGGGCTACAAGCCGAAGTAGATATTATTGGAAACCTTGGTTCCAAAAACAGTGAAGAAGAAAATTTCACCTGTATTGGATGGAGTCCCTTCTCCGGTTCCGTAAAACGCGGAAGCAGGAAGAAACGGGCCGTCACTCACTAAAGTTGCCTTGAAGAAGGAACTGAGAACGCCAACGCCCTCTTGAGCCGCATTGCCCACAGCATTAACAGTTTTGCTAACATTACTAACTGTACCAACGCAATTCCCAAGGTATGAAACCCCTTCGTGATACCAAATATTCTGCGCAGTTCCAAAGGCTCCGAAAACTATGTTTCCCGAGTTGATTCCAGGCGTGGTAATTGTTCCGATCGGATTTCCGAAAATATCAGTAACAACCTCGGTCGATCCACCAGTTGCAATAGTCTGAGATCCTTGAAACTCGTTTCCAACTACGAAACGAAACAAGCCGATCCCATTGATGCCTGAGGCTGACGCTTCATAAACACCATCTTCTCCTCCGGCACCGAAGTAGCTATTGTTACTGAAAGGCCCACCGATCCAAGCATTCGCCTGGAACATAGGGGTCAGCATTAGGGCACAGAAAATTGAGAAGCACGTCTTCATAATTGTATCTTAGCGTTTCGGCTAATTTCCTAAAGAAGAAGCGTTTTTCCGGTTTGAAGCAAGCAGGAAATTTAAAAAGTTATTGAATTAACGACCAGCCATCAAAGAAAGAGCCTCAAAAGCTCTCTCAAAGCGGAATTGAAGGTCTTCCGGCTCTTCCAAACCAACCCACACCCTTATTAGATAAGGTACCGCTCCCCGCTCCTCAGCCCAGGCCAATTCGCCGTAGTGAGCCAACAAGGTATAGGGGCAGGCCAAACTGAAATCCGTCCCCAGACTCGGCCCCTTGGAAATATTCAGCGCATCATAAAATCGGGCCGCTTCTGCCTCTCCTCCGCACAATACAATGGAAAACAACGCGCCGTAGCCACCCTCCTCCCGCTTCACGGCATCGTAGAAGGCGCGGCACTCGCTCGACGGATGCCACAAACTTTCCACTTCAGGTCTACCTCTCAGCCACGAAACAAGCGACTCGGCATTTTCATTCGTCGCCAGCACCCGTTCCCTGAAATGCCTGGAATTCACCTCAAGCACCACTGCGTCACGCTCAAACAGCGGACTGGCGGACTCTTCAATACCCAGGCGATCTCTCAGAGCGTCGGCAAAAGGAGTTCCAGGCTTGATAATCACAGCGCCGGCAGCCACATCCCCTGCCCCTGAAAACATCTTCGTCAAACTGGTCGTGACCACGTCAGCATATCGAAAAGCATCGGCATTCACCGCAGTGGACACAGTGTCATCGACCACCAGGGGCACTCCATACTCTGCGAGAACAGGAGCAATTGATGCCAAATCGGCGGTTCTCAGCAGAGGATTACTCGGAAGTTCCGTGTAAACGGCCGTCGCGCTCTTTCCCTCATCAAACCACTGCCGAACCTCCTCAAAGCCCCCGGATTGAGTCACGGAAAAATCCACCACTCCGGCTGAAGCAAATTGCTCCTGGACCTTGAGCGAATCGAGATAAGGAAATTCGATCTGAATGCTGGGCTGGTCTTCCTTCCCTTCAAGTAGCACCCGGTGCACCGCCGCAATGGCAGCCATCCCCGACGAGAGAAGAAAAACATCTTCCGGGCTCACTTCATCATAGAGGTCCGCAATCCGTTCTCTGAGAGTTTTCAACGCCTCAGCGCCTCCCTCAACCTCGACCGATTCAAGTGGCTGGTCCGACAGGGCCGATTCCGCCATCCGGCTGCTCACGATCTCCCCGCTGTGTTGCCAATATTTCCATGCCGCTTCGTAGGCACTCTCTTCAAGCAGCACCGCGGTGAGACTTCCCCACCCGTAGGTCTCCAGACGGCAAGAAGCCCCGGATCGGCGCTTCACGTATTCAGCACACCGCCAGGCCGCGGCCAGCGAGGGAAACACGACGGCGACTTCATTTTTCCTCGCAAACTCCTCCTGAGCCGCCATGAACAATTCCGCCACAAAGGGATGAGGAATAAACCGGGGATAACCGCACTCAAAGGTGTCAATAATCTCGGCTTTTCCTTCTTCATATCCGATGACATGCTCCCAGCGCGGAAGGCACACCGAAACAGCGTGGTCACTTTCAGGAATGGCGAGACCCAGATCATCGGCCTCACAAAACGGGTTAGTAAATGGGTCGCGATTCAACATACGAAAGTCAGGTTCCTCCAGAGTCGGCTATGCTTGAAGCGCGCACCTGACATCATTAATGAGATCTTCCACGGTCTCGATTCCCACCGAGAAACGGACCAACGAATCGGTAATCCCCACCGCTTCACGAGTTTCCCTGGGCACACTGGCATGAGTCATCGAAGCAGGATGACAGACCAATGACTCAACTCCGCCTAGACTTTCTGCCTTGGGGAAAAGAGACAAATTCTCGACCACCTTCAGGGTCTCTTCGAGAGATCTCCCAAAATCGACGGTCACAATGCCGGAGCCACCCTTCATCTGGCGTTTTGCCAACTCATACTGAGGATGAGACGGAAGAAAAGGATAGGACACGGAGGCCGCATCAGTCTCTTCTTCCAGAAAAGTAGCGAGAGCTAACGCATTCGAACAATGCCGATCCATGCGGATGGCTTCAGTCTTGGCGCCTCGAAGGGTCAACCAGCAATCCATAGGAGCCGGCTGCAGGCCCAGTGCCTTCTGCGCAAAAATCATCTTATCCTGCCACTCCTGCGAGCTCGTACAAACGGCCCCCACCAGCGCATCTGAATGCCCGTTGGTGTATTTGGTGAGCGAGACCAACGAAAGATCTGCTCCCAATTCAACGGGTCGCTGTAGATAACTGCTCGCGAAAGTATTATCGACCACTAGCGAGGCACCGGCGGCATGAGTTGCCTCCGCTACAGCAGCAATGTCGATGATTTTTAAATTGGGATTTGTCGGGCTCTCAATCCAGACGAGGACCGGCGCATGCTCCACCACAGTCTTGATCGACTCGGGGTCGGTAAAATCGACATAACGAATCTCCAAACCAAACTTGGCAAAGACCTGGGCAAACAGCCGGAACGTGCAGCCATAGATATTTTCTTCAGCCAGAACGACGTCGCCGCTCTTCAAGGTTGAGACGATGGCAGTGATTGCCGATACCCCGCTTCCAAAACAGGTCGCAAACTCCGCCCCCTCCATACTGGCGATTGTTCGATCCAACAAAGTGAAGTTCGGATTCCCCGAACGGGTGTAGTCGAATCCGTTCGGGTTGCCGTATTCAAAGGTGGAAGTCAGCCAAACCGGTGGCGTCACGGCCCCCGTATCGCCCACAAAATCCCGCCCCGAATGAATCGCGCGCGTTTCAAACCCCATGGATTCCCCACTAAACCCCCCCTCCGACTGTTCTTTACTCATGCGTCTCGAATCAACAGGGTTCAGTGCAACAGTCAACCCCGTTGGGTGTCATGAGTTTGGAAACATGGGGGTATCACCTTGATTTCACCGTGAAGCCTTGATCTCTTAGTCCGTCGTGAACTTCAGCACAATACCCACTCCACCACAGTTGTTCAGGCAGTTCGAACACGGTGACATCAGCCGGGAAGAGCTTCATAGCTTTCTCGCGATTCATGCCCATGGCCTGATCAATGAAATGGAGGATGCGAAAGAAAACCCCAAGACCTCCTACTTGGAACGCCTCCGAAATTTCGCCGCCGCCAGGCGGCTTGCCCGTAAGCACGGTCGCATGCGCATCCGGGAAATCCTCTCAGCTCTGGGCCGCATCGATGAATTCCCCCCCGCTCAAATCCTCTGGAATGCGAGCCACACCGACGTGCCACTACATTGCTTTATTCGCAGCAGAATCGAGCCGGTTTTTCGAATCACCAAACTCTCAATCGAGCCCATGAAGATTGAGGTCGCGGTCGAATATGGCCCCAACGACAAGCGCAAGTCGATCAAAGAGACGGTTATCCTCCAAAGAAATGCCACCCTGGAACTGGAGCTGCTTGAGCGAATCCCTTCTTAGCTGGTAAGCTCAAGATCTGGATCTTCCTCGATCCGAGCAAATTCGAGAATCGCGTCCTTATCGGTCACGTCAGCTACTTCCACCCCCACCTGGGACAGACCACGACAAATCTCATCTGCCGCAGCACGACCCTCGGCGTCATCCGGCATTTTGACGGCAAAGAGAAAATGCTTGGGCAGACACTTCACCCGCTTGAGACGTCGAACCTTAGCGATCCACTCATCACCGTGAGTGTAGATGCGCGTCGGCGTTGGGCGTGCCAGATTCAACGGCTTAATCGCCCTGAGTGGCACTTCCTCCCCTTTGGGCGTGTATGCCAGAGGGATACCCACGTGATACGCCTCGGTCCCCACCCAGGGTGCTTCGCGATATAGCCGATCCAAACGGTTCACTTGAAGCAATTCCTTCAAGTCCCGGGTCAACTTCTTCTCTTCGTGATCAACCGGCGTGAGATTCCAATGCTCAACATAGCGACGAAACAACTCTTGCAGACATTCCTCCGCGTTATCGGTCAACCGAGTACCACGGGAAGCATAGTGAAACGGAGACAACTGCGGCATCGTCAATTGACGAAACAGATCAATGTCGCCTTCCAAAATAAACAAATCCCCCTGCCCCGGGTGGCTCTTTCCCGCCTTGCGCGCGTCATCCGCCCATTGGTTTGTCTCGACAGAGAGAGCAGAAAGCTCACTTTCCAGACGACGAATACCGTCACGAAAAATGGCGAGATCCATTTCGGGAAAACACGCCGTGATCCGCTTGGTTCGCTGAGGAGAAATCAGCTTATAGGAGAGATGACGACTCCTCGCTTCGACCGCAAGAATCCCCACATTAATAAATTCCCCCGTCTCCCAATAGGGACGAAATCCGATAGCAGCGTAGTTGACGACTAAATTCATGCGCAGAACTCCAAATCAACCGGGTAATATCCCGGCAGCTGCCAAATCCGGTTTAATGAGACGGGATTCAATGTCCTGACGGGTAAACGAAATGCGGGCAATTCCGGATTCGTCTTCGAGCCATTCAGCTGGAATCTCGTCCCATATCTTATTCAGATTGTAGATCTCAGATTCAAATTTAGTCCGCCATTTCTCATAAACCGGCTTTTCGATAAAGGGTCGAATATCGCGAAAGACATGCTCCCTCTTAAATTCAACTCCATCAAAGTCGGGATCGAGACATCGATCATGATCTATCAGTGCGATATCCTGAACTTCAGGATTCCACAAAATGTTCGGATCGCCGCCAAGAATGCCAAGCGTCCTGTCAGGATTGCGAACCCACCAGTCAAAGCAAAGGACGCGGACCTTTATCTCGTCGTCAATCTGACGGAGATGCGAAGTTCTGACCTCATCGGCGAAAGGAATTCGCTGGGACCCGAAAGATGAGCCTGGGCAGAATTCATCCGGACGCTGAACGATCGCGTAGCGAGTCAACTCCGACGGCACCTCCAGAATCTGAACCGGTGCCACTGGCAAACCGCACTCCTCGGCCAAACGACTGATGACATACTCGATCACTAACTGGTCCCGCGAAATATTGTCCCTCTTAATAAAGTAGGAATGCCCGTCATCTGCCTCGCCAAAAAAGGGTCGACTGACCCCGGTCTCGGCACGGCCACAAATACTGATTACGGTCACTGGCATGTTCAGAAGCTGCGCAAGCTTGGGCCTCTCAGATACCCGCGACAATGAAAAGTGTCAAAAAGTTCATGCCCGTCTCTTGCACCACTCCCATTTCTCGTAACGAGACGCTCGCTGAGAACCGAGTCTTGCAAGAAGCCGTATCCCCGCCAACTTGCGTCGTAACCTTCTGTGATGCCTTCCTTTGATATTGCCAGCATTCGAGCAGACTTCCCGATTCTCACCCGAGAAATCAACGGGAAGCCGCTCACTTATCTCGACAATGGCGCCACGGCCCAAAAGCCGCATTGCGTGATCGATTCCATGCGCACCTTCTTCTCAGAGGCCAATGCCAATATTCACAGGGGAATCCACACCCTCAGCCGTGAAGCCACTGAGGCGTATGAGCAGTCCAGGACAATCATCAAGTCCGCTCTCCAACTCCCTGATTCTCACGAACTGATCTTCGTTCGGGGCGCTACCGAAGGAATTAATCTTGTGACCCACGGCCTTTCCGAACAACTCGATGAAGGCGACGAAATCGTGCTCACCATCATGGAGCACCACGCCAACTTCGTCCCCTGGCAGGTTTTGGCGGAGCAGAAAGGGCTCAAACTGCACTTCGTAGGGCTCACTGAAAACGGGGAGTTGGACATCGAAGCGTGGAAAGCGGCCTTCAACACAAAAACGAAAGTGGCGGCTTTCACTCATGTTTCAAATGTGCTCGGCACCGTCAATCCCGTTGCGGAGATGACTGCCTTCGCCAAAGAGAGGGAAGTCATCACGCTGGTCGACGGCGCTCAGGCAATTCCACATGGCCCCGTCGACCTCTCCACTCTGGCTCCCGATTTTTATGTATTCTCTGGTCACAAAGTCTTCGGACCCGACGGAATCGGAGCCGTCACCGGCCCCCGGGAAATACTCAACGCCTTTTCTCCCTACCAAACGGGTGGCGACATGATCGAAAGGGTCGCCGTTTCCGGAACCACCTTTCGAGACGTGCCTGAACGGTTTGAAGCCGGCACTCCCAACATTTCAGGAACCCTCGGTCTTGCTGAAGCCTTTCGCTACATGGCGGGAATCGATTGGGAAGCTGCCTCCGCTCACGAGCATTCTCTAGCGACCCATGCTACTGAAGAGCTGAGTAAGCTCGGAGGAATCCAGATCTTTGGCGAATCCGAAGACAAAGCCGCTATTGTCTCATTCCTCTACGAGGTGGCCCATCCTCAAGACATTGGGAGCATTCTGGATACCGAAGGGGTCGCCATTAGAGTCGGCCACCACTGCGCTCAGCCCCTCATGGACTACTTAAACGTCCCTGCCACGGCGCGCGCCTCCTTTGCCTTCTACAACAATCACGAAGACATTGAGGCCTTCATGCGAGGGATGCACAAAGTGCACAAGTTCTTTGGATAATCCCGCTCATTCCACAATACCCAATTTCTGTTATTTCGGACTGGGTGGTTTGGTTGCGAAATGCTTGCTTTCCGTGGGCCTTCTGGCTAATTAGCGTCCGATTTTATCCTGCCCCATGAGCGACCAACCCCTCCAAGTGTTTATCGACGGTGAATTCTGCTCTCAAGCGGACGCCAAGATCTCCGTGTTCGATCACGGCCTACTCTACGGTGACGGTGTCTTCGAGGGAATTCGCTTTTACAATGATCGGGTCACCTGCCTGGATGCCCACATCGACAGGCTCTTCGATTCAGCTAAGGCCATTCACCTCACGATCCCCGCCACCCACGCTGAAGTGTGCGAGATAGTCTTGGAGACCATTCGCCGCAACAACCTCCACGACGGCTACATCCGTCTTGTCATCACCCGCGGTTCGGGCGGCCTCGGCCTAAGCCCTTACCTCTGTGAAAAAGCATCCATCATTGTGATCGCCTCCACGATTTCTCTCTATCCTGCGGAGAAATACGAAAAGGGTCTCATCCTCGCCACCTGCGCGACACGGAAGCCCTCGCATGATTCTCTGTCCCCTTCAGTCAAATCGCTGAACTACCTCAGCAATGTCATGGCCAAAATCGAAGCGATTGCTGCGGGTGCTGAAGAAGGCGTCATGCTCAACGGCGCTGGCTACGTAGCCGAATGCACGGGCGATAATATTTTCATCGTGAAAGATGGCATCCTTTTCACACCCACTGTCGCTTCAGGCTCACTCAACGGAATCACGAGGAGGGCTATCATCGATCTAGCCCGTGATGCTGGCTTCGAGCTGCGGGAAGTTGAGATGAGCCGCTATGATCTCTACACTGCCGACGAGTTATTCCTCACCGGAACGGCCGCTGAAGTAGTTCCCGTCTCTGAATACGACAAGAGAATTATCGGAGACGGAAAACCGGGGCAGGTTACCAGACAGCTCATTGGAGCGTATAAAGATCTAGTAGAATCCACTGGCACTCCGATTTACTAATCGGAGATGGTGGCGTAAACTACCTTGGCTGCAGGACGTCTTATTAGAATGAAGGCGATCCCACTCCGGAATATATGAATTGCGACGTTTGTCAGACAGAAAAAGCCACCGTCTTTTTCAGCCAGGTTGCGGAGGGAAAGCTCCAGAAAGTCAATCTGTGCAAAAATTGCGCAGACGACAAGGGAGTGACCGATCCGACAGGCTTTGCTCTAGCTGACATGCTCGAAGGAATGGGAGAAGAATCGGAGACTGAATCCGTAGTGGAGAACGAAGAGTTGACCTGCCCCAGTTGCGGGTTCTCTCAAACTGACTTCAAAAAAACCGGGCGATTTGGCTGTGCCGAGTGCTATCACGTATTCGACGATGGGCTCGACGGGCTCCTTGAAGCCATGCACAAGCACACCCAGCACGTCGGAAAAATCCCCTCAACGTTTCCTGATCTGCCGGAACCTGAATTGATTCCCGGACCAACGGAAGAGATGAAGCCCAGCCCACTCGATAAATTGAGCGAATTGAAGCAAGCTCTGTCTAATTCGGTGGAAGATGAGGACTACGAGGAGGCCGCCCGCCTTCGCGATGAAATTTCCCAACTCGAATCTCAATTAGGAGAGTCGTAATTTAATCTTACCCGGGGCGTCTAGTGAGTCGCCTACGTTTAACCAAGAAAGGCCCTTTTCCTGTGTCGATGCGATTTTCAACCCTGCTAAAAAAGCCAGCCGAATGGATGCGGACTCCCGGCCCCCAGAGCGATATAGTGATCACCAGCAGGGTCCGACTTGCGAGAAACCTCGTTGGGCATTCCTTCCCTGGCTGGGCCCGAAAAGAAGACCGCCTCGTCGTCATGGACGAAGTGAGGACTCATCTCGAGTCACTTCCCGAGATGAAAGATTCCTTTTCGGAGGAAATGACCAAGCTCTCTGCCATCGAAAAGCAAGTATTGGTCGAACGTCACCTGATCAGCCGTGAGCATGCCGCCAAGGGCACGGGATGCGGTACGGTCATGAACCGCAACCAGACAATCAGCGTGATGGTGAACGAAGAGGATCATCTGCGTATGCAGGCCATCCGTCCAGGGCTACAGCTACTTTCAGCCTACCGCTCGCTCGACCAGATCGATTCAGTGCTGGAAAACGACCTCCCTTACGCTTTCGATCATCAGTATGGCTACCTCACCGCATGCCCCACCAATCTGGGCACAGGCATGAGAGCGTCAGCCATGCTCCACCTGCCCGGGCTGGTGCTGAGCGAACAGATCAATCAGACCATTCAGGGGGCTAACAAGATTGGCCTCGCCGTCCGGGGACTCTATGGAGAAGGCACCGAGGCACTCGCAAATCTGTTCCAAATTTCCAACCAGAACACTCTGGGCACCAACGAGCAGGAAATCATCGAACATCTGGACCGCGTCATCACTCAACTCATTGAAAATGAGAAGAATGCCCGCATGAAGATTCTCGAGGATCGACCCACTATGATGCAGGATCAGGTCGGCAGAGCCTATGCTGTGCTGAAATATGCCCACATCATCACCTCCAAAGAAGCTTTGAATCATCTCTCTATGATTCGACTGGGTTGCGACTTAGGTTTTGTCCCCGAAGAAGAGCGCGAAACCATTAATGTTTTACTCACTGAAATTCAGCCAGCTCACCTCCAAATTTCCGCCAAACGGAAATTAACCCCTGAAGAGCGTGATATTTTGCGTGCTGACATCATACGAACCAGCTTAAATCGGCTGACGCCCCCCGATTTCAGCACTATACTTACCGATAGGGAGACCGAAGACGATGAATAACTTTACCCCCAGAGCACAACAGGTTCTCGCCCTCGCCAGAAAAGAGGCCGATCGTTTCAACCACAATTACGTTGGAACCGAGCACCTTCTTCTCGGACTGATCAAATTAGGTCAGGGCGTGGCAGTTAACGTATTGCAGAAGATGAGCCTCGACCTCGAGACCGTGCGTCTTGAAGTGGAGAAGCAAGTCGGCAATGGTCCCGAGACCAAAATGGTGGGAAATATTCCCTACACTCCCCGCGTTAAGAAAGTTCTCGCTCTTGCAGGGAAGGAAGCCAAGGCCCTCAACCACAGCTACGTTGGAACCGAACACATTTTGCTTGGGCTCCTGCGTGAAGGCGACGGTGTTGCAGCTCGGGTCCTTAAGAATCTGGATGTCGATATCGAGCGCACTCGGAACGAGATTCTCCGCGAACTGGATCCCAACTTTGCCGGCAACAACCTCGAGGACGAAGAGGGTGAATTCGAAGACCTCGGTGGAGGTCGCAAAGAAGGCAAGACGCCAGCGCTGAAAGCATTCGGACGTGACCTGACCGAGCTCGCCCAAAATGCCGAGCTCGATCCTGTCATCGGCCGCGAACCTGAGATCGAACGAGTCATTCAGATTCTCTGTCGCCGTACCAAGAACAACCCGGTTCTAATAGGTGAGGCCGGTGTTGGTAAAACAGCTATTGCCGAAGGCCTTGCTCAGGAAATTTCATCCGGCAATGTCCCCGAACTCCTTCGCGGGAAAAAGGTCGTCACCCTCGACCTTGCCCTGATGGTGGCCGGCACTAAATACCGCGGCCAGTTCGAGGAGCGGATCAAAGCCGTGATGGATGAAATCAAGCGGGCTAAGAACGTCATTCTTTTCATCGATGAGTTGCACACTATCGTCGGAGCAGGTTCCGCAGAAGGTGCCATGGATGCTTCCAACATCATCAAGCCGGCATTGAGCCGGGGGGAGCTTCAGTGCATCGGAGCGACCACGATGAATGAGTACCGAAAATTCATCGAGAAGGATGCCGCCTTGGAGCGACGCTTCCAACAAGTCAAAGTCGAGGAGCCCAGCGCTGAAGACGCCATCCTCATTCTTCAGGGACTTCGCAGCAAGTATGAGGCCCACCACAAAGCGGACTACACCAATGCCGCCATCGAGGCTTGCGTCAAGTTATCCGCCCGTTACTTGACCGCACGCTTTCTTCCTGACAAAGCCATTGATATTCTAGATGAGGCGGGAGCGCGATCCCGCATCGCTTCGATGACCCGACCACCCGTGATCAAGAATCTTGAACTTGAGATCGAAGAAATCGTTGGAGAGAAAGAAGCCGCGATTAAAGACCAGGACTTCGAGAATGCGGCTGCTCTTCGCGATAAAGAGAAGAACAAGCGTCAGGAAATGGAGGAAATTCTCGACGAATGGCGTGCCACCAACGAAGAGAAAGTGGTTGTCGTTACCGAAGATGACATCATGACCGTCGTTGCCAAGTGGACCGGCGTCCCCCTTCAGCGCATGGAGGAGAAGGAAGCTGTGAAGCTCCTTAAAATGGAGGATGAGCTCAAAAGTCGTGTCATCGGTCAGGATGAAGCGGTCACTGCCATTTCAAAAGCGCTGCGAAGAAGCCGCGCCGACCTTAAGGACCCTCGTCGTCCAATCGGCTCATTTGTGTTTCTCGGCCCAACCGGAGTTGGTAAAACCTATCTAGCCCGGAATCTCGCTGAGTTTATGTTTGGCGATCCGGATGCTCTGATCCAGATCGACATGTCTGAGTACATGGAGAAGTTCACCAGCAGCCGTCTCATTGGCTCGCCTCCTGGGTATGTCGGATATGAAGAGGGTGGCCAGCTATCGGAAGCGGTGCGCCGACGCCCATACTCCGTCGTGCTTTTCGACGAAATCGAGAAAGCCCACCCGGATGTGATGAACCTTCTCCTCCAGATTCTGGAGGAAGGAATGATCACCGACAGCCTCGGGCGCAAGATTGATTTCAGAAACACCATTATCATCCTGACTTCAAACGTCGGAGCCGATGTTATTAAACGTCAGGTTACTGTTGGATTTGGATCCATGGGTGGCGGTGACGAAAACTACGAGAACATGAAGGACAAAATCCTTGAATGCGCCAAGGAAGCGTTCAAGCCCGAGTTCCTCAATCGCCTTGACGAAAAAATCGTCTTCCACGTGCTTGATCGCGAGAATCTCACCGAGATCGTGGATCTTGAAATCAACACCGTCCTCAAGCGGCTGGCTGAAAAAGATATGCTGCTCAAGCTCGACAAAAAGGCCAAGGACTTCCTTATCGAAGAAGGTTACGATCCTAACTATGGCGCCCGCCCGATGCGGCGCGCCGTTGAGCGCCACATTGAAGACCCGCTCGCCGAGCACCTTCTCCGTGGCGATATTTCTCCCGGTCAGCTGATCAAAGTTTCCCACAAGAAGAGCGAGAAGTTCCTCAACTTCAAGGCAGAGGACATTGATGACGGTGACAAAGACACCGCTGAGCCGATCAGTTCAGTGGAAGGCTGATCGCACTGTCCCAAAATTCTATTCTGAGAAAGCCGGAGCAATTGCTCCGGCTTTTTCGTGCTCATCGCACAGTCACATGTCCTGAAGCAACTTTCGGTTCTTCATCACGTAGCTCACACCCGACCAAAGCGTCAGGATCAAACTCAGCCAGTTTAAGGCCTGACCGAGATGGTCCGGCCCCAGATAAAACGCATCGAAGATAGGATGAAGAAAGTAGAGCACTTTCTCGGCTGAAGCTAAATAGGTCAGAAAATAGATAACGGTCACGATTTGAATCGTAGTCTTGTATTTACCCAGATTCTCCGCCGCCAAAACAACCCCTTCTGCGGACGCCAGCAACCGCAACCCTGTCACTAGAAATTCTCGGGCCAGAATTACGATGACCATCCAGGCGGGAATCAACTCCAGCCTCGTGAGCATCACAAACCCAGCGCACATCAGAACCTTGTCCGCTAGCGGGTCCATCAGCTTTCCGAAATTGGTGACAAGCTGATGCTTTCGGGCGAGATACCCGTCCAAAAAATCCGTGATCGCCGCGATAGCAAAGACGAACAATGCAGCGGTTCTTGAAAAAGAAACACTCTCTAGAGACAACAGCGCGACGAAAACGAAGGTGAGAAACAGTCGTGCAACAGTCAGTTGGTTAGGCAAATTCATAGGCGGACAGAACCTGATGGTAGCCTGTGGACTTCTAGGCGGCAATCAAAGGAACGAGACAATTTCGACTTTCTGCGATCTGCCCAATTCGCACTCAGGAGCGGGGGACAGGGCGAATCTGCCGAACTTCTCGTCCGCCTGCGTCTGTTGCTGCAACATGCCTTTTTGTCATAGCATGGACAATCGGCTCCGCCTGCGCCTCAGCCACCACAGGCGTTGCCGCCTGTTCGGGATGCGGCAACTCAACACGACCTGAGTAGGCCTGCTTCTCTGCAAGCGCAGCCCGTGCTTCAGATTTGAGTTTCCTGTTTTGATCGAGCCCTACCAGAGAATTGGCTTCCTCTACCAGCCTGTTGGCAGGCCCTGCCACAGGCTGGGCATGCAAACGGGTTCTCTCCATCAACTGGCCAGGATACCCCGGGATTGGCGCGTCAGCCAGACTCGCCTCTTTCGGCTCTTCTACTGCAGGCTCGATGCTGGATTCCGACCGATCGGCAAAAAGTGACTTATCCACAAACGCCTCCATGTCGATTTGAGAAAACAGCTGTGAAGCTTTCTCCTCCACAGGAGAGAAGGCGGCAATCACGACTATATGAATCAGGGTGACGAAAAAAAGCAGGCAGGCGGTCTGGAATGAAAAATTCATGACTGGAAAATAATCGGCTCTCACAGGGATCGAATTGAGGCCGCTTGTTTGGCGATGGGGTTTATCTGAAGCTGATCAAGCACACCTGAATCCGACGGAGGCCTCAACAAGCGCTCCCTAATCGAGTGGTACTGTTTTTTCCCGGTACCGTCGGGCGATGAATCATCATCCCCCGGCTCTGACATGATAGGCGACTCCTTCGCCAACCGATCACTGATGATCTCTCCCTCATTGCAAAACTTTCTTTCAAAAAGCCTCACAATGTCATCGTGAAACTTTTTCAGCTCGTTCAACCGGCGACGCTGCTGGATACCGAAACCGATTCGAGCGAGAATGGCGGGAGTGGCCACCATCAAGGCCACAGCCAGAAAACCGAGCGAACTCCCGATCGCCGGCATAACCTCAGCCGAGCTAGAAGCGGAATCCATTCCACTCATCAGGGTCCATACAAATCCGATCAGGCCCAGCAAACAGGCGGAGACACTAATCAATCTGAATCCAGACATTCCGGACTCAAGCTGGGTTTCCGCTGTACGCAGTCCGCCCAGGAATGATTGGCGCAGGGCCACAGCCTGGCGCTCTGTCATCTGGCCCGCCTGAGCAACATCGTCCTGCATTCCATCATGAGGTTCCCGTGAACCGAGGAGCTGGAATGCGGCCTCGCGTGCCCCGGCCAGATAGACGACCTGCTGAAGGGAATGACTAATTTTCCGCCCTTCTTCGAAAACTTCCAGTGTGCTCCTCGATTCTCTGAGCCGCTTCCCGAATTTCTGATCTGCCTGGTAGGTCTTTCGGAGCTGGAAAGCCTTAGAGATCAGCATGACCCAACTCACAATTGAAAGCATGAACAACAACCACATCACCACTTTTCCGGGGAAAATGGGCTGACTCAGAGCAGTTTGAATACTGCCAGCGACAGGAGTAAAATAGAAGGATCCAATCATGGAGTGATTCAGGGGACAGTTACTTAAGTTTTATAAAATATCAGATTATTTTAATAAAACAAGCCTTCCTCCTCACTATTTGGCGCGGTATGACCAGAGAAATTTTAGAAGGACTCCAAAAAATGGGTGCCTTTGTAATCGATTTACACCGACGCAGACCACATTCTTACTACGCGATATTCGCCATTCCGTAACTCTACGAGACCCATTTCCATGATCAGCGTTCTGTTTATTACCATTCTCCTTGGTTCACTTGCTTTCGCAGTGATCTTTGTCATTGCTCTCTACAACGGGCTGGTTCGACTGCGGAATCGATACAAAAATGCGTTCGCTCAAATTGATGTGCAATTGAAGCGCCGATACGAATTGATCCCCAACCTGGTGGAGACAGTTAAGGGGTACATGAAGCACGAACGCGAAACGCTGGAAGCGGTCATCCAGGCTCGCAACGTTGCCACCTCTGCACGGGAACATGCTGTCGCTGATCCGGGAAACGCATCGGCCATGTCAGAACTCGCCAACGCTGAAACAGGACTTGGGGGTGTTCTCGGGCGACTCTTTGCTCTCACCGAGAGTTACCCAGACCTGCGGAGTAACCAGAATATGCTTCAGCTGCAGGAGGAGCTTACATCGACAGAATCCAAAGTGGCTTTTTCCCGACAAGCCTACAACGATGCGGTGATGCACTTTAACAACAAGCTGGAGATGTTCCCTTCCAACATCATTGCCGGCATGTTCAATTTTGTACCAGCAACCATGTTCGAAGTTTCCGACAATTCAGAGAGAGATGCCGTAAAAGTGGAATTCTGAGTATTATTTAGCCGGATCTATTGCTGGAGGACCGCCCTTGAATGGACTTCTTTGAACATCAGGAACAAGCCAGACGGCAGACAGGTGTTCTCATCGTCTATTTCGCCCTCGCTCTCGTTGGAATTATCGCGGCCACCTATTTCCTGGCCATTGCCGTCCTCACGATCACAGGAGACAACAAAGCAATCGAAGGGAACGCCATCTGGCGCCCGGAGGTTCTGACTGGTACAGCGACCATTACCACCCTTGTTGTTTTTTTGGCATCCGCATTCAAAACGATGCAACTGTCGAGCGGTGGCGCGGTCGTTGCCAGGGAGCTGGGAGGACGAGAACTCGATTCCAACACGATCGACATTCATGAACGCCGACTTCTCAATATAGTTGAGGAAATGGCGATCGCTTCCGGCGTTCCTGTCCCCACGGTCTATGTGATGGACAGCGAGGATTCGATCAATGCCTTTGCCGCAGGGAAAACAACCAGCGACGCGGTCATCGGAGTGACGCGCGGGTGCATGACCATCCTGACCCGCGACGAACTCCAAGGGGTCATCGCCCACGAATTTTCGCATATCCTGAACGGAGACATGCGACTGAACATTCGTCTAATGGGATTGCTCTTCGGCATCCTGTTTCTTGCGCTGATGGGTGAACTTCTCATGCGAAGCACATTCTACGGGAGAGTGTCATCCTCCCGCAGGGAAGGCGGTGGAGCTGTAGTCGTAATGCTCATTGCCGGTATCGGACTCCTCTTGATCGGCTACGTCGGCAGTTTCTTCGCTCGACTGATTAAGGCATCCATCTCGCGCCAGCGCGAGTTTCTTGCGGATTCTTCGGCCGTTCAGTTCACCCGAAACCCAGAAGGACTGGCTGGCGCGCTAATGAAGATCGGAGGCCTATCAGAAGGATCTACGATTACCCACCCCATGGCCAAAGACGCCAGTCATCTATTTTTTGGAAATGCTATCCCTACATCCATTCTGGCCACTCATCCGCCCCTGCAGGTTCGGATTCAGCGCCTGATTCCCAGTTGGACGGGATCATACGATCCAGTCAGTTCGCCGCCAATCGCTGAGACTCAAATTTCCCAATCGAGCTCTAAGATGAGTGAATTAACCGAAGCAAGTTCATTCCTGACAAGCGGACATTCCTCTGTCCGCCTAACGAAAGAGGAAGCAACTGAAAGCTTCCGATCTCTTCATCCGGAACAGGTTGATTTGGGAGTTTCTGTCCACCGCATGATGCCAGATCACTGGTCTGAAATGTGCCGTAATCCAGCGGGTGCACAGACCATGGTTTTCGCCCTCCTTCTGGCTCAGGACAACAAGGCCCGTGATAAGGAGCTAGCCCTTTTGGGGCAGTCGATGGACGAATCAACTGTCCAATTAGTTTCCCGGCTGTTCGGCGAAATTCACTCAGCCCATTCAACCATCAAACTGAGTCTGGTGGATCTTGCCATCCCCTCGCTGCGCCATTTATCTCAAGGAGAATACCAGCGCTTTCGGAACTTAACTAATCAGCTGATTTCCAGCGACATTCAGATAGATCTTTTCGAGTTTACGCTTCTTCAAATGGTGACTCGACATCTGGATATGTGGTTCGGGGAAAGGAGGCCACCCAGAATCAAATACCGCTCACTCAATCGCCTCACCGACGAAGCCGGGATCTTACTCTCAACGCTTGCTGCACTGAGCCACCCCGATGACGAGTCAATTTCCCGGGCCGCCTTTGCAGAAGCCACCAGCTCAATCGAAGCAGAGAGCAAGATAAAGATTCCCTTCAAATCCGGCTCCGATTGTGGTCTTAATCGGATTGAAGAGGCCCTTAAGAAATTTGACAGGGCAACGCCTCTGATCAAACGCCAACTCCTCGAGGCCTGCACCAGAAGCGTGCTCGCAGACGGCGCGGTATCGAGCCGGGAGGCGGAACTGATTCGTGCCATTGGAGACGCCATCGGTTGCGCCATCCCTCCATTTGTTCGAACTGCGCCGCTCGTATAGTTCACCGTAGTCGATCGCTACAATCGGCCGCTGGATCGGCTGCCCCCCTCCGACAATCGGAGGCAAATTGACTACTCATCTAAGTCGCCGCGCCGGCTACACGTCCATAGTATGGGGAGAGATTATTTTTGGAACTACCCGGCTTCACGAAAGATCAGGCATAAGCCGCGCGTATAGATCGTCGAACCCCTAGTACAGACAAACACAGGGCCCGTCATCAATCTCATGAACCGACTTCAATACTTCCTAATTCTACTTCTCACTCTTCTTATTTTCCCGGCCGGAGAGACCTCCATACAAGCACAAGATGACGACGGTGCCGCCGCGCTCACCTACCAGCAGTACCCCGGTCGGTTTCATTCGCGACGCCCTCTCAAACCGGACTCAAAAATCCTCCTTCAGTTCAGTCACCCCATTTCACCGAAAGAAGCGGGTGAATTCTTGTCCCTTTATGACAAGCCGAATGAGAGGATTTCCAAAGTGGTAGCAACCCGGCCTACAGGCCCCGAAATTGAGGACTTTCTGGAGGGAAGCGCTAACGACGTTCCCGCGAATCACTATATCCTAATTCAGCCGGCCGTGAATCTCCCTCTCAACGGCACTTGGTATATCAGCGCACGCGCTGGATTGGCGAGCAGTGACGGAAGCCACCAAATCGTTGAAGGTCGGCTCGACTATATCGGCTCGATCTACGCATTTAAGGTGGAGCAGATCTACCCTCGTAACAACTACGATACAGAGTTGGGGATTGTCATACGGCACAACAAATCGCACCTGAATCTCGAGTTCGAAAATGAGAAACTCGAACCACTCATTTCAGTGAGCCCTGCACCCGCCGATCTCGCTATCCATACCGAAAACTATCAGATCCGTCTCAGCGGCTCTTTCGAATACGGGGTTAGCTACGAGGTCGCAATATCAGACGGCATCATCGCCAATGACAGCACTCAACTCACCCAGTCTTACAAAGACAAAGTTACATTCACCCCGAACGATGGTTTCATCACCTACCCCGCATTTACTTCCACCCAAAATGCTACAGGACATCGGCGATTTGATGTCAAGACGGGCAACCTGACCGGCCTGAGAACCCGCGTGAAGAAACTTGAAGGCAGAGACTTGATTCTTGCCCTCCGGGAATACAGCGACAACTACGAGGGTTGGGGCGAAAAGCAGACGCTTCCCTTCGCTTCCGTTCCGGGTCAGCAAATCTATGATGAATTCCGCGATGCCGAAGCCAGCGTAGACAAAACTGAGACCATTGCCCTCGATTGGGACAACCTGACCGGGAGCGTATCCACCGGGGCTTTTTACCTCTGCTCCGAAGGGCAGTCAGCTACCCGGGAAAAACTATCAGTCGGTGTTCAGTCACTCATTCAGCTCACTGACATCGGACTCGCCTGGAAGCAATCGAGTGATGGCACCCTGATTTACGCATTTTCGCTCAAATCAGGCACCCCCATCAGTGGGCTCACTCTGCGCCTCATCAATAACGATGCAGCCACCCTGATCGAGGCTATCACCGACGCAGGTGGAGTGGCACAGATCGATGCCGCAGCCTACGGAGAAACGGAAGAGCGGCTGTATCTTGATGCCTCTCTCGGTGCCGATCGCCATGTCATCCAGTTCCATGAAGAACTCAGTTCTCTCGGGCTCTGGAATTTCGCCATCTCGCAGAGATGGGACAACGTCCTCAACGGAGAGCGGCGCACCCTCATTTTCACCGATCGCAACGTTTATAAGCCGGGCAACGAAGTGAAAATCAAGTCGCTGTCCCGCTTCATTGACGAAGATCAACTACTCGGTGCCGGATCCGGAACGGCCACTCTGAGGGTCTTCGACCCCCGACATCGAAAACTCATTGAGAAGGACATTTCCTTTGATCGATCCGGTAGCTTCGATGACGCCTTCACACTTCCCAGCGCTGGACTAGGGTGGCATTCCATCGAGATCGACTTCAATCCGAAAGACGATGAGGACAACCGCAACTGGCGTCTCGTCGCGAACCATTCCTTTCAAGTCGAAGAATACCGCGTCAACACCTTTGAAGTCGAGATCGAGGCTGAGAGAGCCTACGCCAGCGAACAGGAATTCGAAATCCCCGTTTCCGCGAAATACTACATGGGTAAGCCCCTTTCCAAGGCCGAGTTGCAGTGGAATATCTACGCTTACAGCAGCTACCCCCGCCCCCGTGGCTTCGACGAGTTCAGCTTCGGCGATCTTACCGTAGGCAACACCACCCACCGGGACGACGGCACGCTACCCCTCTCAGCTCAAGGCACTGCTGCGGTGAAATTCGTTCTCCCGGAACAAACAACAAACCCCGGCCCTCGGGAAGTCACGCTGACGGCTCAAGTCACCGACGCGAACCAACAGACGATTTCCAGCACTCATCGTTTAACAATGCATAGTTCCGACTTCTATCTGGGAATGCGTCAACCTGAGGGTGTACACCGGGCAGGAGACACCGCTACATTCTCAATTGCCGCCGTCTCAACGGAAGGAGAAGCCTACACGGCCCCCACTATCACCAGCATACTAGTGGAGAAAGAAATCTGGAATACCGTAAAAGTGATGGGTGCCAACGGTCGGATGACTCATCGAAATGATAAACGGCTTCAAACCGTTCAAGAATCGACCGTCACACTAGAGACAGGCGTCGACCCGGATTCAGGCCTTACTCTGGCAAAACCTCTCCCCATCACTTTCAAAGAAGCCGGAGACTTCGTGATCACCATGACGGCGAGGGACAGTCAGAATCGCCCCGTCATCACCCGCACCGAGTTCACCATCATCGGAGCGGAGGAGCCCTCATGGTCCTGGTACGATGTCATTCGTATCGATCTGATTCCGGACCAAAGCAGCTACCAACTTGGAGATACAGCCAAAGTACTGGTGAGGACGCCCGTTTTTGGATCAGCCCTTTTCACCACCGAGCGCGGCGGCGTTCGCTCAACCCAGACCATCAACATCAACAAGCACGAGACTGTCTTGGAGGTCCCCATCCAGGATGGAGATGCCCCCAACATCTTCGCCTCCCTTTTAATCATACGCGGTTCCGACGACAGCCCTCACATTCACACCTCTGCCGACTACCGCCTCGGATACTGCCGGCTGAAGGTGAACGATCCAGGGAGCCATCTCGACATCACACTGAACACCGGCGAACCTGAATACTACCAGCCCGGAGAAGAGGTCACCGTTTCAGCACAAATCGAGGATCACACCGGCGCCCCAGTGTCCGGAGCAGATGTCACTTTCTTCGCCGTCGATGAAGGCGTCCTCAGCTTGACCGGGCATCAGACTCCGAATCCCCACGAAGTCTTTCACGCCGCATTTCCCCTCTCCGTGTTCACCGGCCAGAGCCTCTCCGACCTTCTTCCTGAAAATCCTCTGGAACAAGATTTTATGAACAAGGGCTATGTCATTGGTGGAGGGGGAAGTGCCAACGGACTCGATCCCGACAGAGTTCGAAAGGATTTTAAAGCACTGGCCTTCTGGGAACCCAAGCTCACCACAGGAAAAGACGGCAAAGTCTCAGCCACCTTTGTGGCCCCCGACAACCTCACCACATTTCGGCTCATGGCAGTGGTCGCTGAAGGCAACCGCTTCGGCCACGGCGAGGCCCCGATCGTAATCAACAAACCACTGATCATTGAGCCTGCGTTGCCCGGATTTACGAACATTACCGACCAGATTGACGTCACGGCAGTCCTCCACAACAACACCGACCGCCTTCAAGAAATCGAAGTCGAAGTTCAACTCGACGAGCACGCAGTCTTCCTTACTAAAATCGGGGAGAATCTTCAGACCAACTTGCAAAACCGAAAGAGCAAGTCAGTCCGAACCGAAAAAGCATTTCTCGATCCCGGCGCAACGGAGACGCTTTCTTTTCCGATTGCACTCACCTCCGTTGGTGAGGCCAAGTGGAACTGGACTGCTAGATCGATAACTGATGTCACCCTTCGCGACGCGACTGAGTCCACTATCAAGGTTGGCTACCCGCTACCCCTGCTCCGCGAATCCCACAGCTTCATGATTCGCGATGGGCGCAGTCTCCAGAACGCGCTCGACTCTGTCGACCCGCGCCTGCTTGAGGGTCAGGGCTCCATCAGTTTGACGCTATCCAACTCTCGACTCGTCGGAGCCGCCGACGCACTCGAATACCTCCTGAAGTACCCTTACGGCTGCGTCGAACAAACCACCTCCAGCCTTGTCCCGTGGCTCAGCACGCAACAACTGCGATCAGTAATGCCTCAACTCGACAAATCGGAGGAAGAGATCAACACCGTCATTAAAAAGGGTATCGATCGCCTTTTTTCCATGCAAGCAGGAGACGGAGGTCTCGGGTATTGGCCGGGAGCCTCTGAGTCCATGCTCTGGGGCAGCGCCTACGGTGGTATCGCTATCGCTCTGGCTCAACAGCAGGGAATCGAGGTGCCGGAAGGACAGGCTCAATCATTGTGGGACTACCTCTCGAAAAATCTCCGCAACTCGTCGGAAATCAAGGATTCGTATCAACTCTCTCAGCGTTGTCTGGCCAGCTACACACTGGCGCTTGCCGGAGTCAATGAGACCTCCTACCACGGAGTTCTCTTCGAGAAGAAGAAAGAACTCTCCGCCGAAGCTCGATCTCTTTTAGCCCTCGCCATGATCGAGAGTGGCACCGCCTCCCCTGTTCAGATCGAGGAACTGCTCTCTACGGGCACCAAAGTTCCCGTTGCAGAGGTTTCCTGGTACAAGCAGCCTTACATTGCCGCCACCCGACTTCTTGCCGAAGTCCGCTACAATCCTGGAAGCAAGCAAGTTGATACCCTCGTCGACGAGCTGATGAAACTCCGATTGCCACGACGTGGCTGGGGCAGCACCTACTCCAACGCATGGCCCCTCATCGCTCTCGCCAAATACAGCGAATCAGAGGCCCCCACTCTTTCGGCCAACGAGATCTCTGTTTCATTCGGAGCAGAGGCCAACCAGATTTCGCTCCCAGGGACTCCCGGCAGTAAAACGGCCACCTTTTCATTCGAGAACTCATCTGATGATCTGACACTAAAAGTAACCAGCGCGACTCCGGTCTACGCGACTCTTCAAGTTGCTGCTCGCCCCGAGTTGGCTCCGCTCGATCCCGAGAACAGGGGATTTGGTATTGAACGGATCTACGAAAAAGTCGAAACGGATGGAACCATCGCGCCGGCTGAAGACCTCCGGGTCGGCGACCTCATACTCATCACCCTCAATGTCAATCTTCCCACCGGAAGGGAGTCCTATCTCGCGATCGATGATGCCCTGCCTTCCATCTTTGAGGCGGTGAATCCAAACTTCAAATCGCAGGCTACTCAAAACGTAAATCGCGAGAACCGAAAACGCACTCTCTACACGAGCTTCCGCGAGCTTCAGAAAGACCGGGTACTCTTCTTCGCCGACTACGTATCACGGGAAGGTGATTATTCGATTCAATATCTCGCTCGCGTCGTTGCCCCCGGAGAAGTAACGGCCCCTCCCGCCAAGATAGAAGCCATGTATGAGCCCCAGCGTTTCGGCCTCAGCGGAACCGGCAGAATCAGTGCCTCCGCGCTGTCGCTTCAATCTGACAAAGTGGTGTCCCGCTGATCTTCCCTTTACCTGGCAGCACCCATGAAGCGATTCCTGACATTCACACTCCCCCTTGGAATTCTGATTTACGGAATCGTCATCTACATCGCTCCGCTTTTCTTTCCACTGCCAGAGCAACTTGATCAAGGCCCACCCCACGGATTACTTTTCACCGACCGTCATGACAAACCGGTTAGGCGATTGCTGGATGGTGATCTCCGGGCAGACGACCCTGCCGCCTTCGACGAATTCCCGGACAACCTTATTCAAGCCACCCTCGCCGCAGAGGACTCTCGCTTCTTCTCACACAACGGCCTCGATTATCTCGGGATCGCAAGGGCATTCCGCGATGCTCTGATTCACCGGGAATTTGTCTCAGGTGCTTCAACGATCACTCAGCAGACGATCAAGCTTTACTCGCCGCCCCGCAGACGCACATTCCGCACCAAAATCATCGAAGCCTTCACGGCCCGGAAGCTTGAGATGTTTGCGAGCAAAGAAGCAATTCTCACCGCCTACCTCAATCACCTGCCTTACGGAAATCAGTTCACAGGAGCTCGTGCTGCGGCCAGTGGCTATTTCGGGAAGCCATTGGGTGATCTATCCGTCGCCGAGTCAGCCCTCCTCGCTGGGCTGCCCAACAAGCCCTCGCGATTCAATCCATGGCGAAACCTCGCAGGCGCACGTGCGCGACAGTCATGGATCCTTCGCCGCATGGCCGAAGAAAACTATATCTCTCCAACCGAGTTTGCCACCGCGCTAATCGAAGAGCTGAATCTTCTCCCCGGAGCGGCCCAGACATTTCAGGCACCACACTTTGTCGAACTTGTTTCCCAGCTGGAACCGAAGTCCATCACCGCCGCCAGCCACACAGGGCAGCCTGTGGCAACGACGCTGGATCTGGATCTCCAGCATTTCGTGGAAAGCACCACTGCCGCAGAGCTCGCCCGACTCAGCTATCAATCAAAGGAAACCAATGACATCCATGCCGCCGTTGTAGTGATTGAGAATGCCACCGGCGAAGTACTTGCCCTGACCGGATCTCGCGCCTTTTTCGGATCGCAATCCGGTCAGATTAACGGCGCATGGACTCCTCGCTCGGCCGGCTCCACGCTCAAACCCTTCACCTATCTACTTGCCTTGGAGCGGGGTTTCACTGCTTCCACAGTCCTTGCGGACACACCCATCGAATACGTCACCTCCAGCGGCACCTATCAGCCGGTCAACTTTGACAGGCGCTTCAACGGCCCGGTCTCTCTTCGTCACGCCCTCGCAAACTCGCTCAATGTGCCTGCGGTCAAAACCCTGGATCAATTGGGCGGCCCCGACGTCCTGCGTGATCTGCTCGCGGACCAACTCAATCTTACCAGTCTCGATGAAGAGGCGACCGAATATGGCCTCGGCCTCACTCTGGGCAACGCCGAGGTTCGGCTCCTGGAGCTTACCAATGCCTATGCCTGCCTGGCTAGACTGGGCGTCTATCGACCTTATCGGCTCACGAGGCTCCAGACCACACAAGAGGGTTCAGTCACCGACCTAACCCTGTTCGATTCATCGAGCGCCTGGCTCATTGCCGACATTCTGTCCGATCAGCGAGCCAGAGTTGAAGCGTTTGGTCTTAACTCCCCTTTGAATCTCCCTTTTCGTACGGCGGCCAAAACCGGAACCTCGACTGATTTTCGCGACAACTGGACGTTGGGATTCACCCCGGACTTCACCGTGGGTGTGTGGGTCGGTCGATTCAACAACCGGCCCCTCAATCGAATTTCGGGGGCCACCGGCGCTGCCCCCATCTTCGCCCGGGTCATGACCCGACTGCATGAAGGCCGCGAAGCCACATGGTACCCCCTACCTTCGGATGCCACTCAGGAGCAAATCGATCCGCTCAGCGGTCATCGACTTGCCGGGATTGAGCTACCCGATTCACGCGGGCGAAACGAATGGTTTGTCGGAGGCAATCTGGCAAAGCAGGCTCGCGCCTCGGACTACGATTCGGCGGGTAAGACCCTGCTTCCTCTGAGCTATTCAAACTGGTGGCGAAGCCAGGCCAATGACCTCAAGCACATCGCGGCACTCGCTCCAATCCTCCGGAACGCGAAACCACCTCCCTTTCGCATCATCAGTCCTCTCACTGGTACCGTCGCTTTTCTCGACCCCGACCTCCCAGGTCAGGGCGGAAAGTTCCCTCTCGAGATCGCCGGCAGCGGAAGTGAGAAAATTGAATGGATCAGCCCCAGCCTCACTATTGAACAGGACGGTGAATTCAGCTGGCTCCTGCTGCAACCAGGCGAACACAAAGTCATCGCTCGCGATCAGAAGAGCGGCCAGGAAGTCCAGACCCGACTGACCGTGCAGGCGCTCTAGCCCTCTTTCCGTTTCAACTGAGGAAAGAGTACCACATCCCGAATCGACTCGGCACCAGTCAACATCATGATAAGGCGATCAATCCCGATTCCAATGCCTCCAGCTGGAGGCATGCCATATTCAAGCGCGAGAAGAAAATCTTCGTCGATCTTCTGAATTTCCTCTCCCGCCTGATCCTCCAACCGCTTGCGCTGCACATCAGGATCATTCAACTCCGAGTATCCCGGGGAAATCTCTGCGCCGTTGATGATAAGTTCGTAGACGTCTACGACGGAGTCGTCTGACGTGTTCTGCTTGGCCAGAGGCACAAGCTCTTTGGAAACGTGTGTCACATAAACGGGATCAATGGACTTCGCCTCGACCAGCTTTTCGAAGACCTGTTGCGAGACTTCATAGTCCTCCAAGTCAGGAGAGATTTCGACGCTCAGCTCCTTGCAACGCGCACGACGACCATCGAAGTCCAAATCCCACCAATCAGCCCCGGCCGCTTCAGCCACCAACTCCTTATAGGGAGCGCGACGCCAAGGGCGGGCCAAATTGATCGTTCTCGTCACATTGCCTTCGACATCCTTGTGCTCGATCTGCAACCCACCGCAATACTTCTCAGCAAGATGACAAACCAAGTCTTCAACCATGTCTGCCATCTGCTCAAAGTCGGCATAAGCCCAGTAGGCCTCAAGCATCGTAAATTCAGGATTGTGGCGACGGCTGATACCCTCGTTGCGGAAACTGCGATTGAGTTCAAATACTTTGTCAAATCCACCGACCAGCAACCGCTTCAAATACAGCTCAGGCGCGATTCGCAGGTACATGTCCATGCTCAGCGCATTGTGGCGGGTTTCAAACGGCTGGGCGGCAGCCCCACCCGGCACGTCTTGGAGCATCGGAGTTTCCACCTCAAGGAAGCCCTTTTCACCCAGGTAGCTCCGGATTTCGGCGACCATCTGACAACGCTTTTTGAAGATCTCGCGTGATCTCTCATTCGCGATGAGATCGAGATAACGCTGACGGTACTTGATCTGAGGATCTACCACCCCATGCCACTTTGAAGGCATCGGTCGAAGCGACTTGGAAAGAACCGTCACCTTGTTTGCCTTCACCGAAGGCTCGCCTACTTTCGTGGTAAAAGTCTCGCCTTCGATTCCGATCCAATCACCGATATCAATCTGCTTGTAGACCGCCCACTGCTCTTCACCAATCGCCTTTTGATTCACAAAAATTTGAATGCGGCCGTTGATGTCTGAGATATCGAGGAAATTGCTTTTACCCATGTCGCGCAAAGCGGTCACCCGACCCGCGATACGAACCGGCTTTTCCTCCTCAAAATCCTCACGAAGTTGACCTGGAGAATGCGTGATCTCGAAGGCCTTACCGAACGGATCAACCCCAAGCTCACGAAGAGCATTGAGTTTATCACGGCGGACTTTTAACAGCTCTCCGAGATCTTCGGCTGGCGTGGGCTCGTTTTGCTCTGACATAAGACTCACTGAAGGATAAGTTGTAGGGACAAGACGCAAGAATGATCGACCCCGCCGAAAAATCAACCGAAGTTCCGCCAGCAAAGGGTTAAGCCGAGATCACTTCGAGTATTTTTCTGAACAGCTGATTGGGTATTTCATCACCGAGAACCGGGCCAGTCGCCCATTTTGGTTCCGAACGGGCCGGCGAACTCCGGCCGCCTTAGGGTATGGAGTCGGTCGACAGGCAGTCGGCACCACCGATTTCCGTCAGTGGGCGGTCAGGGGAGGGTGTTTGAAGTCTGCAATTAAACTGCCATCATGACACCAATGCCCTCCTCCCCGATACTCATCATAGGCCACGGCTACATTGGCGCAGCGCTCGCAAAATCCCTGCATCAGTCCAATCACTCCGTAGCCGCGGTGAATCGCTCAGGATCCCCCGCCCCTTCATATCCCTTATTTTCAGGCGATTTAGGCGATCGCGATTCTCTGGAAAATGTAAAAAGACTACTGGGCGATCAAACTCCCTCGACCCTTGTCCATTGCGCGAGCTCAGGCCGCGGCGGAGTGGATGCTTACAGATCCGTCTTTATTTGCGGGATTGAAAACCTGATCAACACCTTCCCCCACACCCCCATCATCTTTACCAGCAGCACAAGTGTCTACGCCCAAACCGATGGATCCGTCGTCACTGAATCAGCTGAAACAGCCCCCGAGCAGGAAGCCGGTCGACTATTGCTTGAGGCCGAAGGCCTCGTCCGATCGAGCGGCGGCACGAACCTTCGACTTGCGGGCATCTACGGGCCGGGAAGGTCAATTTATCTCAAGCGTATCCTGAATGGAACGGCCACGATCGAGTCCGGAAAGACCAGTCGTTTTCTTAATCAGATTCATCGTGATGACGCGGTTGGCGCCATCCGGCACGTTCTCTCGCAGCAAGACAAGGACGCCGGACGCACCTACAACGTTGCCGACAATGCCAGTCTGACCCAGCGGGAGTGCTACGAGAAACTGGCTGCCGTATTGAAGCTGCCGGTACCACCGGAATCGCCGCCCGAAACAAACAAGAAGAGGGCGTGGACGCACAAACGCGTCAGCAACGCTGCGCTCCGAAAGACCGGCTGGAAGCCTCGTTTTTCCTCATTTTTTGACGCAATTGAGTCAGACCCTGAACTCGTTGAGTCAATGAGGGAACAAATCCCCGAAAGGTAACTTAGATGTCGCGGGAATATTCAGCCACTTTGAATTGTTGCCCCATCATGGACGGATGAGTCAGCGTTTGAAACTGCCGCATCCGCCGAGCCTGCTCCGGACCGGGTACCTCGCCTTCAATCGACAGGAGCCAGGGGCGGGAAGCCTCGATCAGAAAGTGGTGCTGATCAGTGAACCTGCGCTCTGATAACCCAGCCAATTCTGCAGCTCTACGGAGATGAGAAAAATTGACATGAGCCGTGATATCGATCTCGCCCGGTGCTTCGAAGGGATCCTCTGTCGCCTGGTGCTCCCGGAAGCAACGTAGCGTTCCGGTCTTCCTGTGCGGAGCAAAGTAGTCTTCGGCCTGGTAGCCGTAGTCGATGATCCACCACAGCCCGCTTTTGAACAGGGCGGCAACCTCACGCATCCAATCCTCCGCAGCCACACAGATTTCAGTGATGTATCCCTCCGGGTAGTCATCGCCCAATTCTTCAACATATGGCTTCAATTCTGTCGAAACCCGCTTCGAAACCCAATGCAGTGCACCCTCCTCGGCCCCTACTTGCCATTCCCACCACTGACCAGCCTCAAATCGCAACCGATGCACCGGGAATGCATCGAGCAACTCATTGCAAAGAAAAATGCCTCGCTCTGCCTGCGCCTCTTCAAGTGTTTCCACCACCTTTACCCGATCACCTAATCCCTCAGCCTCAAATCGATTCTCAAGCCAGGCGCGCGTTTCCTCCCTCGGATCAACAATCCTGTATTCGATGCTCTGGGCCAAAATGGATCCATATCCCTTCAATCCCTGAAGAATATCGCAAGCGAGTTGCCCGTCGTGCGCCCCTTGTTCCACCACCACAAATCGCCGATCCGAATTGAAACCTGTCTCCCATTCCTGGATAAGCCGCTGTCCCAACAGAAACCCGAAGGTATCCCCAACTGATACACTGGTGTAGAAATCGCCCCCACGCCCCACCCTCCGGACCTCAGGCGAGGCGTAGTAACCCAGTCCCGGGGCATACAGAACGAGGTCCATATACTCAGAGAAAGAAATCGAGCTTTCCGGACTTTTTTGAATTCTTTGAAAGACGAGATCAAAAAGCTGCGTATCTTGGGAGCTGGGCTGTTGTGGCGTAGTTTCGCACATCGGTCACCATCCTAATCTCCTCCCAACCCTTTGACAAAATCCTTCCGTGTCAAACGACCTAGAAGATCACGACTTTGAGTCCATCGGCAGCAGTAGCAAGCCGAAGGAAGCGGTAATTGATTTACCGCCCGTGGACGAACGCCCTAAGTTCCGCTCAAAGCGGAAACGAAGGTTCATTTTCTGGATGAAGTTCATCGGCTTCTTCACAGTGCTCTTCATGGTGGTTGGGCTGATTGGATCAATCGGCGCCTTTTTCTACTGCAAGCCCCGCTACGATCTTGCCTACTCCTTCGACCTGTCTGAGTTAGAGAAAGTCGAAGTTGCCAGTGTGATTTTTGATCGAAATGGCCAGGAGCTTGGTCGCATCTTTGTGCAAAATCGGCGGCCCGTTGGTCTCGATGAAGTCTCTACCAATTTCATCAACGCACTTCTCGCCGCGGAAGATAGCCGATTTTACAAGCACCAGGGTATCGATGTCATCGGGGTGACCCGGGCCCTCTACTACGCCATTCGCTCAAACGAGCTCAATCAGGGAGCTTCCACGATCACGCAGCAGCTGGCTCGACAGACGTTTGAGCTAAAGGATCGGACCGTCAGCCGAAAAATCACAGAGATGTTTCTCGCAAATCGTATCGAGAGAACTCTGGCCAGCAAACAGAAGATTCTTGAGCTCTACCTCAACCGTATTTATTTCGGGAGCGGATACTATGGTATCGCCGCTGCGGCAGAGGGATATTTCGGCAAAGATCCTTCAAGGCTCTCTGTGGTTGAGGGCGCGACTCTCGCCGCCGCCATTCCGAACCCTTATCACCGCTCTCCCCGCTCTTTCCCCGAGACTTCTGCTCGATGGAGAAATCACGTTCTCACCCGGATGGCCCAGGAAGGCTACATCGATAATGATACTCGTGACCGCGCTCAAGCCTCGAATGTGTTCACTATCGCCAAAGGCAACATCACCGGCACATCGGCCTACGTGTATGAGAAAGTTCGACAGGAAGTAATCGAACTGCTCGGCTACGAGGCCGTATCCAAAGGCGGATTCCTTATTCACACCACGATCGACGCATCAATTCAGACAATCGCAGAAGCGAGACTGAAGGATCAGCTCGATATAATCGAAAAGCACCCGGATTTCGATCACTCAACTCGCGAAGCCTACAAAAAGAAGAAGGCCGAGTTTCGGGAATCAGCTCTTCCTGACCAAAAGTTTCCAGCACCGTCCTATCTCCAGGGAGCGCTGCTCATGCTGGATAACAAAACGGGCGCCGTTATCGCTTCGGTTGGCGGCCGCGACTTCAACGACAGCATGTTCGATCGAACCACCCAAGGGCGGCGTCCAACCGGCACCGCATTCAAACCTTTCGTCTACGCGGCCGCTTTCGAAGCCGGCTTTTTCCCGGGAACTCTGGTCGATGACACGCCGATGGACGCCCGCAAGGTTATGATTGGGGGCACCACAGGTATTCTCGGCGAATGGGGACCTGAATCTTTCGAAAACGTCTACGAGAATCGGATCACCGCCCGAAGGGCTCTCGCTTTATCAAAGAATTCTGCCTCGATCCGAGTGGGGCAGAAAATCGGCACCACCGCGGTTGTCAATCTTGCTACCAATGCAGGATTCCGCTTCGAGGGCGATCTGCAAAAATTCAACGCCACCTTTCTTGGACGAAATCCCAGCTCCCTCGATGAGCTTTGCCTCGCCTACACCATTTTCCCCAACAGCGGTCGACGCGCGAACAATTCATACGTCATTTCAAACATTAAGGATTCGATTGGAAATCTGATTTATTCACCCCGCGTAACGATGAAGAACGATCAGGTAATTGATCGTTACACGGCCTTTCAGATCAGCAGTATCCTCAAGGACTCTCTCGACTACGGCACGGGAAAGAAGGCCAGGGAGAAGTATGGGCTAGGTGATTTCCCCGTCGTGGGCAAGTCCGGCACTGAGTACAACTTCACCGATAACTGGTTTATCGGCTATACCTCCGAAGTGACCTGCGTCGTCTGGGCCGGATTCGATTCAACGGCAACGATCTACCCTGGGGCCTTCAGCTCCGATACGGTTCTACCCGTGTGGACTGAGATCATGAATACCGCGGCCAAAGTATTTGAGCCCCGTGCGCTGCTTCCCCCAGCCGATGCCGAACAGGTCGAGATTTGCCTCAAGTCCGGAGAACTGGCCTCGGATCGCTGCTACGAAACGGTCGAGAAGAAGGAGGGCATCAACTCTCAAGTCCGCTGCACCTACCTTGAATACCTCCGCCCCGGCACTAATCTGGAATCCGTCTGCCAGATCCACGGCGGCCCAGGTGCTCGACGAAGCAATCTCACGAACAGGTCCAGCAATGGCCAGATCGTAGCCGGGCACATTGTAGTCGCCAATGCCGAACCTGTTCTACCCGTCGCGCCCACTATCATTGGTACCGACGACCCCTACAATTCTGTAGCGCCCGTCATTCGGGCTCGAATTGCCATTGTCGCTGAGGAGTTACCTGAAGAAGAACAGAATCAGGTCCCCACCGATAACAATGGCATCCCCATCGCCCGACCGCTCATGATAGGAACCGAGGAAGAGGAGATTCCCATTAATCGGGTCGCCCTCCCCCGTCCTCGCGCGATTGAATTCGAATAAGACTTCCCGTCAACTGATCAGAGCCTGATACTCCCGTCATGCTGACCGCCATCAAACTGATCATCTCGGCCGGGCTCATATATTTGGTCAACGAAGTCGTTATCACCCGCAGTCGCCCTCTGCTAGGCAGCATGCTCGCATCGCTGCCATTGGTTTCGCTCATCACCTTTGTGTGGATCTGGTTCGGCATGAAGGACGCCCCCGCAGAACGGCTCGAGAAACTGGCGGCTCACTCCTCTGGAGTGTTCTGGTTTGTAATACCTAGCCTCCCGATGTTCTTGATCTTCCCCTGGCTACTGCGCAGAGGCCTCTCGTTCTGGCCCAGTCTCGGAGTATGCTGCCTTATTACCATGACCCTCTATGTGGTCATGATTATAATCCTGAAACGTTTCGGCGTCGAACTCTAGAGCCTACGGTTCTCGCCTGCTAGGCAGCGAAACTTTCTCCACAGGAGCACGTCACCACCGCATTGGGGTTAGTGACCTTGAACCCGCCCTGCTGAAGATCTTCACTGAAATCAAGCTCGGACCCGGTAACAAACAAGGCGCTCTTTGGATCGATCACGACCCGGACCTCGTTAGAATTCACCATAATGTCACGATTGGCCGGTCCATCGACGAGATCCATCTTGTATTGCAAACCGGAGCAGCCTCCGCCGATAACAGCCACCCGTAGCGCGCCATTGTCCAGCCGCCCCTGCTTCTTCAGTAGTGAACGCAATTTCGCCGAGGCCCCATCAAGAACTTTGATGAGCGTTTCGTTTCCTAGTTTGTAATTGATCTCTGACACGACTTAAGAATTCCGTCATGTATTACGACTACGCAAGAGGTAAGAGTCGAAAAATCCCAGGATCCCCCACTTCTACGACGAAAGCATTTCTTTCATCTGCTCGAAATAGTCGGTGGCGAAGTCCTCCTCCACCGGAGCAGCCTCCAGAGTTCCATGATCGGTTTCGATCAGCTCCTCTTTGTCGAGTTCCTTGAAAAAGGAGCTTGGTTGGCAAGGTAGCTTATCTCCATACCGGCGCCGACTATGGCACCATGAAATCGTCAGGTCCTCCATCGCGCGGGTGATCCCCACGTAGAAGAGGCGGCGTTCCTCATCCTTATTGCCCTCATCAACTGAACGGGAATGCGGCAAGATCCCGTCTTCAACTCCAATAATAAAACAAACGGGAAACTCGAGGCCTTTCGCAGCATGCATCGTAATCAGAGACACACCCTGTCCCCCATCATCGTCCTTGTCTTCCCTATCCTGCATCAGCGCTGCGCTGTCGAGGAACCCTCGAAGGCCTTTCTTCGATTTTGAAGCGTGGTGGTGCATCCCCTCCACCAACTCAGCTACATTGCGGCGCCGGTTATCGACCTCCTCGCTCGTCTTGCAGTTCTTCTTCAAAAAGTCCGAATAATTGATCTCTTTGAGCAACTCCTCTGTCATCGCTGCATAGTTCGCAGAATCAGTGTGGGCCACATCGGCATATCGACTGATAAACATGGTGAACGCATCGATCGCTTTCTGGGCTCTCGATGTCAGCGTTGCAAGAAACTCCAAGTCATTGAGCGTATCCCAGACACTCATCTGGTGATCAATACTGAACTGAGTCGCCAGCGCAATGGTCCCCTGACCAATTCCCCTCGGCGGTGTGGCAATCACCCGCAATAGATTGACATCGTCATCATGATTCAAAAAGAGATAGAGATAGCCCATCACATCTTTGATCTCGCGACGTTCATAAAAGGACTGCCCACCGATCAATTTGTAGGGAATCTCATTCTCGCGGAGCATCTCCTCCATCAGCCTCGACTGAGTATTCATCCGAAACAGAATAGCCATGTCATCGTACTTCCGGCGATCAATTCGATGACATTCTAAAATTTCAGATATTACCCATTCGGCCTCCTTCTCTGCGTCAGGCATCGATACCAGGCGTATTTTTTCGCCCTCTCCACGGCTGCTCCACAGAGTCTTTTCCCGGCGATCAAGATTGTGGCGAATCAAGCTGTTGGCGAGACGCAAAATCCGGTTCGTCGATCGATAGTTTTCTTCCAGCTTGATCACCTTTGGGTTTTTGAAGAAGCGCTCAAAATCAAGAATGTTGGTGATCTCCGCTCCGCGCCAGCCGTAGATGCTCTGATCATCGTCACCCACCACACAAATATTCTGCTCTTGCCCAACTAGCAGTCGAAGCAAATCCATCTGCAGATGATTGGTATCCTGAAATTCATCCACCATGATGAACCGAAATCGGCGCTGCCACTCCCGTTGAATATCGGAATTCTCCTCCAGCCCCTGCACCGCCAGAATCATCAAATCATCAAAATCGACCGCGTTAAGTAGCTTTAGCTCTCGCTGATAGGTTCGATACACTTCGCTGATCAAAGAATCCTCCTGATCACTGATCGGCTTGCCGGTATTCTTCGCCTGACTGATCAGCATGTTGGCAAGCTTCGGCTCAAGAGTTTCATCCTTGCCCAGCTTTCGGACTATGATGCGGCGCAGCAACCCAAGCTGATCACTTTGGGTATAGATCGAAAACGTCTTCTTATACCCGAGCCGTTCGATACACGTTCTCAAGATTCGAACGCAGAGGCTGTGAAAGGTGGAGATTACCACGTCATCTGCCATCTTCCCTTCGACCATCGTGCCGACACGCTCGCGCATCTCATTCGCCGCCTTATTGGTGAAAGTCATGGCCAGAATCTGGCTCGCCGGAATGTCGTTATAAAGCATCCCCGCAATCCGCGTCGTGACGACCCGGGTCTTACCCGTTCCAGCCCCTGCTAAAATGAGGACCGGGCCGTATATTTGCTCTGCAGCAGAACGCTGAGGCGGGTTCAGAGCCAGAAGGCCCTTATTGGCAAGCATTGGGGTGAATAGAAAAAGGTGCAGATTGGGAGTTCAGACGAAGAAAGGCGCCCTTTAATGAGCACCTCACAGCAGATACCCGCGCCTGCAATATCAACTGATCAATCGCAATGCGAACGGGTAGCGATAGATGATACCCTTGTTCGCTTCAAGTCCACCAAGAATCCCGAAAATCAGACTGGCAATACCGATCGCAGGAATCACAAGGGCGGCGAGACAGCCGACCACCGGAACCACACCCACCAGCCCTGCCGCCAGATAGGCAAGAAGCACTGAAAGCTGAAAGTTCACAGCCTCTTTGCCCTGATCGTTTACAAATGGGCTCTCGTCTTTCTTAATCAACCATATGATAAGAGGGCCCAGAACACAGGTGACCCCGCCCAGAATATGAGCAAGCATTCCCATGGTTTTCTCATCATTTTCGCTGAGTGATCCTCTCCCCAAAACGTTGCTGCTCGCTATCGGCGGATCGGCCGCCTTGGGTTCACCAGCCTCATCTGCTGAAGTTTCTGCCCCCTCACTCTCAGGGGCATTTAATTCAGGCGGCTCCTCGGGTGAAGCGTTCGAGGCAGGCGCTGTGGAATCATCCTTAGCGGACCCTTGTAGTGGCGGAGAGTCCTGCTCCGGAGATTCGTCATCCTTCGGGGTGGGCGGTTCCTGATCACTCATGGTTATTTGATATCGGGAATTCGCCCTCTATTCAAGCATATTGGTGACCTCATCGCGCAACTCCTGACAGTTCTCTCATTTTGATCAGATTCCTCACGCGATCCCTCGCTAGGCATTGAACTCTACCGGGGAAACCGATACAGTCGCTTCTCTCCCAAAATGAAAATCCTCGTCGTCTCCGACATCCACTACAGTTTAAAGCAGTTTGACTGGCTGACGCAGCATTCAACGGCGTTCGATCTAGTCGTCATTGCCGGAGACCTCATGGAGTTGGCCTCCACGGTCGCCCCTGACACTCAAGCGACAGTGGTGGAACAATATTTTCGTCGGATCTGTAAAGAGGTGCCTCTGGTAGTCTGCTCGGGGAACCACGATCTCGTGCAGGAATACGATGGCACCCGCTCCACTGAATGGCTTGAAGATCTCGCTATTCCCGGATTGATCGTCGATCACAGCTGCTACGAGAACGAGACCATTCGCATACTGTCCCTACCTTGGTGGGAAACCGAGGCCGAGCGCGAACGAGCCGCAGACTGGCTCAGATCGCAGCAGAAGCCTGATGATTCCCGCCCTGTCTTCTGGGTCCATCATGCACCCCCACTCGGAGCCAAAACGAGTTGGAATGGTAAGCGTGATCTGGGAGACAAAACGCTCGTCGAATGGATCCGTGCTTACGCCCCAACCGCCGTCCTTTCAGGACATGTCCACAACGCTCCCTACTACCCGGACGGCTCCTGGATTGATCGTATGGGCGCCACAGTCGTCATCAACGGCGGCCGTCAGATCGGGGAGAAACCGGCGACCGTTGAAATTGAGGTCGAGAACGGCCGGCTCACCTGGTGTGGCATGGAGGGCTGTGAAGAGGCCACTCTATCATCAATCTAATTCGTGATCTTTTTCTTAAGATCACGGTGCAGGATTGCATCGAGAACGCCGTCCACCATGCCAACATGATCAGAACAGTCTTTCAACTGATCTTTCATATCGACTAAGTAGTCGGTCGCCGCAATAAGCCGCAGTGCAATAATCCGAGAAACGTGAAGGTTAACGTCAGGATTGGACTTCAAGAAATCGATGGGATCATCCGCTACGTAAAATACAGCGTCATCAACAGCAGCCACCGTAGCAGTCGCGTCCACATCCAAAAGCAGTGACATTTCTCCAAGTGCGCTGCCGGGCGTCTTTATCAAGGCAATTCGCGTTCCTTGGCATAGAATCTCGACTCGGCCGCTCTTCAGAAAGTAGAGCTTCTCCGGGCGCTCCCCCATAGTGATAACTTCCGTTCCTTTCGCAAAGGACACCTCGGGTAGTTGGGAAATTATGTCGATGACGCTCACGGACGAAAGTATGGGGTGAATCGGGACCGAAACAAGTGGATTCAAGGACTACGCCCCCGGAGTGAATAGACGCATCGGTTCAGCACAACCCCGAATTGGGAAACTCCCCAACTCCTCCCACTCCACCTCATTGACAAGCTTAACGGTTGCCTCTGACGCTACGATGGGTCGCCCCACTTCCTTCGTCATCCCCTCAAGTCGCGAAGTCACATTGACGGCACTGCCTATTGCCGTGAATTCCCGACGATGAGGAGCCCCTATATCTCCAACTACCGCTTTCCCGGTGTGAATTCCTACACCCATCCGAATTTCCTCTCTGCCCTCTGTGGAAAGCTGCTCATTCAAAGCGACAAGTTCCTGAGTCATCCCCAACGCACACCTCACGGCCCTGCTGGCATGGTCGGGTTGCCCAACGGGAGCGTTAAAGTAAGCAATCAGCCCATCCCCAAGGTACTTGTCCAATGTTCCTCCGTGCCGGAACATCACTTCAACCATTCGGCCGTGGAAAGTGTTTAGAAGCTCCACGACCTCCTGACTGGAAAGCCGTTCACTCAATGAAGTGAAGCCACGTATATCAATAAAGATAATCGTCAATTCGCACTCTTTCCCGAGGCTTAGCGCTTCGCTATCGCCTTCTTCGAGAATCTCTCCTACTCCGGGAGAAAAGTATCGCTGAAGTCTCAGTCGGCGGGCATTCGCCTGAGTCACCGTTTCAACTAACTTTCTCCGGGAGCTACCGGCATAGACACAAATCCACGTAGCGAGACCAAATATGAGGGGACTGAGAATCCTCCCATAGGGATCAATTCCCGCCTCTTTTTGAAGAATCTGCTCCAAAAATATCGCCATGCCCATGGACAGAAAAATGTATCTCGAATTCAAAGTATAGGCTGAGAGCATCAGCAAGCAGACAAAGAGCCCAATCGTGAATTCAGAAACATTGCCCGGGTGCGGATTTGTTTGCATATGAATCTTTTGAATCACAAACACCGTTGGAATATCGTAAACTGGAATCGCAAAACGGCTCAGGGAGAGAACGGTAGGACTTACCCGGCTGCCAAAGGCCAATGTTAGCGCTACCAGAAAATAGATTGAGGTTGGGATCAGAATCAGCGACCAGGCATCCTCGCCCATACCATAGACAGCCACCAGCATGACCAAGGTGAAGGCCCCAGCTCCCACGGCACGAACTTGATTGATTCGACGTGCATTATCGATGCGAGCCTCTCGCAAAGCGGACGCCAAATGATCTGTCATAGTCATATCAAGAAATACACTCAGCCACTCTCTGATCCAACGGCAAGACTATCTTGTTTCGGCTGCCTTTTGAATACATCTCTCATATATCCAAAGCTCTCTCACAATACCAGCCTCGTTTCCGCCCGAGGCCATCAGTCTTCAGCCAGGCAATAGAGAAACTGTTCTCCGCGCAGAAACAGCTCGCGGCCAACAATCGCGGCTGAAGCGCTGATACGATCATCCAGCTGATTCATCGCAAGGAACTCGGGAGGTTCCTCGCCTGAGGAATGGCTCAGGACAAGCGTCCCAGCCTGGCGGTCGGTGATGTAAATCCTTCCGGCAGCACCCACGGGGGAAGCATAAATATCCGACATGCCCTCCAGGCGAAACGGGCCGCCCTTGTCTTTGCCTGTCACGGGATCAACCCGACTCAATACTCCCTGGTAGTGGGCCAGAAAGTAGAGTGTTTTGCCGTAGATCAAGGGCGATGGCACGTAGGGCGTCCGATTGATTCTACGCCACAGCACATGGGAAGTACCCGTCATATCACCCTCGGCACCGCTCAGTCTCACCGCAACCATTGCCCGCTTATCGTAACTGCTTCCCGCGATGACTATTCCGTCCGTCGACACTGGCGAGGCTACCACATTGTCAGACATACCTCGGCACTCCCATACCACATCTCCCAACTCGAGATCGTATGCCCGCAGAGCTCCGGTCGCACTGACGACAACCTGCGGCCTACCTTCATGCTCTACGACAATAGGTGAAGACCACGACGTTTTTTCGTCTCTCAAGTTTCGCCACTTCTCACGACCTGTGTTCTTATCGTATGCGACAATATAGGAATCCTCTTCATGATCCCAGTTTACCACTACGGTCTGGTCATACAGAACGGGAGAGCTTCCTTCTCCGTGACCATGCTTGGTGTGCATCTCCCCCAGATCTACCTCCCATTGCACGATGCCCTCGTGATCGAGGCAATAGAGTCCACGTGACCCGAAGAAAGCAATCACATGGAGTTCGTCCGCAACCGGCGAAGCCGAAGCCAAACTAGCGGTGATATGACCACCCTCCCGCGGAACTTCAGTCGCCACTGATGTCTCCCATACAATTCCCCCCGTGGATCGATCGACCGCGAGAACGACAAACTCGTATGAGTGAGTGACCTCAACATTATCGTGAGCACCGGGCCGACCGCTCGTCATCGGCGAAGCCAACGGCTGACCAGCTTGAACAGCAGTCGTTACAAACACCCGATCCCCAACCACGACAGGACTCGAATGCCCCGTGCCGGCCAACTGAGTCTTCCACCTCACATTCTTCTGCTCACTCCATTCGATGGGCGGATTCGCATCGGAGGCCGCTCCGCTGTAGAGAGGACCCCGCCAATTCGGCCAACCGACTCTCTCTCCCCCATAAGAAAAAGCCATACCAAAAGCAACAGCCACCACTGATGCCGGCAGAAGTATATCGGGAAAATACGCCCTCATATCACGATAGCTACCCGGGGAGGAATACCATCATTCGCCCGAGGAAAATCATTCGCGCAGCCAAGCCATAGCCTCGTCGAAATCCATAAAAAACTCAACTTCACCCGAGATAAACCAAGACCCGACTTTTGCGGTCATTTCCTGCCAATTCTTGCGTCCATAGATAGCAATTTTTTCAAATTCACTGCCATGTTTGAGGCCCAATTTGAAATCATCCCAGGCCGCCCGAAGTTCCCACCCTTCCATTTCAGTCGCATCGAACAGCGCCATAATTCTCGGCTCGTTGACCCCCTCCAGTGCAGAATCGATCATTGGAGTGATTACCTCGTAATCGCCATGAGTCAGCTTCCCGATTGCCTTCAGAGAAAGGAAAAAATCGTCTTCCGTGCGCTCGATGCCGATGAATAGCCCGTGTCTTTCAATGCTCATAGAAATAGTAGTAATTTAATATTGCTTCGCCCACCATCCTATCAATCGCACTATCGGCATTCAAGGATCATCACTCCGCCAACATCTCCAGCATCGCATTCCCGAACGCCTGCCCTTTCAGAAAATAGGTCTTACCTGAACCCAGATAGTGATAGGGCCGATCATTGCCTACCGCCTGCCAGGCGGCCTTCTCTTCATCGGTACCTTTCCAATAATTCTTCTCGTAGAGTTCTTGTGCTTTCGTGTCGTAATACTCCGCGGTGGGAACAAAGGCGACATTGCCGGAGAACTGAGGAAGGGCGGCTGTCGCTGCTTGAGCCTTCTGAAAGTCCCCCCGCTTAGGGATTCCTCCTGTGCTGAGTTCTCCAATCACAAAAGGCGCCTCAGGTGCTCCGAGATCACGGCGCAGATCATCAATGAATAGAGCGAGCCACTCGGTGTAATCGACATACTGAGTCTCCCGAAGCGTCCCATTGATGACATCGTTGAAACCCTGATGCCAGACAATCCCGGCGATCTCGAACTGGCTCCCCTTCAGATTCGGGAATGATTTTTCAAGACTGGCGAGTGCCTTTTCCGTCTCCACCACCAGCTGACGATAATAGTGCCCATATCGTGCTTTCACCTCCTCCAAGGTCGTCTCAGGCTTCTTTTTCCGGGACTTCAGCAACATCTCATTCAGCACAGAATCGCTAGGAAGGCCAGCACTGGGAGGCCTGAAATCCACCGCAAGGCTTTTGCCGCCCCAGGCAATCTTGATTAAAACCACGGGATCTTCTATCGCATCCCCCACCGTGTGCCCAAAACCGAACTCTGGACCGATCGAATTCTCACCCTTTGTCCCGTAGCCGGCCGTATGAGGCCCGTGCTGAGCCCCCTGTGCTTTTGTCGGGTATGTGATCCACACATCGTCACGGACCGCCCAGCCGTCACCGGATTTGAGCCCGTCGTAGGCGTCTCTAATTAATGGGTCATCTCGATAGGTATCAAGATGCGCTGCTAGCCCTTTGCCCTCCATATTGGATTGGCCAGTTAAGAGAAAGACCTTCACCGTTTCCGCTGTCGCCATTGAGGCCGCTCCCCCATAGCTGGCTATCAGTAGGAGAACAATCTTCGCCAAATGGCATTTGGAAGCAAAAAGTGGAGAATAGAGTGCACGCATCGGATCGCTACAAAATACCGGGATTCAGTCGCGCTGCTGACACGCTTGGAACCTCATCACCTATGCCATAATGAGAGACCGGTCCGCTCCGAGTCAAGCCGCGGACCCGCTATTGATGACCCGCATCGCGGAATCTTCAGAAATACCAATATTCCTGCTTAATTCACTCAAATCCACACCGCTCCCCGAGCCGGCCCACCCCTTGACGGCCCTATTCGGGTGGGCTATTTGTACTGTTTTGGAAACACTTACCCGATTTCGCCACCCGTTTTGTGGAATTGGAAATTATCCCGCTTCAGCAAGAAATTGCGTCACCGGGCTGACATGGCACACACACAACCAACACTGGCAGGCCTCTGCCGATGGTTTCAGAAGATCGGCTCAACAGCGGCTCTTCTCAGTCTTTTCGTAGGCGTATCCAGCCCTTCCCTCGGTTTTGGTGAGGAGGAGGTGGTGACATCCACCCAGATTCCCGAATCTGCTCCAGCTCCCGAATCCACCAAGGTTCCCAAATCTGCTCCAGCTCCCGAATCCACCAAGGTTCCCGAATCTGCTCCAGCTCCTGAATCTACCCCAGCTCCTGAATCCACTCCATCTACTTTCCGAACCAAACTGCTGCAAGGGCCTCCGGCACTCCGGCGCGCGTCAAATTTCCAAGGTGAAGCCAACGCTAGTCTCACTGATTCCGAAATAGGCACTCCGGATGAAAGCAGTAGCCCCATCATGGACCGCATCTGGTCCTGGCCGGTACTCTATCACAAGCCCGAGAACCCTTTTCTTCAGGAGATCTCCTTGTTTGGCCGCTATCACGGGCAATTCTATGCAGTGGACTCCGCACAAGGCAGCGTGAACGGATGGGAGGCACGCCGCGCCAAAATTGGAGCCCGCGCCAGATTCCTCCATAATTTCACTTTCGCGAGCAGCTTTAATGTCTCGACCGACACCGTCGAACAAGGACAGAACACGATTGATAAGGAAAATCTCGATACATTGACTCTGGCCTGGAAACCTTCTGATGAATTGCAGGTCGTCGTAGGACAACAGAAACCCGGATTCATGTATGAGTACGACACATCGTCGAACTCAATTTTAACATTCGAGCGATCTTTAATAGTAAACCAATTAGCCCCCGACAAATCCCCGGGTCTTTCCGTCGAAGGAAAGTTCAAAGACGTGTTCTACAAAATTGGTGGATACTCGGGCAATGAGCTCGGAGAAAGCCTTTCCAAGGGGTTTGCTCTAGTGAAGCTAGGCTACGACTTCTCCGACCGGAGTCGATTTGAAAAGATGAACGCTCAATTGTACTATCTCCACAATTCCACTCCTTTCAGTGCAGGAGCCGCCCCTTATCGCAATGCCGTATCTCTGAGTGCCGCAGTTCAACAAGGGCGATTTTCAGGATTGGCCCAAACGGTGCTTGCCGATGGCTATGGCCTTACCAGTGATGCCTGGGGATTAACCATCATGCCATCCCTCTACATCCGCGAAGACAAACTGCAGTTGGTGGCGCGCTACCAATTTGCAAACTCCTCCGATCCAGACGGCCTGCAGGCGCAGAGCCGCTATGAGCAGGACGTCCCCTTCATCACGGACGGTGGAATGGGGGATAGATACCATGCCGGTTACCTGGGCGTGAACTGGTATCTTTACGGCCGCGAACTCAAAGTCATGAGTGGAGTTGAATGCTCCAAATTGAGCGGCGGAGGTGACGGAGGTGACTTCTCCGGTTGGACATGGTTCGGGGGATTTCGCCTCCACTTCTGAACTTGCCCGTACCGGAAATTTTTGAGCGTAAATTCATTTTTACATCTCTCTGACAACAACCGGACACCGAGGCGGTATCATGTTTCCATGAAATTCTTCGCCATCGCTTTCCTCAGCTTGGTTATTACCCCTGCCCTCCTGCATTCGCAGGCCCACCCTGACAGGAGCGCTGAGAACCCCAAGGCACCTCACAACTACACCCGGGAACACCAGCTTATCTTCTTCGCTGTACTCGAGGGGCTCTACGAAGACGGAGTCGCAGGTGAAGCCCTCGAACTGATCCTTCCAGATCCCCTCAGCATGTTCGTCGAGGGCCATCCTGAGAAAACCAATTTCGTCTATTCCTGCCCGCTCTGCATGCCCGCCTTCAATGCCTTTCAACTCTACGCGGCCAGAAGCCCTTTCTACGGGCAGAAAGGCACTCGCTACAACACCTTCGGAGAGGGCGTCTCCGATGAAATGCGGGCCCGACTGAAAGGTGCCCCCAAGGAACGTCGTCAAGCCATTCAGGATTTAATTCGGCGATGGGTCAAGCGGCGACTCGATGCCCTGACACTGACTGAAGAAGCGCGCACCAGCATCGAAGAAAACCTCAAGGAAATGAAAGACAAAGGTGAGGCCACACTGAAGCGATTCAAAGACGGCAGCAGCAGCGACTACTTCGCAAAGAATTACGACGGCTGGGAAAAGTGCCCTATCTGCTCCGGGGCAAGTTGGATGGGGGAGTGAGGGCTTTCGAAATGCGACCGCAGCGCGCTAGCTTCAACTTCGAGCTTACTCAGTTGGCATAGGTAGTGGGATCCGCCAAGCCTGCCACGGAAAAAGCTTCCTTCCTCTCCACGCAGGTACCGCACTTGCCACAGTGAATTTCTTCCCCCTTGTAACACGACCAAGTTTGGGCGAAATCGATCCCTAACTTCATACCGACCACAGCAATATCCTCCTTGCGCTGATCTATAAAAGGACGCAGCACTTGAAGGTCGGCATAGGTCCCTGCCGCGATCGCTTCTGCCATCGGGCGCATGAAGTCTTCCCGGCAGTCCGGATAGATGGCGTGATCCCCCGAATGAGCAGCGATGACTAGACCTTCCGCCTCTACACTTTCAGCATAGCCAGCGGCAATCGAAAGCATGATTCCGTTGCGGAACGGAACCACTGTCTGCTTCATATTGTCGGCTTCGTAATGCCCCTCAGGAATGTCGCCTCCGCTCTTGAGCAGATCACTTTCAAAGATGTCATTCATGAAGCCCAGCGACACTACTTGATGCGACACTCCAATGGCCTCGCAGTGCTGTGCCGCGAGAGGCAGTTCACGGTGATTGTGCTTTGATCCGTAATCAAAACTGAGGCCGGCGATGACCTCGTGCTCAGTCGCCGCCTGATAGAGCGCAGTGACCGAATCCATCCCTCCGCTGACCAGCACGACCACTTTCATTCCACCTCTTCAAGCCCAGCATCGGGATAGGAAGCCGTAGCCGTCAATTGGATGCCGCCACGCGGAGAAAACTTCCCTTTGACCACCATCCTGCGAGGCTCGCAGGCGTTAGAAAGATCGTCGAGAATACGATTCACGATGTCCTCGTTGAATGAAGGCGTGTTCCGAAAAGAGGCGAGATAGAATTTGAGCGACTTCGTCTCGACGCACTTCTCACCGGGAATGTATTTGATATTGAGATGCGCCGTATCCGGTTGACCGGTCACCGGGCAAAGCGAACTGAACTCAGGATAATCCAGCTCGATCCAATAATTGCGCTCGGCATTGCGATTTGGAAAGACCTCGAGGGTCGCCTCCTCCGGTGAGCTCGGAAGGCCTTTCTCGCTATGACCCAACAGGGTTAAGTCTTTGACTGAAGAGGGTGTACTCATGAAATCTCTAATCAGAAAGAAACAGACAGGGGAGAACTATCAACCAATAACTTCCGTGGGAAATCACGGCTTCCTCACTACGATCTCGACCCGCCGATTCAATGACTGCGCATCGGCATCGCCGTTGGTAGAAACAATGGGTCTCGTTTTTCCAAGCCCAACGACCTCAATATTCGACGCACTAATCCTCAAGCGCTCGATGAGCCAGGTTCTCACGGCCTTAGCTCGATTCAAACTCAGTTCCCGATTGAAATCTTCGCCCCCAAAACTATCGGTGTGGCCCTCAATAATGAAGGTCGCATCCGGATTGGTTTGCACGATGAAGGCCAGCTTCATCATGCTGAGACGAGCGGCTTCCTTCAATTCGTATTCGTTGTATTCAAACAGAATATCTGTCGGAAGCGCAATCTTCTCCTCCCCCGGGGGCAGACCGCCGGTGCGCGAGATCAGATCATCGAGGCTCGCATACCCCTTGATGAACTCCTCGGAGTTCGTGCCGAAAGCCTGAGCTGCTGCATTCTTGAAAAAGTCATCGGTATCCACCGTATCATCGAGATCCATGGAGGAGGCCAATTCCAATATAGGCTGGCTGTTAGAAACCGTCGCAGTTGAATCGATCAACTTATTCCGCATCTCGGCAAGGTCGCGGGAAAGAATCTCGGCAGCAGATATCTCCAACCCGCCAACCGCGGCACTCAGTGCTTCTCCCGGGGCCTTGGGGGCCTCACCTGAAAACATCTTCGGCGTCTCGATTGGAGCCAAGCGAATCGCTTCATTCTTCATCTGCTCCATGAGATCAAACTCATCGAGCGACTTATCCACCAGATCGAGATCGCTCAGATTTTCCGGCTCTATCGGTTTGTCTTCAGGAATATAGGCCTCGTCCAGCAACTCATTGAGCTTTTCCCGGTCGATCGTGAGCTGCTCCTTTTGCGAGCGCCACACGACCTCCTCCCCTGCCACCCCGCCATCACTGCGATGAATCAGACCGAGGACAATGAAGAGTATGATGTGAACTAGCACCGATATGAAAATGGCGAGTAGTACCCACCATCCGAGATTGCGGGTTTCCACTTTAAACACCGACTTGCTGTTCGCAGCCGGATGCCAGTCGTAGCTCGAAGACATGGAAAAGGACAGCGCAGGAACCGGCGCCTATCTCACTTTAGTTCACTTTTGTGATTTCGGCAAAGTCTGACTCTGGCTACAGAATAGCGGGTCCAGTCACGCCCGTGAACTCACGTCAATGGCACGCTCCCTTCGAGTTCAAGACTGCCCCCTACCTCCAACCTCGCCTTTCACTTGATCTGCTGGATTGGAGCGAGCGTTTTTTGCTCAGAGCTCTGGAATGGCTCACAGTGCCTCTACCGTGAATCACTGGATTTTCAGTATCATGCCAAGGGTTCGTCTGGACCCGAGGCCTGTCCTGACTACATTGCCCACGACGATTCTGCTTGGTTGGCAGGAGTCAGCCCCCGGATGAAAGCCCTTTGGATCGAGTTCATCGTCAAAAGCACCTTACCCTTCGGCACCCGCTGGGTCGAAAGACAGGAGGCTGCAATCCTTCGCGACGGCCGGCCGCTCAGCGAGTGGGAGACGATGTGGGCCACTGATGTCGGAGTCAAAAGACCCGAGGCTGTGCGAATTCTTCCCGTACCACATATCCCCACCCCAGGCTCGTGGTTCACCCGCTTCCTCAGCACCATCTTTGGATCTCTTGCAGAAGGGCCCGCGGGGATGGCCGTGAGTTATGGCATCTATCTGGAAGCCTCACAGGCCACCAATCCTTCACTACTCGTCCATGAACTTACCCACGTAGCCCAGTTTGAGCGCCTCGGCGGAGTGGAGGAATTTCTGCGTGAGTATCTCACTCAATGTGTTCGTGACGGCTATTGGGATTCAGAAATGGAAATGGAAGCCCGAAACGCGGCGGCCCCCTTCTCTCGCCCTCCGGGAGGATGATTACACTCATAGAGGACGACTTCGCCACTTGTCATCTCCTGCCAAATCAGCCACAGTAGCCCACCCATGGAGTCGCACGAAGTTCTCAAAACGGCTTTTGAAAGCCCTTCCACCAGCCCAAAGGAAATTGCAGCCGATCTCGGAGTTTCCCTCTCGTTGGTTTACAAGTGGGCTCAGCCGAATACAGATACCGGGTCAGGAAGTCGCAACCCGCTCGATCGGATTTCCACACTTCTAGAGCTGACCAAGGATCCCGGCATCGCCGAGTGGCTCTGTCAGGAAGCTGGCGGATACTTTGTACGTAACCCTAAAAGCAGCTGCGAAAAGGGATACGAAGTAGTTCCCGCCACCCACACCATTGTGCAGCAGTTTGCCGGCTTGTTGGACGTAGTTTCGAAAGCGGCTCAAGACAATTCCATCACGCCCGAAGAGTCGGCTGAAATTCGAATCGTGTGGGATCGGCTCAAAGCTTTCTGCGAGGGATTTGTTCGCTGCTGCGAAGAGGGAGATTTCGAACAAATTCAGAAAGATCTCACATCTTCCTAGAGTAGTTTCACGTGCATGGCTGATTCGCTACTTCCGGATACATCAAATCTTCGCTGCTGGGCGGAAATCGATCTGGAAGCGCTGCGCCACAATGCAGCCGTTTGCCGCTCCCTATCCGGGCGCAACTGCGGCGTTATGGCCATCGTCAAGGCAGACGCCTACGGCCACGGCCTTGAACGAGTCGTCGCAGCTCTTTCTGAATCGGCTGATTGGTTCGGAGTCGCCAATGTCAGAGAAGCAGAGCGAGCCCGGAGTGTGACCAGGAATGCTCCGACTGGAATTTTGATTCTCAGCCCGGCCACCCCGGCCGAGATAGAACCTATCATCGCAGGCGGTTTCTCCGGGTCTGTTTCCACGATAGAAGAAGTGGACGCTTACAATACCGCTGCATCATGTCTCGAAATGACGGTAAACCTACACGCCGTCGCCGATACAGGCATGGGTCGTATGGGAGCGCCTCCTGAGTCTTTTGTGGCTCTTGTCTCAGCGATTCGAGACGGGAGACATACCGAACTGGAAGGAATCGACACCCACTTCCCTTCGGCTGATGAAGACCCTGAATTCACCCAATCACAGATCGAACAATTCTCAGGCTTACTGAAGGAGATCGCCCCGGAATCAAGCTGTCACATTCATTTGGGCAACAGCGCCGGGCTGATCGGGTTCCACAATGAAACCCCCTTCGCTACGCTGACTCGGCCCGGACTGGCTCTCTACGGCATCAACCCGATGAATTCAGAAAGCACTCCGAGCGAGCCTGAGCTGCTACCGGTCATGAGTTTAAAAACTCGCGTCACCCTGGTACGAGAGATTCCTCCTGATACCAGCATCAGCTATGGCCGAACTTTTATTTCTAGTCGACCGATGACCGTAGCCACCCTCGGAGTGGGCTACGGCGACGGCTATCTGCGCCACCTCTCAGGCGTGGGTGCTGAAGTTCTGATCGGGGGCACCCGGTGTCCCCTGCTCGGCCGCGTGACCATGGACCAAATCGTAGTCGATGTTTCCCATCTTAATACCAAAGTTCGATGCGGCGATGTCGCAACATTGATCGGCAATCAGGGCGAAATGAATATTACAGCCAACGATCTGGCCGCTAAAGCAGGGACCATTCCCTGGGAGATTTTGACCGGCATTACCAGCCGGGTCGAGCGAGTCTCTACCTGAGGACTTTAATTCAAGACACGGTCGCCTGATCCACCGTGAACCGATGGGCGCTGGCAAACCGATCATCGAGCCAGTCGAGATGAGTTGTGGTGATCAGCTTCTGAGATCCCTCCGGCCACGCCGCCATGAGAGCATTGCGGCGATCAGGATCAAGCTCCCCGAATACATCATCGATCAACATAACCGGAGCATCTTCCCGAGCCTCCAGAAACAGATGAGTCTGACCCAACTTCAGAGCCAACGCCACGGTTCGTTGCTGTCCCTCGCTGGCAAACTTCGCTACCGGCATACCGTTGAGCTCGAGAACCAGGTCATCTCGGTGTGGCCCCGCAACTGTTTGGCGACGGCGAAACTCCTCTTCACGACGCGATCGCAACTCGCCACCCAGATCATCACCTTCGCCGGAAGCTGATCGATAGGTAAGAGTCAATACCTCACCCCCGCCTCCAATCTCAGCCTGAGCCCTAGCTGCCTGCGGCTGCAGACTCTCAATCAGCTGACGCCGGCACTCAGTGACGATGCGCCCATGATCGTGCAACAATTGTGTGTAGGCATCAATTTCAGCCCACTTTGGAGAGGCATCCCTCTTCAGGAGAAAATTCCTCGAGCGCACCGCCTTTTCGTATGCTTTCAGTGCCGGACGATAGGTCGGGAACAACTGGGAAGCCATGAAGTCGAGAAACCGGCGCCGGCCATCTCCTCCGCCGCGGATCAAAGTGAGGTCATCATTGGCCATCCAGACAACCAACGCACTGTGTCTCAAATAATCGCCTCCACGTTTTTGAGTTTCTCCATCGACCATCAGACGTCGGCCCGACTCGCGATATTGCATTCTCAGCTCAACAGGATCTGTGCCATGCAATGTGCCGCCAATGGCGAAAGCTTTCTCAGAGAATCTCACACACTCCGACGGAGTCGATGTCCGGGGGCTTTGCAGCCGCAGCAGAATGCAGGCGGCTTCGAGAATCGAAGTTTTCCCCTGTGCATTGTTGCCGTAAAAAATACTCATCCCCGCCGGCAGCTCAACCTGCAGTGTTTCGAAGCAACGAAAGTGGTTGAGATTGAGGGAACGGAGCTGCATGAGTGTTGCAAATTGCAATCAACAGGCGATCTCGCACGAATCAAGCCTGCAGGCGATTCAAAACACAGGATCCGTCAATTTGACTCTCCTTTTCGGCAAGGCTGTGCAGGAAGAAAGACGAAAGGCTTCCTCACCGTGCCCACACTTCAGGCAGATCTGGCAGAGTTTCCGTCAAGATCGTCAGGATGTGTCCCCGCTCAGACTCACTCAGATGCGCAAAATCTGGCCATGCCGTTGGCTCCGTCAGAATGCTGTGCAGTTTCTCCAGAATCTGGGGCCGAATGGCATCCGGCAAATCGGCAAAAGCCTCGGAATAGATCAGGTGGCTGCAACGGTATTTCATGAGGCGCTCATAGAGTCGGAAGTCTTTCAATGATCGCCCCTCATCGCTCTTCCTCTCATTCGCCTGAAAAGCTGTCTGAAACGCCTCTCCTCCCTCGACTCCCCCGGGAAGAGCGAACTCATCAACGTAGAGCATTTGCTTAAGTACTTTCTCCGCCAGCCGATCCAGAATACGAACATTCGTTTCTGAAAGGGGGGCATCGAGCGGCTCTCCGAACGCTTTCTGCATTTCGCGATGACGATAGAGCGCGTTCTGCGTGGTCAGATTTGCCTCCACCAGAATGTTATGAACCCCAACCTGATGCTCCAGCATCATAAGCGCCAGAACATCGCTTCGACCTCCATTGAGGTAGGGCTCAGTATTGAAAAACCCGTCAAGAGAATCGACCGGTTCAGTCGACAATGGCTTCAGTGTCATCTCCGCTGAGCGCCCCTCCGCCTCAGCCAAAGTATTTCCAAGGTGCGAACACTCCTCCACCTCCCCCGTCACATACCAGCCGCCCCACCTTTCATCGATTGGACTGTCCTGCCGTGTGTGAAAACTACCCGCCTGAAAAAGAGGGAGTCCCGACTCCTGCGGGTAGACTGAACGCACCATCACCCCTGGCATTCCGCCGTTTGAAGATCCTGCATGACAATTCAAACACGAGCGATCACGGGCAAGCTTCGGCGGCTTACCCTCTTCTCTGCTGGTCAACTCGATGAGGTGAAACACCACCCCTAACTTTTTGTCAAAACTGACCGCCTCCATTTCACCGCCTTGAACCCACCCGATATACGCATCGTCGGAGAAATAAACGGCACGGGGTGTTCTCGGGGAAATGCGGCTGTTCTGCGCGCTCGTTTTTGAAAAAACCAGAATCTGAGATTCCACAGGAACCTCCAGAAGCTCCAGCAATTCATGAAGAATCTCCCGATCACTTCCCTCGCTCAATATTCCCCTCTCTTCGGCCTCTGCGAAAAGACGAGTCAGCTTTGTATCCGGCTCAGTTTCGAAATAATTAATCGGAGCCCGCTCGTAAATGGGTTCGAATGCCGACACCCCAGCGAGTGAAAGGATCGACACCAAAAGCCATGCTGTGACCAGACGATTCATAGGGAAATCTACACAACCCTCGGAGTTTCGCGAACCGCGATCCCGCCAGCGTCCAATCAGTTTGGCCTGCGATTACAATCTCTCGGCCCGTTTGTAATAGGTGAGCCGCGGAAATCGTGGTGCTATTGAAACCGTCCCATTTTCCACTATCACCCCACCCTCCTTCCTATGGAAATCCTCGAAACACTAGCCATCGCGCTCGGCTTCGCGACACTCGCGGGCTTGAACCTCTATCTCGTAGTCTTCGTGACCGGCCTCGCCATCAATCAGGGCTGGGTCGACGTCTCAGCGACCTATCCAGATCTCATGGTTCTCGGCGATCCCTCGCTCCTCGCGGCTTCAGGGGCATTTTTCGCTCTCGAGTTCTTCTCAGACAAAGTGCCCTGGGTCGATTCGCTCTGGGACGCTATCCACACACTGATTCGACCCGTCGGCGGAGCTCTCCTCGCCATTCATACACTGGGACCCACCGAACCGGCTTTTGAAGTCATTATCGCATTGCTTGCAGGAGGGACCACTCTCGTCGCTCACGGCTTCAAGTCCGGCACCCGCCTGGCTCTCAATGCCTCCCCTGAACCGCTCACCAACATTGCTGCCAGCGTAGCTGAAGACGTGGCGGTTCTAGGTGGCCTCGCCCTGATGAGCGTGAACCCCATCCTTGCTGCTCTTGTCTGCATCACTTTTCTGAGCATCAGTCTTTACCTGACCCCAAAGTTGTTTCGACGGATCAAAGCCTTTTTCTGGCTGCTCCGGAACAAAGCCTTTTCACTCGTTACTCGCGAAGACGAAGACCTTCTCTATGCCCGCTTATCTTCGTCTGAGGACCAACTCCTTGGCAAAATTCTCGGTGGCCGAAAAGCGGAACCTGAATGGTCGGCTCGTGTCCTGGTGGGACGCTGTCAGAAGGTGACAGGATTCGTCCCGCTGACCTTTGGCCGTCTTGTCTCGGAAGCACGGTCCTCAGGATCCCTCCATTTCCTTGGCCGCAGCATGTGGCGGGACTATCACACTGAACTCTCCCTCGACGGCCTCGAAATCACTCAGGAGCCACGATTTCTCAGCGAAGACATTGCGCTCTACGATCTCGAGGGAACCCGCAAATTGGTGTTGCGTCTCCCCTCTGGCCAGCGGGCAATGGCCAACCGGATCGTCGAGAGTCTCATTTCCCATCGTGATGCCGACATGCCTCTTCCCTCGGATCGAATCATGATCGCGGAAAACGACTCAGCCGTTCCTGAGAAAATCACAGAAACGGCTGACGTTTAAAGCTTAGCCTTGAGCAAAGGAAACTCGTCCGCGGCAGCCTCTATCTTGGAATCACCTCGGACCTGACGAGATCTTCATCGATCTGACGCGCCGTTCTCGTAATGAAACGAATGCATGGCGGCGGAGATAGCGACGATTTCGCTGAGGGCAACCGGCTTGCCAATACCTCTTTCCCATTTCTTCGAAGAAGCGAAATCCAAAGCGTTCAGCAAAAGGAGCTCAAGGGAAAGGCTTTCACTGCTATCGCAGTGAAAGTACCGGGGACAGGACTCGAACCTGCACACCAAAAGGCACTTGATCCTAAGTCAAGCGTGTCTACCAATTCCACCACCCCGGCATTCGTGTGGCAGCTAACTTGCCATGAGGAATTGAGATGACAAGCGGCGGAATCTAATTTTGCACAGAAGCCAAACCGACTCTATTACTTCGAAGACAAAATCCGTCATTCCTTCCCCATGTCCGAACCCGTTGAGCTCAGTCGAAAATTCCTCTCCGATACCGGAGGCTGGAAAGAAATGAAGCCGGCTCGCTCACTGCACTCCGCCGGAAAGGTCAGCGACGCGAGCTATGTAAACGGTACGCTCGAAGGAGTTGTCAAAGACGGCAAATCTCTCAAGGTGCGGCTGGAAATCCGCTCTCGAACGGATGTGGTTAATCACTGCCCCTGCTTCCGGGCTCGACGCGATGGCATCATCTGCGCCCACGCTCTGGCTGTAGGCCTTGAGTTTCTCGAACCCACAGAGAGAGCAAATCCCACTACGGCGGACAGTTCAAAAGAGGCCGCACCGAAAAAAGTCAGATTGAGTGAGGCCTGGCCCACGGTCACCGAGCAGGCGGACGACTCGGCGGCACCAGCCAGCCTACACCTCGTCCTCGCCCCCAATCTTGCGGTCGCTTGGGATAAGAGCCGAATTACGGTCGGGGTGGAGGTCACACTCAACGACGAGAGACGCCTTCTAAACGCCCTCCCGTCCAACACCGTTCTCTTTCTCGATGCCGGTGACGCAGCCCTCTACCGTGCCCTCCAGAGCATCTCACCGGAAACCGTGCCAGGCATGGCCATCATGTCATCAGATGATCTGTCGCGGATTTTCGCCGCTATCCCAGGCCACTCCGGCGTCACCCTTGGGAAAGTCACTCCCCTTCGCTTTTCGCACCTTCCAAAACGCCTCTCTCTGAGACGAACCGCCGGGCTTCGCTTTCGAGCTGATTGGCCATCAAATTTTACGCCGCTGGTCACTGCCAACGCCGCCTGGATCCTTTCTGACGATCAATTAGTTCAACCCATAGCCCCCGGGCTGAATCCCAAGCTCCAGTCAGCCATGATCGGTGGAGTCACACTCGACCCTACCGATTTTCCAACTGCCTTCGGTCAACTGCAGCAGCATTTTGATGTCGAGGAAATTGAGGTGGTCCGTCCGACTCCATCTGTCAGCCTTGATCTGGAAGGATCACTCAACCATCTCGATGCGCATCTTTCTTTCATCTATGCGGGTGAGAACTACCCCGCCGTTGAGAATCGTGATCCAGTTAGTGAAAAGAATGGAGTGCTCCATCTGGTTGACTCCGTCACCGAACGAAACGCCATCTCAGAATTGGAAGCGGCGGGATTCAATCGCCGAGGCGTCGAAGGGCGCTTCGTACTGAAAAATAAAGCCGCAATCCTTCAATTCCTCGCCCACGGCTATCCGCAGTTTCAGTCACGCTGGCAGACCGTAACCGGCGAGCGGTTCGAACATGCCCTGAATCAGGTCGAGCCCATCGAGGCATCGATGGATTTTCGCCCCGGCGGCGAGGATTGGTTTGCCATGGAAGTCGGCTTTGGAACCGCCTCAGGCGAAACTATCCCGCGACAGGAGATTGAGCGGCTACTCCAAATGGGGCAGTCAGGAAAACCCCTCAGCAACGGAAAAACAGCTGTGCTGAATACGGATCTGGCCAACAGCTTTGGAGAGATACTCAACGACTGTGACCCCGTTCAAATGCAGGGCGGCGTCTACAAGATCAATCAGACTCAGGCAGGCTATCTTCAGGAAACTGCGACCGACTATGGCTTTCAAACACGTGGGGCTGTCCCCTGGCAAGTCACCGAAGCCAGCATCGAATTCTACGATCTTCCCGATGACCTCTGCTCCACCCTTCGCCCTTACCAGCAACTCGGAGTCGACTGGATGCAGGGACTTGCCTCTCAGGGCATGGGCGGCATTCTTGCGGATGACATGGGATTGGGAAAGACTCTCCAGACTCTGTCATTCATTTATTCTGTTGGCGGCTCTGCTCTGGTGGTGTGCCCTTCATCGCTCGTCTACAACTGGGTAGCGGAAGCCACTAAATTTGTTCCAGAACTCAAGGCAGTTGCCATTGAGGGCCCTGATCGAGCCACCGTGTTCAAGGAGCATGGTGACGCCGATATTCTCGTCACTAGCTACGCCCTTCTCCGCCGCGATGAAGACTGGTATCGCGACCGCAACTTCGACGTCGTCATTCTCGACGAAGCACAACACATTAAAAACCCGGACGCTCAGATCAGTAAAGCAGCGCATCGACTCAGCGGTACCTATCGATTTGCCCTGACAGGAACTCCAATCGAGAACTCGATCACGGATCTGTGGTCTATCACTCAATTCGCCCTCCCCGGCTACCTCGGCAGCCGGAAAGATTTTGCGGAACGCTTCGAGAAACCTCTTTCATCCAGCCCGTCCTCCCCTTCCGCCAAAGATCGCCTCTCCCGCCGACTACGGCCTGTCGTCCTGCGCCGCCTCAAACAGGAAGTGGCCCGCGACCTCCCTGAGAAAATTGAACAGATCGTCTATTGCGATTTGAAACCGACTCAACAAGAGGTCTACACCAAGCTTCTCCGTGAGAGCAAACAATCCATTCTCGACGCTGAAGGAGGCCGCCAGCGTATGCTTGCTTTAACGGCTCTACTTCGGCTTCGTCAAACCTGCTGCGACCTCCGCCTCCTCAATTTACCTGATCTCAAAGACGATGAAGCGTCGGTCAAAGCCGACGTCCTTTCCGAGCTTCTTGAAGAAGCCATCGATGGTGGCCACCGTGTCCTTGTTTTCAGCCAGTTCGTCGAAATGCTTCAACTGCTCGTCCCCCAGCTCGCCGAGAAGCAAATCGATTTCTGCTACCTCGATGGACAAACCCGCAATCGAGGTGACGTCGTGAACCGCTTCCAAGACAACGAAGTGCCGGTCTTTCTCATCAGCCTCAAAGCCGGAGGCGTTGGCCTCAACCTCACCGGTGCCGACACAGTTATCCACGTAGACCCGTGGTGGAACCCCGCGGTGGAGGCGCAGGCTACTGACCGGGCTCACCGAATTGGGCAGACACGCGTTGTTACGAGTTACAAACTCATCACCAGAAACACCGTTGAAGAGAAGATCCTATCCCTCCAAGACAAAAAGCGAGAGATGATGAAATCCCTGCTCTCAGACGCAGGAGAAGCCGGCGACACCCACCTCAGCGAAACGGAACTAATGAGCTTATTCGACTAAGCTTGGTCAGATGATTTAGTCCCCGAATCATCCGCCTTTGAAATAAACCGGCGATAGATCCAGAGGCACAACAAGAAGAGCAACGCACCCGCAAATCCCGCGACGAGATCTTCAAGGCTGATGGAAATTTGGGAAAGCCCTAGATCGACCCCAAAAACTCGAAAGAGAACACCGCCAAGAATCGCACCGGCAAGACCGATCCCGAAGTTCTTGAGCCAACCGAAGCCGCCCTTCTTTCGCTTAATGATAATTCCAGTGAAAGAACCGACCAACGCGCCCGCAATAAGCCAAGCCAGAATCTGAGACAACATCATATCTCTGCCCTTGTATCAAATCCAGACCACTCATGGCGAGTGAAAATCAAGTGGCTCTAACGTCCCGCCGGCTTTGCTTTTGGCGCTACGGGCACTTTTAATGGCGCACCAACTTCAAGCGGCTTCACGGCCTTGAGATACTTGAAAAGATCGCTCTCGGTCGACAGAACGACAGTGCTGTCGCCCTCCAAAACAGCGCTATAAACCTCCAGCGTCCGAACGAATTCGTAAAATTCAGCGGACTCCGAAGACTTATTGTAGGCGTTAGCGTAAATCTGCGTAGCGGTCGCATCAGCCTCTCCTTTCATCGTCTCAACAGTTCGATAAGCTTCCGATTCAATCTTGCGAAGGTCACGCTCCATATCGCCCAAAATCTTGGCTGCCTCGCCATCACCTTCCGAGCGGAAGCGATCGGCAATCTGCTGCCTCTCTGAGATCATCCGCTCATAGATCCTCTCCTGAACACTCTGGTTGTAGTTGATTCGCTTAAAGCGGACGTCCAGAAGCTCAATCCCAAATTCACCCAACTTCTTCTTCGCTGTTTCTTTGATGTCGCTCTCCAGCGCCCTTCTTCCCCGACGAATTGGAATCAACTGGCCAATATCACCCGTCAGATCAGCTTCTGCGATTTCCTCCTCCACTTGCGGTTGACGATCCTTGGTCGTTCGGATCACCTCAATAAGCTCATTCTTGGCGATCGCGTTTCTCGTTTCCGATCCAAGAATATCATCAAGGCGGGACTGTGCGCTTCGCTCATCTCTCAGCTTCTGAAAATAGAGCAACGGATCCACAATCATCCATCGGGCAAAGGTATCGACTCGAATATAGGTCTTATCCTTAGTTGGCATCTCCGTAGCCCGGCCGTCCCATTCCAGGATGCGTTTATCGAAGGAGTTCACCTTCTGAAGAAAAGGGATTTTAAACTTGAGACCCGGGGTGACGACAGGGTCACCCACCGCGTTTCCGAATTGAGTGATAATCACCTGTTCCGTTTCCTGAACGGTGTAGATACCACCGGAGGCAACGAGAAACAGCGCAAAGATCGCGAGAAAGATAAGACAGCCAAGACCTGATTTTTTCATGATATAGAAAGAGCAAAAATGATCACTTAACGGAAGGAGTCAGAGGAAGAAACGGCAGCACTTGATTGGCCCCCTCATCGATAATTACTTTCTTCCCAATTCGCGGCATTACATCTTCCATCGTCTCCAAATAGATTCGGCGGCGGGTCACCTCAGGTGCCTTTTCGTATTCCCCGTATAGCGACGTGAACTTGGCCGCATCCCCCTCTGCTTCATTGATCCGCATGGTAGCATAGCCTTCAGCTTCACTGATGGTCTTTTCTGCTTCACCTCTCGCCTTGGGAACAGCCCGATTGTATTCACCATAGGCCACATTGATTGACTTCTCCTTCTCCTGCTGTGCCTGGTTCACCTCATTGAAAGAGGACTGAACCGGCTTCGGAGGGTCGACGTTTTTGAGCTGAACCTGATCGATTGAAATGCCAAGTTCGTAGAGTTCAATCAACCCCTTAAGCTTTTCGTTGCACTCGGACTCAATTTCCTGACGACCAATGGTAATGACTTCATCCACGGTGCGGTCGCCGACGACTTCACGCATCACGGATTCACTGGCATTCCGCAGGGTCTCGTCGGCATTTCGAACGCGGAAGAGGTATTTCTCTGGCTCGACAATGCGGTACTGAATAACCCACTCAACCAGCGCAGCATTCAGATCTCCAGTCACCATGTTCTTTTCAAGCTCCATATCGCTTGACCCACTCCACTGGCTCGAATTGGAATTCCCAGGAGTCCCGAATCCAAACTCCTGTTTCAACTGACGACGAACCGGCACCCGGATGACCTGGTCGATTCCATAGGGCAATTTGAAATGCAATCCCGGATCCACCGTGTCGATATGCTTTCCAAAACGCATCACCAACCCGGCCTCCTCAACTTGTACGGTATAGAAAGCCCCGAAAGCCCCGATCAGCCCGGCAACAGCTATCGCCGCGATGACAAGCCCTTTGCTTCCAAATGCCGGCGGGTTCACTTCGACTACATCGTTTCCCAACTGAATTCGCATGTCGACGACTCTAAGCGAAACGGCCAACCTATCCAGTTACAATTTCGAACCGTATTTGGAATCCTAGTTTACGGGCTGCTCGACCTGCCAATCCTGATCCCACTCCTCCAGGAGGAAAGTTGTATTTCACACCAATTCTATGCGGAGAATCCGAATATCAGCCTCCGCCCGAAGGGGAAGAAGACGAACAAAACACCTCACCCCTTATCGCGGCCATCACCCGCACGCAATCCGCTACGGCCTTCACATTGTGAACCCTAAAGATGTCAGCATGGGCGGCCAAGCCTCTAACTAAGCAGGCAATCGTCCCGGCATCTCGCTCAGAAGGCTCATCAATGCCTAAAACATCGCCAATCACAGTTTTACGTGAAATCGGCAGAAGAATGGGAAGCTCATAGCGAGTGAGTCGCTCCAATTCGTTGAAAATCCGCAAATTATCTTCACGCTGCTTCGCGAAGTCGATCCCCGGATCCAAAATAATCTGATCGTCGCTCAAGCCCACACGCTTCGCCCTCGCAAGCCGGTCATCGAAGAATTGCTCCAACTCGCTCCAAACGCTCTCGTAGCATTGACCCGTGTGCGGCTCTTTGGGCAAACCAACCGTGTGCATAATCAACAGAGTCGCCCCGTACTCAAAGCATAGCCGAGCGTTCATGTCATCGGCCATCCCCCCAATATCATTGATGATATCGACCTCCCCCGTCTTGAGCACTTCTGCGACTACGTCCGGGCGCCATGTGTTCACAGCTAACAAAGGCGGCCATATTTGAACTTCATCCCGAGGCTCCAGATCGGAGACTGCATCAGAAAATGAATCGATAAAGGGCAAAAGGCGGTCAATTTCCTCATGAACCGAGATGGCGGCCCGGTTGGTCCGTGCACTCTCAGCCCCAATATCGATGATATCCGCACCTTCCAGAGCCATGCGAATCGCCTGACGAAGCGCTTGATCGACATCAAGTGTCCCGTCTCCCGAAAACGAATCATCGTTCAGGTTCACGATCCCCATGACACGGGGAAACGCTCGTAGTTGCAGGTTCATCTCCCGATCTCCCAAATACTTTCCGACGAGCCCACCACCACTGAAGCTACACCTATAGCTCCAGCAAACTGTGCGACGGGGGTTGGCTCGCACTTCATGCTTCTCAGTGGACGAAAATCCGCTGATGGAAGCAACGCAAAAGTAGGGAATGTATTCTCCTGAAAAGCTTGACTCAGAAGGCCCGGGGGCCGTAACCGCTCAGCTGATTCGCACACTTCGCTTCTTATTGAGCTTGAGCACTTTGCCTGACGTTAAGGCAGGCTCGCTCTTTGGATCCGATTGTTTTTCCCCGTCCAACTGGATGCTACCCTGCTGAATCAGGCGCCTGACATCCGACCCTGATTTAGGCTCTCCAATCGAACTGAATGCTTCCTGAACAATCCCTAGCAAGTCACTACGATCAGCAGGTGGAGTAAAGGCAGGCAATTCAACCGCTTCAAGATTCCCCCTGTTTCCCCAGTTCGCGACCGCCTGCTCCGCTGCTTCGGCAGAGTGGTAGCGGGCAACAATTTTAGCGGCAAGGGCCTTCTTCGCTTCCAGAGGATGAGCTGACCCATCAATATCCTCACCAATCAACAATACCGAATAGCGCTGCATCAACTCATCGGAGATACTCATGAGCTTACCGAACATCTCACCGACTGGCTCGCTAATGCCTACGTAGTTGTTTAGGCTCTTGCTCATTTTCTGGACGCCATCTAACCCTTCCAGAATAGGAAGACACATGACCACCTGCGGCTCCATGCCCTCTGTTTTCTGCATGTCACGCCCCACCAGGATATTGAATAACTGATCCGTTCCTCCAAGCTCGACGTCAGCCCGCACTTCCACTGAATCCCATCCCTGCACAATCGGATATTGAATTTCGTGAAGCCGGACTTCCTGATCATTGGCGATTCGATTCTTGAAATCCTCACGCTGCAGCATCTGCTGCATCGTGACGCGAGCATTCAACTGAATCACATCTGAGAAGGACATTTTATTAAACCACTCCCCATTGAAAACGATCTCAGTCTTGTCCCGATCGAGAATTCGAAAGGCTTGCTCCTGATAGGTCTCCGCATTCGCCAGGATATCTTCACGGGAAAGAGGAGGCCGTGTTTTGGATCGCCCCGTGGGATCGCCGATCTGAGCGGTGAAATCTCCGATGATCAATACCGCTTGATGCCCCAGTTCCTGAAATTGCCTCAACTTCTCCAGCACCACGCTATGACCCAGGTGCAGATCCGGCGAAGTTGGATCGACTCCAAGCTTGGCTCTCAACGGCTTTCCCCGCTCCAGCTTTTTCAGCAGCTCTTTTTCGCTGATGATCTGGGCGGTACCACGGGTGAGTATTTCGAGTTGTTCAGCAGGTGATTTCATGGGCCTGAAAGCGGGCGGCAAGGAACATGGCACCACGCCTATGATCAAGCCTCTTCTTCGATCCTTTTCTCCTCCGGCAAACCAAACTTATCCCGATAGACCGTAGGAGAAATATCGAAAACAGCTTCGAACTCCTTACGGAACTCAGCAATGGTGGAAAAACCTAGTTCCTTGGAGATGCGACGAGGCTCATCCCGACTTGAGAGCAACCTACAGGCGGCATGGAATGCCCGCCTACGGTGCGCGTAGGCGTCCAGACTCATTCCTATCGTCTCAGAGAAGGACGATTCGATCACCTTTTTCTCGAACCCGCCCCTCGGCATCTTGCCCCCGTCAAACGGAGCGGCCTTAAGAATAGTTGCCTCGATTTTGTCTAAAGCGTGCTTCACTTCCGGCAAAAACTCGACCTCGGAGACTCCTCTCCAAAATCGCTGATGCTCATCTGTCAATAGCATCAGAATCTTCAAAACTGAAACTCGGGCGATGGGGTCTAATTGCCGTTTCTCACGAAGCAGCTCCCAAAGATACTCCAGTTCGCTTCGCACTCGAATTGCACCGTCTCCCCGGGTATTGAAGACATGCAGATTCTCTTCTCTGGGATAGCGGAACCAGGATTGATCAAAAAAGAGCGAGAACAGATTGGGGGAATTCGCGATGATCTGGTACTCCTGGGTCAACCACTCAGGAAGAAATCGGAGTCGCGTAATCACCACCTCTTCCGGCTGCTTCACGGAGTGACGATAACCAGGGTTCACCATCATCGCCGCGCCTTCGCGAACAGCCTGTGTTCCAATGTCAGTCTCGAGAAGAAAGCTCCCCTCCTGCACAAAGTAAATCTCGGGAAAATTCGTCGCCGGAAACTCGTAGTCGTCGATCAGATAGAAATGCGTTAACCGCACCGGCCATCGGCCGGAGTTCTCTATTCGGTTTTCTGTAATACCCGATCTTTTGAAAAACAATCCCATAGCGGAAGGGGAAACGACCGTCAGAAACTTTCGAATTCCGGCGGGTAAAACACCCGCTCTAGACTGAGTCCGTCAGGCGGGGCGCAAAATGGGGCCTTTTTCTCAAGATCGCAACCTTGCAAAAGCACCTTCATCTCGTCGGGGGAAATCTTACCTTCCACACAGTAGATGGCAGAACCGACCAAAAACCGCACCATCTTGTAAAGAAAACCGTTCCCCCGGAATCTCAATTGCAACACGCCGGCGTCCAATTTTTCAACTGAAGATAGAGTCAGCGTTCTTTGCGTGTCCCGCTCCTCATCCTTTCCATCATGGCGTTTCGCTGAAAACGAGCGGAAATCATGCCTGCCCTCATAGATCGACAAAACCTCCCCCAGATCCAACCCCGAACTCAGGCCACGACGATGCCACGCGAGCCCGGAAAGGAGCGGATCCAACACATCATCTGTCGCGATGTCGTAGCGATACTCTTTCTCAAGGGCGGAAAACCGTGCATGAAACTCGGGTTCAATCTCTCCACATCGCATCACCCGAATCGCCGCAGGTAATTTTGAATTGAGTGCCCGCTGCCACTCTCCTCCATTCATTCGCCATGTGAGGGGAGCGTCGAAATGCGCTACTTGCCTCAGAGCGGAAACCCCTGCATCTGTCCGGCCAGACCCCTGCACTGTTCGGATTTCAGCGCAAACTCCCTGTAGTTCGCCCAACAGAACATCCTGGATCGTATTCCCCCCGACTTGGCTTTGCCATCCCGCGTAGGGGCGTCCGTCGTAGGCCAGATCGATTCGAAATCGACGCCCTCCAGTTTCAGGTGATGTCATAAATAGCCGCATCTTAACCTAATTTTCCACCTGCGCCGTTGCCAAAAACCGGCGGCTGTCGTCTATTCCGTGAGATTGTGAAGAATCTTCCCTACCTTGACCTGAAACAGCACTGGCAGGAGTGGCACCGCTACTTCCTTCCTATATTTGTCGTGGTCGCCGCCATCGGGATGATCCTCATTCTGGTCATCCGCAATGCCAGCCCCGATCCCTCTTCCACTGATTCAGAGAAATCTATTGCCCGGATCGGACTCCTGGAACCTCGTCACGACGCCCTATTTGACCCTGGGTTTGCTGTCTCTTCCCCGACTGAAATGGTCCTCACTCCCACGACCAACACTTTTGACTATCCCGTCGGCAGCCGACATGGAGCCCTTACCTACAACGCACAGCCATTCATGACTGATCGCCATCTTGGCGATGACCTCAATGGGATCGGCGGCTGGAATTCAGATTTAGGCGACCCCGTCTACGCAATCGCCGACGGTCTCGTCACTTTCGCAGGCTGGCCCTCCGACGGTTGGGGCAACGTTGTCATTCTGGCCCACAAACTGGAGAACGGGCAGCTCATCGACTCATTCTATGGTCACCTCAACAGCATTCGTGTCCCCGTAGGAAGACAACTCAGGAGGGGCGATCTGATCGGCACTATTGGAACGGCCAATGAGCGCTACCTCGCTCACCTCCATTTTGAACTGCGACGTTATCCAGCTCTCGATGTTGGAATGGGTTATTTCGATTCAAAACTGGGCCGCCTTTCCGGAGAACTGTCCCTGAAGAAATGGCGCCAACGCGAAGAGAGCAGCCTCACCTCAGCCCCTGTGGGAGCACCTCTCCCGCAGGAGTCATTTCAACTCGAAGTCGTTGAAGAGGTCGATCCAGCTCCCTGAACCACGATGGATTTCACCACTATCATGTTGGTCGCAGCGGTTCTTTTCGCTGCCGCCTACCTTCAGTCTGCTACCGGCTTCGGACTGGCCTTGGTTTGCATGGCGATCTACCCGCTCATCCTCCCTGTCACTGATGCAATCGCCTTTGTTTCGATCGCCAGTCTCTTTGTGAATCTGTTCATCATTTTTGCCAACCGAGCTGGCCTCTCTATTCGACACGCCCTCCCTCTCTGCGTCGGCATCTGTCTGGGAATTCCAATCGGCTACTTTGCGCTTCGCGGGCTTGACGGAAAACTCATCATTCGCCTGCTCGGCATTGCTCTGATGGCAACCGCAATCGCTGATTTCCTCCATGGCCGCATCACCGCCCTTCGTATTCCGGAACGCAGCGCTGGGCTCTTTGGACTGATCGGAGGTATTCTTGCCGGAGCATTCAACGTCGGTGGACCGCCCATCGTGGTTTATGCCTACTCACGGAATTGGTCAAAGGTGGAGATTGTCGCCATCCTCCAGACTGCGTTCATCGCTGGAGGCATCACTCGCAATCTGCTCATGCTGGGTTCAGGAGAATTCACCCTTGAACTCCTCAAGCTGACCGGCTGGACAGTCCCCACTGCGATCCTCGCAGTCTGGCTCGGAAAATTGACTCTGGACCGGCTCCCTCAAATGCTGCTTCGCCGTCTCGTGTTCGCCCTAGTTTTTCTGATCGGCGCGAGCTACGTCATTTCGGGATAACAACGGAATTCAGTCTCCTTCAACCAAAGGATAGACCACTCCACATTCGTTTATCAGCTCCCTCCGCAGGCTGACTCACCGATCAAACGCACCCCCTCTGCCGGGCCAACCGAACCCCGATTGCAAATGCTTCATTGGATTGTAATCGACCCCAAACCTGACATAACGCACAATTCAGATCACAAAAGGAACCCCTTATGATTGAAACTTTAGACACCTGGTGGAGCGGACTCACTTTGATTATCAAAGTGTTCTACACCATTGGAATGTTCTCCACCGCGGTTCTCGGCTTTCAGACAGTGCTCGCCGTCTCCGGACTCGATGGCATGGATGGGGACACTGACCTGGAAATGAGCGATAGCCCCGGCGACGGCGATCTCGGGTTCATTTCGATCCGTACTATTTTTGCCTTCCTCGTGGGCTTTGGCTGGGTTGGCGCCATTCTGCTCAAATCCGAGTTCTCTCTCTGGCTCGTCTTTCTTCTCGCTCCTGTTGTCGGGATTGCTCTCATGGTACTCATCTACTTAATGATGAAGGCCCTATATTCCATGAGGGAATCCGGCACACTCAACTATCGCAACGCCGTGGGAGAGATTGCCACAGTCTACCTTCCAATTCCCGGCAGCAAAGAAGACTCCGGGCAAGTCGAAGTCATGATTCAAGGCCGGCTAATGACCGTTCCAGCGATTACTTCAAAACCTGACCGACTCGAGAACAGGTCCCGCGTCCTGGTCGTTGACGTTCTAGATGACAACACCCTCGTCGTAGTTTCTGAAGACTGACTTTTTAAACCTAAACCCCGAACCCCACTACCTATGATTGAGACCATGATACTAATAGGCACGATCGCCCTGCTATTCTTTGGCACGCTGATCGCTCTAGCATCCCGCTACAAGCGATGCCCCCCAGACCGGATTCTTGTAATATATGGTAAAACCGGCGGGAAATCAGGCCGCAGCGCACGCTGTTTCCACGGCGGAGGTGCTTTCGTCTGGCCCATCATTCAGTCCTACCAGTTTCTCGACCTGACTCCCAGTCCGATCGACATTCGCCTGGAAGGCGCTCTGTCCCAGCAAAATATCCGGGTCAATACCCCCTCCACATTCACCGTCGGAGTTTCAACCGAACCTGGAATCATGGACAACGCCGCCGAGCGGCTTCTAGGCCTAACACTCGCAGAAGTTCAGGAACTAGCCAAAGACATCATCTTTGGCCAGATGCGAGTAGTCATCGCCACTATGCCGATTGAGGAAATTAACGCTGACCGCGATAAGATGATCGATAACATTTCTAAAGGCGTTGAGGTCGAACTGAAAAAGGTAGGACTCCGACTCATCAACGTGAATATCCAAGATATCACGGACGAATCAGGCTACATCGATGCTCTCGGTCAAGAGGCCGCCGCTCGGGCCATCAATGACGCCAAGGTGAAAGTGGCCGAACAGGAACGCGATGGCGAAATCGGCAAAGCAAATGCTGAAATGTCGCAACGCACCGAAGTGGCCCGCGCTCACGCCTCCGCCATCGAAGGTGAGAACACTGCTGCCGTGACAATAGCCAATTCAAATGCCGTTCGTCGCGAGCAGGAAGCAGAAGCAACCCGACTCGGTTCTGCTGCGGAAAGGGTCAAATCCGCCGAGGGCGAGAAGGAAGCCTACGCCGCGGAGCGAGATGCGGAAACGGCCCGAGCCAAACGAGAAGAAGCGACCCGGTATGCGGACATCGTAGTCCCCGCCATTGTCGAAAAGCAACGCATCGAAACACTGGCTGAAGCTGAGGCGGAGCAGACTCGACGTGTCGAGAAAGGAAAGGCGGACGGCATTAAGTCAGTCATGGAGGCTGAAGCTGAAGGTGTCAAAGCTCAGCTTTCGGCCAAGGCGGACGGTTTCAAGGAGGTCTTCGACGCAACGGCAGGTGATCCCGATCTCTCTGCCCTCATGTTGATGATTGAGAAACTACCCGATCTCGTTGCCGAGCAGGTCAAAGCTATTTCAAACCTCAAGATCGACAAGATCACGGTGTGGGATGGAGGCAGCAATGGAGACGGCAACGGCGCTACCGCCGACTTCGTTTCCAGTCTCTCCAAATCGCTGCCGCCGCTTCACGAGCTGACTGGCAATGTCGGGGTCAAGCTCCCAGAGTTCCTCGGGAAGATGATCGGCGATCAAAAAGCGGAAGAAACTCCACCAGCCATTCCCACACCAGTCGATACACCGGCGAAATCTCCCGACTCTGAGTGAGTTCCGACTCACTAAAGATGTCTTTTCAAAAGACCTCCCGGAGCCAGTCTCCTGGAGGTCTTCCTGTGGTTACACATGGGGCTCATCCCACTCCGAAAAACATCCCTGCCACACTCGCCGTCAGTAAACTCGCGATCGTCCCGCCAATCATCGCCTTGAACCCCAGGGCGGCAAGATCACTTCGCCGCTCCGGCGCTAGCGCACCAATCCCCCCGATTTGAATCCCAATAGAGGAAAAATTGGCAAATCCACAAAGAGCAAACGTGGCCAGAAAAATCGATTTCGGGCTAAGCCCTCCTGCCTGTTGAATCTCCCCCAATTGAAGATAGGCAACGAATTCATTCGAGACCATTCGGGTACCCAGTAGCTGCCCCAACTGGAGCACATCAGCCCAGTCGGCACCGATGACAGCGGCCAACGGCGCGAAAATAAATCCCAATAATGCCTCCAACGACAATCCTTCGAAAACGCCACCACTGGCTTGATTGACCCATCCATCGAGCAAGCCAAGCCCCCCTCCGCCACCTAGTCCACCAACCCAGCCAAACAGAGCGTTGAACAAGGCGATCACTGCGATGAATACAATCAACATTGCTGCGACATTCAATGCGAGCTTAAGTCCGTCCGTGGTCCCCTTCGCAAGCGCGTCCAATGCATTGCGGCCCGCTTTTTCTTTGGGAATAAAGAGGTCCTCTTCAAACCTCTCCTGCTCCGGGACTAACATCTTCGCTACTAACAGAGCAGCCGGAGCATTCATCATGGAGGCGGTCAGCAATTGCCGAGCTACCGCAATCTCAGCTTCCACGTCACCCCCTCCCAGGGTCACCACGTAGAGCCCGAAAACACTGCCGGCAATCGTCGCCATCCCCCCGGTCATCAAGGCCATCAATTCCGACCTGGTCATCTTGGCGATGTACGGTCTCACCACGAGCGGCGCCTCGGTTTGACCGACAAAAATATTGGCCGCCGTGGCGAGGCTCTCCGCCCCGGAAAGGTGCATGAGCCGTTTCATGACCCAGGCAAATCCGAACACGACCCATTGGAGAATCCCCAGGAAATAGAGCAATGAAGTCAGGGCAGCGACGAAAAGAATTGTCGGTAGGACTTTAAAGGCAAATCCATAGCGGCTCGCGTCAACCAGCTCTCCGAACATGAAGCGAGCCCCCACCTCACTGAAGCCGAGTAACTTCACAAATCCGCCGGAAACCCACTCAACCACGCCTCCAAAAGGCGTCGCCAAAATCAAGATGGCCAGAACCACCTGCAAGACCACTCCACCAGCCACAAGACGCCAGTTGATCCCTTTGCGTTGATTGCTCAGCAGAAGACACAGTCCGAGGAGAACCACAACTCCCAACAGCCCACGCAAAATGCCCTCAATCATAATCGCTAAAAAGAGACAGTTGCCCCGTCCGCACGTGCAGACTCAAGACAGGCGTCCAGCACCTGCTGAGTTTTGAGAGAAATCTCCGGCCAATGAGGATCCGGTTTTCCTCCGAGAACGAGACTACCGAAGTTTCGGAATAGCTTCGCTTCTTGAGAATTCGCGTGCCCGTCAGAATACTCATTCACAGCGACCCGACGGGTGTGCCTCTCCATATGGAACTGACACAGATCCACATCAAAGTGAGCCTGTTCGACATCAAAGGCAGATTCGGAACCGTGATAGGGCAGCACGAAATCAGGTATCGCGATGTGCCCCTTTGATCCGCTGATATTGATCCACTGCTGATGCTCAGTCTCAAAACTGCAATAGAAACTCGCGGTGACGCCCCCCTCAAAGGAAAGCTCGACCGACATACTAATTGGCACCGAATCGGAGCTACCCGGCTCTCCTGACTGTCGAATCATATTAGCCCTCAAGGAGATCGGCATTTGATAATTCAATGTCCACAGAATAATCCTGGCACAATACCAACCCAGGTCACCCAAGCTACCCAGAGGCTCGAGCCCGGACTTCATACGGATGTTCTCTTCGGAGAAATCATCCGGGGCTCTGAAGCTGAACTGAGTCGCGATGCGCTTAATATCACCAACCGCCTCGCCGGAGTCGAGTTCTCGACGCAGTGCCGACATGCGGTCACTGTGCATGAACATGACGCCATCCATGAACTGAACGTTGGCCGCCTCACACGCGGCGATCATTTCTTCCACCTCACTCGCATTGACACCACAGGGCTTTTCGCAGAGGACGTGCTTCCCGGCCGCTGCCGCCTTGAGCACATAGTCTTTTCTCACTCCCGTCGGCAGAGGGATATAAAGCGCATCGATATCATCTGATGCAATCATCGCATCATAGTCCGCAATCGGGCGCGGAGCTGGATCGTGAGGAATCTGAGCCTGATTCTCTGCGATGTATTCTTCGGCCCGCTCCACAGTTCGGCTGCCGACCGCGACTAATCGACCATTTCCACTGTTCCGAATGGCCTGCCAGTTCTTCCGTGCGATACCAGCTGTTCCGAGGATTCCCCATCGGCAATATTTGTTATTCATAGAAAAGTGTCCTTACCCCATTTCAACAGGGTTCAGCCAATGAAGTAACCCTGTTAAGTCAGCCCTGACTATTTGAAATTGATCTTAATTCCCCGGGCTCTCCATCCTTTAGTGATGTCCTCTTCCAATCCGTCCCAGGACCGTCCCGCAAGGAGGGCCTCAAATGATTCCGGAGCCTCAGTTCCCTTTTTCAACTCCTTTAGAAAAGCCTTAATGTTGGCGGCGTCTTTTTCCCCGTCCATGTGAAAAAAGTAATACACAACAAGAGCTCCCAGTCCGTAGTTGAAGTTGGAGTTTTTCACAAAAGACTCGTAGCTCTGCGTGAAGAAATCCTCGAGATTTGGCGCGGAAAATTCATCACCCAGATGCCGCCCTCCAGAATTATTCTCGCCGTATCCGGCCACAAATTCCTTCAGCTTTGAAAGATCGTTCACATTGAATTTCCCGGATCGATAGCCACTCTGAGCGATATACTCAGCCATACCCTCCGTGAACCAACCTCGCGCTCCGGGAGCGTAATATTCGTAGTCAGTGAGTTGGTGGGCGATCTCGTGGGACAGCGTCGTATTCTCCTTATCGTAATCGACGCTATAGTTACTTCCTACTTTCTTCACTCCGAGGCTTGGCAACGGCACGAGAATGTCGCCCTCCCCACCACGACTGATGTAGACACCCGCCGAGCCCTTAGGCCCTCCTTTTGAAAAATAGGACTCTTTGGTCTCAAAAAGGTGAATCTTGTGCCGTTCATCACGGAAGGGCTTCACCATTCCTAGTGGCAATTCCCGACAGAACAAATTGGTCGCTTCGAACAACAGCGAGAACCGCTTTACCACCGAAGTATTCAGCTTCACATCGCAAATGAACTCATAGTGATCGCTGGCGTAAATGTACTCTCCTGCTTCCTCATCCTCCTTGAGAAGCTCAATTTCCTGACTGATGTCAGCAGAGATAGTTTTGGGCCACTCAGCGTCCCAGTTCGCAACCACCTCTGTAACCTTGGCGGTATCGACCGGTGCGCTCTTCTGCCATTCCTCTATAAAGACCTGATCATTCGCCGAAAGGCTACTGACCGGCACTTCAAAGTTTTTACCGCCCATGTTGAGAACCGCATTACCCCCGGAAACCTCGACCAACTCAGCCTCAATAATCTTCCCAAGATTATTGGTCCATGACCGGGTCGCAGCCTGCGCTAACTGAGTGTAAAAGACTGCCAGAAGAAGTATCGCGGCAGGAAAGAGGAATCGGGACACCATCATTGGCGGGGAGCTTATGGCGAATTGAAAGTTGCTTCAAGTACTATACGGGAACGGGTGCACGTCCTATGTTCCCCTTTTGCGCGCATGTCACTAGATAAGAAATATACCGCTCTGAAAGATTGGTTTGGCCATTCTGAGTTCCGATCGGGACAGGAGGATGTGATCGACATCCTCCTGGAAGGGCGCCCTGCCCTGGCCCTCTTTCCCACCGGTGCTGGTAAAAGCCTGTGTTACCAGCTACCCGCTCTTCTTTTCGATGGCCTGACCCTGATCGTCTCGCCACTCATCGCCTTGATGAAGGATCAGGTCGATGCGCTGCAGGCAAAGAACATTGCAGCTGCCCGCCTCGACTCCACCCTCAGTGATTCGGAAATGAGATCCATCTATGATGCGATGGACTCCGGTGAGCTGCGCATGCTCTATGTGGCCCCCGAGCGCCTCGCCAACGAAGGGTTTCTCCGTCGCCTTCGGCAATGCCGTATTGAAATGATGGCCGTCGACGAGGCTCACTGTATTTCCGAGTGGGGGCACAACTTCAGGCCCGATTACCTCAAACTGGCAGCACTGGCAAAAGATCTCAAGGTTCCCAGGCTACTGGCTTTGACCGCTACGGCCACTCCCCGCGTCGCCGCCCAAATACGGGATCGATTCGGAATCGAGCGGGAGGATCACATTCAGACTGGATTCAGTCGTCCCAACCTGTCTTTTCAAGTCCATCCCTGCTCGGGGGGTGATCGAAATGACCAACTCGTCGATAAAATCAAATCGTACGAGCCAGGTGCTTCGATTGTCTATGTGACCCTTCAACAGACCGCTGAACGCGTCGCCGGAGTTTTGAAGCAGGCAGGTATCAACGCGCGAGCTTATCATGCCGGAATGCGAGACGAGCACCGCGCGGAGGCTCAAGAGTTGTTCATGGCCAATGAAATCGACGTTGTTGTTGCAACTATCGCCTTCGGCATGGGAATCGACAAGGCGGACATTCGGCATGTTTATCACTACAACCTGCCCAAATCTCTCGAGAACTATGTACAGGAATCCGGGCGGGGTGGGCGCGACGGCTCGCCTTCTACCTGCGAAATTTTTGCCTGCGCAGATGATCTCACCGTTCTGGAAAACTTCATCTATGGCGATACTCCTTCCCCTTCAGCCATCAAGTCGCTCGTCGAGCACGTCCTGCTTCAAGGGGACTCTTTTTCCATCTCACGCTACGACCTATCGCAGTCGCGCGATATTCGGCCCACCGTCGTATCCACCGCACTGACCTATTTGGAACTCGATGAGATTCTCATTCCAGGCGGCCCCTTCTACGGAGGATACAGGGTTCAGTTTCTAAGGGATGAGGATCAGGTCCTCGCCGGCCATTCGCCTGAGCGACAGCAGTTCCTCAAACAACTGTTCGAGTCCGGTGAAAAGCGTCGTATTTGGTACACCTTCGACGTGGCAGAATCGGCTATTACAATCGGGGAGCCTGAAGACAAAATTCGACGTGCCATTCGCTATCTCGGCGAAATGGGAGACGCCATCGTAAAACCCTCTCGACTACGCCACGCCTACCGGCTGGCTCCTGACGGTGAGCGAAACGTTGCCTCCATTACGGCCCGACTCGTAGAGCGTTTTGAATCCCGCGAGTCCGGTGAAACAGAGCGTCTCCACCGCGTCATTGAACTTTGTGAAACCGAGAGATGCCTACCGCAACAGCTACTCGACTATTTCGGTGAGGCCGTCGAGCACTGCGGGCACTGTAATGTCTGCACCGGAGAGCATTCCGGAGGCAGCCTGCCTGCAGCCCACCGGGCTGGGATCACGATCGAAGATGCTGAAGCAATTCGAGTCATTCATTCAGAAGGCCATATTGCCCTACGCCAAAAACGACAGCTGGCTCGATTCTTTTGCGGCCTATCCAGCCCTGCTACGACTCGGGCAAAGCTACATCGCCACGACTCCTTTGGGCTCCTCTCCGAAGTGCCATTTCTCGATGTGTTAAGCCACGTCGAAACGTTGTAAGAATTCGTTAGTCCAACAAATCACCCAACACGGCCATCCCGCCATCCTGGCCTGACAATTCAACCAACCGTGCCCGTGCCGCCGGTATGTGATCGAGAAACTCTCGCTTTCCTTTCGCCTCCCCTAGAAATCCGTAGGCCCCCGTGGCCTGCATCAACCGTTGCGTGGCGCATCGACATAGCTGTCGCTCATAAGCCACCTTTGACTGACTATCTCCCGCCTCCTGCTTCAGCCCAAAATAGTAGTCCACCAGATCCTGGCGTTCACTAGGCTGAAACTCGATATAGGGATCATAAACCAATGAAGCGAGATCATACTCCGGCACCCCCCAGCGCATCCCCTGATAATCGATCAGGTAAGTTCCGCCATCAATCACCATTACATTCGTACTTTGAAAGTCACGATGCACCAGCGATCGGGGTAGTTCACACAGTTCCGCTTTCAGCTCCTTCAGCGAGGCATCTGATCGCAGTTTGTCGGCAGCCTCTCTTGAGAAGAACCGGGCCACATATTCATCGATGAAATAGTCCTGCTCCCACTGATAGATTCCGTCATCAAAACCCGGCTCCAGTTCCGGCAGATCCGCCGGAGGGTTCGCTTCTTTCACCTCATGCAGTTTCCAGACCGTTCTCAACGCCGACTCATAGGCAGGACGACGGACAGAATTCCAGTCTTCGTCGGCAAGATCCCCCAAATCTTTCGACCCAAGATCCTCAACCCAAACACAATTACTCTCTTCATCCCAATGCCTTAGCTTCGGCGACGGGATGTTCTGCCGATTCAAAAACTCCGTAACTGGCGCAAAGCGGGCATTATCGGGACGATCTCTAATGTAGCTCACCGCCACGATCCCTTTTCCGGAAGATGGCTCGGAGATTCTGACAAATCCGCGACCGGAACCGCCCTTTTCGATCACTGAAAACTCCAAAACGGCATCGCGCCACTCAGGAATCACCTCTCTGGTTCGTCGTTCAATTGCCAAAGTGTCCATTTAGTTCGATGGCCCACCAAACCACGATACGTAGAAAAGTCATTTGAATCTCGTTGCTTAGAGTTTGCGCATTGATTAGATTTTGTACTTAAGCTCACCCAACCTCATGCCGGAGAGTCCCCCAACAGTTCCCAGCCCACCGCCTTCCAACGGATCCTTGCTGTCCCGATACACGACGGACGGACGCCGTGTCGGTTTGATTCCTGAAAAAGGATGGGCCAGACGGAACTATCGCTATCTCAGCAGCCACGTAATTCCTTCCATTGTGCGTAGACGCGAGACAACAGGGCCAGATGCTCCTCCCATCTTCAAGGAGCTCCTCCCGGGAGAGATTGAGGTCGTTTGGATCGGCCACGCCAGCTTCCTGGTTCGCACTCCTGGATTCAATGCACTGATCGATCCGGTCTGGGCCAAATGGATGGGCCCGCTCAAACGGCACCGCGATCCAGGCATCGATATCGAACATCTGCCGCCCATCGATCTCGTTCTTATTACTCACGCCCACTTCGACCATCTCTGCCGTGTGACGCTCAAGCGAATCGTCGACGGCAGCCAGACAGTCGTTGTGCCTCAAGGAGTGGCAAGAGTGGTCCGAAAGCTTAATGTCGATCGTGTTGAGGAAATGGGGGACTGGGATCAACTGGGCTTCCGGGGATCAGAAATCCATTTCACTCCAGCCCACCATTGGGGAGCCCGCTACCTTCACGACACCCGAAAAGGCTTTGGCGGCTATGTCATCAATACTCCCGGGCATTCAGTCTATCATTCTGGCGATTCAGCCTACTTCGACGGCTTTGCCGAAATCGGTGAGCGCCACAACATCGATACCGCCCTTTTGCCTATTGGAGCTTACGACTGCCCCAGTGGGCGCGAGGTGCACATGAATCCAGAGGAAGCGGTGAAGGCCTTTCTCGATCTCAAGGCCGGCAGGATGATCCCTATGCATCACGCCACTTTCCCAATCAGCAACGAGCACCGGGCCGAGCCGATGATTCGGCTTCGAAATGCCGTTACTGAGCACCAAATCGAGGATCGTGTCATCGCCCCAGAAGAAGGAGAGCAAGTCGTGCTCTCACCTTCAAACTCCTTGGAACGGCCCTCAGTCTAGTTGGGTATTACCACGTGGGCGGAATCGGAACCCCCTCCGAAGAAGACTCACCCAGAGGGTTTACAGGGACCGACGCTGGCTGCTCGGCAACAGGCGGAACAGGTGCTTCACCAGCAACCGTTCTTCGATCAATTTTGGCACCGGGCAGATCACGGCGATCCTCCCCGGAATCCGGAGATCCCAGAGGGCTTTCGCGCCAATCAAGCCCATCCTGCTGGGCGATCAATTTCCACTCAGAAATAGTATTCAGCCCCTGCATAGCCGCATCCGAGTCCCGGAATGCCCCTGCCGTAAGCGCTTTCTCAAAAGACTGCTCGGCCGCGATAACTTCGCCGTAACGAAGGTGATGCTCCGCTTCCGCGAGCATGAGATTGCCATACAAAGGAGCCCACTCCTGAGCATCCTTAAGCCGTTGTTGAGCAAGATTTTTTTCTCCAAGCTCATCCAACACGGCCGTATGACCCACCGCAGCAAATACGTCTTGTGGGTATAGGTGTCGCGCCTGATTGAAGTATTCGTCGGCCTTTTTTAACGCCTGCCGTCGCGCCGGGGCAGCCATGTCTGAAGTGATTCCTGCTACCTGCGCGTGGGCACTCAAACTGAAAGCAAATGGATTTCCAGGGTCCAGTGACCGAGCGGCCTGCAGATGTCGGAATTGTTTAAAATCACGGCTATCTGACTCAAATGCCAGCCTCGCCATTTCGTAATGATACTCACTTCGAGCGAAGAGACCACCCAACCCGACCATGGCTAACCCACAACCAAAAGCGACCGCCCTTGTTGCAAACACAAGGCTGCCACCAGGCAACGCCGAAGGGCCCTTAACTTTCAGAGCTGTCGCCATGGGGTCAGGAGCAGCCATCACCCCGAGGAAGATTGCCCCTAGCAGGGCGAATACCGGAAGATGAAGAGCAAAATCAAACAGCGCGAGACAGCACAACCCTGAACTCGAAGCCATCACTCCCAGCGCCAACGCCAGATGATGCGACCGCGGCAGCAGACCTCCTTCGGGCGGTTGAACTCCCGCGTAAGCTTTTACAAAGCGAAGACCATTTGCGAAATGCAGGCCAACTACCAACATAATCAGAGCCAACCCGATCAGCCCGTAATCTGCCAGCATTTGAATGAATTCATTGTGCGCAAACTCAGGTTCACCCACCTGGCTGTCGAGATTTTCAGATCGAAACGTCCGGCCGTAGATATAGGAACTTCGACTCCCCGTTCCTAGGAGGGGTGATTCGGCGACCTGTTTCATGCCTGCCTCCCAAACCAATGGCAAACTGGCTTCACCGGTCTTCGAGAAGAGTCCGTGCCCGAGTCCCTTTGAAATCGGCCCTGAAGCGGCATACAAACCAAAAGCGGAAACAACAATGGCCAACCCCATCGCGACAAGGCCCTTCCGGCGGACTTCAGGTTTCAACCGCTTCCATAGTACGCAGACGGAAAGAACCGCAAAGACGATCAAGCCGGCCGCTAGTACAAGTCCTCCTAACATGCTCCCCGAAAACAATACAATCAGAGCAGATACCGCAGCGAGCCCCAGCCAGGCCATGCGCTGCCAGCCTTCGTAACGACTGAATGCTGCGAAAGATAACCAAAGAGGAGCCATCACTGCCATCAACGAAGTGAAATGCCCAGACTGATTAAAAAGGCCACCCACTTGATCTGTGTTAGTCCTCTCGTAACCCGGAAGGATCCACAATTTTGGATCAATCAAGTGCTGGAGCAGAGCAAAAAGTAAATTGACCGCCACCAATCCAACCAGAGCAAAAACTAGGCCACGCCGGAGTTTGCCACTCGTAAACAGAGTCAGGAATCCGGCATAGACCAGAAAACCTGAAATTAGGATCGCCGCATCCTCCCTCGCAAAGTAGGCAACCGGAGACTCCGCAGCCCTGATCATGAGGTACGCGGTCAGAGCAAACATCGATACGGTCGTCCAACGGGGCATCGAAAACGAAACGTCACGGAACAACCCGCCAATGGACAAGACTCCCGCAAGACCAATGAGAAAATACCCCGGCCAGATGAATGTCATCGATGTGGAGGTACCCATTAAGCCGGTCAGGACAAGACCTGCCAGGAAGATCGCAACGACCACCACACTCCAGCTAGCTTTCATTTTATTAGCACTCAAAAACGGAATCTTTATGGATTATGCAATAATTTCAGAAAAACTAAAATCTTATTTTACTTAAATATTTAGTTATTCTAATAAATCACAAGAAATCACTGATTCAGATTCAGATTGATTTCAGTGCCTCGATCCCGGACACTCGCTGTCCCTCTCGCTTTTTAGCACTCGCACGAGACTCGAGCCATCCCAACCAGATCGATGAAGCATTTCAGGATTTTTCTCTATATTGCCGCCGTTCTCCTCGCGTACCTTCCTGCGACGGCCCAGATTCAGGCCACTCTCAAAATGGACCGGGCTCTCTATGTCTCGCATGAACCCATTACCGGGACGCTGACAATCATCAACCGGGCCGGCCAGGATCTGGTTTTCGGTGATTCAGGCCGTCTCAGCTGGCTCGACTTCACCGTCACAGATGGACGCGGAAATATGGTCACTCCTGTTCAGCACCATCTCAACGAGCGACCTATTGTCCTTTCATCAGGTCAGACCTACGAACACGAAGTCACCGTCAATCGCTACTACCCTATGGCCAACATAGGGACCTACCGAGTCAGAGCCAGTGTGTCATTTCCTCAGATTAACCGGGTTTTTCAAACGACGACTCAATCCATCCAGGTAACAGAGGGACAAGCCATGTGGAACCAAATCGTCGGTGTTCCTCAAGGGCACGTCGGTGCAGGCAGCTATCGGGAGTACTCACTGATGACCTTTTATCACGGAGCTAGAAGCAGAGCTCTCTACTTTCGACTGAAAAACAGTGATTCCGGCGTTGTCTATCGGACCTATCCTATCGGCGATTACATGTCGCTGAGGAAACCCACCCATGCGATCGATAAGCAGAATCAATTGCACGTGCTCCATATGTCGGGACCGCAGCGTTACAAATACACGGTCATCAATATCGAAGGCGATCCAGTGACACAGGAGAATTTCTACGAAAAGGGAGCCAATCGACCTCAACTGGACACGACATCATATGGCGAAGTCTCAGTGATAGGAGGCATCAGCGAGCTGGAGATGGCCACCCCCTACGAAGAAACCGAATTCAGGCTACTGTCGGATCGACCCGCTGGATTGCCCAATTTCTAAGGGTTGTTGGTGATTTCACCCCCAACAACAGGCGACTGAATAATTCGCTGCGGCACTGAGCCGGAAAATTCGCCGCCAGAAGCGAACGCAAGCCCCTTTAAATCAACGAGATGCGAGTATCTGGGCTCGCTTGAATCTAATTCCCATAATCTCTTTATGTAATTATTTTGAACAATAATGCTCAAAGTCATACGTATAACTTAAAGACTTGTAATTCTTAACAAATGGTTAAATTATGATGAATCAGAGAATGACCCCTCATCCACATCACTCGATCCCTCCCGTGTTGCCCCCGGCAAACTGTTTCACGGTGCTGGTCATCGACGACCTGCCTCAAAATCGCATGCTCCTTGGGAAGTTTCTCAAGACGGCAGGATATGCGGTCTTCGAGGCGACTAATGGAATTGAGGCCTTGGAACTTCTCCGTGGCAAGCAGCTGCGTCCCGACTTGATCGTGACTGACATTGAGATGCCGCTTATGGATGGAATCACTCTCGTTGAGCAGGTGCGTTACCTCGAAGACCCTGTCGCCAGAATTCCAATCATCGCCGCTTCCGGAAATTCGGATGACGAAATGCGTCGACAGGCACTGAGCGCCGGATCCGATCTGTTCATGACGAAGCCTTTCGACCTCGCCCAGCTGCGACGTGAGATCGCCAAACTACTCAAAGCCCGCCGGCAGGCCGGTATCAATCGGATGACAGGCCCACCCATGGAGGCCTCAAACCGACTGAATACTGAATTGAAGCGCATCAAACAGGGCTGATGAAGCTCACAAAGGTTCGCCTTTCGCTTTTGAAAATCGGGCGTAGCTTCTGCGTCCACCACGTCCCATAGATCTTCGTTCCGGGATAGGTGCTCACTCTTGCCACCTGCGCCCGTGACTGATAAGAAATTCTCCGAACTAGGTCTTCCTGAACCCCTCGTCGCTGCTGTCGAGGAAATGGGATTTGAAGCACCGTCGGCCATTCAGGCCGCCACTATTCCACCTGCTCTGGAGGGACGGGACCTCATTGGTCTATCCGAGACCGGCTCAGGAAAAACGGCGGCGTTCGGCTTAGCCAGCCTCGCCCGCATCGATACGGACACGTCCGATGTTCAGCTTTTGGTTGTCTGTCCCACTCGTGAACTGGCCGTTCAGGTCTGCGGAGAGATTCAACGACTCGGCTCAAAACTGCCCCGATTGCACTGCACTGCCATTTACGGAGGGGCTCCTATCGATCGTCAGATCCGCGCGCTTCGCAACGGGGTGCATGTAGTGGTCGGAACCCCCGGCCGCCTCATCGATCACGTGAAACGCGGGACCATGAATCTCTCAAAGGTCAAAACCGCTGTCCTCGATGAAGCCGACCGCATGCTCGACATGGGGTTCGTCGATGACATGGAAAGCATCCTGAAAACTCTTCCCGACGACCATCAGACGCTCTTCTTTTCCGCGACGATGAACAGCGGAGTTCAACGTTTGATCAAAGGGTTCGGCAAAGAGCCCGAGACCATTCAGATTAAGCGCAAAAGCCTTACCGTGGATTCAATCGAACAAGTTTGTTTTGAAGTCCGCCAACGCTCACGCATCGAACTGGTCTCCCGAATCGTCGACCTTGAGCAACCCAAGCTCACCATCATTTTCTGCAACACCAAGCGCGCCGTTGATGAGTGTGCCGAGGCCCTTCTCTCACGCGGCTACGCAGCAGATCGCATCCATGGTGACATCGCTCAATCAATGCGCGAGCGTGTGCTTCGCCTCTTCCGGGAAGGGACAGTCGAAATACTCGTCGCTACAGATGTAGCTGCCCGCGGTATCGATGTCGATGATATCGAACTCGTGATCAACTACGAGTTGCCCCAGGATCCAGAAGACTACGTCCACCGGGTGGGAAGAACAGGACGTGCAGGTCGAGCCGGCAAAGCCGTATCATTTATTTACGGGCGGGACGCCTATCGCATCCGCACCATCGAACGCTTCACTCGCCAGACCATTAAGAAGGCGACCATACCGACAAAGACGGAGGTCGACTCACACTTGGCAGACAAAATGGTTGAGGCGCTGGCCGAGAGGCTTGGTGGTGAAACCGACGAGGCGACAGTGGCCGCCCTGACTTCGCTCAAGGAACAGGGACACGAATGGGAGGCCATCGCGGCAGCTCTAATGGAGACGGTCAAAGAAATGACTGCTCGCGAGGGCGAGGAAATCGCTGAAGACCGCCCAGGTGCCCACCCCCGCGAACGGCGGGACAATTTCGAGAAGGACCGGGACCGTGGTCCGCAGAAAGAACGCCGTCAATCCCGGTCTCACGACGAGGCCACTGAGCCCGGCATGGTGAAACTGTTTCTCAGTCTGGGAAGACGCGACAACATCAGTGCTGGCGATATCGTGGGGATGCTACACAACGAGTGCCACCTGGAACGCGGCACTGTCGGCCAGATCCGGCTCATGCCCGGATTCAGTTTCGTCGAAGTCCGTGAAGAAAGCGCTCCGCAAGCTATTGAAGCAGCCGGGCGTGCCAAATTGCGAGGAAAGAGCTTTAAACTCGATATCGATCGAGGCCCAGGTCAAGGCGGCGGAAGCGGTGGTGGTGAAAGCCGTCCCTCCGGAGGAAGTCGCGATGACCGGCGCGGTGGAGGTAATCGTCGTGACAGGCCGGATCGCGGGCGATCGGATCGAGGACGACGAGATCGCAGCTGATCTATCGGATCACTGGTCAGACTTATCCTCGAGAACAAGAGACTCCATCATTTGCTCCACATCCGTGGTCGGCATCTTGCATGCGAAGTGGCGGCAGATATAGGCGGTCGCCTTTCCATCTCGACTGACCTGAGTCTCGGTGAACGCTGAAATTCCAGCGAGCGCTTCCGCATTGTCTTTGTTTTTCACAAGGATGACCTTATTGGGAAGAAACGGCTTCCTAACAGCATCAATCATTATTTCAGGATCAGGCCCACTGATAACGATTTCAAATGAGGGACCGAACTGGAAATCCATCCACGCCAACATGAGTGGGTAGACCATCGAATTCTGTGCCACTTCTCCAGAGAAAGCCCGCACCAACTCGTCGCCGCGGTTGGCATATTCGGGACGCCCGGTCATTCGATTTAATCTGACCAGATTACCTGCGGCCACGGAATTGCCACTGGGGATCGCACCTCCATACAATTTCTTGGCTCTGACAATGAGTTGCTCAGAATCGTCGGCAACGGTGAAATAGCCCCCCTTTTCTTCATCCCAGAAGAACTCATCCATGACGGCCTGAAATGCGATCGCCCGCTCCAGGTAACGAACATCGAAAGTCGTCTCGTAAACATCCAATAACCCCCAGATCATGAACGCGTAGTCCTCAAGGTGAGCCGTCAGCCCTGCCTGCCCCTGACGGTAGCGCTTCAACAGGCGTCCTTCTTTTGTCGTTAGTCTATCCAGCACAAAATCAGTCGCTTTCGTCGCAGCAGCCGCATACTCAGCATCACCCAGCACTTGAGCGGCCCGGGCAAATGCGGCAATCATCAGCCCGTTCCAATCAGTCAGAATTTTGTCATCCTTTTGGGGGTGAATGCGCCCTTCCCGATGCTCAAATAACTTTTTGCGCAGCTCCTCAACACGATCCCTTGCCTCATCGAGCAGATCCTCTCTCAGGTGTGGGATATTGGTCCCATTCTTCGCCCGGGTCGCTTCATCGAGATAGTTTCCGTCCTCTTCGATGTGAAACGTCTCGATATAGAACTCAGCATCTTCATCCCCGAGCACCTCTTTCAATTCATCGGTTGTCCATACGTAAAACTTACCCTCCTCGCCTTCACTGTCAGCATCTTCAGCGGAATAGAATCCGCCCTCTTCACTGGTCATATCCCTCAGCACATAGGTCAGTATCTCGCGAGCCGTGCGGGCATACTTCTCCTTTCCTGTGATCTGGTAGGCTTCGAGATTGGCAATCGTGACCAGTGCCTGGTCATAGAGCATTTTCTCAAAATGGGGCACTAACCAATTCGGATCAGTCGAATAACGATGAATCCCGAATCCCACCTGATCGTAGATTCCTCCCCATCGCATTTCAGTGAGAGTCTTTTCGACCATCTCCAATGCCTGTGCGTTCCCCGATCGCTGATGGTACCGCATCAGAAACATCAAATTCGGCGGCACCGGAAACTTCGGCGCGCGGGCAAATCCTCCTTTAGCCTCATCATAACGAGATACGAACTGCGCATAGGCGACGTCAAAAATATCCGGCTCCAGATCTCCGCCGGGTGATCCGCCCATGAACTGCCCCATCTGGTTTGAAATATTCAACGCGGTGTCCTCAACTTCACTCCGACGTTCGACCCACGCTTTGTGAAGTTCCGTCACCACTCGAATGATTCCCGGACGACCCGGCATCGAGTTCTTGGGGAAATAGGTGCCGGCAAAGAAGGCATGCTTGTCAGGCGTCATGACAACAGTCATGGGCCATCCCCCACTGCCTGTGATCGCTTGAGTAATTTGCATGTAGACCTCATCGATATCCGGCCTCTCTTCTCGGTCTACTTTGATGGGGATGAAATTGGCATTGATGAGTTCAGCGACTTCTTCGTCCTCAAAAGACTCATGCTCCATGACGTGGCACCAGTGACAGGTCGTGTAGCCGATGCTCAGAAAAATTGGCTTATCCTCTTTGCGAGCCTGCTCAAATGCCTCGTCACTCCAGGCCCACCAGTCGACCGGATTGCGGGCATGCTGAAGCAGATAGGGACTCTGCTCGAAGACCAAGCGGTTAAACTCCTCTCCGCCATCAGCAGGCAACTGAGCAATGTCCTCCTGAGGTGGGAGAGGTCGGCGCACATGACCCTCTTCAGCTTCAATCATAGAGCCAACATGAACACAGATCAGACAGATAACGACAGATAATCGGGGGAAGGAAGAGCGCATCGCAAAAAGTGTCGCACGAATCCATTCGGACAACCACTCCCGATGTAAGATGGCGGAGCTACCCGAACATCGCACGACATATCACCACCGCAGCTATCACTCCGGCAAAATCAGCACAAAGACCGGCCGCAAGCGCATGGCGAGTCTTGCGCACGGCAACAGATCCGAAGTAAACGGCCAGCACGTAGAAGGTAGTCTCTGTCGATCCGAACATGGTGGCAGCCGTGTATTTAATCGCCTCAGATACCCCGTCATTGGTCAAAATCTCGACGAGCACCCCCTGACTCCCGCTGCCGCTCAGTGGTCGCATCAGAGCCATCGGCAGCAACTCTGGCGGAAAGTGAACCAGGTCGAGAACGGGTTTGAGCAGGTTCTGAAAAAGAAACAAAGCGCCGGAATTCCGCAACAACGCTAACGCCGTGAGCATGGCCACGATAAAGGGCATGATCCTAACCGCGACATTCCATCCCTCCTTGGCTCCCTCGACGAACTCCTCGTAAACCGGCACCTTCTTCAAGGCGGCATAGACCACGAAGAAAACGAGAACAAAAGGGATGGCAGCGACGGAAATCGCCGAAATTGTGCGCTGCCACAAAGGCTTGTCTTTCTCAATATCGGCTTCGACCAGGGATGGTGCTTCAGCATCCAGTTGCAGGGCAATTTCACGCAACCCCAGAGTCTCCTGGAGAGAAATCCTCTGCTCCGGAAACATTTCGAGGTAAATGATCCCAGCGAAAAACAAACCCACCAAAGCAAGAACGGCCTTTCCTATTCCTGAAATCTTCCGGGAGCTGGCTTTGACATCACTCTGGTCCAAATCAGCCCCGCTGGATTCCGAACTTCCGACCCGATTGAAAATTGGCATTTTTTCGAAAATCTTCACCGCAAAGATGGCAACAATTGTCGAGCAGATCGTCGCTCCTATCGTCGTGCCGACGATGGCGTAGGGTTGAGCGATCCCCTGCGCCGCCAACAGCCCGATCGCAGTCGCCGGAATGAGGGTCACCGAACTGGTATTGATCGCAAGAAAGGTACACATCGAATTAGTGGCCGTACCCTTGTTAGGATTTAATTCATCGAGATGCTGCATCGCCTTGAGACCGAGCGGGGTCGCTGCATTTCCCAGTCCCAGCATATTCGCAGCCATATTCATGACCATTGCACTCATGGCAGGATGATCCTCAGGCACCTCGGGAAAGAGGCGCTTCATCACTGGGCGAACGAACTTTGATACGACCTGTATCATGCCCGAAGTCTCAGCCAGTCGCATGATCCCAAGCCAGAGCATCATAATTGCACTTAAAGGGATCACGATGCTGACCACCCCAACCTTAATCATTGAGAACATTCCTTCAACGATCCCGTTGGACCCGGTCAACTGATCCAGTAGGGCAGCCACTACGACACCCACCACAATCATTCCCATCCAGATCCAGTTCAGCATGCCGGTATTTAACGGTACGTTCGCACCTTCCGGCAACTGAAAGTCTCAATAACCATGCACCGAAGCGCAGCCCTTACTGCAGCATCTTAATCACAAAGTGGTCAGCGCCATTCGAGTTGGCCACGCCCTTTGTGCTTCCGGAAAGATAAATTACGACGCCGTTTTCAGCCTTGAGGCGTTCGTTGATCTTTCCTTCACCCAGAGTCACCCCGCTCCTGAGCCCATTGTATTTTCCGGGAAAATCACTGAGCCGCTTCAAATTGTATACGTCTCCGATGAACTTCACCTCCTGAATACCATTCCCGCCAATGCCTACGGCGGTGATCTCAAACGGGTAAGTTCGCCCTTCATACATGAGCTTTCCCTGCCCGGTCTGTGAAGACGCCCAATGAGCGGCCTGATTGCTCTCAATTGTCACAGTTGCTGAGCGCGAACCTTTTGGTGCATGAGGGTCGGTTGAGTATTTCGTGACAGCACATCCCGAAGCCCCCAGGGCAACAATCAGAGCAGCAAATAGCGCGAGTAAACCTCTCATAATGGATTGGTTTCGAAGCTACATTTTTCCGACAAAGGGTTCAAGCTCGTCATGACGAAATCGCGCTCTCGCCAAGCGGGCACCCTGTTTCTCAATGGGTAATATGCCCGACTATCGACAAAGACCATATTAAGCAGGCCCCTTTGCCCCGAGCCAATAAGCTGGGACGACACGCCGTGACTGGCATCAGTCTTTGGATGCCTGATCGGTATGATCCTGTCAAACTACGCATGGACTGATAAGCGGATCGAACACTTCATTCGCGCCCCTGAATCTGCCGTATTTGCCAGTTGCGATTTCCGACCTTCCTTGGCAGCCTTTCACCTGCATCCATCATGAAAAACCTCTTACTGCTCATCGCTGTTCTCTGCCTATTCGTCCAATCACCCGCAGAAGACCGTCCCAATTTTATCTTTTTCATCACCGATGACATCAGCCAGGAAGATCTCGGCTGCTACGGCAATGCCTTTGTCAAAACGCCACACCTCGATGCACTAGCCGATCGAGGCATCCGCTTCAACAATGCCTATCTCACCATCAGCAGCTGCAGTCCATCCCGCTGCTCCATTATCACCAGCCGCTATCCCCACAACACGGGAGCTCCCGAACTGCACTCTGTTCTTCCTGACGACCAGGTCCGGTTTCCCAAGCTGATGCGCGATGCGGGCTACTACACCGTGCTCTCAGGCAAAAACCACATCGCCAAACTGACCGAAACTTTTGAGACCATCTCCAACGGCAAAGGCCCGGGTAAATCCGATGACTGGGTCGAGTTGCTGGCCAACCGGCCCGCCGATAAGCCCTTCTTCGCCTGGTTCGGATCCTCGGATGCTCATCGGGGATGGGCGATCGACGACGAAAACACCACCTATGATCCTGCGGAGGTCGAAGTACCTCCATACCTATACGACGGCGCCCAGACTCGCGCTGACCTCGCCGACTACTACCACGAAGTCAGCCGGACGGACTCTACCATGGGCAAACTCATCGACGAGCTGAAGCGCCAAGGCATCGAAGACAACACCTACGTCATCTACATGGCTGACAATGGGCGTCCCTTCCCCCGCTGCAAAACCCGACTCTACGACAGCGGCATCAAAACACCCTTCCTCATAGCTTGCCCTGGCAAAATCGATCCCGCCGTGACCGATTCGCTCATCAGTAGTATCGACGTGGGCCCCACCGTGTTGGAACTCGCCGGAGTTGAAGCCGACAATCAGATGCAAGGAGTCAGCTTCACCAACATTCTCGCAGACTCGACGGCCACTACCCGCGAGGTCGTTTTCGCTGAGCACAACTGGCATGTCTTTCAGGCGCACGAACGCATGGTCCGCATGAGGGACTTCCTCTACATCCGCAACAATTTCCCAGACCGCCAATCTCTATGCACGGAAAGCGATCCTTCATACCCCGCCGGCGAAGAGCTTTGGAAGAAGCAGGATAAAGGTAAGCTCAACGCCAACCAGCAGGACATTTTCCTGATCCCCCGCCCTGCCCAGGAACTGTATCATGTTGGGGATGACCCTGATCAGCTGTCCAACCTGGCCTCGAATCCAGAATACCAGGAACAGCTTGAAGAGATGGCCGGCCTGCTCAGTCGCTGGACAGAAGAAACGGGCGACACCGTTCCAACAGATCCCACCCCTGACCGGGATCTGGCTGGCGGGGAGCGCAATCCACACCGGGAATTCCCTGGTGCCTCGGTCAACGCGGGCCAAAACACGGCGAAGGGCCCGATCTCCCTCGACTGATCAACCCTCCAGAGGATTTCCCATACCGAAAAACCCGTTGCACTGCCGGGGATACTGGGCAGAATAGCCCCCTGTTGTTATGGGGAAGAAAGCTGTACTACTATTTGCCGGTCAAGGAGCTCAAGCTGTTGGCATGGGCGCCGACCTGGCGGAAAAATACGACGTCGCCCGGGACCTGTTCGCGCACGCTGACGAACAGTTAGGCTACGCTCTTACCGAGAAGATGTTCAACGGCCCCGCCGAAGAACTGACCCGCACCTCGATTTGTCAGCCCGCTCTCTACGTGCACGGCATCGCCTGCCTCGAATTACTCAAACAGCAGGCGCCTGATCTTGAGATTGCCGGAGTCGCCGGCCTTTCTCTTGGCGAATTCACCGCTCATGCGGCCGCCGGCACTTTTGATTTTGCTACTGGTCTCGACCTTGTGGCCAAGCGGGGTTCTTTCATGGAAGAGGCAACCAGTGCTACTGAGGGCTCGATGGCAGCTCTCATCGGTGGTGACGAAGCGGATGTCCGTAAGCTCGCTGAAGCGTGTGACGTTGATGTTGCCAACCTCAACGCTCCCGGACAGATCGTCGTTTCCGGCTCCAAAGCGGGCGTCTCAAAAGCAATTGCTGAAGCAGAAAACTACGGCATCAGAATTGCGAAAGAGCTGGAGGTTGCCGGAGCCTATCATTCCCGCCTCATGATGCCCGCTCAGGAGAAACTGGCGGCAGTGCTGAAGGATCTTGAACTCAACACCCCTGAGTTACCCGTAATCTGCAATGTAGAGGCGACCCGCGTCTCAAGCGCCGCAGACATTCGCCGCACTCTTGAGGCACAGGTGAGCGGATCGGTCCGCTGGGGTGAGTGCGTCCGTCACTACGTCGATGCTGGCGAGACACTCTTTATCGAACTGGGTCCGGGCCGTGTCCTTGCTGGTTTGATGCGTCGCATTGATCGCGGAGCCAAAGCGCTCAGCTTTTACGACGTTGAGGGCCTTGAAAAGGTGCTCGAGGCACTCGCGGAATAGATTTCCGGATCCCACTCAACCGGATGGAGCGAGGGCGCAATCCAGCACAGCCTTAACTCGGGCTAAATATTCCCGCATCCGGACGCCACGGGAATCGCTGAATTCAACCGGTTCGCCGCACAATGCAACGGCCTTGAGTCCAAGTCGGTCAGCAATAAAGAGGGCGCGCCCAACGTGAAAATCGTCGGAAACGATGACGGCTTCATCAAAACCAAAAACTGCCCGGGCCCTCGCCACAGATTCAAATGTCCGGGCACCTAGATCATCCGCAACGATATTGGCTTTCGGAACCCCGAGGCCAACCAGCACTTCAATCATGTCCCGCGTTTCATCATAATATTTTGATTCCCGGTGCCCGCTGACCAATAACTGAGCCACCTTGCCGGACTCGAAAAGCGCAGCCGCAGCCGCCATCCGATTTTCGAAATGTCGATTTGGCGTGTTGGGTGCGACTTTCTTTGACGTCCCAAGTACCAACCCCACCGCAATCGGATCTGATATATCCGCTGCCAGATCAGCGACAGATCGATAGACCCGGTCCCCGGTCGAATGAATCACCCAGGCATTGCAAGCAACGACGACAAGTGTCATCGCGACAATTACCCCTGCGATGGACCAGAAAAAGATGGAGAGCTGCTTTTTGCGAGCCATGGTGAGCGGGGGGCCTGACCGATTGAGCGGATGGCACATCACTGTAACGATTTCCCAGCCAATTGAATAGATTTCCCTGAATGAGTACCGTTTTTCGAGTTATTTCCTACCTGAAGCGATACCCGATGCTGGCCGCATCCCAGTTGTCATGTGCCATTCTCATGACCCTGCTGGTGGTCGTTTTCCCCGAGATCACCAAAACCATCATCGGAAAGGTCATCCCCCAGCGCGATTTCGATCGGCTCATTCCTCTATCACTCATCGCAATCGGAACATTTTTTGCCACGAATCTATTCAATTCTTTGCGCATCATCCTCAACAATACATTCGAACAAAAAGTGGTCTTTGATATTCGTTCTGATTTGTATCGAAAAATCCAACGCCTCCCGATGCGCTGGTTCGACAGTAAGCGCACTGGCGACATCATGACCAGAGTAACGGAAGATGTCATGGCCATGGAGCGGGTGCTCATCGATGGCATCGAGCAGGGCGTGGTCGCTTTCCTGCAAGTGATCGTGGTAGGCGGTTACCTTTTCTACCAAGACCCCAGGCTCGCAGCGATCGCCATGATTCCTATGCCATTTCTTCTCCTGGGTGCGTGGGCATACACACGGGCGGCACCTCAACGCCACCGGAAGGTTCGGACTGCCACCAGTTCGATGAACTCTCTGCTGCACGACAATATCGACGGCATTCAGCAGATCAAAGCTTTCACCCGGGAGGAAGCCGAACTCAAAAGCTTCAACCAATCAAGTGATACCGTACGCAAGGCCACCCTCCACCTGATGAAGGTTTGGGCCGCCTACAACCCCAGCATGGAATTTCTTCGTAACGCCGGCTATGTGCTCGTGATTGGATTCGGCGCCTGGTCTGTGATGCAGTCTCCATCTCAGGAAGCCCTTGAGGCCCAAACCGGTATTTTCGTCGCCTTTCTCGTCGCCCTCAGCCTGTTCTATGAACCCGTCAGCAGGCTCAACGGCCTCAACCAGATCATCCAGGCCGGCCGAGCAGCTGGAGAAAGGGTTTTTGAGATTATTGACGCTGAAGAAGAACTGGATGTCGACGCAGGGTCTTTGCTCCAGGTGCCCGTCCAAGGCCATGTCGTCTTTGATGACGTTCGCTTTTCCTACGGCGAGAACATCGCCACTCTCAAAGGAGTCAACATGGAGGCCAACCCCGGCCAGATGATCGCTCTAGTCGGCCACACCGGCGCTGGCAAATCAACCATCATTAACCTCCTGACTCGATTCTACGAATCCGACTCCGGCGTGATCAGTATCGATGGCCAGAATATTGCCGAAGCTAGAAAATCATCCCTCCGAGATGCGATGGGCTACGTCACTCAGGAGAGCTTTCTCTTCAACTGCAGCGTCCGGGAAAACCTGCAACTCGCCAAAGAAGACGCCACCGAAGAGGAGATGTGGGAAGTTCTCAGTGCCGCCAATGCCGCCAAATTCGTCAAAGCGATGCCGGATCAACTTGATACCAGCGTAGGAGAACGCGGAGTAAAACTCTCTGTGGGCGAGAAACAGCGCATCGCCATCGCCCGGGTGATTCTCAAAAACCCACCCATCCTCCTGCTCGATGAAGCCACTGCCAGCGTCGACACTGAAACGGAAAAGCTGATTCAGGGGGCCCTCGAAAAGCTAATGGCCAATCGCACCAGCTTCGTGATCGCCCATCGACTCTCCACCGTCCGGAATGCCGATCGCATCTACGTGCTTGATGGCGGTGAAGTCGTCGAACAAGGCACCCACGATGAGCTTCAGAAAAAGGACGGCGTCTACGCCATGCTATGCCGACAAAGCCTCATGGTTTGATACTCTGAGGCAAACGCCCCATCATCCTGATTGATGTTTGCATCTCTTTTTACGATGCGCGCCACCTCAACTATGACGGCAGTCTTCTGAACTGACCCAGATAGATCATGAGAGTCCTCACCATCCCGCTCGCCACCGGAATACTGCTACTGCTCTCCAGTTGCGATGCAGTCCTGACTGAATCACCTATTTCTGATCGAACTTCACCGCTGCTACAGGAGCAGCTGACTGGCATTTGGCAACATGAGGACGGGACCATCCATGTGGCATTCGACTCCAACGGCAGCGGTCACACCGCCTCACTCGACTGGTCCAAGAACAAGTTCAAATTGGAGCAGGGAGAGCTTCATGCGGCTGAAATTGGCGGCGAGAAATTCTTTTCGTTCAAACCCATAGTTCAAGATCCAGACGATGATCCCAAAGGTTACATTTTGGCCCACTTTCAATTCGCTGGAGACGACGAACTCCAGATATTCAGCCCAGACGTCGAGGCATTCGAAAACAAAGTTAAGAGCGGAGACCTTGAGGGGAAGGTGGATAAAGGAAAATACTCCACCCGGATTTTTGCTGAAGATGTAAGTGCCATCCTGGAGGAACCCGATGCGGCTATAAAGCTATTCAGCCGGGAAGAGTCGCTCCTTCTTCGCCGCCTCTCTGAAGACAACAAGGTAACGAATGAGTAGTCAGGTTTTCATCTCATTTGCCTGACCACAACAATGCCAACGGTCTCTCGTCGGATTTTTCGATAAGATCTATTCAGATAAGCTGCGATTAGTAGTGCCCGGGCTTGTAAGGTCCTCCCTTGAAGCACGCCGATGGTATCTACATGATCGATCAGGGTACTCACGATTGATTGCAGAGCAAAGACGGAGTCTACGCAATGCTTCACCGGCAGCCCTTGATGGTGTGAGTCATCCCGGCCCCCTCTGGTTTCTCAGCTGCATCTGACTGCGTTGGGAAATGTGACGAACTTGGCACCCTGCTGCGTTTGAACCAAGCGGTCAGCAACTGATGTTCAGGCATGTTCGGGAACACTCGGACTCATCAACTAGGATGAACAAACTCAACACACCAATACACATGAACAGAATACTCACTACGCTTGCTATCGCAGCTTTCGCTTCGGGCACAATCGTTGCCGAAGACAAAATCATCATCAAAGGATCTGACACTTTGGGCGCAAAAATGGTGCCTCAACTCGCTGAAGCTTACAAGGAAGCCGGAAATGAAATTTCGTTTGAGATCGCCGCGGAAGGATCCTCCACCGCATTCACACACCTCCAAGCATCTCCTGCTGATGTGGGCATGTCGAGCCGCAACGTGAAAGACTCAGAGATTGAAGCTTTCACCGCCAACGGTTTGGAGCTGAAGGACTGGACCGCTGCCTACGACATGATCGGTGTGATTGTAAACGAAACGAACGCTGTCGAAGAGCTCACACTGGAGCAAGTTGAAGGCATCTTCACTGGTGACATCACGGACTGGAGTGAAGTGGGCGGCAATGCCGGCCCCATTTCGGTTTACACCCGAAACACGTCCTCCGGAACCTATAAGTCGTTCCAGGAGATGGCGATGCAGAAGCGCGACTATGGAAGTGACACTCAGAAGATGGCAGGCAATGAGCAGATCGCTGAGGAAGTGGCCAAAAATGACAACGGAATCGGGTACGTCGGCCTCGCATATGCGGACAAGGACGGCATCAAAGCGCTCTCTGTCGATGGTGTTGAACTCAAGCCTAAGAATGCCACGGACTACGCTATCGCCCGTAGCCTCCATTACTATACCGTGAAAGGAAGGCTATCCGAGCCCGCCACCAAGTTTCTCGTCTGGGCGACTACCGACAAGAAGGCATCGGAAGTGGTTGAGCGCGTGGGTTTTATTCCTGCTAACTGATTCTCATACAACTTTGGCGATGAGCGAGAGTTCATCGTCCCCTTGGAAATCTAAAAGGCCCGATGATGTCAATCGTCGGGCCTTTTGTGGGTGTCGAACTAGACCCTTGTGTGACTATTTTGTCACGCTTCAAGGGGGGCGATATCTCCAGATTGCATCAAGCTGCTTGAGAAGTTAGATATAAGCGATTTCGGCCGCGAAACACAACATGAGTCAATCAGGATTGGATCAGGCAGCCGGAGGTGAAAATACCGGGAAAAAGGCCTTCAGGCGCAAAGGCTTCCTGGTGTTTGGTCTGGGCTTCCAGGATGCCATCCGGATCTTTTTCGGGGGCAATGCCAGCCTCGCTATTGTCATCCTGATTCTGATTTGCGCTTTCCTTGCCAAGGAGGCGTTCATGTTTTTCCCCGACCATCATGAGGGGTTGAATTCTTACCGGAAATCCGGGCAGGAATTCGTCGATTACATTGGGGATGAGGTCGATGCGCATACTGCGCTCTATAGTGCTGCAAACATTGCCTACTACGCGGAGGTCAACCGGACCTCTCAGGAGGAAGACTCCACTCTCCGCGTTTATCGTGCTCTTCTTGCCAATGTCGAAAAGCTCACGTCAAAGACTTGGGGACGCTTCGAGCGGGAGCTCGATGCGGTCGAAGATATTGACGACGAGCTTGAAGACCTTGATCCAGAGCGAGCGGAAGATCGTCAAAAGGCCTTAGAGATCCAGAAGGAGAGAGATCGACTACTCGCTGAAATCACAAAACTGCGAGTGATGCTGAAGGAGGAAGTAGCCTCCGCCATCCGATCCGAATCATTGTGGGATCTTGGGACAGGAACGAAGGAGCCAAAATCCAGTGTTCGAGCCAGATTGTTGGAGTCAATCATATTCGAAGGCTCTCCGGAAGCGGAAAAAGAACACCCCTACATCATCGGACTAAAGCAGGTGGCCAAAGAAAAAAAGGCGAAAGCGGCTGAAGAGCTAATCGCCTACAAAGGCACCTTGAAAGCCATACAAGCGTCGATTCGCCCTCTGAAATCTTTGCAATCAGACCTCAAGAAGGTCGCGAGCGAAAACAAGAGTGCCATAGTCAGCTTTTCCACCGCCCCGGCCCGCAGGGAAGCCTGGTTGGAAGGGTCCACGAAAACAGACAATCCAGAGGAAAAAGCCCGCATGCTCGCAAAGGCGGATGAGGTGCTCATTCGTGAACCTGACTACACGGCCATGAATGCGACCTTCTACAACTCCGTAGCGACCCATGCTGAGTTGATAGCACCGCTCGAGTTGAAGACGAGAAAGCTCTACGAGCAACTTCCAGCCCATAACGAGGTAGCGACACAGAGCGGCCGCGAAAATCTGATGCGGGCCGACCATCTCTTTGAGAGCTTTGAAGCCAATGTGGAGACCAGTCGGGAAGAAATCAAAAACTGGCGCCACGAAAAAAAGGTCTCTGCTGCGGAATCGGTCACGTCATTTCTGTTCGGGCGCGACTGGATCACAAACAGTTCGTGGCATGATTTCTATGGATTGCTGCCCCTCTTTACTGGCTCTCTTCTGATTTCGATCATCGCCATTGTCGTTGCAGTACCGTTCGCCATCTCCGCAGCCATTTATGTGAATCAGCTGGCACCGATTCGAGAGCAAAACCTCGTGAAACCAGCGATCGAGTTCATTGGGGCGATCCCATCAGTCGTGCTCGGTTTCTTCGGTATATTAGTTTTCGGCGAAACGCTTCGTGCAGTCAGCCAGGTGGAATGGCTCCAATGGGTTCCCGGTTTCCCCATGGCAGAGCGCCTCACGATTCTGAATGCAGGATTGCTCCTCGCCTTCATGGCTATCCCCACAATCTTCACCCTGACCGAAGACGCCCTGAACAACATCCCGCAGTCACTCACTGAGAACTCTCTCGCGATGGGCGCGACTCAATTGCAGACCGTATTCCGCGTCATCGTTCCCACCGCAATTTCCGGCATTATCGCTGCCGTACTGCTTGGATTCGGTCGAATCATCGGGGAGACGATGGTGGTTCTCCTGGTTGCCGGAAACAAAATCAAGATCCCCGATTTCACCGAAGGCATTGGAGTAATCGCACAACCGGCCCACACCATGACAGGAATCATCGCTCAGGAACTGGGAGAAGTGGACAGCGGATCCCTTCACTGGCGTGCTTTGTTCATGGTTGGAATGGTTCTATTTGTGATTTCTCTCCTGGTGAATTTCTCGGCGCAAAGGGTGCTGAAGAAACTTCAGAAAATCTAGCGCCTCTCTTCGAAAACCGAAATGCACGATCGATCTCAAGACATCCCCTTAAAGCAATCGGAGAATCCATTCGCGAAGAAGAGGTCGGCTTTGCAGCGTCAGGATTCTGTGATTTCGATACTGCTTCGTCTTGCCACGTATTTCATCCTGCTCTGCGCAGCGTTCATTTTCTTCGACATTATCCGTAAAGGCGCGCCCGTGGTGGTGCAGTCGGAGTTCCCATTTGTGAACACTGAATTCTTCACCAAGAGCCCGGAAACGTTAATGACCTTTGAAACGGAGCAGGGAGAGTTCTTCAAGATGGATTTCGGGGACTACTCCCAGTGGAAGAGAGACAACCCGGACTCAAGAATTGTAGAAGAGCACTCCCACGCCTATTCCGGAGGCGGAATTTTTGGCCCTCTGGTAGGGACAGCCTTGCTAACCATCATCTGTATTGTTGTGGCGCTCTTCATCGGCCTCTCCACCTCAATTTTCCTCAATGAGTATTCATCAAAAGGTCGATTTATGGACCTGCTCAGGCTCGCTATCATGAACTTGTCCGGCGTCCCTTCCATTGTGTTCGGCTTGTTCGGCCTGGGCCTGTTTTGCCTGGTGGCCCCCATCATCACAGACACTCCCCAGGAACAATCCCTGCTATCAATCCCGATTTTATTCACCGGAAGCTATTTGTCTTTCGAAGGCTGGGGAACCTGTATGCTTGCCGGAGGCTTCACCCTCGCAGTGATGATTCTCCCTGTGATTATCGCGGCTTGCGAGGAGTCACTCAAAGCAATTCCCCAGGGCTTTCGGGAAGCGTCTCTGGCTCTTGGCGCGACCAAGTGGCAAACGATTTCAAAATCCGTCTTGCCCTACGCCTTTCCCGGCATGTTAACCGCCTCCATTCTTGGAATCACCCGAGTCGCCGGTGAGACCGCTCCCATTATGTTTACCGCGGCACTGGCGCACAAAGACAAGCTGCCGTGGCAAGACGCGGGATCTATAGGTGGATTCTTCTCTCAGTCAGTTCAGGCGATGCCATACCATATTTACACCGTTGCGGCCCGAATCCCTCAATCAGAGTATACAAGGCCAATGCAGTATGGCTCAGTGTTTGTCTTTATGCTGCTGGTGATGATCTTTGCTATGATTTCAGTCTGCATGAGAACTCACTACCGCAAAAAAGTGAAATGGTAATGCCATTCTGGCTCTCACCCCACGACGTCACCTCGCTTTATTGAAAAGGGAATTCATAATTTGAATGATTACTGCTATGCCAGAACAAGAGAGGGAAGAAATGCTATCTCCTAATATTGAACTCAGTGAATCACCAGCTGTGCCGGTGCCTGCAAATGAAACTGTGATCGAAGTGGATGGCCTCAACTTTGAGTATATCAAAGGCACGGAAGTGCTGCGGAACATCTCCATGGAAATCAAAAGAGGAGAGGTCACTTCATTCATCGGGCCTTCAGGATGTGGCAAATCGACCCTTCTTCGCTGCCTCAACCGGATGAATGATCTCATCCCTACCGCGAGGGTCACCAAGGGAGCTATCCGGATTCTCGGAACTGACATCTGCGATCCGGCTGTGGATCCCATTGAATTGAGAAAACATGTCGGAATGGTTTTCCAGAAGTACAATCCATTCCCCAAGAGCATCTATGAAAACGTGGCTTTCGGCCTTCGCATTCACGGAGTCAAAAGAAAATCAACTCTCGACGAAGCCGTGGAAAACAGCCTGAGGCTGGCGGGATTATGGGATGAGGTGAAAGACCGCCTCGATGCTAGCGGATTGGGACTTTCAGGTGGCCAGCAGCAGCGCCTTTGTATCGCTCGGACTATCGCGGTGCAACCCCGGGTCATCCTGATGGATGAACCCTGCTCAGCTCTCGACCCGATTTCCACAGCCATCATTGAAGATTTAATCATTCAACTGAAGGAAAAATACACCATCGTCGTGGTGACCCACAATATGCAGCAGGCCGCGCGAGTCTCTGACAAGACTGCTTTTTTCTACCTAGGTGAATTGATAGAGTTTGATTCGACCACCCAGATTTTCACCAACCCGACCATCAAGCAGACCGAGGACTACATCAGCGGAAGATTCGGCTGATCCATCTCACCAGGAAACACCATGCCAGATCACACTCACATTCTCGGAGACTACGACACCGCTCTGAATCACTCAAAAAAGTCGGTCCTGACCATGGCAAGCATTGCCTCAGAAAATCTTCGAAATTCCGTGAGAGGACTATTGGACCGAAATGAAGACCTCTGCAACGACGCGATCGCCGAAGACGAAGAGGTTAACGCCTTCGAACGAAGCATCGACAAAGAGAGCATGGAAATACTGATGCGCTACAACCCGGTTGCTACGGATCTTCGTTCGGTGATCGCCTCGATGAAAACTTCCAACAACCTTGAAAGGATCGCCGATCAGGCTGAGAACATCGCCCGCCGAGCGCGAAAAGTTCTCAAAAGGCCTGAGCTGCCTCAGACCCGCTTGATCGAGCCCGTCTACACCATGGCATCGGACATCCTCACCGACGCGATTCGCTCTTTCGCTGAAGGAGAAGTCGACCTGGCCTTGGGGCTCCATGAGCGAGATCTCGTGCTCGATAAGTTGCATCGAAAAGCGATCAAGGCCCTAACCCAGGCGATGGAGGATGATGTGGAAAATCTTCGCACTTACCTGCACCTGATTTTCATTGTTCGCTGTCTTGAACGGGTCGGCGACCATGCCGTCAACATCGGGGAAGATGCCATCTACATGACCAACGCTGAGGATATCCGCCACGTCGGCCCATCATCTGAGAATAGCCCCAGCTAAGGCGATGCTTGTTACCGTTCCTATCCAGGAAGGCGAGCCAGTCACTCTGACGGAGTAACCGGCAGCACTATTGTGAAGCAAGTACGCGCCCCGGGCTGGCTCTCTACTGAAATAGATCCGTGATGGGCCTCAACGGCCCTCTTCACAATTGAGAGTCCGAGACCAGTTCCCTTAATAGCTTGTGAATGATGCTTCTCAACACGGTAAAACCTTTTGAAGACTTCATTGAGATCGGCCGCAGGAATGCCGACGCCATTGTCGATGACATCGATCGTAAACTTCTCGTCCAGCTCGTCCTTCTTTACCCTCACAGAAATTTTTAAACCTTCTTTGGGATTCTGTTTCAACGCATTTTCAATCAGGTTGAAGAAGATCTGATCAAAGTGGAATCGATCGCCGAAGAACGCCCTAAGCTTCTTCTCCGGAAGTCTAACCGAAACCTTGGTACCACGTTCATCAATGATCGGCTGAAGTTGTTCGACAACACCAATGATGCAATCGCCCATATCGAACTCCTCTTTACTTAAAAAGTCCGCGTTCAATTCAGCTCCCTCGAGTTTAGATATCGACAACATATCCTCAACGATCTTCGAAGTTCGATCAGCGTGCTTTTTCAAGACTTCGAAAGTCTTTCCACCGATCTCTTCCTCAAGCATTTCAATGTGACCATTAATAATAGAAAGAGGGGTCCGGAGCTCGTGCGACGCATTAGCTACAAAATCTTTTCTGGTTTGCTCCATCTGTAACTCAGCGGTGATGTCGCGAATCAACAACCAAGCCCCTGGGCCGAGAGGATGAGTCCGGCCAATCGGCTGCGCTTCCACCAACAGAATTCGTGAGGTATTCGCCAACTCAACGCGCTCCTGAGCAGGCGCGCCTGCCTCCATAGCACGGGCAACAGTCTCGACAATTCGGTGCTCGAGGCAAACCTCGATCAGCTGAGATTGCTCGTGCCTCCTCCCTGTTGCAAAGAGCCCTCTGGCGGCAGCATTGGAGTATCTAATGCTTTGGTTTTCATCCACAATAAAGATGACGTTCTCAATTTGATCCAATACGAAGTCCAACACCTCACGACGTCCTTCCTCCAACTGACGATGCAGTTCCGCTTCAGCCAGTAGATCAGTTACAACGCTGGACAGGCTGTCCATTGATCCACGACCTACCGATGGATGCAGCGAAGCATGATCAGGCAACGGCGCTGAACGAAGTGCCTCAGTGAGCGAGCTAATCCCTTTCTTCAGATCCCTCAGACTAACTGAAAGCCAAAGGCAGGTCAGGGCCAGCAATATGATTACGATTACCTCCACGCGTCAGTCTTTTGAAAATTCGGAATTGTCGAATCGGTAGCCAACCGAACGGATAGTTTCAATAGTCTGCCCATATCGGCCTAACTTTGAGCGAAGCCTTTTGATATGAGTATCCAGGGTGCGGGTCTGCGATTGATCGCTGTAACCCCAGATCTTCCGAAGAAGCCCTTCGCGTTCCCGGGTGGTTCCGGGAACCTCAATCAAAGCCAGGAGGAGCTTAAATTCAGTGGAGGTTAAATCAATCTCTTCACCCGCGAGGTGAAATTTCAGATTGTTTTTATCGAGGCGAAAATCGCCTAATTCAAAAACGGCTCCGGATTCCACCGCAAGTGTCCGTCGAAGAATATTCCGCACTCGCAGTACGAGCTCTTTCGGACTGAACGGCTTAGTCATATAATCATCCGCGCCCAGTTCAAGTCCGGCAATTTTCTCATCAAGCCCTTCCCGGGCCGTAAGCATTAGAATCGGGATATTGGCAGTTCTAGAATCCTCCTTGAGACTCTTGCAGACGGCGATGCCGTTCTTTCCCGGCATCATCAGGTCCAGAATGATCAGATCCGGCTTTTGCTTCAACGCTACAGCCTCAGCCTCAAGGCCATCCTCAGCCTCCAGAATCGCAAAGCCATCACGCTCCAGCTTAAGCGAAAGAAGTTCGCGAATATCCGGTTCATCATCTGCGATAAGAATGGTTGGCATGCTCTGGGGGATTCGTCGTCTTAAACTATCGTCGATCAGAACCTTCTTTATGATTGCCTGATACCATAACCGCAACTTGTGACAAATCTGTAACCTGCTGAAAAAGTCGTACAAACATTGCCCCATTTTCAGTATACACAAAAAAGCCGACGGTCTCCCGTCGGCTTTTTCGATAAGGTCTATTCAGACAAGCTGCGATTAGTAGCGGTAGTGCTCTGGCTTGTAGGGGCCATCCTGAGGCACGCCGATGTAAGCAGCCTGCTCTTCAGTGAGCACCGTCAGCTTGGCGCCGATTTTCTCGAGGTGAAGTCGAGCTACCTCTTCGTCAAGATGCTTAGGCAGAACGTAAACTCCAACAGCGTAGTTGTCCTTGTTCTTCCAGAGATCGATCTGAGCGAGCGTCTGGTTAGTGAAGCTGTTAGACATCACGAAACTTGGGTGACCTGTCGCGCAACCAAGGTTGACGAGACGTCCCTCAGCAAGGAGGAAGACTTGATTACCGTTAGGCAATGTATAACGATCCACCTGAGGCTTGATGTTCACTTTCTCAACTCCCTCTTGAGCCTCAAGCTTAGCAACCTGGATCTCATTATCGAAGTGACCGATGTTACAAACGATGGCCTGATCTTTCATGGCGAGCATGTGATCAAGGCGGATGATGTCTTTGTTCCCTGTCGTGGTGACGTAAATATCGGCCGTAGCGATAGCTTCCTCGATTGGCAATACTCGGAAGCCTTCCATAGCCGCCTGAAGAGCACAAATAGGGTCGATCTCAGTCACGATGACCTGAGCGCCAAATCCGCGGAGGGTCTGGGCACAACCTTTACCGACATCACCGTATCCGCAGACTACGGCAACTTTACCAGCGATCATTACGTCAGTGGCACGCTTGATACCGTCAACGAGTGACTCTCGGCAACCGTAGAGGTTGTCGAACTTCGACTTGGTTACGGAATCGTTCACGTTGATAGCAGGAACACGAAGTGTCTCGGCTTCAGCCATCTGATAGAGACGGTGAACACCCGTCGTGGTCTCTTCGGAAACACCTTTCCAATCCTTCATGTAATTGGTGAACTTCTGAGTGTCCTGACCGTTGATGCGTCGAAGAAGGTTCTTAATGACCTCCTCCTCTTCACTCTCGGACTCACTGTCGATGAATGAACGGTCACCCGCTTCGAGTTCAGCGCCTTTGTGAATCAGCAGAGTCGCGTCACCGCCGTCATCGACGATGAGCTCAGGCCCCTTGCCATCAGGCCAGGTCAGAGCCGCTTCGGTGCAGTCCCAGTATTCTTCAAGGCTCTCACCCTTCCAGGCGAAAACAGGAACACCCGTGGCAGCAATCGCAGCTGCTGCGTGATCCTGCGTTGAGAAGATGTTACAGCTGCACCAGCGAACGTCTGCACCAAGATCCACAAGGGTCTCGATGAGAACAGCGGTCTGAATGGTCATGTGCAGAGAGCCCATAACACGAACACCTGCGAGAGGCTTTTCCGCCGCATACTTGGACCGTGTCACCATAAGACCCGGCATCTCGTGCTGAGCTACTTCAATTTCTTTCCGCCCGAAATCAGCAAGGCTGATATCGGCGACTTTGTAATTATCCTTAATTGCCACTTCTACGCTCATGTGTGTCTTTGTCTAAAATTCAAAATTGTCAGTCCCTGCCCTCTTAGGCACAGGCGCTCTTGAGAGCATCGACCTTGTCTGTCTTCTCCCAGGTCAGGGCGTCGAGATCATCTTCACGACCGAAATGACCGTAGTTGGTCGTCTTGCGGTAGATTGGACGAAGCAGATTCAACTGCCCGATGAATTCAGCGGGCTTGAAGGAGAATATGCTCTTCACCGCCTCAACAATCTTCGCTTCGTCAATGTGATTGGTACCAAAGGTATCCACGTGAACGCTGACTGGATCGGGGTAACCAATCGCGTAAGCAAGCTGAAGCTCACAGCGATCAGCAAGATCGGCCGCGACCACGTTCTTGGCTACGTAACGCGCCATGTAGGCTGCGGAACGATCCACCTTGCTGGGGTCCTTACCGGAAAAAGCACCACCACCATGACGGCCCATGCCACCGTAGGTATCGACGATGATCTTACGGCCAGTCAGCCCGCAGTCACCTTCAGGGCCGCCAATGATGAAAAGACCAGTCGGGTTGATATGATACTCGGTGTCTTCGGTGAGAAGCTCACCGGGAAGCTGTGCCTCCACGAGATCCTTTTTGAGCACGTCGCGAATCTCCTGAGTCGTGATGTCGGCAGAGTGCTGAGTTGAAACCACCACTGCAGTGATGCGATGGGGCTTACCGTCAACGTATTCGATCGATACCTGCGTCTTGTTGTCAGGGCGGAGCCAGTTGTAATTACCACTCTTTCGAAGATCCGTGATGGCACGTCCCAGTTTGTGAGAATAGGCAATGGGAGCCGGCATCAACTCCGGAGTCTCTTTCACCGCGTATCCGAACATGATGCCCTGATCGCCAGCACCCTGCTCAGCCGTGACCTTATTATCAGCTCCAGCCGCATCCACACCCTGAGCAATATCAGGAGATTGCTGACCCAGTGCGTTGACGAAGAAAAAATTCGACGCATTGAACTTACAGTCGTCGTTCGTGTAACCGATTCCCTCGATCGCTTCCTTGACCACCTCGCGGTAGTCAAACTTGGAAGCCGTGGTAATTTCACCACCAAGAACAACCATGTTGTCTTTCACCATGGTCTCACAAGCTACCCGTGACGCTGTATCCTGCTCAAAACAGGCATCGACAATAGAGTCGGAGATGGTATCACACACCTTGTCGGGATGACCTTCGGTGACGGATTCGGAGGAGAATATGAATGAGTTTGTCATGTCGTATTTACAAATCTTGATTGGTTGATACATTAATTCCATTATTTATGGCGTCAACGCTGAAAACGCTGCGGCTTATTGCCGACTCTACCCGGGTTCGCATCTTGAACTTACTTCGACAGGAAAACCTCTCTGTCGTTGAGCTGCAGGAGGTACTCGGGATGGGCCAATCCCGGATTTCCACCCACCTCTCGCAACTGCGTCAAGCCAGACTGGTCTCAGATCGACGGTCAGGAAAGCATGTCATCTATGCTTTCGGAGATGAACAGGGTGAAATCGACAACCGCCTGCTTCAGACCATCGACCTGGCCGCAACAGACATCGATGAAATCCCGGAAGACCTCGCCGCGCTGGAAATCGCTCTGAAAAAGCGACGAAACGCAGCTCGAGCCTATTTTGATGCTCTCGCCGGAAAATTTGGCAAAACCTACATTCCGGGTCGGTCCTGGAAGGCGCTGGCCGAAACGCTGCTCAAACTGATGCCACCCATGGTGATTGCGGATCTCGGGGCCGGAGAAGGCACCTTCTCCCAACTTCTGGCTCAGAGAGCAGAGCAGGTGATTGCGATTGATAATTCCGCAAAAATGGTCGCCTACGGCTCCAAAGTAGCCAAGGAGAATGGTTTCAAGAACCTAGAATATCGTTTTGGCGAGATTGAGAATCCTCCCATTGATGACAATTCAGTGGATTTAGTGTTTCTCAGTCAGTCGCTGCATCACGCGGAGAAGCCCGACGACGCTATCCTGGCGGCCCATCGCATCCTCAAACCAGGCGGTCGAATTGTGATTCTCGACCTTCTCAAGCATCAGTTCGAAGACGCCCGCGAACTTTACGCCGATATCTGGTTAGGGTTTTCTGAGTTGGGTATTAACCGCTTCCTCGAAGGAGCCGGATTCAGGGATATCGACATTTCTGTTGTCGACAGGGAAGCCGAACCACCTCATTTCCAGACATTGATGGCCATCGCCATCAAATGAGAGGTTGCCTATATGAGATTCATCCTTCCCTTCATCCTGGCGATTTGCGCTGTCTCGCCTCTTTCCGCCCAATGGAAAGTCGAGGACATTTCTCCGGCCCAGGATCCTAAGTCCCCCCTTATTCAAGAACGGAAATCGATCTCCCGTCCCGGCGCCTCAGGCTTTTTCTCCACCCGGCGCATTGATCTAATCTGGTTCAACGCCGCCGATTTCACATTTAAGGTCATCGACAATGGACCGGCCGATCAACCTGTCTATTCGACGCTTGCCGCCGCGATGGAGCAGAATCAATGCCTGGCCGGCTGCAACGGTGGCTTTTTTCTCAAATCCCATGCTCCTTCCGGACTCATGATCGCCGGGGGCAATTCGATAGGCACTTTTGGCACTGGCGGCTTACTCAGCGGATTGATTCTCTCAAGCGGAAATCGCAATCCCTACCTGTTACGCCGTTCGGAATATGGCTCGAAATACAAAGCGACCGAGCTCATTCAGGCCGGCCCCTTTCTCGTGGATCGTGGCAACACGGTCAGGGGTCTCTCCCCCGAAAGCTCGCGACGGCGCACCTTTATTCTCCACGATGGGGACAAGTGGTTTGCCCTCGGCCTGAGTGACTCCTTCACCCTCGCGGAATTGGGCGAGATCCTGGCCAGCTCCACTTTTTCACCCTCTCGTAAGATTTATCGGGCTCTCAATCTGGATGGAGGCACCTCAAGTGGCCTCTATTATGACGGCGGAGCCTCATCGGCAGCAGTTCAAGTCGAGCCCTTCAAAACAGTGAGAAACTTCGTCGGGATTGTCCCCCGCAAGTAAGGCGGCCATATGCCACCACTTTCAGGATTGGCAAAAATCCGCAAAAGATCCTGTCACACTTGGTCGCCTCGAAGGTATATTTCTATGCAGTGTCAGAACACGAAACAGAAACCAGTCTGGTTGTCCGAATACAGGACGGAGATCTCAGCGCTTTTGAAGAGTTGCTGAATCTGCACAGCCATCGGCTGAGGGCGTTTATCGCCATGAAGTTGCCAATCCCGCATCTGATTGACGAGATTGCTCACGAGACATTCGTGTTCGCTCACCGCCACATTCTTGACTTTGAAGCCGGGACGGACTTTGGGAAATGGATTCGAGCCATTGCGTTCAATCTGGTTCGCAAGGAGACGCTTCGTCACCAGCGACTCTCGAAGAACCGCGATCGCTTTCTGGAGCACTATATTTTGGAACAGGCAGGCAAAGCGGATATCTCGCCCGAGCCCACTGTGGTGGTGTATCTGGAGGAGTGCCTGCGACGCCTCCCCGAGCAGCAGAAATCGCTTTTGGAACACAAATACAAACTTTCCGAGTCTTCCCGCGAGATGGCTGGTGCCTTTGACCAAAGCGAGGCCTGGGTCCGAACCACGCTCTGCCGAATCCGTACAGCGCTTCGCAAATGCATTGAGACCAAACTGGAGACCTCACTAGGAGCCACCCCAACACCGTGAATTCTGAACACATAGAAGCCTATCTGTCTGGCGAACTCGATGAGAGTGCCCGCCAACAAATGGAGCGTGCCTTCCGCAATGACAGGGAACTGCGAAGCAGCTTCCTCCAACAGCTGCAGGTTCACTCCGCCCTCGGGGTCATGATCGGGGATGAGGCGGCCGAGAAGGAAGCTTCATTCAATGAATCCGTCATGGCTCACTTGAATTCTGAAGGTGCTGATGATCATCGGGAGTTCGCCAAATCAGTTCTCACGGAGATCGTCGAAGAGCGCGAAGGGTTACGCGCCATTCGCTGGCCGGACTTGATCAAGGCCGGGGTCATTTCGGCAGCGGCGTCCATCGCCCTCATGTTCCTGCTGCAATCGGTCATCTTCGGCAATGCTCAGGGGCCACCATCCGATGAAGCCAAGGGTAATTCGTCCAGTTTTGTCGCCCGCTTAGAAGCTTCCGAGGATTTGCAATGGTCCCCGGCCACTTTTGGGAATTTGCGCGAAGACGGATGGCTTACGCCTGGCTTGCTTGAGATTGAATCCGGACAGGCGAAAATCGCTTTCAACTCCGGGGCCACCTCCACCATCGAAGGGCCCGCCAAACTCAGTATCGAATCAAACAACCGAGTTTTTCTCAAATTCGGGCGGATTGTCTCTGAGGTTCCTAAGCCCGCATCGGGCTTCACTGTCAATACCCCGCGTTTGAATGTCGTTGATCTGGGAACTCGCTTTGGCGTCTCGGTCAATAGAAATGGAGATTCTGAGCTCCATGTCATGGAAGGGGTTGTAGAGGCAAGCCGCACCCAGGGCAACTCAGTTTCAACGCTTGTTCGTGAAGGTCTCGCCTTACGGGCGGATGAACGAACTCGCAGCGAGCTGTCCACGATCCCCTACAATGGGGAGTCGTTCGTTTTGACTCTCGATTCGTCACCAGCTCCGCAGCCTTCGTTGCGATTTACCTTTGATGAATCCGAAGGTGGTATCATTGAGGACTCTGGATCACTGCGCCACTTCGACGTGCCAATAATCGCGACGGGTGAAATGTACCAGTCACCCCATCGTGCGCCGGGATATAGCGGAAGCGGGCTCGTGTTTCGCCGAGGGGAATTCATCGAAGTGCCCCTTTCACGGGAATTTCGACTTGAAGAGCCGCACACCATCAGCTTCTGGCTCAAAATCCCTCCTCGAATCAACCGCAGCTCAGGAGATACGCTCCTCCATTATGGGCGCGAAGGGCTAGGTTGGGCCCTATCATGCAATCTGGATTTAGACCAAGCCTCAAAGGGGGCCCTTCGCGTGGACCACGGCGGAGGTCACATCGTTGGCAGCACTGATATTGCAGACGGAAACTGGCACCACGTCGCCTGCCGCTTCATTGGTGGCGAAAACGCCAGCTTACAGTCTCATCTCCATCTCTTTGTTGACGGGAAACAGGAATCACTCAGCGACTCGCAAGCTGGAGCCATTGAACAGGGCCGTGCCAGCCAACTCATCATGGGCAGCCACCAGCCCAGCCGGTTTGAAGGCTGGATCGATGAGCTTTACTTTTTCCGGGATGCCATTCCAACCTCGGCCATTCAAAACCTCAGCAAGTAAGTAACTGTTGTATTTATTTATAATTTCCATAAATTAGGTTCACTCTACATGTAACGCTCTACCGGCACTGCGCTATTCCCTTTTAGCGGCTCATTCAGCATCCTTCCCAAACGAACAAACCCAATGATGAATACCCCAACTATGAAACCACTAGCTCCCCTGCTTCTAGGGATCGCTTTGTTTTCGACACCCATGCTCGAAGCAGCAATGCGAACATGGACGTCGGCTGACGGCAAATCTCTTGAAGCTGAATTTGTAGGCACGGCGGGTGCCGGTGCCACGGCTCAGGTCAAACTGAAGCTCCCCGACGGCAAGGTCATGAACTATGCCATCGCCAAACTCAGCGAAGAAGACCGGCTTTTCGTGAAAGGCAATCTTCCTTCTGATCCGATCGCGCTTGCGGCGGAGATTGACAAACTCGTACTCGGCAAGTTGAAGACAAGCTATTACGGGCTTCGCGAGGAACTCGCTGCACTACCTCAGAACAGCGAACTCAACAACGCTGAGAAGATTAAGCGCAAAGAGGAAATCGAGAGAGAGATGCAAATGTGTATCCCGAATGAGAGGACGACTGACAATCAATTTCTGCGTCGTGTCTACCTCGACGTGGCTGGTCGGATTCCCACCTTCGACGAGGCGGAAACCTTCCTCAAGGAACGCAGTCCCACAAAACGGGCCGAGCTGATCAATGAACTGCTCGATTCCGAGGGATTTGCCATGCGGATGTATAACTATTACTCCGATCTTTTCCGAATTCGCGAAGGCGTCACCATGATGGGTAACGGAGACCTTAAGGTCGACCCCTACATCGAGTATGTGAAGCAGAGCATTCGGGATGACAAGCCCTACAATGAAATGGCCAGGGAGCTACTGACTGCCAGTGGTCATATCTCAGAGGCACCAGCTTCAGGTTATCTCCTGGCAGACTCTGGCATGCGCCTCTGCAACCTCTCCAATACCTTCACCATTTTCATGGGCACGGAGATCACTTGTGCTCAGTGTCACGACCACCCGTTTGAGGAAGTCTACCAAATGGACTTCTTCAAAATGGCTTCTTTCATGGGAGAGACCGAGATGCGACTCCGTGGGAATGACTCATCCATGATGATGATGAGCGGCTCCAGCGAGACCAAGAGTGAACTCGAAAGAATGGGAGTCATCCTGAAGGCAGCCGGCAAGCTCCGCGAGAATGATACCGTTGATCGCAATCTCAGCGGTTGGCTGGGAACCAAAACCACCGTGGTGCACGACGATGGTTCAAACGCCGTTCAACTTCCTCACGATTACAAATACGACGACGGCGAGCCTAATATGAAGGTCCAGCCCTCCACTTACTTTGGTGACATCATGAAAGTAGACGAGTATGAGTCACCTCGTCACGCATTCGCGGAGTGGGTTGTATCTCCAGACAACCCCCGTTTCACGGTGAACGCGGTGAATCGCTTCTGGAAGATTGCCTTTGGTCTCGGCCAGATCGAACCCGTCTACAACATCCCCGGTCACCTAGACGGTCAGGCTGAAAACTACGAACTACTTGTTTTCCTCGAAGAGATGATGCAAGACCTCGACTTCAGCGTTAAGGACTTCTTCCGGGTGGTCTACAACTCTAAGACCTATCAACGTGAGGCGGAGACCATGTCTCCTTCGTTGACCCAAATTGACAAGGGCACCTTCCACTTTCCCGGCCCCATTCTTCGCCGAATGACAGCCGAGCAAATCTGGGACTCCCTCGTTGCCCTGACGACGCCCGATCCAGAGGGAGTCGTGCGGACAGGAGCTCAAAAGTATCGAGAGTGGATGAGCACTGACACATCCGTCTTCAAGACGGCTGAGGAAATCCTCGCCTACAAAGCAGACTGGGGGAACATCGGCAAGCTGACCAAGTATGACGGACAGTATGTCAGCCGCGACGACAGCATCAATGGCGAGGCGATGTATCGAGCATCCGAGCTCAGGCAGCCCATGGCTCCAGGTCACTTTTTGCGCATGTTTGGTCAATCTGACAAACAGCTCATCGAGAACCAGTTCTCCGGGGGATCCTCGCCTCAGGTGATGGCCCTGCTAAACGGCACTATCACTAACAAAGTGCTCTCCAGCCCTGATGCCTATCTGATCAAAGAGATTGCCAATGGTCGCGGTTCTAAAACCGACAAAATTGATAAAATCTTTCTCAGTGTGCTGACACGCTACCCGGCGTCGAATGAGAAATCAGCAGCTCAGTCCGGCATGCGAGCCAAAACTGACAGCGGTATGAGTGACAAGCAGAAGATGGAAGTCGAGGCCAATGCCATCGGCAACGTCATCTGGGCCCTCGTCAACACCCGTGAATTCATGTTCATCCAATAACCCCTTTTAAGTCTCAAATTTTAACCAACCTAATCGTATGAAAGACCAACTAAGTAATCTGGACCAGTTGAGCCGCCGTCAGTTTGTGTCTCGCACCGCCAAGACAGCTCTAGGCGTCAGCATTCTTCCGCTCGCAAACGGCATGCAAGCCGTTCAAGCTGCAGGAGGAGGAAAAGCCGAACATTGTATCTTCTTTTACATGTCCGGTGGAATGACTCACATCGACACCTTCGATCCCAAGCCAGGGACGGAAACTGGTGGTAACACTAAAGGCTTGGACACAGGCGTCGCCGGTATCCAAGTCTCCGAGTTCATGCCTGGAATCGCAAAGCGATTCAAGGATGTCGCTCTGGTTCGATCCATGACTCAGAAGACCGGCGACCACCGTGGCGGCTCCTACTGGATGCACACCAGCTATGGCCCTCGCGCCACCATCGTTCACCCCACTATGGGCCCGTGGGCACAAACACTCCTTGGTAAAAAGCACGAGACGCTTCCTGACTCCGTAACCATCGGCGGCGGTGGTGGTGGCCCCGGAGCTGGATTCTTCGGACCTGCCCTCGCGCCACTGCCGATCGGTGATCCTGAAAAAGGAGTCCAGAACTCAGTCCCCGCTGAAGGTGTTGACGATAATCTGTTCGAGAAGCGCATCGACCTGATGAATACTTTCGACGAGTCGTTCCAGCGTAAGTTTAAGACTGATGAAGTCAGCGCTTACACTCAGTTCTACGATGAAACACTTCAGCTCATGCAGAGTGAAGACCTTGATACCTTTGATCTTTCAAAGGAGCCCGATTACCAAAAGAAGCTGCAAACCTACGGGAATAGCCGGGTTGGTAAAGGGGCCCTGCTCGCTAAGCGCCTGGTGAAGTCCGGCATTCGATTTGTCGAAGTTCGTTCAGGCGGTTGGGACATGCACAATAACCTGTGGAACTCCATTCAAACGACCGGAGGCGGACTCGATAAGGCACTCAGCGCCCTGATCGATGACCTCAAGGCTGAAGGGCTCTTCGAGAAGACGCTCATCGTGCTCGGCACCGAGTTTGGACGGACGCCGAAGATCAACGCCAACGGTGGTCGCGATCACTTTCCACGAGTATTCTCCACCTTCTTTGCTGGCGGCGGAATCACTGGCGGTCAGGTCTACGGTAAGTCTGACAAACTCGGCATGGCTGTTGAAGAAAACCCAGTCACTCCGGGTCAATTCAACGCCACCATCGCCCACGCGCTTGGACTTGATCTCAACAAGGTGGTCTATGCACCATCTGGACGTCCATTCCTCGTCGCCGGTCACACCCGTGATCCTAAGACTGACGAAATCGTCACCGAGAATCAACCGATCACGGAGCTTTTTGCCTGATCGGATTCGACTCAAGTATTGAATAAATTAAGCCCGGGAGTTCGCTTCCGGGCTTTTTTGTGCCCAAATCTCCAAAAAAATATGTTTTAGCTTTCTTAAGTAGTTTAATTCGCCTAAATAACTATCCTGAGGTTGGGCCCGCTTCCGCCTCTCTGGTTAACTGACTATTTCGCACAATGAGTCTCGCCGGGACTGCACTTCCATCGACTGAGGAGAAGAACACTCTCACTCAGGATACCCATGTGGCCATTCTGGTCATTGAGGCCACCGCAGCTACTCCTCTCGGCCCCAAGATCGTTTTTGCCAACGATGCCGTTTTGGAGGAGACCGGCTACGAGAAATCATCTCTCGTGGGTTCTCCTCTCGGCTTGATCTATGACCGCGCCGATCTGCGAAGCCTGATCGAAAAACTTCCGGTCATTGCTGACCGACCGGGATACTGCTGGATGGATCGAGTATTGATCCGAAATGGAGGCAGCCGCGAAATTGCTCACTGGACAATTCGGCCCACCCACCGCCGCATTGGGGAGCCTCCCCATTTCACCCTGACTTTCTCTGTGAATTCCGATCTTCCCATGCAGTCGGAAGAACCCTCTATCGAAGAAGAGGAACCTGCGATCGATCTGGAGGACTCCTTTCAAGACACACGACAGGAGTCTCTTGCCATGGCGGCAGGCGGAGTGGCCCATGATTTCAAAAATGCACTCCAAGCCATCAAATCAAATCTCGAGATGGCGAGATCTATCTCAGGGTCCAACTCCCGCTTGAGCACCTATCTTGGAGATGCCAATCTGGCTCTCGATGACGCCGAAATTCTCGCGCACCAGATGCTTGCTTTCACCAGGGATGATCAGGTAGGCGATTCGGTCTTTAATCTCGGTGATCTCGTGAAGCGCGTTTCCAGCCTGTGCACCGCCGGATCTCGCGTCAGCTGCCATCTGACGGTGGAACCCAATTTGCGTCCAGTTGAAGGGGATCCAAACCGCATCTACCAGGTTCTTCACAATCTGGTCATTAACGCCTGTCAGGCCATGCCCAGCGGAGGAGTCCTACACCTCACGGCCGGTAATGGGGACTTCGGTGATGAGAACCCGTTTTCAGTACCGGGAGGCAACTACTCCGTAGTCTCCGTCAGGGACCGTGGCTGTGGAATCCCTGAGGAGATTCTCCCAAGAATCTTCGAACAGAATTTCTCGACGAAGCCGGACGGGAGTGGTTTCGGGTTGGCCTCTTGCCGGGCCATTGTTGAGCTTCATCAGGGCGCCATACGTGCCGCATCCAAAGTTGGCGTAGGAACTGAGTTCCTAGTCTTTCTGCCATCTTGCGCAGTGGACACGGGCCCCACCCCACCGGCAACGGTTGAGAATCCGGCTTCGTCCAAAATGGATGGCCGAAATGAAAATGTCATTCCTCTCGTCCCCTCTGCTTGCCGTATTCTTATCGTGGAGGATCAACCGGGTGTCCTAAAAGCAACGCAGGGAATACTAGGCCACCTCGGCCATGAAACACTTTCTGCCTTGAACGGCGAAGATGCGATCAGCACTTATCGCCGCCACTTGGACTCGGCCGAGCCGATCGATGTAGTTCTGCTGGACATGACTCTCCCCGGAGGGCTGAACGGCCTCGACGTTCTACGAGAGCTAAAAAAGGCAGACCCCGATGTCCTCGTCATCGCAACCAGCGGATATTTTGACGACGAGCCTGGCGATACCTACGCCAATGAGGGTTTCACCGGGTTGCTGGCGAAGCCGTTTTCGATGAATGATCTATCCATTTCTATTGGAGAGGCTCTCGGCCAGTAGTCTGCCCATACCAAGCGGAGAAATTACGATCCATCCGCAGGCAGCAGTCCCTCATCGAAATCCCCCTCCAGGAAGCAAATGCTTCGTAGATGGCGACAATATTGGCAGGATGGTTCACTTCTCTGCCGTCAGCCTGATCGGGCAGCCTGTCCCGAACTAACCGCATCGGCGGCATCATCTCAGGCGCATCAGTTTCGAGCAAAATCCGCTCATCCGGGATACTTTCGAAGAGCTCAAGTTTTGCCGCCTTTTCCTCGCGAAAGAAGTACCCCGACAACGAAAAATAGGCCCCTAGTTCAATGAGCTCGCTGATCAGTTCAGCAGGGCCTGTATATGAATGCAGCAGAAACGGTCTCGACAGTCCAGAAATCCGAAGGCAGTCCAACAGATGCCCCCAGGCTTTGAGACAGTGCACAGTGACCGCCCGACTCAATTCATCTGCTATTTTTAGCTGGCGCAGAAAGATGTCCCGCTGCTTTTCGATATCATGGTGGCGGATCCACTTATCCAGCCCTATTTCGCCGACACCAGATTTCTGCGACTTTGAGAGGAGCTGCCTGAGAACGTCTTCCCAGTTTTCCGGAAGATGGTCTGACTTCCAGGGGTGGACGCCATAGAAAGGGATCACTTCAGTAATACGCCCCGCCAGACCCGACACCTCATCCCAGTCTTCAGGCCCCGTGCCATTGACAACCAGTCGCCTGACACCCGCTCGGCGGAGATCGCCGACAACCTTCTCCCGCACCTCATCAAAAGCTGAGTCCTGCAGATGAAGATGACAATCGATCATGATGAACCGCTCACAGATCAGAGCGGCACTTCACTCGATCATTCAGACAGGGAATGAGCACTCATTCCGTAAGGCTCAGTCGCATCGGAATCATATGCGAATGCTGGAAATTCAACTTCTCAAAAAAGCTCTGACTTTCACTACTCATTTTGTCGGTCAGCAAAGTAATGCGCTTGAAGTCTTTGCGCTTGGCAAAATCGATCACGTAATTAACTAACTGAGCCCCGTATCCACACCGGCGAAAATCAGGGTGGATTATAACGTCCTCGAGATTAACGACAAAACCTCCCATCGCCGTGCTGAGCGTGAAGAGAACGTTGACCATTCCGATAATTTCATAGTCCGTCCGAACCACAAAAATCCGTCCACGACTTGGTTGCTCAAGAATCGCCCGCAAACCGCCTTCTTGTTTCGCTCGATCAGGAACGAAGTCTCGCTCTATCTCGAAAAGTGCCATTGTCAGATCCGTCAAACGCGGCAAATCCTCCAATGTAGCAGGTTCAATCCGCGCTCTCTGATTAAGCGGCTGAATTGGGGCTGTATATGAAAGATCCATTAATGACGAGTTGGCGGACTAATTTGGAGGGTAGCAAATTGAACCCTGTTGTAAAAGCATAGTTTAGCAATGAAGCAATTTTTGTGCAGAATGCGGCATGGGTGCACCACCTAGCTGCATGACTCGGTGTTTCACGCCATCGATGGTAGATATCACCTGAGATACCGACTCTTCAGATGCTGAATCAGAGCACCGGTATCAGCGGGAGTACCGGTAGATTCCTCGATCAAATCATCAGGAAGCAAAACGCTGCCCCGTTGGTGAATATGGGTCCGCATCCACTCCAGTAACCCCGAGTAATCTGCTTGATCCATCTGAGCAGCGAGCCCGGGAATCTGCTTCGTCGCCGCCTCCGCAAGATGCGCGGCATTGATGTTACCCAGGCTATAGGTGGGGAAATAGCCAAAGATTCCCATGCTCCAATGAATGTCTTGAAGGCAACCCTGCCTATCATTCTCTACCGGAAGACCAAAGTATTGCTCGAAGCGGGAGTTCCACTCGGCAGGAATTGCCGCCACATCCAGTTCGCCCGAGAATATTGCCTTCTCCAGTTCAAACCGAAGTAGGATATGCAGATCGTAGGTCACTTCATCTGCTTCGACCCTGATATGGCTCGAAGTTGACTGATTCACCCCGTCATACATTTCTTCAACAGTTACTCCCCTAAGCTGGGGAAAATAGTGAACCGCACGGGGAAGCCACTTCTCCCAGAATCCAAAACTTCTTCCTACATGGTTCTCCCAGAGGCGGGACTGAGACTCGTGTATGCCTAGAGAAACCGCACTTCCTATCGGCATGCCCCGATGATCTCTGTTCAGGCCTTGCTCATAGAGACCATGCCCTGCCTCATGCAAGACACCAAACAACGAGCTGCGAAAATCTGACTCATCATACCGGGTGGTCAGGCGAGTATCGAACGGAGCCATTCCCGAACAGAAGGGATGAACAGCAGTATCAATCCTTCCCGCACTGAAATCGAACCCGATCGAGCTCGCCACTTCTTCATTGAAGGCAGCCTGTCTTTCGATCGGGAACTCGCCCGAACTCCACGGCACGCCAGCCCGAGAAGGCTGCGAGGTTGCCTGTTCGACAATGGGAACCAACTCCTTACGGAGTTCTCCGAGCGTCGTCGTCAATCGTTTCGTGGAAGCCCCTCTCTCGAAACGGTCTATCAGCGCATCGTATAAAGTTTCTTCATAACCCCACCGCTCGGCCTGATCCCGACAAAGGTCTATTAGCTTCGTGAGAGAAGGTGCAAATACTTCAAATTCCGATTTCTCTCTCGCCTCTGCCCAGGAAGCCTGCGCATGCACCTGAGCCTGCGCAAATTCCTCGACCAACGACTTGGGCAGGCAGGTGGACCGATCATATTGATGTCGCCATTCACGGAGGTTGGCTTTCTCTAATTCATCGGTCGCTTCCTCCTCGGCTTCGCTGATCCAATCGCCCACCTCCTGAGACACAAAATTTTCGTGAACCCACCCGCTGAACCACGCCATTTGCTCCGCACGATATCCAATGCCTTTCTCGGGGAGCAGTACTTCCTGATCCCAGCTCAGTAGCGACTGCGCGTCAGAAACCAGCTGAATCTCACGCCCCTTTTCTGCCAATCGCCCGTATGCTCGTTTTGCCATCGTCTATGTAGCCGTCATAATAATGGCCGACTGCCCATCTGCGGGCCAACCGGTCATCAATGCGGTTGGCGCATCGACTATTTGGCAGCCTCACGAGCAAGGTTGGACATGATCTGAATCGAACCAGCAGACAAAACTCCCAGCACTCCGGAAGGCTTGCCTTCGATCACCCTGACAACAGTCACTCCTACCGGCTTTCCGTCGAGAGTGAAAACTGGTATCCCCTGAGCCGTGCCGGCTTCAGCAACGAAGAAAGTACGATCACCTTTGAACACGCCTGTGATCCGTCCCATCACCAATGTCGGCATGTATCCATAAACCGATGAAGCACGGGAAAGGCCTATAACTTGATCAGCCACTTGTGCAGTGGCTGCAAACTGAGAGAAATCGACAAACTCAAATTTCTTGTTGAGAGATTTCACCTCTGACTTGTCGGGCATGATGAACGCAGTATCCGCATCAACATCCTGTCTCACCACCTTACCGTGAAGCAGCGTTGTATCCCCGTAGCTGATCTCGACTTCCGTAAATGTCGACTGGGCTGACTGAATAGTGACCTCCTCTTCGTCCAGCTTAGCCCGCTGGCCCTCCAGACCAACACTGGCATCGATCGCGGTGTTAGAAACAACAATCAATCCATCTTCTCCGATGGTCACGCCCAGAGTCCGACGCTGCTGATCTGTTGCTGGAAGTGGGCTCCCGCTGGTCTTGGCATCAAGCGTACTCTTCACCGTAACAACAACAAGAGACGACTTGTTCAGCTCTAAAATCTTCCGTGCCTTCTCTTCAACGGAGTCTTGAGCAAAAATCCGCTCAATCGGAACAATTGAAGCGGCAAACAGACAGATAATAATGAGGGAATGAGACTTCATGGGATGTGGGGTGCTGGTATTCGTTACAGGCCTGTCGGGTCTATTGAAGCAAACTCGCAATGCATATCCAATTCTCCTATATAACAAAAAATGTGACATCCGGCCATTCAATGAACGCCGAGTGTCACATTTTCAAAAGAGGAATATTGGATTCGTCTATCGAGAATAAAGCTCAACCACAAGTTGAACGTTCACCATAGTATCGATCTCGTCAGCTTCAGGAAGGCGATCCACTGTGCCGCTAAGGTTTTCCTTGTCAAAGGTCAGCCAGTCCATCACAGGACGAGCAGAACAGACTTCTGCTGAGCGACCGCCCAATTGCTGGGAGCGGGTGCCCTCTGCTACGGTGATCACATCACCCGGCTTAACGCAATAGGACGGAATATCAACGCGCTGTCCGTTAACATTAACGTGACCGTGACCCACAAATTGACGAGCTCCGCGGCGAGTATTCCCCAGGCCGAGGCGGTAACAAACATTGTCGAGACGAGTCTCTAGAAGCTGGACGAGAATATCACCAGTAATTCCGCGACGGCGCTGAGCCTCGGCGAAGTAGCGGCGGAACTGCTTCTCCATCAGTCCATACTGGAAACGGAGCTTCTGCTTCTCAGAAAGAGCGACACTGTAGTCACTCTTTTTGCGACGAGCGCCACGTGCACCGTGCTGACCGGGAGGATAAGGACGGCGCTCAAGCGCCTTTGATGGGCCAAAAAGAGCCACGCCAAAGCGTCTGCTGATCTTGTCGGTAGGTCCTGTTAGTCTTGCCATTTCTCTGTGGGAAAATATTTCTTAAACCGAAAATTAGAATCTTAGACGCGACGTGCCTTTTTCGGACGGCAGCCGTTATGAGGAACTGGAGTCACATCACTGATCTTGGTCACTTCAATACCAAGACCCTGAACCGCACGAACTGCGGATTCACGACCGGCACCCGGTCCTTTAACCCGAACTTCGGCCTGCTTCAAACCATGCGCCATTGCCTGGCGGCAGGCATCCTGGGAAACAAGCTGAGAAGCATACGCTGTGCTCTTACGTGATCCACGGAATCCCATTTTACCGGAACTGGACCAGCCAATTACATTGCCGCTTGGATCACTGACCGTAACGATCGTATTGTTGAAAGTCGCCGCTACGTGAACCACGCCTGAGTGAATGTTCTTACTGCCCTTGGCCTTGACGACCTTGAGTGCTTCTGCACCTTCCTCGCCTTCAAGCTCAAGGAAGATATCTTCGGCAGTGCGAGGCTTTTCACTCTTCTCTGGAGTGGCAGGAGCCGCAGGAGCTTCTGCTGCTGCAGGCGCTTCTGGAGTAGCAGGCGTTTCTGCTGCTGCTGGAGTAGCAGGCGTTTCTGCTGCTGCGGGAGTCTCAGTGACCGCCTCTTCAGCTGGTGCTTTTGCAGCCTCTTCGACCACATCTTCGGATTTTTCTTCTTCAGCCATCGTGCTTAAACAATTCTAAAATTCAACTTACTTGCGGATTAACTCTTCTATCTTGAGCTGACCGTCTTGCGCCTACCCTTACGTGTCCGGGCGTTAGTCTTTGTTCTCTGTCCGCGCACAGGAAGACCCCGACGATGGCGGAAGCCCCGATTGCAGTTAATCGAAGAGAGTCGCTTCAGGTGCAATTGAACTTCACGGCGAAGATCACCTTCGATCATCACTCCGCTACCAGAGACAGCTGCCGCAATACGGCCGAGTTGCTCATCGCTCAATTCGCCAGTGCGAATGTTCTTATCCACTCCTGCTTCCTCAAGGATTCTCGCGGAGGTCTTACGGCCAATGCCATAGACATAAGGAAGAGAAGCTTCAATGCGCTTCTCATTTGGAATTTCGACTCCTAATAAACGTGCCATATCAAAAATATTATTCTTTTAACGAGTTACCCTTGGCGCTGCTTATGGCGGGGGGTTTTACAAATTACACGAAGAACCCCCTGTCGCTTAATAATGCGGCAGTCTACACAAAATCTTTTTACGGATGGCCTTACTTTCATGGACAATCAGGATGTCAGTCGTTCTTAGATGGAGTCTCGAGTTAGTCTAGTTTCTCTCAACTCGACCCACGTGCCGGGATATGGCGCGAGGACGGAGTATGTATCACAGATTTCTCTCGTCGCAACAGGTGTTTACAGGTTTGTTCCAATTATTGGATGATTTTTTTAGAATTTTCGAATTCACGCAGCAGTTATATTGCCATTAGCCTTCGAATCAAAACTTCGCACGCGTTGAGTCAGTATCTCAGGCTCACTCTCAGTGATCAATACAGTGTGCTCAAAGTGAGCGGAAAGGGCCCGATCCTCAGTGACCACGGTCCAGTCGTCGTCCAGAATTCGGACTTTGTCTGTTCCCGCATTCACCATCGGCTCAATCGCGAGAACCATACCCGCCTGAAGACGAGGATTCTTAAATCTCCTTAGCTGCATTTCATCTTTGTCCCAGTAGTTGGGAACCTGCGGCTCTTCGTGAAGGTTTCTACCGACGCCGTGCCCCACAAACTCCTTCACCACGGTAAACCCAAAGTTGGCAACGTGGTCCTCTACAGAAGCGCACAAAGTCGAGAGTAACTCACCGTCTCTCGCGTGTGAAATAGCCTGATAGAGCGACTCCTCAGTCTCAGCCAGAAGTGATTCAGTCTCCTGAGAAATTGCTCCGACGGGAACTGTCTTTGCATTGTCACCGATCCAGCCTTCCGGCGTCTGGATCCCGACATCAATCTTCACGATATCACTATCGATCAATACCCGGTCACTTCCGATACCATGAACGACTTCCTCGTTAAGAGAGATGCAGATATTTCCTGGAAATCCCCGGTATCCGAGAAATGCGCTGATACAATTGCGCTCAGCGATCAACTCGGCTGAAGCAGCATCAATTTCTCCGGTTGTAATGCCCGGTCTCACCAATTCTGATGAAAGCCGAAGAACCTCTGCAGCAATTCGTCCTGCCTCCCGCAGACCATCCGCTTCCGCACCATTGCGAAGCTGAATTCTGGATTTTCGCTTGGCCATCGATCACTTCGCGACACTCTAACCGCGGGAAATCTGAAAGTAGACAATGCCGCCGATGACGAGAACTGCAGCAATCACCATAAGCCAGAGAATTTGATTACCACTGGCTGCGGCGCCCTGACCACCCGGGCGGTCAAACCTTCCACGTATCTTTCCTTTACGGAGAAATCCGTCGTAGTGGCGTTGGATCAGGTGAGTCTCCACCTGCCTCATGATATCGAGCAGAACGCCGACCATAATCAAAAGGCCGGTCCCTCCAAAGAACTGCGCGGCGAGAGGAGGAACACCCATCAGTTTTGTTAGAATAGGAGGTAAAATAGCAATCACCGTCAAGAAAATCGCACCGGCGAAAGTGAGTCGACTCATGGTGCGGTCAAGAAATTCAGCTGTCGCCTTACCAGGTCGAACGCCAGGAACGTAACCCCCGTTTTTCTTAAGATCGTCAGCAATCTGATTGGGCTGGAACATTGTCGCCACCCAGAAATAGCTGAAGAAGAAAATCATCAGTCCAGTCAGCGAGTAGTATGCAATACCGCTACCACCTCCACCGAGAGCAAGAGCAAGACTCTGAGCCCACTCGCTATTGGGCAAAGCCCATCCGAGAATTTGGGAAGGAAACATCAAAATTGCCTGGGCGAAAATGATTGGCATCACACCGGCGTAGTTCACTTTCAGCGGCATGTGCTGTGTCTGCCCACCATACATCTTTCCGCCACGAACCTGCTTGGCGTAGTTGATAGGGATCCTGCGCTGAGCCTGAGTAATGGAGATAACAGCCGCCACGACGAAGAAAAGAAAAGCCAGGAGAGCCACCAGTTGAAACGATCGCAGCGGGTTATCCCCTGCCGATGCTACATAGGTGTTGTAGACCTGAAAAAGCGCTCCGGGGAGTGCGTAAATGATGTTCACCGTAATGATGATCGAAATGCCATTACCAATTCCACGCTCAGTAATCTGGTCGCCCAACCACATCAAGAAGGCTGTTCCCGCAGTGATAATAACCACCGTCATCAAAATGAATCCAATTCCCCCTTCAGGAACAAGCTCACTGGTTGAGCTGTTGGCGATATCTCGCAGAAACGGGTTTGCCTCAGGAGTAACCAATGACTGAGCCAGCATGTATCCCTGAAAGAGACACAATATGATAGTCAGCAACCGCGTATACATGCTGATCTTCTGACGACCACCATCTTCACGAGCCAATTTACTCAGAGCAGGTACAACTGCTGTGAGGAGCTGGATCATAATGGACGCACTGATGTACGGCATAATGCCCAGCGCAAAAAGCGCAGAGTTCTGCAGACCACCTCCACTGAAGACGTTCATCAACGCCAGCATGGAAGTCAGCCCCTTGCTGTCGTTCGACTGCTCCTGAACTTGGCCATACCAATCCTGGAGCACATTACCATCAACCCCCGGAAGGGTGATAACAGCACCAAGCCGGATGATCACCACCACTAAAAGGGTGTAGAAAATTCGCGACCTGAGTTCAGGGATCTTTAGGGTGTTGGCAAAGGCGGAAATCATTCGCTGAAGCGGGGCGTTGGGTCTTGGAAACTAGAAGCTAACCATTCGACGAGGTCGGGTTAGCTGATCAAGCGGATTATATCACTCGTCTCAGGAATCCGAGACAGTGCCACCGGCTTTTTCGACTTTTTCTTTCGCCGAAGCAGAAACCTTGTCGACAGCCACTGTAAGCTTCTTGGAGAGATCTCCCATTCCGAGAAGCTTAACTCCGTCGAAAGTTCCTTTGATAAGACCGCAGGCACGAAGAGATTTCTCGTCCACAGTATCACCGTCAGAAAACTTGGCCTCCAGACCGCTCACATTAACAAGAGCATAATTCGTCTTGAACTGAGCGTTGTTGAATCCCTTCTTGGGAAGGCGACGCGCCAGAGGCATCTGACCACCTTCAAATCCGGGACGAATTGATGCACCCGAGCGGGACTGCTGACCTTTGTGGCCTTTGCCACTTGTCTTACCGAGTCCGGAGCTTTCGCCTCGGCCAACTCTACGGCGACGATGCTTTGATCCTGGGGTGGGCTTTAAATCGTGAAGTCTCATTATCTTCGATACTTTCTATACTGGTTGTTTTGATCCGGCTTAGAGCGCCTTCTTCTCAACAACGCGCTTACCGCGCAACGAGTAAATTTGTTCCTTGGTGCGAAGCTGCTCGAGTGCGTTGAGCGTCGCTTTCACCACGTTAGCTTGATTATTTGAACCGAGTGATTTAGCGAGAACATCCTTAATTCCCGCCGCCTCAACCACTGCTCGAACACCGCCACCAGCGATAAGCCCCGTTCCCGGAGAAGCTGGGCGAAGCAGCACGCGACCACCACCGTGTTCACCTATAACGCGGTGAGGGATAGTGTTCGCCGTGATGTTAACGCTAATCGTTTGGCGCTTGGAAGCTTCGCTTGCCTTCTTAATGCATTCGGCCACTTCCTTGGCTTTGCCGAAACCAAATCCGACCTTTCCTTCGCCATCTCCAGTCACTACAAGAGCGCTGAAGCTAAATCGACGGCCACCTTTAACTACTTTGGCACAACGGTTGATATGGACAACCTTCTCAAAAGCATTGTCAGGATCTTCGCGAGGACCGGCAGGAGAAGATGAACGCAGAATTTCCTCCGCCTTCTTAAGCTTATCAAACTTCGGGTTCTCGGCGTCTGCTTCAGGAGCTTTCTCCTCGGAGCTTTCGGGAGCTTTCTCCTCGGAGCTTTCGGGAGTCTCCTTGGCCGCCGCACCCTCTTCAGGTGCGACTGACTCTTCGACCGGGGCAGCTGGAGCCTCCTCCACTTCTGCAGCCGGTGCCTTTTCAGGAGCAGCAGCTTCAGCGGCTACTTCTTCTTCGGGCGTGTTGTCCTTTTCGGTTTCCTCACTCATCAGTATCAATCAAAATTAAAATTTGAGCCCAGCTTCCCGAGCAGCATCTGCGAGAGCTTTGACTTTTCCGTGGAATTTGAATCCACCCCGGTCAAACACAACTCCACCAATCTTGGCTTCCTTGGCTTTCTTAGCGACGGCTTCACCCACTTTTGCGGCGGCATCACTATTTGATCCGTTAATGCCCAGGCCCTTGTCAAGCGTTGACGCAGCGGCCAGCGTACGACCAGCTTCATCATCGATGAGCTGTGCGTATACATTTTGGTTTGAAAAGTGCACTGCGAGGCGTGGACGGTCAGCCGTTCCGGATATCTTCTTCCGAATGCGGCGCCGAACTTTGGCACGTGCTTGCTTGCGAATATACAGGCTCATCTTTTTTCCTAAAATCTAAAATTTGTTGTTACTTAACACTCTTACCCTGCTTACGCCGAACGTATTCGCCCTTGTAGCGAACTCCCTTGCCCTTGTATGGCTCAGGCGGGTAGTAAGAACGAACATCAGCGGCAAACTGGCCGACCAACTGCTTGTCAATTCCCTCAACCTTGATCTTGGTGTTTTCCTCAACCGTCACACTGAGCCCTGACGGAATTGGATGAAGAACGGGATGGGAAAAGCCGAGGCTCAAATCAAGCGCGCTGCCTTTAACTGTGGCACGAAAACCTACGCCCTGCACTTCCAACTCTCTTACAAAGCCATTGGACACGCCCTCCACCATATTGGCGATCAAGCTGCGAGCGGTTCCATGCATAGCACGGAGCTTCCGATCCTCACTATCACGGGTGACGAGCACCGCGCTGTCTTCCAGCTCGATACCGAGCCCACTGGGAAGGCTCCACTCGAGCTTACCCTTCGGTCCTTCGACCGAAACGCTCGAGCCTTCTCCAACTTTAATCTCGACCTTTTCCGGAAGATTGATCTGCTGTTTACCTATCCTCGACATGGTTTCTTGAATGGTTGCGGGTTAATGAGTCAATGCGTGCCGTTTGGATTACCAAACCAGAGCAAGCAGCTCTCCACCGATATTTTGCTTACGGGCCGAATGACCGGCCATAATTCCTTTGGAAGTTGAGAGAATCGTGATTCCCATCCCTCCGAGAACCTTTGGGATTTCGTCACAGGCAACATACCGACGAAGACCTGGGCGACTGACTCGCTTAAGATCTTTGAGAGCCGGGGCCTGCCCCGCTGCATAGCGTGGCTTTGCCTTGATCTCTGCCTTCGGGCCTTCGCCCACTTTCTCAAATGACCAGAGGTAACCCTCTTCCTTCAAGATACGGGCAATCTCCTCCTTGATCTTCGAATAGGGAGTATTGAACTCCTCTTTTCGTGCCATTGTGGCATTCTTAAATCGAGTGAGAAAATCTGAGATGGGATCGCTGACGACTGCCATGGTTCCAATTAGTTAGGTGTAATAAATAAAAAGTTAATATTGTCGATGACACTGACACTTATGCTGCGGCATCAGCTTTTCGGAAAGGGATTCCAAGGAGAGCGAGAAGCTCACGCGCCTCATCATCGGTGTTTGCGGTAGTAACGATGGTTAAATCGAAACCAATCGTGCGCTTCACTTTCTCAATTTCAATTTCTGGAAAGATAGTGTGATCACTGACCCCAATCGTGTAGTTACCCCTTCCATCGAAGGACTTCACGGAAAGACCGCGGAAGTCACGAATCGTTGGGGACGCCACGTTGATGAAGCGATCGAGGAATTCCCACATTTGAGCACCCCTGAGGGTGACTCGGGCACCAATCACATCATCAACCCGAAGCTTAAAGTTCGAGATGGCGTTCTTGGCTCGGGTCGGCACAGCTCGCTGACCCGTAATCTTACCGAGGTCATCGATAACATTCTCGGCAGCAGCCTTACGATCCTCTTCTCTGCCAAATCCGCAGTTCAAGACCACCTTTTCCACATTAGGAATCTGGTGAATGTTCGCGTAGCCGAACTTCTCCTTCAGGCCGGTGACGACCTTGTCTTTGTAAATTGCCTTCAGTGCTGGCTCCATATCGATATTCCCTGCTTAAAATCTGCTACTTGGATGCGCCCAACTTCACATTAGAAATGTGAATAGGACCTTCCTTTTCAATAATACCGCCGTCAGGGCGATCTTGAGTTCGGCGGGCGTGCTTCTTAATCATTCGCACTCCCTCAACCAGGACGTGTCCTTTTTCAGGAAACACTTGAAGAACCTTACCTGATTCTCCTTTGTGGTTACCTGAAATAACAACAACCTCGTCGTTCTTCTTAACATGTGATTTTACGCGCTTGGCCATGTCTAATCTCTCCAATTCAAACAGTTATTACTTAGAGAACTTCTGGAGCGAGCGAAACAATCTTCATGAAGTTTTGCTCACGGAGTTCACGGGCAACGGGCCCAAATATACGAGTACCTCGAGGATTCTTATCCTTGTCGATAATCACGATCGCATTGCCATCGAAACGAAGCGTTGATCCGTCGCTGCGACGAATGGGAGCAGCAGTCCGGACGACAACCGCCCTCACCACTTCACCCTTTTTCACGTTGGCGGTCGGAATCGACTCGCGAATGTGAGCAGTAATTACATCGCCGACACCGGCAGTGCGCGAGCGCTTACCGATCACGCCGATCATTTTTGCGACACGGGCACCGGTATTATCCGCAACCTGCACCTTTGATTCCATCTGGATCATGACACTATAAAGTATAAAAGTAATAAATTGATTCAGCCGGCTCTCCGGCTTCATCGAGGGTTAGTGCGAGAGAACCTCCTTGAGATCCCAACACTTCTTTTTACTGCGAGGAGGAGTCTCTTCGATGAGAACCCGATCCCCGACCTTCGCTTCCTCACCTTCGTCGTGAGCAAAGAATTTCGATGTGCGCTTAACAATTTTCTTAAAGCGCGGGTGAGGCACTCGGCGCATCACCTCGACAATAATTGTCTTGTCCATGGCATCCGAGGTCACCACTCCAACTCGGGTCTTTTGCAGACCTGCCTTTTTCTGATTCTCTGAATCGCTCATTTTTCGCTATCCGAAATAATTACTGACACTGGCTTTGTGCGCTCTCTTCAGGCTTCAACCTGGGAGCTCCTCTTCTCTGTGAGAATCGTCTCAATTCTAGCAACCTCACGGCGCAGTTCGCGAATGCGAGCTGGGTTCTCCAGTTGCCCGCTTTCCCGCTGCACCCGGAGGTGAAGGGATTCTTCTTTGAGCTCTCGGCGACGTGTCGCCAGCTCATCAACGCTCAATTCGCGCAGGTCTTTTATATTCTTGGCCATGCTAAAATATTAGTTAAAGATCTTCTACTGATCGGCGCGACGCACGAAGCGGCAACGGACACCCAATTTGTTTGATGCGAGACGCAAGGCCTCTTTGGCAGCGGTCTCAGGAACGCCTGAAATCTCGAACATCATCGTGCCGGGACGAACCACAGCAACCCAGTGCTCCACGGGACCCTTACCTTTACCCATCCTAGTCTCAGGTGGTCGTCCAGTAACGGGCTTATGAGGGAAAATTCGGATCCAGACCTTACCTTTACGCTTGAGGTAACGGTTGACGGAAATACGGCACGCCTCAATCTGGCGATTCGTAATCCAGTCGCGTCCTAAGCACTGAAGGCCATACTCCCCAAAACTCACTTTAGTTCCCCGCTGGGCATTTCCAGCACGGCTTCCACGATGAGTCTTACGGAACTTCGTTCTTTTGGGCATCAAAGGCATAACTTATTTCCTCTGTAGATTTACAATATTCTTAAAATTAATTAGCGAGGGCCACCGGGTCCACGACCACGACCACCACGGCCAGGACCACCACGGCCAGGACCACCACGGCCAGGACCACCACGGCCAGGACCACCACG
>CAXBHX010000004.1:0-186078 GCA_963975655.1 uncultured Verrucomicrobiales bacterium
GATGTTGAGGGGGATTGCTCAAATGTCAAATGTTGTCACCTGACCCCTTTTATGCACCTTTTCCGCTTTGAGCGGCGAGCTCGCCCAAACTGAAAGCCCAGCCGATGGCAAGGATTAGGAATGCGATAGTAGGTTTCATGGTAAAACGCCTCCTTCGGGCCGTCTACTCTCCAGCTTACTGGATAAAGAGGAATTCAGGGGTATTGAGAAGAGCCCAGGCGAGATCACTGACCCCGTCGTCGCCATAGTCTTCCATGATGGAGATGCACTTCTTCAGCTCTTCGTCCGTTGGGTAACGAGAAAGCATCGTGAAGAACACACCGCGCACCTTATCATCGGCACCATCATACTCGTTCAAGTCCTCAACGAGCTGAGAGTTGCTACCTGTCAAACGAGTGGTCATTTTGCCATTCATCAAAGCAAGCACCTGAGGCACGGTCCCATCAAAGATGTGATCGTCCGTCACCATGCGGTCGGACTGGCCAAAGTCACTCAGGAGTCCTCCTTTTGTTGCCTGAGTCTGACGCGAGGCACGCAGCATCTCAATGCCGTCAATAACCGGAATTTCCGGGTTCGTGGGCTGCAGTGAACCGGGCTCAAGCAACATCCTATTAAGCCAATTAGACCTATCAGACCTATTAGACTCGTAAGCCTCCCATTTAGCGAAGACCTGCTCCATGGAGTCATTCTCAAAGTCCACATTAAGCAATTCCTTCATGAAGGAGCCATCGCCGCCGTAGACCTTGTCAATCTCAGAGCCATAGGCCAGAGTCAGCAAGGAATCCCAAGTCTGCTCAGCACGCATCCGTCGAAGCACCGGTCCCCGGAACAGGTAGTGATCCCCTTCATCCACCCGACGGTCATAGGTGGAAAAGCCCTGATAGGCCTGCGTGTTGTAGAGAATGCGCATAAACTCACGCAGGTCGTAGTTCACTCTGACCATCTCATGTCCAAGGAACTTGAGCACCTCAGGCTGTCCCGTGTGCTTCTCCCAATCGATGGGGAAATCGATGACCGGCTCGACCAGTGCCTTGCCGAAAGCGCGCTCCCACATCCGGTTGGCGATGTTGAGAGCAAAACGTTCATTCGTTGGTGAGATCATCCAATCGGCCAAAGCTTCTCGGCGGGTCTTCCCCCCCATCTTAGCGTTGTCACCATAGAGTGTCAGCGGGCTCATCACTGAACCGCCGATATGGTCAACGGTTGCAGGAACCGGTATATCGATCTCGTCATTTTCCTGGATGTTAAGACCAAGAGCCTCCTTGTACCATCCGAACTGTCTACGAACCGTTTTAGGCGCATTGGCCAATCCATTCTCAAGAGCGAATTTCTCGAAGTCCTCCGACCACCCTTCAGGTGCTCCCGGGATAGCCGAATAGAATTCACCGTCGGCAGCCTTGTAGCGTTGACCGGCACGCTGCGTCTGACCAAAAAACGCAGCCATCTGGTAGAAATCGTCCATGGTCCACTCCTCGAAGGGGTGGTCGTGGCACTGCGCACAACTGAGGTCGATCCCCATCATGACCTGACCGAAGTTGGCGAAGGCATCAAACTCCATTCCTTCATCGCGCTCAAGGAATCCAGTGGCCGGGTTGTGCCCGAGGTTTCCATTAGCGGTAATCATCTGGTGCACTATTTCGGTATAAGGCACGTTGGCATCGAGTGAATCGCGCCACCATTGAGCATAGGGCTCGTAGCTCAACTCGCGGCGAGCATCCGCTTTCACGCGATACATATCGGCAAAGTAATTGAAGAGGTGGCTGGCACGCCCGGAACTTGCCAGGAGAGTATCGATCAATGCGGCGCGCTTATCTTCGCTAGCACTGTCAGCGAAGTCCTGAAACTCTTCACGAGTCGGAATTCGGCCAATGATGTCCAGGTAAACCCGACGGACAAAAAGATCATCGGGCAGGCGCTCATTGAATGACTCGATTCCATTGACCCCCAGATTGTGGCTCAACAGGGAATCAATCCTCTTCGCTGACGCCATTGTCATGGCGTCGTCCCCGATCAAAGCAAACCGCTCGGCCGCCTTATAGTCATCAGGGATCAGCCGCGAAATCGGCAACTTAACGCTTTGGCCGTTTCTCAACTTCAGCTGAATGGTATCACCTTCGAGGCTTTCAAAGATGGCTTCGAGCTTCTTCCCATCCGTGCTGGTCCAGACTCGCGCCTCAGATGTTGCAGGGAGTAGACAAGTGGCCAGCAGTGCTACCGCTAGGATTGTTCGTAATAGTTTCATAGAATGATTAAAACAAAGTGAGCGGGATCAGTTGAGTGATAGGAAATTCCTTCTCGCCCCTCCTGCGCCCGAGTCGCCATGAACGGTGAAAAAGTGAATCGGTAGAGGATTTTGTCAGGGATTTCATTGCGGATCTTCGGCGACCAGGACGCGCAGCTGGTCGGACAGTACGTTGGCGCGGGATCTGATAGACAGGGTACGGCCATCCGCGTGAATTCGGACGCGCTCACGCCCTTCGAGTCCACGCGCTGCGCGGCCGGGGTAGTCCGTTCTCGTAGCGCCAAGGATCCGATCTGTTTCGAGAAGGCGGTCGCCACTGACAATGATTCCAAGAATCGGGCTGTCGAATCGAATGAAGGTCCGGGTAGCCGAATTGTCTTCGGGATCATTGGAGATGTGGTGAAAGAGGTAGGACGAAATTCTCGCGCCTGCGGGTATCGTTGCGGAGGTTGTCGTTGAGGGCACCTTTTCTCCCGGTCCGGCGAGCTTCACCTCGAGTGCCTGGCGCAAGACGATTCCCGATCGTTCCTGGAACAGCACGGCGTTGTCTCCAGATGATACGAGTTCGCGATCAATCTCCCGGGGCGGCCGATCGAGCACCCTGACGCTCGCACCATGAGCCTCGATCCCGCCCTGCCACGCTGGCCGGGGAGCGAAGAGCGATGATTGGAACGCGACCGGCTCGAGTCGATTCGATGCGAGATCGAGCCGCAATGTTTCCCCCGAGCGAACTGCGCTCGGCTCGCCATCGCGGTCGCGGAGTCCTGCCGTCACCGATCCGTCGAAAACGTGTACGGCGACATCGCCTTTCGTGTTTGCAGTCACGGCAAAACGCGTTCCCAGGTCGACCACGTCCACTGCGTTCGCCGAGACTTTGAATCCGCTCGCCAAGGGAAAGACTTCCGCGGAGAGCTTTCCGGAGTGGAGTTGAACGTGATCGGTGGAATGCAGTGCAAAGCGTGCCGGTCCCGCGACGAGGATGCGAACGCCGGCATCGAACTCCTCCTCGATACCTGGATCCAACTCGAACTCCTCGTATTTCTCACTCTCGGCAACCAGCCGAAATTCGATCGTACCGCGGTCGACGGAGTATTCGCCCGCCACCAACTGGACGCCCGGTTTCCACTCGTCCGAAGACCCATCACCCGACCAGACCATCCCCACCACGGGGGCCTCCTCCCCTTCCGGGACAGGCGTCTCTCGGGCCTCGGACGGTATGCCTTCCGCGATCATGGGCGCGGGTTGCACAGCAGGCGTTGTGGTCTCGGTGGCCACTGGCGCAGGAGCCGGATCGCGTTCCGGAACGGTGCCAGGAGATTGGGGAGAAGCGACGCGGACGAGTGCCGTGCCCGATTTCTCGTCTTTGCGGTCCGAATCCGGAGATGGCTGGCGGACGGGTGCTTCGGCCGGCGGAGATGTCTCCGGGCGGCTGGCGTCTTCCTTGGCAGGCACAGCCGTGATATCGCTATCGCGGGATCCGAAATCGTAGGTGGTCCCGATCCACCAGGCGCCGAGCCCCAGCGCGAGAACAGCCGCCAGCTTAAAAAGGGCGGAAATGAATGCGGAACTCGACTTCGCGGTCGGTGTGGGTTTTCCCGAGAACTCTCGCGGAGCGGAAGACTGCAGAGCAGGCTCAGGGGCCGGGACCGGATCGGGAATGGCAATTTCCTGCCCTATACGCTGCTCCAACTCGAAATCCATGTCCACGAAGCGGACATAGCGGCGCCGGAACTCCGCATCCGCCAAGAGACGGTCCTCGACCTGTTCCCATTCCTCGGTCGAGAGCCTCCCCTCCGCGAGCCGGCTGAATACCGTATAGTCGTCGTATTCTTCCCGGTTCATCCGGCTCCTCCAAGGTTGACACGTTCTTCAATGCAGAGGGCGAGTCGCGCCCGGATGCGATCGAGCTTGTTGTAGAGATTCTTCACCGGTTGCCCCCACCTCTCCGCCAGTGCGACGATCTTCTCCTCCTCGGTGTAGCGCTGGCGTAAAAGCTCCCGATCAGCCTGCGCAATGCCCTCAAGACAATGTTCCAGCGCAGCCCGCCGTAGCTCGAGGAAAGGCTCCTCCTGCTCACGTTCCTCGGCGATGAGTTCGAGAAGTTCCTCGCGGAAGATGAGGCGATCGCGTGAAGCGCGCCTTCGGAACTGCAGCGCCTCGAAATACGCAAAGCGGCAGGCCCACGGTTTGAACGGGCGATCGGGATCGTACTGATCGAATTTCTGCCAGAGCGACTGAGCCGTTTCCTGCATCACCTCGTCCACGTCAGACAGATTTGGGAGCAGGGTATACAAGTATCGCCGGATCTCACCATCGTAGGCAGAGATGAGTCGGACGAACTCGGCTTCTCGGTCGTTTTCCATGCAGGTCTCGGGAAAGGCAAACTCGCACGTTTCCCTACCTCTAATCTACCGCTCTCGTAAAATTCCTCGAAAAAAGACGATTTTTTTCCGTTTCGTCAGATTCAAGCGCGTCGCCCCCAGGCAGGCCGCAGGAATCGGGTAGGCTACCTCGATATCGCCTGACCGCAGACGATCTGCCGTACTATCCCGAAATCATCTCATCCCGGGTGTGAAACTATGGCCGAACGATCTACGTGGACGGCTCGTAAGTATCCACCAACCGCACCTCAATCCCATCGAGGTAGAAGTTAGAAACCGGTTTGTCAGGATTGAGGTGAAAGATCCCCAGCGAAATGACGACACTTCGACTCCCCGCGGGAATCTCGAGCGAGGCGCTCACTTCGTGCCAGTCGGCCAACTCGTCCTCTGAAGGAAGGTGGTTACTGACTGACAGGAATTCGCTTTTTCAAGGAGTTCTACTGACAGGAATTCGCTTTTTCAAGGAGTTCTTATCGGGACGTCGGTCCTAGCGGGATTGAGGGGGTGCAACAATGGCGGTGCTATCAGCTACCTCATTGATTTCAGAACCAATAAGAAATCCTGACAGATAAGAATGAAAGGATTCCTTCTCAACCTTACCGAAAAGATAATCACTGCGCAGGTGAAACAGGCTATTGAGCAAGGGGCCCGCTACTCCCGAAGCGTCAACTCCTTGATCAAAGCTCGCTGGGATGAATTCCGTCGATCCAACTTGCTCTTTGAAAATCGATTTTTGAATGAGGCTTTCGAACAGATCTCCGGTGATCCAACTGGACAGCGAGACGATTTTTCCAGCCTCTGTATGAACCCATTTGGAATGGGTCCCGGGCAGGCACACCTGGGTGGCATTGGGATACTGCCCAAGAACGCCAAACACCTGCACTTCTTCACCGCGCATCACATCGCGACATCCGTTTTCCTGGGTATGGCATACGCCGCCAAAGAGGCGCACTCCATCAGCAACATCGACGAAGTTTTGCGCCATCGATTTCAAACTAACAGGGGTCGCAGCATAGGGAGCCTCGATCCATCCATGCTTCGATCCGACCATTCCGCTAAGATAGACAGGAACACTGACTTCGATTCCCATATCTTTTCGGACATTGGCGAGGACTGTCTCAAAACCAGTCTGCCGAGCGGCAAAAAGCCCCTGGTCAGACGAGTAATCGTCGATCACTCGCTCTCCGTCGACAAGATAGGCCCGCAAATTAGTCGTGCCCCAATCGCAATAAAGTGCCTGCGTTCTATTATTCACTTCGGCGTATCTGTGTTAATTTCTGGCTGCATCTCCATAAGCTGTCTTTCAGCAGAGAGTATTTCAAGCGCCTCCTCATCAGTCACTGCGTTCCGGGGCGTCATCAGGCTGACGGCAACTCCGGCAACTGTGGCACTCAAGACAGCAGGAATAGACGGGTTTCCCCAAAAAGCATTCAATCCCTCGTTGGTCATTACCACTAGCGAAGCTCCCGCTCCTCCCGCCAATGCAGCCAAGGCTCCTTGCCAAGTCGCTCGGCTCCAAAATTTTCCCATGAGAGCGCAGACGAACATCCCGCTCATCACTAATGAAATCATATTCTTGATGTAACTGATGATTCCGTCCGAATTCAAAGTAAACACCAGGGCCAATACCGTGATCACCACTAGGCCCCAGCGAGATAGTGCAACCATTCGCTCCCGAGAAGGCATCCTTCCTGTGATCAAAATATAGATATCCCTCAGTAGAACGGACACCCCGGCAATCGCATCCGAACTGGCAGATGACATCGTGGCGCTTAGTCCGGCTATCAGCACAATGAGACAAACAAATGTAGGAAGCACTGCGACCGCCAAGGAAGGGAACGCAAAATCAATATTCTCTAACTGAGGATTGAGGCGCTGCGCGGTGATTCCGATCAATGCTGGGATTAAAGAAAAAAACAGGTAAAGCACCCCACTCAGATAAAAACTCCTTTTTACCGTAGCGATACTATCGGCTGAATAAATCCGCTGCCGATAAGAAGGCGTGGCCACTACGCCCACCAGAATAACAAAAGCCAGCGATATTGAGGGCAGCAGTTTCCCCTTACTTAGAAACTCAAAATGGTTCACGGAATGCTGCACGCCATCAATAACGATGGGCGCATTCAACCCATCAAGTCCACCCATCTTAATCAAAGCGATCCCTGCCATGAGAATAAACCCAAAAAATAGAATCACCGCCTGAATCGTATCGGTCCACACCACGGACATATAACCCCCGATGATAACATAAACACCAAACGCGAGAGCCATCGTGATTTTGGCATGCACAATTGGAATGTCGGCCATATAGGCGAGGTATTTCCCGCCTCCGAGAATGTGGGCGCCCAACCACCCAATCGAAGCGATCAAAATGAGAACGCCAATCACCCCCTTCACCGTTTTGTTCGCACCGTAATAGAAGCTTATTTCCTCCGAGAAGGTGATGAAATTGTGTTTTCGAGCACTGGAAAAACATCCTCCCAGGATTAAGATCCCGAGAGCTCCTCCAATGCCGTACATCGATCCGGCCCATCCATTCTCGTATCCATAACCCACTGCTCCCATGCTGGAACCCGTACCCACCATTGTGGCGACGGTGGTCCCCAGAATGAGGAAGAATGGGACCTTTCGGTTTCCCAAAAGGAAATCCTCTCCTGATTTTTGACGGCGAGATATCCAGATGCTCAGGATAATCATCCCCAGCACATAGAGCCCGAATACGGAGAGAAACAAAGAAGGCGACATGGCAGTGTTGCTACGGCCTTTTGTAACACACGCAATCGACTTCAACTTTGCAGTCGACCATCATGAGTGCCTGCACGCAGGCCCGCGCGGGAGCGTGCTCTCCGCCAAAGTATTCGGTGTAAACCCCGTTAAAACTCCAGAAATCTCTGGGATCATCGAGCCACGCGCCGCATCGCACAATGTCTTCCTTGGCGTAGCCAGCCTCCTCTACGATAGCGAGTAAATTCTGGATCGCGTGGTGTGTCTGCTGCACAATTCCAGTGCCAACGATCTCCCCATCTTTCATCGATACCTGACCTGACACGTAGAGCCATCCATCGGCTTCGACCGCTCGCGCAAAAGGAAGGCTTTGTCCGCCGGCACCTGATTTACTTGTTCCGTAACGTGTGATTCCGCTCATATTTATATTTAGTTATTTTGACTGTTGAAAACAAAAGAATCATGGCTGTTTACCCACATAACGGCCTCGCCGAACCCCCGTCAGTGCTTTATCTGCGCAGGCGAGGGCTCCATTTACGAAAACCATCTCGATGCCGTCCGCAGCGGCGACAGGGTTTTCAAAAGTGGAGGTATCAGTGACATCTTGTTCGTCAAAGATAACCAGATCAGCGAAATATCCACATTGAACCAGCCCCCGCTGAGACAGTCGAAAATTGGCCGCAGGCAGGCCGGTCATTTTGCGGACTGCCTCAGTTAGAGAAATTAGCTTTTTTTCACGGGAAATCTCCGCCAATACCCTCGGAAAAGTGCCCCACAATCTCGGGTGAGGGTGGGGGTCATTTGGAAGCCCATCCGAACCGATCATCGTTTTAGGATGACTAATGATCTTCAGCATGTCCTCCTCGCTGATCGAGAAATACACCGCTCCGGCAGGCTGCAATCGCTTCGCCGCCTCCAGCTGGCTGATGCCCCATTGCGCGGCGAGTTCATGCAGATAAACGGGGCACAGTTCGGGATGTTGATCCGACCAGGTAATGAGAATTTTGACGCGCTCATCGACCTGCTTCAGATCCAAAGTGCTCGATCCGGCCGCGTAAGGATAACAGTCCATGTGGAGCCGATCGCGATAGGGCGAGTGATCGATAAAATCGAGTAAGTCCTGGCTGCGCCCCCAGTTATCTGGACCGGCACACTTAAGATGTGAGATCACGACTGGGATATCGGCCGCATGACCGATCTCGACCGACTCCTCCATTGCCTCGATCACTTGATCAAATTCGTTGCGCAGGTGAGTTGCGTAAATTCCGCCGCTTTCCTTCACCTCCAAAGCTAACTCAATGACCTCTTCGGTGCTCGCCTCGATCGCAGTGCCATAGGCTAAGCCGGAACTCAAACCGATCGCGCCTTGCTCGAGACAAGACCGAAGCTCTGCCCGCATCCCCGCGGTTTCGGCCTCCGTCGCGGTCCGATCGAGCGAGGCCATGTGATTCACCCGTAACGAGGTGTGTCCTACCAAGGCCGCGACATTCACCGCCGGGCGCACTTCGTCGATTCGCTCGACGTAACTTCCAAAATCGGGAAACGAAAAATCCTTCTGATCGCCTAACAGATTCAAGGGGTCAGGGGGTTCCCTATCCAACCGAACCGGCGCCAGGCTCAGTCCGCAATTTCCCACGATCACTGTCGTCACTCCTTGAGTGATCTTCGATTCACACTGAGGGCTCTTGATGACAGCGTGATCGTCATGAGTGTGAGAATCGATAAATCCAGGGCAAATGACCTTCCCTGAAATATCAATTACTTCGTTAGCACTGGCACCCTCCAATTGACCCACTCCTGCGATTACCTCCCCTAGGATCGCCACATCAGCGAGTACGGGGATCGACCCGGAACCGTCGATCAACGTTCCGTTCTTCAAGAGGAAATCGAATGGTTTCTCCATCACTAGACGGGCTAATCCCCAACAGGAAACCGGCGGTCAGCACCCCGAATGGAATCGAGATTGTATTTTATTCGTCGGAGAACCTCCTTCGACGAATCCTGCCTCAGCATGCCGACTTCCAGAGCAATCGCATCCACGACCGCTAACAGGGCGTAACGCGACGAAGTCGCCTTAAAAATCCCCTCCTCCTCCGGGACATGCACCTGCAAATGAATATCGGCTAGCTCAGCAAGCGGTGAATCGCCCCGCGTTATCGCAATGACCTTGACCCCATACTGCTGAGCAATCTGAGCATTCTCATTGAGCTCCGTGATATGACCTGTCGTTGAAATCACCAACAAACAGCACTCTTGATCCAAAGTCGACGCCACCATGCGCTGCATGACAAAATCTCGATGGGCCGTCACCTGAACACCAAACCGAAACAGACGATTAACCGCATCCTCGGCAATGACTGAACCTCCCCCTCCACATCCAAAAACAGCCATTCGCCGGCCCTCATTGATTGCTGCAGCCGCCAACTCCACTTTCTTCTGTGATGTTTGATCCGTCGCTGCCTTCAGGGCTTGAAGTGCTCCCGCCACGACCTGACCGATTGCCCCGTTCTCCTCGATCACTGGATCCATAATCCCCTCAATGAATCGCTGTCCAATCGCAACACTGGCCACGAGAGCCCGCTTGAGGTCTCTGACATCCTGACACCCAACTGCCCTCGAAAAGCGGGTCACAGTTGCCTCACTCACTTCCGCCTTGGTCGCCATCTCATGAATGCTCGCGTGGGCCGCCCATTCAAGATCCTCAAGAATTGTTTGCGCGACTTTGCTTTCTGAGGCCTTCAGTTCCTCTTCAAGAGACTTGATTTTTGATACGATATCGAACTGGAAGGCCATGGCTCACTGAAGCGCCTCGCTACTGATTTTGGAATATTCAGCGAGAAGCGAACCCTAAGCATTTCCAAACATGTGCTCAATCAAAAAATTCGGAAATGTTACAAAATAACGCTTCCGATCAAGTTCCTTATTGTGTATTGAAAGGGCTTTGAATTAACGTCTACGCCTTGTATCTGGTTTTTCCGCGCAAATTCGATCAATTTGTTATTTTGTAACGTATGCGCGATCGGTGCAGCACCGTGACTCGGATTTGGACAACTCATCGACTTCTCATTGCCCATGTTTAAACACTTTCTCCCTATAGCCGTCGTAACCATCTGTCTCTGCAGTTGCCGGCACGACACCACTGATCTTACTTCTCCCGGTTCATTTACAGTTGAAGCCGAAGGCCCCGCCGTTGATCACGAAGGAAACCTGTATGCCGTCAGCTTTTCTTACAAAGAAACCATCGGGAAAATTAGCCCCGAGGGTGAGGGCAGCATCTTCCTCAAGATGCCTGAGGGCAGCACGGCCAATGGTATTCGCTTTTCATCTATCGAAGAAATGTTTATTGCCGACTACACCGGGCACAACATTCTCAAGATCGATCGCAACGGAAAGCTAAGCACATTCGCTCACAATCCGGCCATGAACCAGCCGAACGATCTGGCCATCACCGACCAGGACATTCTCTTCGCCAGCGATCCCGACTGGGCCAACTCCACTGGCCAATTATGGCGCATCGATACGGATGGCAGCACCACTCTTCTCGAAGCGGACATGGGCACCACCAATGGCATCGAAGTGTCACCGGACTTGAAACACCTCTACGTCAACGAAAGTCATCAGTTGAATTTATGGGTATACGACCTCAGTCCAACGGGTGAAATCAGCAACAAGAGGCTGCTTCATAAGTTTGAATCAGGAGGGCTCGACGGCATGCGCTGCGACATTCTCGGTAACCTATACGTCACCCGCCACGGTCTCGGTAAAGTCGCCGTCATCTCGCCTGAGGGCGCTCTTCTCAAGACCATACGATTGAAGGGGAGTCAACCTACGAACATCGCATTCGGCGGCCCCGACGGAAAAACTTGCTACGTCACTCTCGCCGACCGGGGAAATATCGAAACCTTTCGCGCGGATAGCCCTGGACGCTCTTGGGCAACACGGAAAACCCACGCACTTCCAGAAGCTGGCTTGGGCATCATGGTAGGTGAGGTCACCTCCACAACCGCCTTGGCACAAGTGAGGCTAAATTCCTCGGGGAGTTTCGATGGGCTTGAGGGCAGTATTGAGTTCACCCTTTCCCCCTCATCGCAGACCTTTCCTCATTCAAATCAAGTCGTCGAAGCCAGAGCTGAAAACGATTCTATCGCTCGAGCCAGCTTTCGCGACCTCGAGCCCAACACGCCTTACATCTGCCAAACCAAAATTCATCATCAGGGCAAAATCACTCCGGGCCCTACTGCTCATTTCAAAACATTGGCGGGCAGCGTTATCGATGCCGAAACCAATTTCGTCGTTGTCAGTGGAATGAATTACGCCAAATTTTACGGGGATGATCGAATCGATCAGGAGCAGCATTTGCGCGAAAACCGAACTCTATTGCCACCCCCTTATCCAGGTGCCGACGCAGCATTAGGGTTTCCTGCGCTGCAAACGATCCTCAACGAGCAGCCTGATTTTTTCATCGGCACGGGTGACAACGTGTATTACGACACGCCGGACAACCCGCGCGCCGAGACCGTTCCTGAGCTTCGCCACAAGTGGCATGAGCAATTCAGCCGTCCTCGCTTTCGCCAGCTTTTTGCCCAAGTGCCCACCTACTGGGAAGTCGATGACCACGATTACCGCATCGACGACGGAGACAACTCCGGAGATCATCTTCCCTCAGTTGAAACGGCTCGCCGTATGATGTTCGAGCAGTTGCCCTATGGCGATCAAGGTGAGGCAGAGCCGCTTACCTATCGCACTCATCGAGCTAGCAAGAGCTTGCAACTGTGGTTCGTAGAAAATCGTATCTATCGCTCCAATAACGATAGCCCCGATGGCCCTGAGAAATCCATCTGGGGCGAAAAGCAAAAAGGCTGGCTCAAACAGACGCTCGCGGCCAGTGACGCCACCTTCAAATTGCTGATTTCTCCCACCCCTATGATCGGTCCCGACGGCGACACCAAAATCGACAGCCACTGCAATATTAACGGCTTTCGACATGAGCGTGACAGCTTCTTCCGCTGGCTGAAAGAATCACATTTGGACACCGAAAACTTCTATATCATCTGTGGTGATCGTCACTGGCAATATCACTCGATTTCCCCCAGCGGTATTGAGGAGTTCTCCTGTGGAGCCTTGATCGATGCTAATTCTCGGCTCGGAGTTATGCCCGGTGATCCAAAATCCACCGATCCGTCAGGCCTTATACAGCAGCCCTACACTCAGAGTGAACGTTCAGGGGGATTTCTCTTGGTGAATTCCGTTCCGCCGCAGAAAGATCAGAAGGCCCAGCTCAACTTTAAATTCTACGACGAAAGCGGTGCCCTGCTTCACCTACATTCCAAGAAAGCGCGTTAGAAAGCTAGCTGCATGCTTCGCATCCGACGAGAACCCAACCTCAAGTTATGAAACTTTTTCTGGGCCTGTTATCCATCGCCATTCTGATGCATCCCCTCAGAGGGGATGATCGCCCCAATATCGTTCTCATCATGGTCGATGATCTCGGCTACTCCGATCTCGGATGCTTCGGTGGAGAAATCAGCACGCCAAACATCGACCGATTGGCCAACGGCGGATTGCGGCTGACACAGCTTTACAATTCGGCTCGATGCTGCCCGACCCGAGCCTCCCTGATGACGGGCCTATACCCTCACCAAGCTGGTGTCGGATTCATGGCCGCAGACAATGGTATGCCCGGATACCGAGGTTTCCTTACTGATCGCTGTGTCACCACCGCTCAGTTGTTAAAAAAAGGAGGCTATAAAACCTATCTTTCCGGAAAGTGGCATTTGCGTGGTCACGGCAATCCCGACTGCACGCCAACCAATCGAGGATTTGACGAGTTTTTTGGACCGTTTCGAGATTACGCCAGTTTTTATCGGGAAGACATCTACCACCGTCTTCCTGAAGGGCGTAAAAAGCTCCCAAGCGACAAACCCTTTTACGCCACCGGTGCCATCACCGATTACGCCCTGCATTTTGTCAAAGAGGCTCGAAGTCAGCAAAAGCCCTACTACTTGTATCTCGCCTACAATGCGCCCCATTTTCCACTCCAGGCGCCTATTGAGATGATCGAAAAATATGTCGATACCTACTCCAAGGGCTGGGACATAATTCGTCAAGAGCGCAGCCAAAAAATTGGCGAACTCGGCCTTTTCGAAAACCAATTTAAGCTCACCGACCGTGGTCTTGTGCCCCAGGTTCCCAACCGCAACAAAGACTCCCCCTATTATGGCGCTGAGATACCTGTATGGGGCAGTCTCAATCTCGACCGCCAAAAAGATCTGACACGGCGAATGGCCACCTACGCCGCAATGGTCGAGATCGTTGACACCAATATTGGGCGATTACTGACAGGAATTCGCTTTTTCAAGGAGTTCTTATCGGGACGTCGGTCCTAGCGGGATTGAGGGGGTGCAGGGGGAGAAAGGGTGAAATCTTGTCTTCATGGAGAGACTTGGCCATGAAAACAAGCTGGAGTCAAGGCTGTGAGCCGCGGATCTACTGGTCCGCTCTGAAATGGTGGGGATTTGGTCGAAAAATCGGGGGGTCTGGACACAAGGGAGCTTCAGCTTTCCCTGGAAGCTGTTTTCGCTATGCGGAAGGATCCCCCTTCAGCCCACTGAGAACGTGGGAAAGTCTGCGAGTTCGTGTGGCTCGTCTCCATCGAGAACGAGGGTATAGCCATCGTCCAGCGGCAGCTCGGGGGCTTTCCATTCGCCCGGTGTGTCCTGCCACCAATCTTCAGGTGGTGGATCTATCTGATCGCTCCAGCTCCAGTGGATCGGAACATCCAGGGGCTCCATGTTTGATTCGCCCGCCCCGCCTGGCGGGCTCTCCCTGCTGGCTTCGTTCCGCGTCCGCGGAACTCCGTCCAAAACGCCTCCGGCCCCTCGGCGTTTTTCGATATCAAAGGGCGGATCCGGAGGTGGCGGGAGCGAAATGATCCCTTCCCAGAGTCCGTGCAAGCGCAGGAAAAATTCGATCTCCTCAAAACGAACGATTGTGCCGACGTTTTTCATTTTGCCTTTGCAGCAGGGGCACCGCTGCGGGTCTTCTCCCCAGGTCTTCAGGATCAGATCGCGCCAGAGCGGCCTCAAGGCACGGTGGCTTTTAGGTTCCGGGGCGGGAAGGATGAAGAGGGTCTCAGGTTGACGTATGGGTTGTTTGCGTTCTTCACCTTTCGGCAGCGTTGCCATCAGCGGAGGGCGGACCGAGTGTTTGAAGTCCCATCCCCGCCTCTTGTTGGAGTAGCGGCCATAGTAGCGAATGGTTTGACTTCGTCCATGCGGATTCGCTTCGCTGTATTCCATTGCCGCTTTCTCGGCGGGGCATTGTTGGCTTTTCGGAGGGATGTGTTCCACCGTAGATGCGATAAAGTCGGCGGCGGTGAAGACTTGGAAATTCTGCTTGGTGTGCCAACTTCGCTTCGAGCGGTAGATCACTTTCTTTGCTTTCTCGTTCCAGGTGACTTTTTCGAGAGAGAAAGGAGCACGAAGCATGTATTGACTCGCTACGCTCGCCCTTCGGGCAACCTTTCAGGTTGTCTATCTCGCTGTGCTCGGTTCGGCGAGATTGCGACGACCTGCAATGTTGTAAGAACTGACAGGTTTGTCCCCGGCATCGAGACTGAAGCCGCTGTGTTTCCAGGTGAGCATCTGGTCAGCTTTCTTCCGGGAGAGGAGTTTTTCCCGGACGAGAGTCTCGATGAAGCGGTGGCGGAACAATTCGATAAGCGGGTCAAGGGTCTCATCAGGCATGAGGTGAAAGCGATTTTCTGAATCAACCAGGCCCGTAGCGCAGAGAACGTGCAGGTGAGGATGGAAGCCGAGATAATCTCCGAAGGTCTGGACAGCAGCGATAGCGGCCAGTTGTCCGCCCGGGAGATCGAGACGGATCCGCATCCAGTCACGCAGGGATTCGATCGAGACGTGGAAGAGAAGGGTGAGAAGTTTTCTCCGCTTCCGAAAGATGGCGCGGAGGACTTTGGGAATCGTAAAGACGATCTGGCGGTGTGGGACATTGAAGCAAACTGATGAGGCAATCCAGTCAGCTGTCTGAATCACTTTTCGTTGGTGGCAGCAAGGGCAGTAGCCACGTGTTTTGCAAGTAAAGGCGAGCAATTTCTCATGACCGCAGTCCGGGCAGTGAAAGCGGGTAAATCCCTGAGCGAGATCACCGCAACGGTAGAATTTTTCAATGACCTCGACGGCCTCGGGGCGGAGCGGCCCATGAGCTTTCCGGTATGAGGATTCGTATTGGGACTGAAATTCATCCCATCCGTTGTGGATGATCTGCCAAAGCGGCGAGGCGCGGGGACGGCGCGGGCGATAAATGGCCGCCATAAGTGTTCATAAGAACACTTATGGCTTTTCCGATCAATACTGTTCACATACGCAGTTGAGGGGATTCATAGGCCTCGGCGAGTTTCCTGAAAATCTAATTTTTTAGATCTGCGTAGAACCTTCCAAATAACGTTTCTTTTGTGATTCAGTCACCATTCACAAGGGGATTGCCCCAAAGATAGGGGGCAGGTGAGAGTGGCACGGTTTTAAGGCCGTCTTTCGGTAACAAGAGGCCCAACGGGCCGGACTCAACATAGCCTGGGGCAACGCCCCAGGTTTAATGGAGAAAACACCAGCGAGCGCTGAAAGTGGAAGGCCACCCCGTGCGACCTCAAATCGTTTGGTAGCGCAGGTTGAGGCCGCCCTTTCAGGGCTCTCTAGATTTTGGCATTCGATTCCCAGGGCGCTGCCCTGGGCTACGTTGAGTCAGCCCTTCAGGCTTCGCTACAACGAAGGTATCTCTTAAAACAGTGCCAAAACAGTGCCATTCGGGTCAGGTGACAACATTCTTCATTTTTCGCTCAAAAACCACCTTCGCCAACTCCCACTCATCCATCTCCGCGAGATAAGCCGCCCCAAGGAGCGGCGATTTGCAATCGCCGACGGAGAGTGAGGCTGGGCTTGTGCTGGCGATTAAAAATCGCCACTCCTTAGGGCACCGCTGGAACAGGTGATATCCCATCAATACCCATAACACCGCAACGCGTCATTTCGGGATGAGTGGGGAAGCTGATACTCAAGAGTGAAAACTCGAGTTTTCACTCTTTGGTTTTGCGCCAGCCAACATTTCATCACAAACCTGCCAGCCTTTCAGCAACATGCGGGGCAGGTGGAAGGGGCCTTTCCAGAGATTGCCTTTTAGCGTGTTGGACACCGCTCCGTCCCGCCGGAGATAGCCGAACCATTCGCCGTGTTCCTTGTCGGGAAAGTGGGCAAAGCTCCAGTCGTGGACCTGCTGGTGCATGGTCGCGTAGCGCTCGTCGCCGGTGAGTTGCCAGGCCATGAGGGTGGCGATGATGGTCTCGTTATGAGGCCACCAAAACTTCATGTCGTGCCAGTAGTCCTGGACCGGTTTTTCGTCGACGCCAACGAAGTAGAGTATGCCACCGAATTTCTGATCCCAGCCGCGCTGCCACATCCAGTCGAGCATGCGGCAGCCGAGTGCGATGAGGCCGGGATCGTTGCCGCGGTGTTTGGCTTCTTCGAGAATGAACCAGGCGGCTTCGATGGCGTGGCCGGGATTGAGAGTGCGGCCGTCGAAGTGATCATCAATAAGAGAGCCGTCAGCAGCGACGGTTTCCATGACGCATTCAATGTCATGGCGGACAAAGTCGGTGCGAATTTCTTCGATGTGCTGATCAATGACCTGGTTCCAGTTTCCTTGGATGCCGGCGGCGCGGCAGATCTGGGCCATGTTGATCCCGATCATGGGGCCACCGATGCCTTTACTTGGTCGGGCCCCGGTGAACTTGGGTGCAAAGGGGGAAAGTGAAGGATCCCGCAGGTGTGAGTGAAAAGTCTCGAACAATTGCTTTGCTCGTTCGGCGCTGTTGGGATTGCAGGTTGCTTGATGAAAGGCGGCGTGGGCGATGCAGGCAAAGGCTTCTGAGAAGCGGTAGCGGCGCTTGCGAATGGGCTTGCCGTCAGCGGTGACGTGAAACCACATCAAACTGTCGGCGGGGTCGACGCAGTGTTGGTCGATGAACTTGAGTCCGGATTGGGCTGCCTGGAGCCACTCGTCATTTGGTCCGACTTCGTTGTGAAGGTGAGAGAGCAACCAGGCGAAACGTCCCTGGACCCAGACGCTCTTGTCGCTGTCGAGTAGGCTGCCGTCTCGATCTAGCGAAGTGAAATAGCCGCCGTGTTCCTCGTCGAGTCCGTGCTTCAGCCAAAAGGGCAGCACATCATCGAGCAGGGTATCGCGATAGCAATCGCGCAGGGCGGTGAGGCGATTGGTGTTCACGGCAGGTTGAACTCTCCAGTGATGATCTCCTCGGCGAAGCCGGTCTCTTCGAGGCGTTGACGGGCCTGGTCGACTTGTGCCGGGGTCATGGATGGCTGGGGGAGTCGACTGGCCCCCGCCTCCATTCCCAGTAAGGGCCAGATGACTTGTTTGACGCAGGCATGGAAGGGGCCGGGATCGGTGTTGATGATGCGGATCATTCGGGCGGCTTTGCGCATCCATGCCTGGGCTGTTTCCATGTCCCGGGCTTCGTAGGCCTCGATGATTTTGATCCAAAGCGGGGCGGCGAAACCGTAGCAGCTACCGACGGCACCGGTGGCACCCGTGGCGAGAGCGCCTAGGATCATTTCGTCAGAACCGAAGGGGATATCGTAGCGCCCATTGTCGAATTCCTGACACTCCATCATCTCGGCGAGAAAGAAGTCGCTGAACTTGATGCCGGCAAAGCTGGGGATGTGTTCTTTGGCTTCTTCCAACAAGGCGACGGTGTCGAAGGCAACGCCGCTGAGGCGGGGGATGTGATAGTAATAGTAGGGGAGATCTGGTGCGGCGGAAGTGACTGATTTGATGTAGTCGACCAGCAGATCCAGGGTGGCGGGTTTGAAGTAGGTTGGGGGCAGTGTTGAAATGGCGTCGGCCCCGATCTCTGCGGCGTGGCGGGCTAGGTCACCAGCCGACGCAATGGAGTTGTGCCCGACTTGAATGACAACCGGCACGCGTTTGTCGGTGGCCGAGACGAAGGCGGCAGCGACTTGCTTGCGCTCATCGGTGGAAAGCGACTCCCCTTCGCCTGTGCTGCCGCACACGTAGAAACCGGAAACGCCTCGCTCGATCATGTGATCGGTCATCTTGGGTATGAGGTCGAGATTGACCGATCCGTCCGGATGAAAAGGGGTGTAGGTCGCGGCGATGAGTCCGTTGAGTTTCATGAGGTGTTTTCGCGTTTGGGCAAACAGGGTTGGCCTAATGACGTGACCCTGTTGAATTAGAATATGAGTGACACGATCAGATCGTGGTGTTAGATGATGTTATAACACGAGCGAACACGCAAGGGATTTCCCCGAATTTTCAAGATCATGTCGACAGCCTCTCTTAGTGAAAAAGCCTATCAGCACATTCGGCAGCAGGTATTTGCCGGAGAGTTGGCCCCAGGGGATCGATTAGTGAATCGGGCCCTGGCGAAGCAGTTGGGGACTAGTTTCATTCCGGTGCGCGAAGCGATCAGCCGCTTAGCCAGTGAAGGTTTGATTAAGCAGGTGGCCGGGGCCGGCGCGTTTGTGCGAACATTTGATCGTCAGGAAATTTCCGAGATTTATGATGTTCGCGAATTGTTTGAGCCCTTTGCGTCGGCTCAAGCCGCTCGATTTCTGACGGATCATGAGCTGGCGGAGCTGGAGTCGCTCATCGACGAGTGGGAGGGGCTTGGTGAAACTATCCTCGCACGGAAGCGCGGGGCGACGGAATCGGATCTGGATCGCTGGCTGGAGTTGAATGAGCGTTTTCACGAAGTCATGATTTCGGCTTCGAGGAACCGCTTTCTTTCGAAGATTACTAAGGATGTGAATGTGTTGTCGCAGTGTTTTGCTGCGCATCGGGGTTCCCCCAAGTTGCTCTCAAAGGAGACGGTTCGATCGACCCTTGAATCCCACCGAAAGCTTTTCGGTTTGTTGTCGGATCGGAATTCGGGCGCGGCTGAGGAACTGGTAAGAGAGCAGTTGATGTTCGGTCGGAAATCCGTGCTCGCCTTTTTTGATCAGAATCGGAATCGATGAGTGTGATGAGAAGATTCGCTATACTGTTGACCTTGGCGATGGGGATGCCGCTGTTCGGCGTGACTGCCGCAGAACGTCCCAATGTGGTGCTCTTCCTCGTGGATGACCTCGGGTGGATGGATCTAGGGTGCCAGGGAAGCCAGTATTATCAAACCCCTAACATCGACGCTCTGGCTGAGTCGGGTGTGCGTTTTACGAATGCTTATGCGGCTTGTGCGGTGTGCTCTCCGACGCGGGCTGCTGTGTTGACGGGTAAACACCCAGCCCGATTGATGCTGACGCAGTGGCTGCCGGCGGGACGTTGGAGCGCGACTGGGAGCAAAATGAAGGAGGGGCGTTTTCTTCGCTCATTGCCACTGGAGGAGGTGACTCTGGCGGAAGCCTTGCGCGAGGAGGGTTATGCCACTTTTCACGTCGGCAAATGGCATCTGGGAGGAGAGCCCTTTTCCATGCCGAGGCATCATGGTTTTGATGAAAACGTGGGAGGGGATGATCACGGGGCTCCCGGGAGTTACTTCTATCCGTTCAAGGGAAGTTGGACGGTGCCGACGACAAGACTAAAAGTGGCAAAGCAGGCTTTCGAAGGCGGCAAGAAGGGGGACTACCTAACGGATCTGATGGCGCAGGAGGCGGGGCGATTGATCTGCCAGAGTGAAGACAATCCGTTCTTTCTCTACCTGCCGTTTTACGGTGTGCACACGCCGCTGCAGGGAAAGAAAGACAAGGTAGCGGTGTACGAGGCAATTCCTGAAGCGGAGAGGCAGGGGCACCCACATTACGCCGCGATGATTGAATCGGTGGACGACGGCGTGGGGCATGTCATGTCCGTGCTGCGCGAGCTGGGGCTTGCTGAGAACACGGTGGTGATCTTCACCTCAGACAACGGGGGGATGTGGAAAGCGACGGACAACGCGCCGCTGCGCGCCAACAAGGGTTCGCATTACGAAGGTGGCATTCGCGTGCCGCTGATTATTGCCGGGGCGGGGGTGACGGAGATAGGAGCGACGTGCGATGTGCCGGTTACCAGTGTGGATCTTTATCCGACGATTGCGGAATTAGCGGGCATGTCGCTACCGAATGCCTCCTGGAGGGATGGCGTCAGTCTAGCAGGTCTCGGCAGAGGTGAAAACCCTCACAAACGAGAAGGCCTCTTCTGGCACTACCCGCACTACAATCAGCATCCTTCCAGTGCGCCGGTGTCGATTATCCGGTATGGGCCATGGAAGCTGATCGAGTTTCTCGAGACTGGAGAGTGGGAGCTTTACCTATTGAGCGATGATCCGGGGGAAACCCGCAACCTGGTAGAGGACCGACCGGAAATCGCCAAGGACCTGTATGCCCGGCTTCAGGCCTGGAAGGCGGAGGTGGGGGCAGATCCAATGAAGCCGAACCCGGTCTACCAAGGGAAGGAGGACGGTCAATGAGATGTGGGATACTAGCGGCTTGCTGGCTGAGTCTTGCCTTCGTTACTGCGGCGGAACGGCCTAATATTCTTCTGATTGTTTCTGAAGATAATGGTCCGGAACTGGGGTGTTACGGGCAACCTTATGTGCAGACTCCGGTACTGGATGAATTGGCAGCCGGAGGGATTCGCTTTGAGCGTGCCTATGTCCCTCAGGCGGGTTGCAGCCAGTCGCGAGCGGCCTTGTTGACGGGCTTGTATCCGCATCAGAATGGACAGATCGGATTGGCGACGTGGAAGTTTGGGCTCTACGACGAAAAGACTCCGAATTTAGTGCGTAGCCTCAATGAGGCTGGCTACCGGACCGGGATCATCGGCAAGCTGCACATCAATCCGGAATCGGCGTTCCCGTTTGATTTCAAAGCGATTTCCTCATCTAACTTTTCGCGGAAGAATCAGGATCAGTATGCAGCCAAGGCTCGGGAATTCATCGAAGCATCGGATGAGCCCTTTTTCCTGAGTGTGAATTATCCGGATGCTCACCGCCCGTTCATTGCTCAGGTGGATGAGATCCCGGAGCAGCCTTTGACAGAAAAAGATGTGAAGTCACTGGCCTACTTTGGGCTGGATACGCCGGAGCTGCGACGCCAGACGGCGGACTACCTCAATTGCATGACGCGGCTTGATGTCCAGGTGGGGGAGTTATTGGAGGTGCTTGAGTCATCCGGAAAAGCTCGTGAGACGCTCGTTATCTATATGGGGGATCACGGAGCGGATATGTTGCGTGGCAAGAGGACGTCCTATGAAGGAGGTGTCAGGGTGCCGTTGATTGCTTCCTGGGCGGGGACGATTAAGCCAGGGCAGGTGCGTCGTGAGTTAGTCTCGACCTTGGATCTCATGCCGACGTTTTTGAATGTCGCTGACGCGAAACCTGTAGCGGGTTTGTCAGGGTGGGATTTGTCTCAAATGTTTGAAGGGGCTGAGCTGGAGTGGCGTCCCTATCTCTTCACTGAGTATCACACTCATTCCGCTCACAACTACTACCCGCAGCGGACGGTTCGGGGTGATCGCTACAAGCTGATTCGTAACCTCATGCCAGGTGAGGTGAATCCCGGATACGATTTCACGCGGCGGAAGTTCTTTGAGGAGAAACGCGAGGTTGTTGCTGCGGCGCCGGAGCCGGTTCGATCTGCCTACGAGCGGATGGAGCGCCCGGCGGAATTTGAATTGTATGATCTTCAATCGGATCCCTACGAGTTCAATGATCTCGTTGAGAGCGAAGAGCACGCGGAGGTGTTGGGTCGACTCAAGGGTGAGCTGAAAGATTGGAGGGAGGAGACCGATGATCCGATGCTGGATCCAAAGAATGTCTGGCGTCTCAAGGCGGAGATCGATGCCTGCCTGGACAAGGGCGAGGCTTCCAAGGCAAAGCTCAACCTCACTTATTCGGATTATTTCTTCTCTGAATCAACGCCCGGAAAGAAAAACGTGCTGTTCATTGCCATCGATGATTTGCGTCCGGTTTTAGGATGTTATGGGGATGAAACGGCGATCACGCCGAACATCGATCTGCTGGCGAGTTGGGGGACAGTTTTCAATCGGGCTTATTGTCAGGAGGCGGTGTGTGCGCCTTCGAGACTGTCGTTGATGACAGGCCGTCGGCCCGATACGACCAAGGTTTGGGATCTGGGCACCCACTTCCGAAAAGAGCTGCCGGATGTCGTCACTCTGCCGCAGCATTTTAAGGAGGCGGGTTACTTGACCCGGTCGATCGGCAAGATTTACCACGGCAGCGGCAAGGCGTCTCAGGATCCACCCTCCTGGAGCGTAGACCCCATTTTAGACACGAATCGCGAACCGGAGCTTCGCTACGCGACGAAGGAGAATCTCGAGGGAGGCGGATTGAAGCGCAATGCTTCGGAGTCAGCGCCGGTGGCTGACAATCACTACATCGACGGGATCATCTGCGATGAAGCCGTGTCGGCTCTGAAGGAACTGGGGCATTCCGGGGAATCGTTCTTTCTCGCTGTGGGATTCAAAAAGCCGCACCTGCCATTCTGTGCGCCGCAGAAATATTGGGATCTCTACGATAGGGACAACATTCCGGAACCGGTTAGCACGCAGAGTCCGGAGGGTGCACCCGAGTTGGCGGTGCGAAGCTGGAAAGAGCTGGAGGGGTATCGCGACATTTCGGATGACGGGGTGCTGAGTTCGGGGCAGATGCAGGAGTTGCGCCACGGTTACTATGCTTGTGTCAGTTACATCGACGCGCAAATGGGGCGTTTGATAGAGCAACTCGAGGAATCAGGACTCCGTGATAATACGGTGATCTGCCTGTGGGGCGATCATGGTTTTCACCTGGGTGAACAGGGCTTGTGGACCAAGGCGAATAACTACGAATTGTCGACGCGGGTGCCGCTCATTGTGGTGGATCCAGGGGCGGGGGTGAAAGGGCAGTCCTCGGATGCATTGGTGGAGTTAGTCGATGTCTACCCGACTCTCACTGAGCTGTGTGGGCTTTCGCTTCCTGGCGGGCTGGAGGGTGCCAGTTTGGTTCCTTTGATGGATGATGCGAAGCGACCCTGGAAGACGGCGGTATTCAGTCAGTATCCGCGGGCGGAGTCAGGTCATCGACACAGTGGCCGTGGTGCTGTGATGGGTTATGCGGTGAGGTCAGATCGCTATCGCTATGTGGAGTGGCAGGATTCTGAGACCGGGGAAGTGACTGCGCAGGAACTTTACGATGAGACGCAGGATCCTCATGAAAACCAAAATCTAGTGGGTGACCCTGAGGTGGCTGAAGTGGTGGAGAGACATAGTGAGATACTGAAGGCCGGGTGGCAGGCTGCTTTGCCTACGACGGAGGCAACGGAAAAAGTTAATCCTCCTATAGCCGAGGCTGCAGAGGGCAGGCCCAATGTTCTCTTTCTCGCCGTCGATGACATGAAGGACTGGATCAACTGCCTCGGCGGCTATGAGGGAACGGTTCATACACCCAATATTGATCGTCTCGCGGCGCGGGGGACCTTGTTTACCAACGCCCATTGTCCGTCACCGAAGTGCGCGCCGTCTCGGGCTGCGATCATGACTGGATTGATGCCATCGACGACGGGGCTCTATGGCAACGGCCACTGGTGGTACGCAAACTATTCTGACGTTGTCACTATCCCTGCTCATTTTCGGGCCAACGGCTATCGAGTTGCCGGAGCAGGTAAGATTTTTCACCACACCGCCGGCAATCACCCTCCGAATCAGTGGGGGGATTTTCAGAAGTTGGTCTTTCGCGACGATCCCTGGTTTCGCGGGGTGAAGTCGAATTACCCCTGGTCCGAGCATGAGCCAAGTCCCGAGGGCTTTCCTTTCAGCGGAGTGAAAGGGTTGGGGCACGAGAACGACTGGGGATCGCTGGGCTACGACGAGCCGGATTACGACGATTCGCGCAATGCGAAGTATGCGGTGCAGTTTTTGAAGCAGAAGCAGGATCGGCCGTTCTTTCTCGCCTGCGGATTATTTCGACCCCATCTGCCCTGGTATGTGCCGCAGAAGTATTTTGATCAGTATCCGCTGGAGGACGTCGTCCTGCCGGGAGTGAATGAACGTGATCTCGACGATATCCCCAAGGCGGGACAGGCCTTTGCCAAGGCGCGGAAAGGGGATCTGGAGACGATTCAAAATGCGGACAAATATAGTGAGGCCGTTCGAGCTTACCTGGCAAGCATCACCTATGCGGATGCGCAGCTGGGCAGGGTGTTGGATGCACTGGATGCCAGTGATCACGCCGAAAACACGGTGGTGGTGCTGTGGTCGGATCACGGTTGGCATCTCGGAGAGAAGGGGCATTGGCACAAGACTACTTTGTGGGAGGAAGCGACGAGGATCCCATTCATTGTGTCCGCGCCCGGATACGCCCCGGCTCGATGCGCGCGTCCTGTGAGTCTGATCGATCTGTATCCAACTTTGAATGATCTCTGTGACCTGCCGATGAATCAATCACACGACGGAGTTAGCCTTGTTCCATTGCTTCAAAAGCCGAATTTGAGCTGGGAGCGCCCTGCCGTCATTCAATACGAACCGGGTAATGTGGCAGTGCGGTCTGACCGCTATCGTTACATACGTTACCGGAACGGAAGCGAAGAGTTCTACGACCTGAGATCGGATCCGTATGAGTGGACCAACCTAGCTGCCGATCCGACCGCAGCGAAAGAAAAAGCGCGGCTGGCGAAGTGGGCCACCGACGATTGGGCCAAGTCGGCCCCGACCAAAGGTGCCTTCGATTTCGATTCTGACACATTCATTTGGAAAGAAAAAGCGACCGGTCGACTCATCGATGGGAATGCCAAGGTCCACCTAAAGAAACCATGAAACCTACTCTTAAACTCATTCTGTCGGCCTGCCTGCTGGTCTGTTTTTGGAATCCTTCTGCGAGGGCGGATATTCCGGCAACGATCGTGTTTGAAGCAGGTCAGGATGGCTACAAAGTCTATCGAATTCCTGCGATCGTTGACGCGGCTAATGGAGATCTACTGGCCTTTTGCGAAGCCCGTCAGGGCGGCGATGCCAGTGAGATTGATCTAGTCCTGAAGCGTTCGATTGACGGTGGAGAGACCTGGGGCAAGATCGAAGTGGTGCAGGAAAGCGATGACTTCAAATCACTCTATGGAGACAAGGAGACGGAGATCACAATTGGCAATCCCGCACCCGTGGTCGATCAGATGGATCCCGATCATCCAGGAAGGTTATGGTTGCCGTTTACGGTGGAAAATGATCGCGTTTTTGTGACTTATAGCGACGACTCAGGAAAGACATGGGCGGAGCGTCGAGAGATCACCAGCGATGTAAAGAAAGAGCCGTGGGGTTGGTATGCCACGGGTCCCGTTCATTCCATTCAACTTCAACACGGGTCGCATCGTGGCCGACTCGTCATTCCGTGTGATCACCGCTTGAGTGATGATGGCGAAGACAAAGGCCCTAACGGGGCGCACGCCATCTTGAGCGATGATCACGGCAAAACCTGGAGACTGGGAGCGCTGGACGAAACCTATGACGATGGTCTCAATGCCAACGAATCGACTGTTGTCGAATTGAATGACGGGACGCTCTATTTCAATACACGTGATCAAAACGGAGCGGCGCCCGGAACGCGCGGGGAGGCCTGGAGCACGGATGGGGGAGAGACCTTGGAGAGTCGAAGCAAGAAGTGGAAGAAGTTCCGCCCTGCCAGTGAGGTGTTGGACCCTCCGGTGGTGCAGTCAGCGCTGCTGCGGGCCAGTAAGGACCTTATTCTATTCTCCGGCCCGGATAACAATGGACCTTCAGGGGAGGGGCGCAGCGATCTTCGGATTCGCTATTCGACAGACGAGGCAGAGACCTGGCACGACGGACCTTTGATTCACACTGGGCCGGCCGCGTACAGCGACATGGTGATGGTGGATGATCAAACCGCGGGCGTGCTGTTTGAGGGCGGTGAAAAGGGTCGCTACGGCAGTATTCGTTTCGCGACCCTGAAGCTCGACGAAATGGAACCCGGAGATCTGGCCATCTACGAGGCGGGGGGTGGCTACGGCTATCGAATTCCCTCCCTGGTGACGGCAAAGAATGGAGACTTGTTAGCCTTTTGTGAACGCCGTTTCGGGTTTTCGGATCACGCCAAGAACGACATCGTTTTGAGGCGGTCATCGGACAATGGGGAAAGTTGGACGTCACTGCAGGTGATTCACGATGCAGGGGGCGACTCGCTTAATGATCCATCCGCCATTGTGCTTGAAAGCGGGGACACTATCTTGATGTACCAGCAATTTCCCGAGGGTTTTCACTCTGTGACACGCCATCACACGACGATGGTCGAACGGGGCTATGGCGGGGCGCGGAACACGCGCACTCTGATGCGGCGATCGTCCGACCACGGAAAGAGCTGGAGTGAAGCAAGCGACGTGACCAAGTCAGTGCGTCGGCCTGAGGCGGTGAATATCGCCAGTCCGGGCCGTGGAATTCAGCTCAGTCGTGGTAAGCACACCGGCCGGCTGTTGTATCCGGTCTACGAAAATCATTCCATACCGGAGGAAAGAATCTGGAATACTTCGGTGCTGATCAGCGATGACGAAGGCAAAAGCTGGCGTATGGGATCAATGGTGCCCGGCGATGATTTGGGCGGCTTTGGGAATGAGAACCAGATTGTGGAGCTGAAAGATGGAACCATCCTGATGAGCTCGCGCAATCAGAGTGGCGATAAACTACGTCGCCTCACCGTGAGCAGGGATGGCGGCGAGACATGGGAAACTTACCGCCTCGCCGAGGACCTGGTGACGCCGGCGTGTATGGGAAGTGTGATTCGAAAAGGGGAGCTGCTCGTGCATTCATTGCCGAACACGGAGAGTAGTCGCAAGGACGGCGCGATTCTGGTGAGTCGCGATGAAGGCGAATCCTGGGAGCGCGTTCACACCATCACGCCGGATGGTTTTGCCTACAGCTCGTTGACGCAGTTGGTGGATGGATCGGTTGCCTGTCTTTATGAAGCGGACGGATACAAGACGATTTGCCTCGCGAGAATTCCAGAGGAGGTGTTTGCCAAATGAGCGGTCGCAAGTCAGCTATGATCGGGCTCCTGCTCGCAATCTGTTCCGCTACGGTGATCGCAGGGGAGCGGCCCAACGTTTTGTTCATCGCTGTTGATGACTGGAACGACTGGGTGGGGTGTCTCGGGCATGAACAGGCGATTACGCCGAATGTGGATGCGCTGGCGAAGCGTGGCGTATTATTCACCAATGCGCATTGCACCGTTTCGGTCTGCAATCCCTCCCGAGCCGCGGTCATGACCGGGTTGCGACCGGAGACCACGGGAGTGTTTGAGAACAGTCACCGCCTGCGAAAAAAAGTGCCTGATCTGGTCACCCTGCCACAGCACTTTCGCCAGAACGGCTATCGCGCCGAGGGTGGTGGTAAAATCTACCATGACGTGCCGCCGTTCTGTGATGATCCGGCGAGTTGGGACGACTACTTCTGGTGGAGTGAATACGGTCCCAAGGGAGGGAAGTCAGGCGGCGGATTCCGCAGTCCTTATAGCATTCCGCCGGATCCGGAACCGGAAGACCGGCCGATGCATCAGATCACAAAGCTGACGAAGCGTAATTTTGACTGGGGCGGGGTGGATCAGCCTGAGAGCGACTGGCCCGACTATCAAGTAGCGGAATGGGCGTCGGAGTTTCTATCTCAGGAACAGGACAAACCTTTCTTTCTCGCGGTGGGAATCTTCCGGCCTCATGTGCCCTGGTTCAATCCGCAGAAGTATTTCGACCTCTATCCCGAAGAATCCATCGAGCTGCCGGCGGTGAAGGATGACGATGTTGATGACCTTGGTGTCTGGGCCCGGAAGCGTGCCATGGATGGCAACAGCAAGCATGCGGAGGTGGTAGCGTCGGGCGATTGGAAAGGGGCGGTGCAGGCTTATCTTGCCAGCATCTCCCACGCAGATGCCAATGTCGGTCGAGTGATCGAAGCGTTGGATGCTGGCCCTAACAAAGACAATACCATCATTGTCCTGTGGTCCGATCATGGCTACCACCTGGGCGAAAAGGGGCACTGGCACAAGCGCACCTTGTGGGAACGGGCTACGCATGTGCCCTTGATTGTGGTAGCGCCGGGCGTGACTGGTGCGGGTGGGCGTTGTGTCCGTCCGGTGAACCTGATTGATCTGTATCCGACGCTATTGGAACTCTGCGATCTGCCTGAGCGGGAGGAGTTGGCGGGTCGAAGCTTGGCGCCGCTGCTGAAGGATCCGGCAGCGGAGTGGGATTACCCATCCATCACCACCTATCTGCCAGGGAATCACGCGCTAAGGACGGAGCGCTACCGCTATATCCGCTACAAGGATGGCGACGAAGAACTTTACGATCACGAGACGGATCCTAACGAGTGGACGAATCTTTCCGGCGATCCTGAGATGCAGTCCCTCGTCGAAGAGTTTTCCAAGCAATTAGATAACGCCATTACCGAATGAAAAAGCTGCCTACCATTCTATTGACGAGCACTTTGATGCTTCTGACAATTGGAGCCGACGCGGCTTCGGAGCAACCTAACATCCTCCTGATTGTGGGCGAGGATCACGGCATCGAACTCTCCTGCTACGGCGACCCAGTCGTCGACACGCCCCACATCGATCAACTCGCTGCCGAGGGCATTCTCTACGAAAACGGCTACGTCACGCAGGCCGTCTGCTCACCCTCGCGCAGCAGTATTTTTACCGGACTCTACCCGCACAGCAACGGCATGCTCGGCCTCGCGACCCACAAATTCTCCTACTTCAAGAACTGGCCCACGACTTTCTCACTGCTGAAGGAGCAGGGCTACCGCACCGGTATCCTTGGTAAGATCCACGTGAACCCTGAGTCCCTCATCTCCGACCACGTCGACTTTCGCGCAGCCAAAAGTTCCAACTTCGGCAAGAAAAACGTCGCCGCCTACGCGACCAATGCCGGTGAGTTCTTTCGGGAGGAGAGTGAGAAACCTTTCTTTGTCACCGTGAACTATCCCGACGCGCACTGGCCCCTTCAGGAGGGACGTGTTGGCGGTTTGCCCGAGGAACTCGTCGATTCCGCCAAGGTGCGGCTGATGCCCTACGTCAGCGCGGAAGGGGAGACAACCGAGCGGCTCAATGCCATTGCTGAAAACTACTACAACTGCATGCGCCGTCTCGACGACTGCGTCGGTCAGCTCCTCGCCGAGTTGGAGGCGTCGGGTAAGGCGGAGAACACACTCGTCATTTTTATCGGTGACCACGGAGCCCAGATGGGCCGCGGGAAAATCTTTATGTATGAAGCAGGCACCCATGTGCCCTTCATGGCCCGGTGGCCGGGAAAAATTGATGCCGGGCAGCGTTCCGAGGCACTGGTGAGCACGGTTGATTTGCTGCCTACTTTTCTGGAAGCGGCGGGAGCACCTGAGCGCATCCCGGAGAATATTCAGGGGAAGTCACTGTTGCCGACTTTTGATGGAAGCAGAGATTTTCGCCCCTACGTCTTTTGCGAGCGCAATGTCGACGCAGCCCACTACGCCTACCCTCAACGAACCATTCGTGACGAGCGATACAAGCTTATCTACAGCCTTGTCGATGGAATGGATCCGGGTGCCCGCGACTGCGTGGAACATCGAAAGTCGCACTGGTCCGGTTGCCTGCACATCACCGATGAGCTTCCCAGCGCGGGAGAGATCACCCGACAGGGATATGCCACTTGGTTGAACCCGCCGACCTATCAGCTATACGACCTGAAGAACGATCCTCATGAGTGGAACAACCTGGCGGAGGATCCGGCGCATACCGAGACACTCGAGCGGCTTAAACTGGCGGTATTTCAGTGGCAGGAGGAAACCCGGGATCCGCTGCTTCAGGCCGAGCTTCTCAATCAGCTCATGACCGAGTGCCGTGAAACTACCGCCGCTGGAAAAAGGCTGCCCGAAGGAGGTTGGCAGTATCTCAACTATCTGCATCCCGATAAGATTTCGTTCAAACAATGATTCTATCAAAATTCCATGGTTGTCTCTTGGTCGGGATTACACTCGTGTCGGTTGTGCGAGGGGAGTCAGATGTTGTTGCGGCACCTTCTTCCGTCTTCAGTGCTGAGGGCGATGTGGCCGGCGACCACCGTTACACCAACTACCGCGAACCCGTCGTCGTACGCACCAACTCCGGCAAACTCGTCCTCGGCGTCCACGCCGGCAATCGCCTCGCCTGGCCCGAGCGCTCCGGGCAGGATCTCGCGGTTCGCATTTCCTCAGACAAGGGGGAAACATGGGGCCCGATCATCGTCGCCGCCGAGCACGGCAACTTTTCCGCGCAAAGCCACGGGATGGTCTACGACGCGCAGAAAAATCGCCTGTTTTTCCTCTACGTCACCTACAACTGGGATTACAGCGAAGCGAAGGGCCGTGGATACGGGGCAACTGCCGGCATTTACGAAAAGATGCACCAGCAAGGCAAGGCGTCCATGAGCGCCTACCTCGTCTATTCTGACGACGAAGGAACGACCTGGAGCGCCCCGCGTGATCTCTCTGACATGACCGGTGGCGACGCTCACTTTGGGGCCAGCGAAGGTCGGCAGCTCACTGTCGGTGCGCACTCGGGCCGGCTTATCCTCGCCGGAGGTGATGAGCGCAACATGGATTCCAAGGGCAAAGTGATCGGTAAAAACATAGGTGCCTGGATCAGCGATGACTACGGTGAGACCTGGACCTTTTTCGAGATCAATGCTCCGGCAGAAATCACTGGCGTGCGCAATCTCTCCTGTGAAGCGCGCATTTCCGAACTGCCCGACGGCACTCTCCTCTACAACCAACGCACCCGAACCTCTGGCCGCCAACTCTCCTGGAGCAAGGACGGTGGCGCGACTTGGAGTGAGACCCGTCACGCAGCCGAGCTCAAAACCACCCAGTGCAATGGGTGCACAATTACGCTGCGTGATGCTGAAGGTTTTCTGACTGACATGGTGCTGTTCAGTGTGCCTTCACCAGGGGGGCGTTCTGAAGGGCTCATATACGTCTCTCGAGATGGGGGGAGATCCTGGCCAACTTCAAAGAAGGTGGTCTCAGGAGCCTTCGCTTACTCAGCTTTGATACAGTTGGATTCTGATACGGTGGGTCTGTTCTCCGAAGCAAACCACCATCGCGATATCTGTTTCGTCGTGCTTCCCATTGCGGATCTACTTTCGCCCAACTCTCAAGGTGATCATGAATAAGGTTCTGTTGATTTTGCTATTACTCTCGGGACTCTCTTTCCATTCTGGTTGGGGCGCAGAGCGACCCAACGTCCTCTTCATCTCTCTGGACGACATGAACGACTGGCTGGGGTGCTATGGCGGTCACCCTGATGCGATTACGCCGAACATCGATAAGCTGGCGGAGCGTGGAGTGAGGTTCATGAACGCGCATTGCGTCTCGCCGATCTGCGGGCCATCGCGAGCGTCGGTCCTGACGGGGATGCGACCTGAGACGACGGGTGTCTATCATAACAAGGGCACCTACATCGACTACGTGCCGGACGCGGTGACGTTTCCCGAGTATTTCAGGGCGAACGGCTATCGGGCTCTTGCTGCCGGAAAAGTGAATCACAATCTGGGCGAACCAGATCCGCGACTTTGGGATGAGAATGGGCCGGACTGCGGGGTGCTGGGAACGCCGTTCATCGGAGATGAGTTGCACACCGCGACGATGAAGCCGACACGGAAGATTGATCGGGCCGGTTTGAAAATCACTCTTCCGGCGAATGGCGGACTTTCGGCAATTGATCGACCCACCAACACTTGGGACTCCTTTGACTGGGCTCCGACCGATTGCCCCGAGACGGACTACCCCGATCGGCAGATCGCGGATTGGGGAGTGGAGCAGCTCTCTCAGGAAAGTGACAAACCTTTGTTGCTGGCGCTGGGTTTTTATAAGCCGCATCAGCCATTCTTTGCTCCCCGGAAATACTTCGATTTCTACGATGCCGAAAAGGTGAGTCTGCCCCCGAGCTTGGAGGGGGATCTCAACGACGTGCCCCAGCCCGGTCGCGAACTGGCGACTCGTCCGTGGACCAGCGGCACCCACAAAACAGTGACGGATCATGGGGCCTGGCGCGAGGCGGTACATGCCTATCTGGCGACGGTGTCCTTTGCGGATGCGATGGTGGGTCGGGTGGTCGAAGCGCTCGATGCGGGACCTCATGCGGACAATACATGGATCATTTTGTGGAGTGATCACGGTTGGTCGCTGGGAGAGAAAGATCATTGGGGCAAGCACGTGCCGTGGCGCGAGGGAGTGCGGATGCCGCTCATCATTGTGCCGCCGAAGAACTCGAGGCTGGCCAAGTGCGAACCCGGTTGCCGATGCGACGCGCCGGTCAGCTTGCTGGATTTGTATCCCACTCTGATCGATGCCTGCGGCTTGCCGGAGCGCCCGGAATTGGAGGGTCAAAGTCTTACTCCGCTGATGGCCAATGTGAATACGACTTGGGATGAAGCGGTGGTGTCCACAATCGGGCGAGGCACGCACAGTGTGTCCACGGGTGACTGGCGCTACATCCGATACTTCGACGGCAGTGAGGAACTCTACGATCTCAAAAAGGATGCCAGGGAGTGGGTTAATCTCGCGGCTGATTCGAAATTCTCGGCGATGAAAGAGAAGCTCGCCGCCTTCATTGTCGAGGATGATCGCTTTGAACGGCATGTTGGTTGGGGTCGATGGAAGTGCGTGATTCCCGTCGAGGGCGATCCGATGCTGTTTGATTACCAGGGCGACTTCGGTATTTCGGAGCAATCCGACGTGGCATCGACTAATCCGCAGGTGATCAAAGCCATCCAATCCTACCTAACCCACCATGGCATCACGGCGCGCCGTGTTTCGATTCCCGAGGATGACGCTTTTATGAAGGGACGGATCGGGGATGTCTCTCGAAAGCCAAATATGATTTTCATCGTAGTCGACGACGCGGGATACGACGACTTTGGCTTCACGGGTTGCACGGAATGGGCGACCCCACGAATCGACAGCATTGCCGCCACCGGGGTGACGTTTACCGACGGCTATGTGACCGCCTCGGTCTGTGGTCCGTCGCGGGCAGGTCTCATCACGGGCCGTTACCAGCAATCGTTCGGGCACGAGGAAAATCTAACCGGAGGATTGGCGGCGCCGGTGCCAGCCGAGGAGTTTGGATTGCCGTTGGAGGTGCCAACTCTGGGCAACTTGCTGCAGGAGAAAGGCTACGTCACGGCCGCCTTCGGGAAATGGCACCTGGGTGAGCATGAGCATTTTCATCCCAACGAAAGAGGCTTTGATCACTTCGTGGGATTCCTCGGCGGACATCGCAGCTTTTGGCCGCTGGATGGCGAGGGGTCGAAAGGCTATCGCTTGATGGAAAATGATCGTGTCGTGAAAACGCCGGAATATCTCACTGATCACCTAGGCAAGGAAGCGGCCCGGTTCATCGAAGCGAATGCGAAGAAGCCCTTCTTCCTCTACCTGGCCTACAACGCTGTGCATTCACCCTTACAGGCGACGGATGATGATTTGAAGGCACTTGCCCACATCGAGGACGAAAAGCGTCAGGTCCTCGGGGCCATGACGCTCGCCCTCGATCGTTCAGTGGGCTATGTGCTGGACGCAATCAAGGCGCAGGGTCTGGATGAAGATACGGTGGTGGTCTTCACCAACGACAACGGGGCGGCGACCTACATCAAAACGAACAACGGAGGCTTGAGGGGGCGCAAGGGAACGGTATGGGAGGGCGGGCTGAGGGTTCCTTTCTGCATGAGGTGGCTGGGAACGATCGAAGCAGGTTCAGAGTGTGACACTCCAGTGAACACGCTTGATGTCGGCTACACCTTCTGTCGTCTGGCCGGGCACAATGATGAAATTATGCAGCAGCGAGAGTTGGATGGGAGAGGCCTGTTGGAAGTGCTCAAAGGATCAGATCAAGAACGTGACCTGTTCTGGCGACGGGGGAATACCGCGGCAGTTCGTAGAGGCGACTGGAAGCTGATTACGCTAAGAAAGGAGCCGACCTTTCTCTTCGATTTGAGCAAAGATAAGGAAGAGCGTGATAACGTGATTCGCCAACACCCGGATCGGGCAAGCGCCTTGTTGGGGGCTCTTCAAGAATGGGACACAGGCCTTCCTGCGCCGCGCTGGAGAAAGAAAGCGTCTGACTCCTATGATGAGATGGTTCTTAAATATTGGGAGGATAACTGAGTGATATGATGATGAGGATACTGTGCATTATCGTTAGTTGTCTGCTCTCTCCGATGGTATTCGGAGTGGAGCCTCCTCGTGTGGTGGCGGTGCCGCCAGCCGATGCGGGACGAGGGCTGGTCAGGGTCAGTGAGAGCGAGATCCGATCCTATCCGGGAAAGGGAGGAACGCATTTTCTCCAGTCAAGGGACAACGGGTTGACCTGGGCGGAAGCGGTGCTTCCGGCCTCCTATCCTGATTCGACTTGTATGGCGAAAGAGGCGCCTTCAATCGTGCGCAATCCAAATACAGGCGAATTTCTGCGTGTGGAACCGAAATACTCGAAAGCGAATCTGAGTGATGGGTTGTATATCAGTCAGGGCGGTTTGGATGGGGTTTGGAAATTGATCACCAATGACGAAGGCGAGGGCTTGAAGCCCGGAGGGATTCTTCGCACGCCAGTTTGGGTCAATGGAGGAACGCGTATTGTGATTCCAGGTCATGGTGGCGGTTGCTGGACGTGGTATTCTGATGATCAGGGATTGAGTTGGAATCGATCGAATCAGGTCAATGCACCAAAGCACGAGATCGGAGGCGTTCATAAAGGGACCAGGTGGAACCACGGAATGGTGGAAGGAACTGTCGTCGAGCTCGGCGACGGTCGACTCTGGATGGTGGCAAGGACGGCTCGGGATCAGCACTATGAAACGTTCTCATCGGACTTTGGGGAAACGTGGAGCGAGGCAGTGCCCTCGCGGTTCTATGGGACGATCACGATGCCCACCTTTCATCGGATGGAGGATGGGCGGTTGTTGATGTTTTGGTCAAACACCACGCCTCTGCCCGAGGTGGACCGTCCGAATAAGAAGGGAGGGGAAGATGTATTTACCAATCGGGATGTGCTTCATGCGGCGATTTCAGAAGATGATGGACAGACTTGGATTGGGTTCCGTGAGTTGGTTCTCGATGAACATCGCAACAATGCCGATTACGCAGTGACTCCGGGATCCAACGATCGGGGTAAGCACCAATGCGAAGTGATTCAGCTGGATGAGGATCGGGTTTTGTTTTCGACCGGACAGCATCCGCTTCATCGTAAGCTGATGATTCTCGATGTGCGTTGGCTCTACGAAAAGGAGAGGAACTCCGACTTGTCGAAGGAGGGAGCTACTCACTGGTCGACACATCAATTCATCGACAAAATCGTGGGTCACTGCGGCTACAATCGCACCGCGGGCGCCCAGGTTGAAGAAGGTGCGCTGCGGCTAAGAAGGGTTGAGGACGAGACTCTGACGAATCCGAATCAAGGCACGGTATGGAATTTTCCTTCTGGTCATTCCGGGGCGCTGACCTTCGATATCAGACTGGATGATCCGAACGCAAAAGCACAGGTTTGCCTGACAGCTCGTTGGTTTAATCCCACTGACGAGACGGTGCCTCAGTTCGCGCACTACTTGATTGAACTTGGAAGCGATCAACTGGAGCCCGGAGAGAGGTATCGTGTCGAATTACGATGGGAGAAAGGGCAGGCCGCGGTGGCGCAGGTCGAGGGGGATGATTCGAAAACGTTGATGTCGCCACTCCAAACGGATTGCCAAAACGGCATCAGTTATGTGCACTTCTATAATGCTTCGGATCGTCATGATCCGGCAGGATTTTCAATCTTTAACGTGTCCGCTCAAGTCCAATGAAACAGCTTATATCACTTTTGGCAGTGGGAGCGTTTGTCCTGACAGGGCACGCTGAAGAGCGGCCAAATATTGTCCTCATTTTGGCAGATGACCTCGGCTACTCGGATCTCGGTTGCTACGGCGGTGAAATCGAGACGCCGAATCTCGATGCGCTGGCAGCGGGCGGATTGAAGTTTGCCCGATTCTACAATGCGGGACGTTGTTGCCCGACCCGGGCGTCGTTGCTGACGGGTGTGTTTCCTCATCAGGCGGGGATTGGTCACATGACATATGACGCGGGTGAGCCCGGCTATCGTGGGGATCTGAATCCTGACACCGCAACGATGGCGGAGGCACTGAGCTCGGCTGGCTACCGAACCGGGATGTTTGGTAAATGGCACCTGACTCCCAATACCAAGCCGGACGATGATCGCAGTAACTGGCCGAGGCAGCGGGGTTTTGATCGGTTCTACGGCACGCTGCCTGGCTATGGATCCCTCTGGAATCCGGCGGGACTGTATGATGGCAATGCCCCCATCGAAGCAGACGACGAATTCTTTTACACGGATACGATCACGGATAAGGCGATTGAGTTTGTGCAGGAGGCCAAGGAGGATCCGTTCTTTGTGTATCTTGCGTTCACCGCGCCGCATTACCCGCTGCATGCGAGAGAGGAGACGATTCGGAAATACGATGGCGTCTATGACAAGGGGTGGGATGTGCTTCGGGAGGAACGATTCGAGCGCTTGAAGCAGTTCGGTTTGATGCCGGGATCTTCTACTCTTCCTCCTCGTGATGAAGGGAGTATTCCGTGGGCCGAGGATCCTAATCAGAAGTGGCAGGCCCAACGCATGCAGACCTTTGCTGCGATGGTCGATGAGATGGATCAGGCCATCGGGCGATTGCTGGCAGTGGTCGATGACAACACGCTGGTGGTGTTTTTGTCAGACAACGGAGGCTCGCCGGAAGGGCACCTCAACAATACGATTGAGCGGATGGAGAAGGAGTGGGTCAGTTCGCTGATTCCTGAGGCGTCTCGCCGTGGTGATCCGATGATTTCGGGCGATGTGCCCGGGGTGGAACTGGGGCCGGAGAACACCTTCGGTAGCTACGGATTGCGCTGGGCTAGTCTGTCGAATACGCCTTTCCGGCGGCACAAGGCATGGATGCATGAGGGAGGCATCTGCACGCCGTGCATCATCCGTTGGCCCGGAACCACAAAGGCCGGGTCGACGACATGGGAGAGCGGTCACATCGTAGATCTGATGCCCACCTTCCTTGAGTTGGCTGGAGCGGAGGCGCCGGAACAGGTGATTCCGTTGCAGGGGGAGAGTCTCAGTGGAGTGATGCACGGGAAGGCTCTTGATCGCAAATTCCTCGCTTGGGAGCATGAGGGGAATCGAGCGATTCGTCAGGGCCGTTGGAAGTTGGTGTCGGAGTTTCCGGGAACCTGGATCTATTTCTACTCCTACGAGAAGGAGGGAGCTTGGGAGTTGTATGACCTGAAGGAAGATCCAACGGAATTGAATGATCTCGCGGGTCACTACCCTGACAAAGTGTTGGCACTATCCCGGCTTTACCAATTGTGGGCGGAGTCCTCCCTGGTGGTGGATTGGGATCAATTGGAAGGTAAGAAAGAATAACCAAAAATGACGATGCGTATTTGTTCACCCCTGATCAGCCTGGTGGCGGCGGTCATCTCGCAGTTCACTCTGTCAGGTTTCGCCGGCACTCCCGAGGCACTTAACCCTGTTAGATGGGATGCTTTGCCTCCCATTCCGGACGCGCATGGTTTTGCCGGGCCATTTGCCGGGATGGTAGGAGAGGATCTCATTGTCGCCGGGGGAGCCAATTTCCCGGAAGCGCCACCGTGGGAGGGAGGCAGTAAAGTTTGGCACGACGGGATCTACGTGTTGCCTGCCGGTGCAGGCGAATGGCAGGTGTCAAAGGTGAGGTTGCCGCAGGCACTGGCTTATGGCGTTTCCATTAGTTTGCCGCAACGTGGTTCCATTGTTTTCCTGGGAGGCAGTGATCAGGAAAATGCTCCCACGACGAGTGCGATGGAGTTGCGCAGGGGAGGGAGTGGTCTTGAGTTTGTGAATTTACCGGAGCTTCCTATTCCACTTGCTGAGTCGAGCGGAGTCGCGCTGAATAATGTTCTCTACTTGTTCTCAGGACGGAGTAATGAGGGAACAGCGAAGAAGGCCTATCGACTGGTGCTCGATGCGGCGGATCCATTTTGGGAGGAGTTGCCGTGGCCGGCAGGGGCTCGGGGGCGCATGCATTCGGTCGCAGGAGTTCGCGATGGGAAAGTTTACCTCATCGCCGGACGCGACACGATGTCAAACGAGCCAATGGAACATCCGGGAGATCGCATGGAGCCGCATGGTTTGGATTTTCTGCGCGATGCCTATCGGCTCGACCCTTCTACGATGGAGTGGACGCGATTGGCAGATTTGCCTCACGGGTTGTCGGCGGCTCCTGCTACGGCGGTGGCAGCGGGTAGTTCGCACCTGCTCGTGTTAGGGGGCGTGAACGTCGAGTTTCTCAAGCAACAGCTGGCGGCGCGTCCAGAGCTGAATGGGCAGGGGAATGAACATCCCGGATTCCCGCGAACGGTCTGGGCTTATCACACGATCACTGACACCTGGATGGCGGCGGATCGGATTCCGGAGGAGTTGGCGGCGCCGGTGACCGTGCCGGTGGTGATGACGGGGGATCGCTCTTTCGTGGTTCCGTCAGGAGAGATTAAACCGGGGGTTCGCACTGTCCAGGTGGCGGCAGGGGAAGTGAAAGCCAAACGGGCACCCTTTGGAATGATTAACTGGATCGTGGTGGGCGGCTACCTGCTCACCATGGTTGGCATCGGCTACTGGTTTATGAAGCGTGAGTCGGCCGCCACGACGGAGGCCTACTTCCGCGGTGGGCAGCGTGTGCCGTGGTGGGTGGCGGGCCTTTCGATTTTCGCGACGATGTTGTCGGCTATCACCTTCATGGGGGTTCCAGCCAAGGCCTATAACGAGAATTTTAATGCCTGGATCGGGCAATGCTCGATTATCTTGATCGTGCCACTGGTTGTGATTTTTTACCTGCCGTTTTTCAGGCGCCTCAACATCACATCAGCCTACGAGTTCCTGGAGCAGCGTTTCAATCTGGCGTCCCGTCTAGTTGCGAGTGCGCTCTTCACGCTGTTCCATCTTGGGCGGATCGCGATCGTTCTTTATCTGCCGGCTCTCGCATTGTCGAGTGTAACGGACATCAACATCTTCGTCGCGATTCTTGCGATAGGCGTGCTGTGCATCATCTACACGGTGATGGGAGGCATTGAAGCCGTAGTGTGGACGGATGCGATCCAAGCCATCGTTCTGTTGAGCGGGGCACTGCTTTGTCTCATCATTATTGTGGTGCGAATGGATGGAGGCGTGGGAGAGATTTATGCCATTGCCAGTGCGGACTCCAAGCTGGTGGTCGCTGATTGGCGGACGTTGGATTTCGGGTCGGCGACGAATTCCGGGTGGGTGATATTCCTGGGCTTCCTGTTTGCCGGTCTTCCGGCCTACACGGGGGGGCAGGATGTGGTGCAGCGCTATGTCACGACTGCGACGGAGAAGGAAGCCGCCCGAGCCCTGTGGTTCAATATTCCGATTTCGGTGGTGGGGTCATTTTTGTTCTATGCCCTGGGAACGGCTCTTTATGCGTTCTACAAAACTCAGCCCGAGCAACTCGACGTGACTCTGGAGCGAACTGATGGAATCCTGCCGTTTTTCATTCTTCAGAATCTGCCTGTGGGGATTGCTGGATTGATTGTCGCCGCAATTTTTGCCGCGGCTCAATCGACGATATCCAGTTCATTGAATTCGGTCGCCGCGGCGTTTGTGACCGATTTTTACGGGCGAGTATTGAAGCCGAATTCAGATGATAAACGGCGACTTCGCGTGGCGAGGGACGTGGTAGTGGTTCTCGGAGTGGTTGGGATCGGTCTCGCAGCCTGGATTGCGGCTGGCGGAATGAAATCGGCCTTCGATGCCTACAACACCTTCATCGGGATGGCTCTGGGGCCTGTTGGAGGAATGTTCTTCCTAGGCGTGTTTGCGAAGCGCGCAGGTGGAGCTTCGGCACTAATTGGGGCTTCGGTAGGGTTTATCGCGGTGCTGGCGGTTCACTTTGTTCGTCAGTCCGGTGCCATTGACCTATGGCCCGTGTTGAACGGTCTGATCAGCTTTGTGGTAACGGTGGTGGTCGGAGCTGTGGCAGGAATAGCAATCAAATGGAAAAAATCATGAACCAAACTATTTTGACAGCCCTGGCGGTTTTGACTCTGACATCGTTGGCCTTCGCCGAATCACCGAATGTGTTGTTTATCGTTTCCGAAGACAACAGTGAGCAGATTGGGTGTTATGGGGAGGCGCGCGTCCATACTCCGCATCTCGATGGACTGGCGGAGACGGGGGTTCGCTATGATCGAGCTTACGTGCCGTATTCGGTCTGCAGCCCGTCACGTGCGGCTTTCCTGACCGGACTTTACACTCGCCAGACTGGGCATATTGGGCTGGCGACACACCGCTTCGCCTTTTACAAGGATTTCAAAACGATACCTGCTTACCTGCAGGAGGCGGGTTACTACACGGGGTTCATTGGGAAGACTCACGTCAATCCGGCCCGCCTGGTAGAGGACTTCATCGACTTTCGTGGGGTGACTCAGGCTAACTTCAGCAACACGCACAGCATCGAAGACTATGCCGGGGAGGCGCGGACCATTTTCGAAAATGCCAGCGAAGCGGGCAAACCCTTTCTCGCGATCATCAACTACTCCGACGCTCACCGGAAATTCATTGGCACGTCGAAGGCCGGGTACCCAACGGTAAACGTGGAAGGAGAATCTGCCGAACCACTGCCATGGATCGGTGTCGACACCCCGCGGCTTCGCGAGGAGATGAGGAACTACCTCAACTGCATGAACCGACTCGATGAAGGCATTGGACTCGTCTTGGCCGATCTGGAAGAAATGGGGCTCCGTGAAAACACGCTGGTCATCTACATGGCGGATCACGGGGGCGATTTTCCGCGAGGCAAGACGACTTGTTACGAAGGTGGGGTGAAGGTGCCGATGATCGTGAATTTCCCAAAGCACTTTCCTCAGGGCAAGGCTGAGTCGGCTCTGGTTTCGACCATTGATATACTGCCGACTATCATGCAGGAACTGGGAATCGAAATTCCGGAGGAACTGATGGGCGCTCCGTTGCAGTCACTCCAGGATCCAAGTGCGCCGCGGCGGAAATATGTTCATACCTTCAATACGGGTTCGTCGGCCAATATTCTTCACCTTACGTTCGGGATCTGCGATGAGCGCTACAAGCTGATTTACAATCCGGTGCGTGCAACGAACACGGCGGGGATTTCCCGCTACCAGAATACGGCGATTCCCAAGTCTCTGTGGGATCCAAACTACATTGATCCGCCGGAATACGAACTCTACGACCTGGAGACAGATCCATCTGAGTTCACCAATCTGGCTAACGATTCCGACCATGCGAAGAAGAAGGATGAATTAATCGCGGCAATGCGCGCTTTTCAGGGGCAGATTGATGATCCTTTTCTCGACCCCGAAAACGTGGATTTTTATATGGAGGAGATGCGAGACCGTTCGCGTCATCCTAAGAAGAATAGCAAGGAAGTATGGGAGCATCTCGTGGAGTTCTGGGGGGAGGCAAAGAAATGAACCGTTTTATGAAGAATTTACGCTGTTGGTTGGTTGCTCTTGGAATGGGACTCGGGTCTCTCACCGGGGCTGAGAAACCTAACGTTCTGTTCATTGCGATCGACGATCTTCGCGTTGAGTTGGGATGCTACGGGTCGACGATTTCCAAGAGTCCTAACATCGATGCTTTGGCAGCTTCGGGTGTTCGCTTCGATCAGGCCTATTGTCAGCAGGCGATCTGCGGGCCGTCGCGGGCGAGTGTCATGACGGGTCTGCGACCTGATGCGGTTCAGGTGCATGGCAATCACACCCACTTCCGCGATATGCATCCGGACATCGTGACGCTGCCGCAGTTTTTCAAAAACCACGGCTATCACACCCGGTCGATGGGCAAACTCTATCACGGCGTTTTTCCCAAAGGATCGTCGATCACTAAGGCGGATACTTTTGGTGATGAGCCGTCCTGGTCGATTCCGACTTTTCGCCCTGGGCCTCGTTATTACTACACCGAGGAAGGTATCACCGCGGCGAAGGAGATTTTTGAGCGTGTGTATAAACCGAAGGACCCCGGCCCTGATGACTGGACGCAGAAACTGGTGTTCGGTCCGGCTACGGAGGCGCCTGATGTCGCTGACAATGTTCTCTACGACGGGCAGGTGGCGGACCGTGCGGTGGAGTCGCTGCAGGAACTGGCCCAATCGGACGAGCCTTTCTTTCTTGCCGTGGGCTTCATCAAACCGCACTCGCCCTACATTGCTCCCAAAAAATACTGGGATCTCTACGATGCTGAATCGATTCCACTGGCCGATTCGGCGACTCGGGAAACCGATGCGCCCCGCATCGCCATGCATGGGTCGTCGGAATTGAGGCGCTATACCGACCAGCAGAAGAAAGGGCCGATTCCGGATGAGGACCAGCGGCGGGTGCGTCATGCTTATCTTGCCTGCATTTCCTATATCGACGCGCAGATTGGCCGAGTTCTCGATGAACTGGATGCGCAGGGGCTAGCCGATAATACTATCGTTGCCCTGTGGACGGACCACGGCTACCACCTGGGTGAGAAGAACCTTTGGGGCAAGAAGACGAACTTCGAACTGGATACCCGGGTGCCGATGATCATTCGTGCGCCGGGTGAGAAGCCGGGCCTACACGAGGGGCCGGTGGAGCTGGTTGATCTCTATCCGACCCTGGCCGATCTGGCCGGGCTGCCGGTGGAGGATCACCTGCAGGGGACGAGCCTGGTCCCGGCTTTGCAGCAGCCCGAGGTGCCAGTAAAGAGGGCGGCTTTTTCCCAGTTCTCTGCTGGAGGCAAGCGGGGCTACTCGATGCGGTCGGGGAATTACCGCTACACGGAGTGGATTGATTTGAAGGCAGGGAAAGTCGTTGATCGGATTTTGTTCGACCTAGAGAAGGACCCTCACGAAGTAACTAATCTGGCCCCTTCAGCCGATGAATGTTTGCTGGCTGGATTGAGCGCTCAGTTGGATCGAGGGGAGGGCTGGCGCAATGCGAAGCTCAACCACAAATTGACTCTGGGCTGGCCCTATACTGACCATATGGTGCTGCAACGGGAGCAGCCGAACATGATATGGGGAACGGCCTCTCCGGGAGCTTCTGTATCGGTTGGGGGTTCGCTGGGTATTCCTTCTACGGTGGCGGATGAGAATGGGCGCTGGGAACTCCAGTTTCCGGCGATGGGGGTGTTCGGTGAGCCTCAGACTTTCAAATTTGAGTGTGGTGACGAATCAGTCCAATTGAAGGACGTGCTTCTCGGCGACGTCTGGATCTGTTCCGGTCAATCCAACATGCGCTGGATGTTGAAAGACACGGAGGGTGCCAAGGAGGCGATTGCCGAGTCGGCCAATCCGAATCTGAGAGTTTTTAATCTGGCTTCGACCATTCATCCGGGTGGTGGGCGCTTTCCGCTGTTGCAGCTGCGGAGCACTTTTTCGGATAATCTGTTTGAATCAAAAGGGTGGCAGGTCGCGGGCCCTGACACGGTGCCTGATTTTTCAGGAGTGGCCTATCACTTTGGCCGTCACCTGGCGGAGAATTCCGACGTGCCCATTGGATTGATTCATAGTGGAGTAGGGGGCTCGCCGATGGAGTCCTGGATTCCAAATGACAAGCCATTGGGTAATTGGCTGGAGGATGGCGATCTGCCGAAGTGGTGCCAAAATCGAGCGGCCTTGAACCTGAATCACTGGAGTGACAAGGCAGCGGCTCCGACCCCTCATCATCCATTCGAGCCCGGAATGCTCTACGAAGCGGGTATTAATCCCTTCACCGGTCTCGGGGTGAAAGGTGTCATTTGGTACCAGGGAGAATCCAACGCGACGGCGAATGGCAGTGGATCCCCGGCGATGGACCCGAAGAGAAACTTTGCCCTTCACAAGGCGTTGATTGAATCGTGGCGCGCTGCCTGGAACGATGAGGAGTTGCCTTTCTATTTAGTGCAGTTGCCTGGGCTGAATCGTGACTGGCCGGCCTTTCGTGAAGTGCAGTCTCAGATTGATTTGCTGGTGCCCAATACCCACATGGCCGTGACCCTCGACCTGGGACACCCGACTAACGTGCATCCCAAGAACAAGCAGCCGGTGGGCGAGCGACTCGCCAATCTGGCGCTGAAGCACTCCTACGGCAGAAACGTCGATGCCGAGGCGCCACGATTCATGGGGTGGGTGAATGGAGTAAATAAAATCCACCTGCGATTCGATCGCCCCGTCACTACGAAGGGTGATGTCGAGATTTCCGTGGCCGGAGCGGACCGCGTGTTTCGCATGGTGGCGGCTCACCCCACGGACTCAACAGGGTTGGGCCTGACCCTTGACCCTGTTGACTCGGCCTCGATCGAGTCGATCCGCTATGCCTGGGAGAATGACCCAAAGCCGACACTCTTTGGCGCGCAAACCCACCTGCCGGTGGCGCCGTTTCGGACGGATACGTGGCCGCTGGTGGAAAAAAGTTCGGTCCCTCAGGCATTGTCCGCAGCTCATTCCGTCGGGATTGAGATTCCCGGGAACCTGACCAGCTTTGAAGGTGTTGCCCTTGGTGAGATCGAGCAGGTGGATATTGGGGAGATTCGGGTGCTGGCCGAACCGGGGCACGCCGAACTGGATCGGGCTCATGCGTTTCATGGGAAGCAATGCCTGAGGCTTCTCGGCGGCAAAGATCGGGAGGTCGTGCTGCACCTTCGCGAGGTCGTGCCAAAAGGATCCATCCTGGGATTTCAGGCTGAGCGCTGGACCAGTCGCAGCCCTTTTCAGTTTCGTGTTTTTGCCCGGGGGAAGGATGATGCGAGTTGGAAACTTATCTATGATGGTAGTGATGAAGTGAAAGTAGGGCGTGCCTTTTTATCGTCAGTCAGGATTATGGTGCCGGACGATTTTTCACAGTTGAAGTTTGTGTCGACGACTCCGTCTGGGAGTGGCGTCTTGATCGATGACCTGCAGATCATTGATTCAAAACCGATGAAAGTGACAGGTGTTAACATTTCTGATCAGGTGTTCCCCGTTCTGATCGGAAAGCCAAACAGCCCCTTGTTGAATGTAGAGATCGAGGCGGAAGGGGCGCTTGAACCGAAAAAGGTGAAGGCGATTCAGTTTGCTATCGTGGAGGGCGTGGATGAGATCGAACAACTCCACTTGGGCGGTCGAAGTATAAAAGTCGCAGGCGAGGTCACTTTCGAAGTGGACCTTTCTCTCGAAGCAGGAACCAATTTGCTGACGTTGGGCTGTGATCTGAAACCAAACGCCGACATCGACGGTCATGTCCGCGCCATCTGCACCGGTGTCTTGATCGAGGGGGGACTGGTGATCAAGCCGGAGGCTGCCGCGGGCAATCGACGAAAGGTTGGGTTTGCTCTTCGTCAGCAGGGGCAGGACGGGGTGAACTCTACCCGTATTCCGGGGCTGGCGACCACGAATTCGGGCACGCTTATTGCAGTCTATGACAATCGTAACCGAGGGCGGGGGGATCTGCCCGGGGATGTTGATGTGGGCATGAATCGAAGTGCCGATGGTGGACAAAGTTGGGAGCCGATGCGCGTGATCATGGACATGGGCGACGATCCTGATTGGAACTACGACGGGATCGGAGATCCGGCTGTGCTGGTGGATCGTGTCACCGGCACGATCTGGGTGGCCGCGACATGGAGCCACGGAAATCGGTCATGGCGTGGGTCAGGTCCAGGTATGACACCGGAGGAGACGGGGCAGTTGATGTTGGTAAAGAGTGAGGATGATGGATTGACTTGGTCTGAGCCTACTAATATCACGAAACAGATCAAGGACCCCAAGTGGCGTTTTGTTCTGCAGGGGCCGGGAAAGGGGATCACGATGAAAGATGGCACGCTCGTGTTTCCGGCACAGTTTCGCGGGGAAGATGATGCACCCGTCGAAGGAAGGCCTTTTTCGACGATGATCTATTCCAAAGATCAGGGAAGGACCTGGAAGATCGGTACGGGGGTCAAGATAGATACGACCGAGGCGCAACTGGTCGAACTTGCTGATGGGTCGATCATGATCAATTGCCGTGACAACCGGGGCGGAAGCCGCTCGGTGTATACCACCACGGATTTAGGTAAGACCTGGCAGGAGCACCTAACCACCCGTGACGCTTTGCCGGAGCCTGTCTGCATGGCGAGCCTGATTCGCTTGGAGACGGATAAGCACGGGCCCTTACTGTTCTTTTCCAATCCTCCGCAGCGAAGTGGGCGGCATCACATGACGATTAAGGTGAGTGACGATGAAGGCCTGACCTGGCCGGAGAAATGGTATCATCTGGTGGATGAGCGAACGACAGCCTATTCCTGCATGACGCAGGCGGGGGAGGGATACGTCGGTTTGCTCTACGAGGCACCGGGTGAGTTGTACTTTGTGAGGTATGCGATAGAGGAGCTATTGACCCAATGAGACATCGTTGGCTCCGTATAGTTGAACGTTCCTGAGCAGCGCACTGATTGTCTCAATCCGCTGGCTCAAGAGTGCGGGGTGGGGGCAGCAATGACTTATTTGATCTTGCGTTGATCGGCGGTGTATTGCTTCCACAAGGCAGCGAGATCACTTCCGGTCAATTCTTCAAATAGGCTAGGGTCGAAATCAGAATTTCGCATGGCCGTGTTCAGCCTCCGAACAATGCCGGGAGATTTGTGCGTTTCGATCCACAGAAAAAAACCAGCCGCAGCTTGATAGCCCTTCGTATAGCCATCGTCCTCGTTCGGAACCGGAAACAGACGCTGGGGCTTTCCCTCGTAGATTGCCCAACGCATGTAGTCTGCAATTCCCTCGGTAACCCATACAGGATTCTTACCCGGGTATTGTTGAATCACATGGACAAGTTCATGAACTACCAGCCCAAAGTCGTCGGGATGCATTTCAATCCATCCCGAGGATACAACTATCTTGGTTCCCGATGTAGCTCCAACCCCAGTCTCAGATTTCTTCAACTTCAGGGAAATTTCTGACGGCGGGACCATACCCGGGCTCGACAAGAGATTGGCAATTCTTGGATGCCAGTCCCGCAGCAGTTCTTGTGCAGTCTTGCCCCATTCATCGTGTTCTGGAACTTCGGTGGTATCGAGATGAATCGTGGCAGACTCTTGAGAGACCGCCGCCGAGAGGGAGCAGAGACAGAGAAGCAGGATGGTTGGTAGTGTCGCGGGCATATTTTTCTGAGTGGACGTTAAAGAGTTCCCAACTCTGATGGAGAGTGCGGGTAGCCGGTTGTCTTCCCCGCCGGGTTCGCTTTTCGTTTTGATTTGGCAAGAAGCACTAACTATAGAATCCGTTTCTCTGTCGGAAGCGGTCGTCCCTGCTTTCGTAATACTGAGAGCCTATCCCAATATCTTCTCTGGAAATGTGTTTTCCCCTTTATGACATGAAAAAATCCACATTCGCGAAAACCGTTGGGAGCCTTCCATTCGAGTATCGACCTGTCACCCTCTTCGAGAACGTTCTCAGGAATACATGTCATCCTCGCGTTCTGAAACTCTGAGCGAAACATGGCGATAATTGCCTTTCTTCCGTTCACCGGATCGACCGCAACTTGATGATTAATCGCGTCTTCGGCGCAGAGTTCACCCAGGCCCTCTACATCCTGATTGTGGAACGACTCAACTCATCAATTGATCACGGACTTTGGTGCCATTTTCTTGGTCGAACGTCATAGCGAAAGATCAGCGCTAATCGCCCTTCGCACCACCGCCTTGTTCTCCTTGGTTGATTTTGGGGACAACCGAATGCTCTTCGTGCCGCTTCAACTCTTCGATAAAACCCTTGAGAATATTTTCACCTTCAGTAGAGCACCAGTGGCCCGGTTCTGTCGGCGGATGGTCTCCATGAATCCGATTGGCTCGGTTCTTGATCGAGTCGAGATAGGGATCTTTGATGGGAATCGAGAGGAAGTCGTCCCAGTCGTAGGGATTGCCCTCCCCATTCAGAAATTGCTCTAAGTAGGTGCGAACCTCCGAAACAGTATAAACTGCTCCTCGACGCCTTCCTAGCAACCACACAATCGCAAGTATGGTAGCCGCTAGAAATCCTATGATAGCGCCAATTGCGAAGTCCATTTTCTTAGGAGAACGCTAACTGTCCACCTACGGGCGGAAAAGAAGCATGAAAACCAAGAACAGCGTTGCCGCCCGTTAGGTGCGACGACTTGTTCTGCACTCTTTGAATTATGAAAACAGAAACCATCGACGCACCATCACCCTGCGAAGGCGCAGTGCAAATAGGCTCAACGTCCGAGCTTCGAGCAGTGTGGCAAAAAGGCGACAAGACATTCATGGTGTTCCACGACGCACAGTCGCGGATGCACGTTAAAGATGTGAGTCCGACAGTCATTACGAGAAAACGTGAACCGCCGATTCCGTGGGATTCTTTGCAGAACAGTATTATTCCACGCACCTAATGTCCGGAGAGTCATTCTTCGCTCTCACTTGAGGCACGTGTTTCGGTTGTTCAGTTAGAAGCTGCAGGCCCCGTAGGTCAAGCGATTCCGTCGGTATTTTGGTGAAGCCGGACTGGTCAAGGAAACGGGATCATCGAGTCGTCTCTGCATTTTGGACTATTTCCTTAAAAGCTTTTAACTTCAATCCGGGCGAAAGAGTCAGTTTTCTGTGGTGGCTGAATTGCGCCGAACACTCTGCAGGCGAATTGCCCCAGGCCTCTGTCTCTCATCGAAATGCCGTCACCTTTTTTCGGGGGCGTTCGATCTACTCCTGATACTGATCATACCAGCCCCGCCCCAGCTTTCGCTCTTAGTTTCTCCGCAATTATCCGTCCCACCGTCAGTGCCGTTGTCGCGGCGGGAGCCGGCGAGTTGACAACGTTAAGGACACGTTCCTGATCGACGAAGTGAAATCCTTCCAGCGTTGCGCCCATCGGGTCAATCCCAAGTGCCCTCACTCCGGCGGGCGCTGGCAACAAATGCTCGGCACGAATTTCCGGTACAAGCTGCGCAAGCGCCCTTTGAAACGCAGACTTGCTCAATGAACGCCAGAATTCTTCAACTCCGGTCTTCCAGTGACGCGAAGCGAGTTTAATGAATCCAGGGTAGGTCAAGGACTCCATTAGATCATTGAGGTTGATCTGGCCTTTCCCGTATCCCTCTCGTGCAAAAGCTAACACCGCATTCGGCCCGCATTCGACTCCGCCTCCGCTCACTCGAGTGAAATGCACTCCGGGAAAAGGAAGAGCCGGATCCGGAAGGGGGTAGATCATGTGACGAACAAGCGACTGCGCTTCAGTGGACAGCTTGAAGTATTCACCCCGGAAAGGCACGATTTTCGCGCGGGGCTCCGCGCCAGACGACCGCGTGAGCCGGTCAGAGTAGAGGCCGCCGCAGTTCAATGCCTGTCTGGTGTTGAACTCGCCCTTCGTGGTAGTGACAATCAGGCTGGAACTGTTTGATTCGAAACCTGTTACTCGAGTATCCAGCAAGATTCTACCCCCAAGCGCCTGGATTCTTTGACCAAGTCGCTCACAGACTTTACGAAAATCTACGATTCCCGTCTCCATTACATGGATCGCGCCTACGCCTGCAGCATGAGGTTCGATCTCGCGGAGTTGCTCGCCGTTAACTAGCCGACAGTCGATACTGCCGATTACTGCCTGATTGTGGAGGAATTTCAGCCGGGGAAGTTCGGCCTCGTTTCTGGCAACAATTATCTTGCCACAGATCTCAAGTTCAAGGCCTTCTTCAGAGCAAAACTCAATCATTGCCCGTCGCCCTTCACCGCAAATTTCGGCCTGGAAGGACCCGGGTTTGTACTGGATGGCTGAGTGAAGCACACCGGAGTTCCGCCCTGACTGATGCTCGGCAAGGCTCGATTCCTTTTCGACCACCACGACTAGGCAGCTAGGATTCTGCTTGAGTAGACAGTAAGCCGTTGAAAGTCCAACGATCCCGCCGCCGATGATGAGAATGTCCGATGTCATAGCCGTTCAGTCGAGATTTGTATAGACGGCGAAGGAATAAGCAACAACGTTCGGCCGACTGATTTCTCGATGCAAAATACCGACCAAATCCTCCAGACCCATGGCATTTCCAGAGCTTCTGGATTCCTCAGCGAATCCGCCGACTGTTTACCTGATAAATTCGCGGCCTGGGAGGATCTTGCCGGTTCCCTCACGGCATGCCTAACCAACGGTTCCATAAGGCAGGCCGTGGATAAACTTCCCCTGCTGGACTCCTCGGGACTTGGCGAGGATGCAAAGCTTCTCGCCAGGGCAAGACTGCTGCTTACCACGATCACTCAGACCTACGTTTTTGGCCCCTCCGAGACTGTTGGCACCCTCCCTCAGCAGATCGCGAAGCCCCTCTGCGCGATTTCCCGCATTCTCGATCTTCCACCGATTCTCAGCTATACGGACTATGTATTGGGAAATTGGCAACTCGTCGATCCTACGGGCCCAATCTCTCTTGAGAACATGCAGGCCCGGATAGGAATGAATGGCGGGCTGGATGAAGGATGGTTCATTCTCGTGCATGTCGCGGTGGAAGCCGAGGCCGGAGCTCTGGTAGCTGACTGTGTTGACGCACGACTTGCCGCAGATGCGGGGGATGCCGACGGGCTACTCCGAATCCTGACCCGTTTGAAGGAAGCTCTTGAGCGTCTAAAGATTACGTTCCTTCGAATGCGGGAGCAATGCGACCCCCACGTCTATTTTTTAAGAGTCAGACCGTTTACCCATGGCTGGCACAATAATCCTGGCTTTGATGGCGGAATGATTTATGAAGGCGTTGAGGAGTTTGGCGGAAAGCCGATGAGCTTCCGCGGCGAAACCGGCGCACAGAGTTCAGTTATCCCTACCGTTGACATTGCATTAGATATTCAGCATCCCGATGACAAAATGAATGAGCATTTGGATGCGATGAGAGACTACATGCCACGGGAGCATCGTCGCTTTCTCGACTGGATGAGTACGTCTTCGATCAGGGAATTCGTTTCCAGCAGGAACGAAGCGAATGAAGATTCGGACTCCCGCTTGCTGAACGCCTACAACGCCTGTTGCGAGTGTCTGCGGGATTTTCGAACTACCCATATGAAGATTGCGCACGAATATGTATTCGCGCATCGAGATACGGCGATCGATTCCACCGCAAACCCGGCTTCTGTCGGAACCGGGGGAACTCCTCCAATGGACTATCTGTGCCACCACCGGGATTCCACGGATGAATCAATCATTCGGAAGAAATAGCGAGTTATGACCGATTCATGGGCCACGGCACCTGACCCTGAATCGTTTGAGTTCAGCATTCCTGAACGTGTCCAGGCTCAGGCAAGGCTTACACCTACTCGGGAGGCGCTCTGCATCGGAGATGAGAGCGTCTCGTATCAAGAACTCCACAACAGGGCTTCTGCCGTCGCGCGAAGGCTGGTGTCCGCCCTCGGAGAGGGATCCGAGCCTGTTTGTCTCTTCCTTGGCAAATCACCCACCCAAGTGGTGGGATTCCTTGGGACGCTCTATGCCGGGAAGATTGCAGTATTACTGGAAGTGTCAGACCCACGAGCTCGACTGGAGGGACTCCTGCGTGCCGTCGCTCCACGAGTGATCCTAACCGATTCCAATACCGCCGGAGAATGCGATCAGATTGCTGGCACTGGAGCCTCCGTTTTGAACATCGATCAGATGAAGCCGGGATCTGACGATGAGGAACAAATTGACCTCCCGGATGTATCCCCGCATAGCCTGGCCACTGTTCTGTTCACTTCGGGAACCACGGGCGAACCGAAAGGGGTGATGCAGACCCACCGGAATTGGCTCCATGTGGTATACCGTTACTCCAAAGCGCTTCGGCTTGGTCGCGAGGACCGCCTTTTCCGCCCCGGCTCGTTCGCGTTTGCCGCTGGGGTTCGCGCGCTATTTGGAGCGCTGACGCAGGGAGCCACTCTCGTTTCAGAGGGCAACGGGTCCAGGGACCCATTGGGCATGCTTGGCCCCCACCGTGTTACACTCCTGCACACTCCCGTTAACCTGTTCCGCCTTTTTCTCGACACCATCGAGGATGTAAAGCAGCTCTCCAGCATGCGTTGCGTTTTCGTGGCTGGTGATGCCCTGCGCACGCGGGACGCGAAGAAGTTTCTCGCCACCTTCCCGGAGTCGACCCAACTAATTCACGCGTTGGCATCGACGGAGTGCTCGACCATTCGACAGTGCTTTGTGGACCGGGATACGCCGCTAGACGATCTATTTGTTCCGGTGGGAGAGGCCGTCGACGACATGGAGATTCTCCTTGTGGATTCGGATGGGAAGGAGGCTCCGAACGGATCGACCGGAGTCATTGCCGTGAGGAGTGAATATATTGCGCTGGGGTACTGGGGTCGTCAGGACCTGACCGAAGCCTCGTTCCGACCCGACCCTGACGGTTCGAGCAAGCGAATATTTTTGACCGAGGATATCGGTGAAATCCGAAATGGCCTATTAATTCATCATGGCCGCAAGGACTCCGTTGTGAAAATCCGGGGTTTTCAGGTTGATCTCATGACTGTAGCTGCAGCTCTAGTCGCTGTTCCGGGTGTTAAAGACTGCGCAGTATTGGATAACGATAATAAGGGTGATAGTCAGCTCGTGGGCTATGTCGTCCTGGACGAACGCAGAACGGATGACTCACCATGGCTCCGCCAACAGCTAGCAGAAACGCAGCCAGAGTATATGATTCCTTCTATATTCGTATTTCTCGATGAGATCCCGAGAAACGCACACGGAAAATTGGATGTCAGCCGATTGCCCGCGATGGATGACCATGCTACTCCCGGCTCTATGTCTGCAGCCCCCCGCACCCCGATCGAGGAGGCCCTTGCGGCGATCTGGCAGGATGTTCTGGGAATAAAGAGGATTGGCATTCATGACAATTTTTTCAAGCTTGGCGGACACTCGCTTTCCGTAGTTCGAGTTACTGCACGTGCAGAGAAGAATCTCGGCTTGACCATTCCACTGGGCGCGATTTTTCAGGCGCCGACGATTGAAGAACTCGCAATTGTCGTAATAGAAAAGCAACTGTCTCTCGCTGGAGAAGCGGGATTTAAGCTCACGGACAGCAACTGAACCATTGTTAATTGTGACCGACGATGGGTGATAACAAAATCAACGTAAAAGAACTGGCAATTGAACACCGAATCGTTCTGGAGCGGCAGTTGCTCGCATTGGCTGGGGCGGGAGGGCAGAAAGTTGGAATTCCGACGCGCCAAGAATCGGAGCTGTGCCCTCTGTCGTTTTCCCAACAACGCCTTTGGTTTCTAGAACTATTAGAGGGGAAATTCACCGCATACAATGTGTCCCTTGAGTGGGAAATCCGGGGACCTCTTGACGTCGAGGCGCTCCGACGCTCTTTGGAGGCAGTAATACATCGGCACGAGCCTCTGCGGACTACGTTTACTCTAAGCGAAGGAAATCCCATTCAGGTAGTCGGAGAGAAGGAGCCATTCGATCTGTTGCTGGAAAGCGTTGCTGCTGAGGAACCGCGTAACGAAGTACTACGTCGGATCCGCAAGGCTCATTCAGAAAAGCGCTTCGACCTCATGAACGATCTACTACTACGGGGCTGTGTTGTGCAGTTCTCCGAGGATGATCATGTGTTATTGCTAACATTGCATCACATCGCGAGTGACGGCTGGTCGACTGGTATATTGAAACGGGAATTGACGGCTTTCTACAGAGAGCATCTCGACGGGGCAGAAGCGAATCTTCCACCATTGCAGGTGCATTACGCGGATTTTTCGGTATGGCAGCGCCGCCAGTTTGGAGGCGAACGGCTTGAGGGACTGCTGAAGTATTGGCGTGAAAAGCTGTCCGGGATTGGGATTTTGGATTTGCCGACCGATCGACCTCGACCACCTGTGCCCTCATATCAGGGAGCGAGGCACGACTTCACCGTCCCGAAAGATCTCGCAGATAGCGTGAAGATGATCGGTCAGGATTGCGGAGCCACTTTTCAAATGACACTGCTCGCGGTGTTTCAGATACTCTTGTCGCGCTATAGCGGACAGAGCGATGTCGCTGTAGGCACGCCCGTGTCAGGGAGGAAACAGACAGAGCTTGAGCCACTGGTCGGCTGCTTTGTGAACACATTGGTTCTGCGCACCGACTTATCCAATGACCCGACCTTTCTTCAGTTACTCGAAAGGGTGCGCGAACTCTCACTCGCTGCTTACGAACATCAGGATCTTCCGTTTGAGCGACTCGTAGAGGAACTGCAACCTGAACGGGATTCCAGTAGAAGCGCGATCATACAGGTTATTTTTCAATTAATGGACTTTGATGAGAGTGACCTTGCATTGACTGGTGCCAAGGTAACCCGCAGCCCCTCTATGAGCGAGCGCGTGATTTTTGATCTTGAGATGCATCTTTGGCAAAGGCCAGACGGACTCATCGGTTCCATTGCCTATGCAACAGACTTGTTCGATGTCGGAACAATCGAACGCATGGTTGGACATTTCGTGACGCTGCTGAAAGAGATCGTCGTCGATCCCAATCGGGCAGTCGGAGAGATACCCTTTTTGACCGAACCCGAGCGAAATCAGATTTTGAAAGAATGGAATGACACCGCCACTCCAAAGTCAAATAAATGCATTCACCAACTTTTTGAAGATCAAGTGGCAAGAACGCCGGATGCTTTAGCTGTCGTCTTCGAAGGCCGCAACCTGAGCTACCGCGAGCTCAATGAGAAGTCCAATCGACTTGCCTCTCATCTGAGGAAGATTGGAGTTGGACCTGGCGGGCTTGTCGCCCTGTGTGTGGAGCGATCCTCAGAACTCGTAGTCTGCATTCTTGGTATCCTTAAATCGGGAGGAGCCTATTTACCTTTAGATGCTGGATTACCAAAGAAGCGTCTTGCCTTCATTCTGGAAGATGCTAGCGCCGGTTGGCTCATATCAGAGATCTCGGTCGTTGAGGTTTTGCCTGAAGTCGATCACTACACAGTGATCTGCATTGATGCAGAAACTGCGTATTTGGAGAACGGGGATTCGTCAAACGCTCCTTGCTCGGCCACTGCCGACGATCTTGCCTATGCGATCTACACCTCCGGATCAACTGGACTGCCGAAGGGAGTGCAGATCCCTCATTCGGCTGTCGTGAATTTTTTAAATTCAATGGCGGAAAAACCGGGGATGAGCCCCTCCGACCGGCTCTTGAGTGTGACAACGCCAAGCTTCGACATTTCGGTGCTGGAACTGATGCTGCCGTTAATAGTTGGAGCGTCTGTAGAAGTAGTGAGACCGGAATTATCCTCGTCCCCAGAAATTCTGGCGCTACGGCTGGCGCATAGCGGTGCTTCTGTGATGCAGGCAACACCCGCCACCTGGCAGATGTTAATAAGAATCGGATGGAAAGGGGAGAAAAAGCTTAAGATTCTTTGCGGAGGCGAGAGTCTGCCGGATGCGCTCGCGCATGAACTATCCTCCCGGTGCAGCGAGCTGTGGAACCTGTATGGTCCAACTGAAACCACAATCTGGTCCACGGCACTCCATGTAATCAATGGACGCGTCCAAGGTTGCATCGGTCACCCCATTGCAAACACAGAGGTATATGTGTTGGACTCTCAGCGTCAACTCGTTCCGGTGGGTGTGCGAGGCGAACTCTATATCGGAGGGGAAGGATTGGCAGCGGGCTACTTGAATCGGCCGGATCTCACGGCTGAGCGTTTTGTGGAGAATCCATTCAGCAGTCATCCTGGCTCACTGCTCTACCGGACAGGAGATTTGTGCAAGTGGCGTGCTGACGGCAGTCTGGAATTACTCGGTCGTCTCGACCTCCAGTTAAAACTACACGGATTTCGCATTGAGCCTGGTGAAATTGAGGCCGCATTGGACTTACATGCATCAGTTTCTCAAAGCGCGGTGGTCCTGCGAACAGTTCCATCGGGAGACAGGCAAGTGGCAGCCTATTGTGTCGCGGTAGACGATGATGTCATTGATTCTGATCTCAGAGCGCATCTGTCTGAGCATCTACCAGGATACATGATTCCATCTACCTTTGTCACAGTGAAGGAATTCCCTCTGAATTCCTCTGGAAAAATAGATCGCTCCGCATTGCCAGACATCATCGAAGAAAGAGGGAATCTTGATTCACTGTCTAAGCCTGGAGACATTGTCGAATTTCAATTGCTTCGGATCTGGAGGAATCTCTTCGGAAAAGAGTCTATTGGTATGACTGATAATTTCTTTGATCTCGGCGGTCACTCAATGCTGGCTGTGAGTCTACTCGCTGAAATCGAAAAGGAGTTCGGACAGCAGCTACCTCTCGCGACTCTTTTTCAGAGCGCAACCATCCAGGCGTTGGCCAATCAATTACGAGGAGGAGAGACGCCTCCCCAGACATCACTGGTTCCCTTAAAGGCAAGTGGGACCCAACCTCCACTTTTTATAGTGCATGGTTGGGGCGGCGAGGTCTTTTGCTTGATGGACTTCTCCAGGAATCTTCATGCTGGCCAGCCTGTCTATGGCTTGCGAGCCTCGGATCACTACGGTGCTGAAGTCGATCGCTCCGTTCAGGAAATGGCGTCCCGATACACAACGGCGATGAAAACGCTGCAGCCCGAGGGCCCCTACTTCCTAGCGGGATACTGTGTTGGTGGCTGGATCGCCTACGAAATGGCACAGCAGCTTGCGGCTCAGGGGGAACGCATTGAAATGCTAGCAATGATCGATACTTACGCTAGCTGCAGGCTGCCAACAAGAATCCATTTTCAGTATCAGGTTCCACGCATCCTCCGCCGTCTATTCCTCCATATGCAGAACTGGGTCAGTGTCCCCTCCGGCAAAAAAATCGAATACTTTCACGGACGCTGGAAGGCAATTCGCTACCTCCTTTGGGAACGCCGCCGACAAAAACCGCTCCCTCAACCAGATGCAGGTGTTGTCTCGGGTCCAGAGTTCGAGCAGGACTACTTCCATGAGCTATGCCTCCGCTACCAGCCGGAGCCCTATGAAGGAGCATTAGACTTTTTCGCCAGCGATGAAATGGATTTAAGGATGCCCGCGCTTTTCAGGCGCTTTGTCAAAGATGGCGTCACCGTTCATCGGGTATCGGGAAGCCACTCATCCATTATTAATCATAACAGCGACCTTGAGGGGCTCACTCACGCTTTCGAAAAAGTGTTGAGAAACACGCAGCAGAAATCCGGCCCCAACTGACAATAAGGCCCCCTTCAAAAGATCAACAGCGTGAGGCGCTTATCGGCAAATATTTGCCGCAGACTTAAGTTTCGCGTTGGCGTGGGTGGCAAATTCATTGGGATTGAGGAAGCCGTCGTCATCGGTGTCGGCGCTGCGATGGTGATGCTCGGCGTGGCCACCCATGCGGGAGACCTTTCGGTATTCCTCTGGATCGAGTTTGCCGTTGTGATCAGTATCCAATCGCGAAAAGCAGGGCTCAACACCCTCGACAAGAATGACGAACCAGGTCTGCTTCCGGGCCAACTCGGTGGCGAGCTCTTTGGGATTGAGAAAGCCATCGTTGTCGAAGTCGCCTTCTTGAAAGTGCTCTTTTCCGTGGTGGCGCGCCTGCACGTCGAGCGGCAGGAACTCCTCGAGAGAAAGTTTTCCTGTCCGGTCAAGGTCGACGATTGCCATGGCTCGCTCAACGATTGGCATGGGGTCGTTCTCCTCACCGAGGACGGTGAGGGTCGCCAGGATGGAAAAGAGCAGAAAAAATGGGAAGGCTTTCATGCTTTGACTAATCTAGCAGGACTCAGAATAAGACTCCCTGCCGGTAAGCTGCCATGCAACACGAAAGTGATTCCCGGCATTCTAGAGGCGTCGATACGCTCGGACAGGAGCTTCCCTGATGTTCAATAGGGTTGGATCCATGACCTGACCCGGTTCATTTTCAAGGGAAGGAACTCCCCTATACGAGTATCAGCCGATGGCGCAATAAGGGCATGTCGGAGACAGGAAATTCCCTGAAAATAGGCCACGTTGTCTCCATGATCGATCGCAGAAGCATGCTTCAAGGAATGACCGCCGGCGCTGGTGCCGCTTTAGGGTCTGCCTTTCTTCCCACTAACGGCCTGGGAGCCGCCTCTTCAACGGGCGGGCCCAAGCGAGTGATCTTTTTCATGCAGAATCAGGGTTTTGATCCGGCTACCTGTATCCCGGTGGGAATGACGAACAGCGGATCGCTGGCCAACGCCAAGCTGCCCGAGCCTATCGCAGCATTGGAGCCCTATAAGGAGCGACTGCACATCATCAACGGTCTGCACGGTATGCATACCAGCCCCTCGCACAGTGCCTTCTTCGGCGCGCTCGGTGGTTACCGCGGCAGCGACGGCGTGCCGCCCAGCGCCTCCACGATCGACTACGAATTGAGCAAGGTTTTGCCCGAAACGCTTCTTCCCCACCTGTGTATCGGCATGGACTCCATCGAGAACATGAAGGCCAAGCCCACCGTGGCCAACCTGTCGGCCAGCGGCGCGGGCCAGCCTATCTTCATGCACTCCAATCCGAATCACCTCTATGAGATGCTCTACGGGGGCATCTCTACCGGGGACATTCGCAAGCAGCACGAAGCCCGGTCCGGCATGTTTGACCGGCTTGAGGAGTTGGCGGCGGCCAAGGGGGGGGCGCTGCCGGTCGCTGACCAGCAACGCTACGGCCAATACGTGCAGGGATTCAATGACATCAACGGGCTCCGGGGGCGTCTCGGTGAAGTTTCTGATCATCTGAAGAATTTTGCACCTGAGGTGGACAGCCGTTACACCAATCCTGAGTTCGAGACCGACTGGCACGACACGATTCTGGATCTAGGGATCTCGGCTCTCAAGGCGGGCATCACCAACGTGCTGACCATCGGTTCGGGTCGCGGTGAGATCTTCGGCGCCTGGAAAGGCCTGGGAATCGAGCAGCAAGGGCACAACCTGGGCCACATGAAGCAGCCGGACAACGATATTTGGATCAAGATCCGCCAGTACAACAGCAGCATGCTCGTGAAACTCATGGAGGAGTTGGAGAGCGTGCCTGAAGGCAGCGGCACCATGATGGACAACACGCTGATCGTATACACCAGCAACAACGCCAACGCGCAGCACACCGATGGGTCCAATTGGCCAGTGATGCTCCTCGGTAATTACGACGGAGCCTTCAAGACCGGCCAGTTCACCCAGTTGGACGGCAAGCGCCCGATCAATGCGCTCTACTCCACTATTTTACGTGCCTCCGGTGTCGAGTGCGACCGCTTCAACATGAGTGAGAAGATGGCCGCCAAGTTTGATACGGGCATTGGACCCGTTAAAGAGCTGTTGGTATGAAAATACTCTCTCTCGTCCTCGCGGTGACTGCATTCGCAGTGCACGGCACGGCAGCGCGTGCTGCCGACACCTACACGCCGGGTGAGCCAATCCGCGGAGACTTTAAAAGTTTCGCGCAGGGCTTTCTGGATAAGCAGTGTCTCGAATGTCACGACGACCTCACGACTGAAGGTGATCTGTCATTGCTCGATTTAGGTCCCGTTGACGAGACCAATGCTGCAATCTGGAAATCAGTCTGGGCACAGGTCGCGCTCCAGGAAATGCCGCCCAAAGATGAGTCGCAGCCAGACGTCATTGAGCGACTGAGATTTTCCGATTGGATTGTGGCAGAGCTGCAGCGCGTCATGAAAGACAAGGGTGGATTTTACGCCCATCTTGACCCCAAAAAGGGCAACTTCGTTGACCACGATCTGCTCTTCGGGACCCTGCCTGACAATATTAAGCTCGCGCCGACTTCCTCGCCGGCACGCATCTGGCGAGTGACTCCGCAGGAGCATATCACGCGGCTTAATGAATTGATCAACACTGAGGCTGCCTTCGACCCAGAGAAGCCGGGGGTGCGGACTCATGGTGATGTGGTGCCCACCAACCATGGTGGCGAGCTTAAACTCTATTTTGGCACGGACCGCATCATCCGGTGGGAGGGCGGAACCGTTGCTTACGCTACTGCGGTGAAGAGTGTGCCGGTTGTCCTGTCTTCGGGTCGCAAACACGGATTTGAAAATTACCCGAATTTCTACACCGTCAATAGTGCCGAAGCGACGCAGATCCTGGGCAAGGCGGAGGATCTTATCGAATACATGGCCTATGGTCCGCTTAGCCTGACTGGGGTGGAGGGGCAGATCACAGACGATCCCAAGACCTACGATAAAGTCAAACCTGAAGGCGATCTGCGCGGTCTTCCCACGGCCATTGTCTACAACACTGATGTCGTTCGTCCGATGACACCGGTTTTCGATCTTCTCAACGAACCTGGAGTCGATGATAAGCGTCTTCGCGCGGCAATAGATTACCTCTTTGAGGCCCTGACATTCAGACCTCCCAGTAAGGAGGAAACTAATGACTATCTGAAGATCACCAAAGAATCGATCGCCAAAGTTGGCAAAGAAGACGGAGTCGTCATGGGCCTGTCGGCCATCTTTCTCGATCGTGATGCATTGTTCCGGCCTGAGTTGGCCGAAGGCAGCAAACTTGATAAGTACGGGCGCGCGATGCTTCAGGACTGGGAGCTCGGTTTGGCCTTGAATCACGCTCTGAGCTATATCGAGCCAGACGAGACACTCCAAAAAGCAATCGTTGAGGGGCGGATGCGAACAAGGAAGGATGTAAAACGTGAGGTCACCCGGATGCTCGAGGATGACACGGTTAGAAAGCCTCGAATCCTGCGCTTCTTTCGCGACTACTTTGACTATGATCTGGGAGGCTACATCTGCAAGGATACGAGCGCGTTGGCTAAGACTGGTGTCTCAACCCGAGGGGTTTCCCATTATCGGGCTATGTTTGACGCTACGGCAAGCACGGACCGCTTCATCGAGTTGATCCTAGAAGAGGATCGGGACGTGCTCAAACAGCTGTTGACCTCCGACAAGGCCGTAGTCACCAATGTCGATAGCACCTACTTTGGCCGGGAGCGGACCAAGGAGGAACAGGCCGTTACCAATGCTGCGAAGAAAAAAGCGGATGAGGAGGCCTCGGAAATAGAAAAGGCATTGCTTACGGGGCTGGAAGCCGAAGTGAAGGAGCTCGAAGCCAATCTTAAGGAGACACCAGAGGACGAAGAATTGGAGAAGGCTCTGTCTAAGCAGAAGGGCGTTCTGGTAGCGGCGAAGAAGAAAGTAGATAGAGACAAAAAGAAGCGGCGAGAGTCAGGCAGTGCTCGTGTTGAGCTGGCTAGTCTGAAGGGAGAGAAAATTTATGCTCGTGTCAGTCGCCGCTCTTTTGGCGCTGGTTCGATGAAGCCGGATCGCACCTTGGCCGCGGTGCCAGAGGGGCAGCGTCTCGGTATATTGACCCATCCCGCATGGTTGGTTTCGCAATCCGATGCGATGGACAACCACGCCATCCACCGCGGCATCTGGATCCGCGAGCGACTGCTCGGTGGCGGCATTCCCGATGTGCCGATCACCGTCGATGCGCAACTCCCCGACGAGCCGGGAAACACTCTGCGGGAGCGGATGCACGTGACGAAGGAGGAATATTGCTGGACCTGTCATGAGAAGATGGACCCGCTGGGTTTGCCCTTTGAGATGTACAACCATGCGGGCCTCTACCGGACAACCGAGCTTGATAAGCCTGTGGACACCAGCGGCGAGATCATCGATTCCGGCGATCCTCAGTTGGATGGTCCCGTGGAAAATGCTATCGACATGATCCAAAGGCTTTCTGAAAGCGAGCGAGTGGAGCAGGTCTTTGTTCGTCACGCTTTTCGTTACTGGATGGGCCGAAATGAAACAGTCAACGATGCTCCAGTCCTTCAGGATGCCTGGCACGCCTACCGCGACAGTGGCGGCAGCATGAAAGCGTTGCTGAGCTCGCTGCTCACTTCCGATGCCTTTCTCTACCGCAAGGTGGAAGACGGTGCGGCTGAGGGGTGAGGAGAAGAGTCTTTCGGCATTTCACTTCGAAATCCCCGACGGACTCTGTTTTCCTGGGCTTATCAATCACTACGGTTTGGTCTTCACTCCGCTAATTTTGAGATTGCGGATGTGGACGGATTTTCCTGCAGCGAGCCAGCTGCGGGATTTGGGGGTGGCGAGAAAAGCATGCTGGGCATGCAGTTCCTGACCATCCAGATTCGCCGCCATTCTGTCTCCCTTCCACTCGACGCGCAGGCGGTGCCATTTGCCGGGCTTGGCGGCGAAGGGAAGTGTTGCGATGGTGTGTGACGGCTTCACGGAATCCTCCGCGATGCTGAAGCCTCTCGCATTGATGATCACGCGACCCACATGCTTGTCTGCATCGCAGCCAACGATAAACGTGCCCGGCCCGACCAGCAAAAACTCCACTTCGATGATCGCGTCCGATAGTCCGATGGTGTGGTGCAACACGGGGATATGCTTTTCTTCAGGTATGTCGAGAGCGCTCAGGATGCCGTTTGTAGGGGTCCATTTCCCCCTGATAGAACGAAAGTTCTCATCCAACGGTTCTGTGAAATCCGGAGCGGCGAGAAGCGGCAAGGTCTCATCATGGAGCAGCCTTTCACCTTCCTGAGCCAAGGTGAATGAGGCGAAGGCGATAAGGAGCGTCGCAGCGGGAAGAAGTCGGGAATTTTTCATCATGGTGGGGAATGTCTCTCAGTTATTGCCCATCCTTCGCTGAGGCCGCCCAGATGGAGCGCTTGCGGAAGAAGGCAATGTCCTAACCGGTACTTTGCCGCATTTACGGAAAAGTGCCGGTTGGCGGGGGAGGGAATGAACTGATAGTGAACAGATGATGAAGTCTTTCGCTACTATTCTTTTGATTGCTCTGCTTGTGCCCTCCGCTCGTGCAGAGCGAGTGTCCGGCCCCACAGGTAAAGTCTACACCTACAAAGAAGTCGACGGGGTGGCGAGGGAGATGGAGATCTATTTTCCGAAGGGCCATGAGGCTTCGAAGAAGGCGGTTCCAGGGATTATCTTCTTTCACGGCGGCGGCTGGGGTGGCGGAACTCGTGACGCATTCAGCTATCAGTGTGACTACTTCGCGAGCCGGGGTCTGGTGGCCGCGACGGTGACCTATCGCCTCGCCACCAAAGAGGAGAAGGCGAAGATGAAAGGTGAAGCGTCAGCGAAGAGTCTTTGTATTCCCGATGCCAAGAGCGCGATTCGCTGGTTCAAGCAGCATGCCGATGAACTGGGAGTCGATCCGGATCGCATCATCGCCAGCGGGGGGTCGGCCGGCGGTCATATCAGTTTGATCGCGACCAATAACCCGGGGCTGAATGATCCCCGGGATCCCGAGGGTTTCGATACCTCCGTGGCTGCCTACGTTTTGTTTAATCCTGCGCTCAGTGTAGCAGACGCCAAGGATGCTGATATTGACTTTATCCAACACGTGAAAGGAGATATGCCGCCAGCTATCGCATTTTTTGGGAGTGAGGATGGTTGGCTGAAAGGCTGGGCACCGACCTATGAGAAGTGGAAGTCACTCGAAAACGCCAACGTCAATTTTCATTTGGCCGACGGGGAGGGGCATGCCTTCTTTAACAATCAACCATGGGCGGACATTACAATGATCGCGGCCGATCGGTTCTTGAATGAACTCGGTTTTCTCAAAGGAGAGCCCACACTGCCGGCACCCGAGAATGGAGAGAAGCTGGTGAAGCAGCCATAGTACTGACTGTAGGCCCGTTGTTCTTTCTACCTATGGATGAACAATTAGCTATCCAGCCAATGACCTTCATGCAAAATCCATCTATGCAGAAACTCGTTCCCATTTCCGCCGTTGCGATAGTAGCATTCGCAATCGGAAGTTTCGTTCAGGCGAAAGAACCCCTGACCGAGGGCGAGCAGGATCCGGTCATGAAGGACCTCGACCCGTATTTGATTGAGGCATTGTATGGCACTGATGCCAAGGGCTTGACTGGCCGGTTCGGAGCCGAGGGGGGCATGACGGAACTCCTGGCTGAATCAGAGTTTATCGATTCGATTGAGAAGCACGATCTCAAGCTTTTCAACGGCCCTATGCTCGGGGATATCAAGCCGACTTCGGCAAGGTTCTGGGTGCGCACGGCGGGTGCTGCGAAAGTTCAGATTAAGGTGGGAGAGCAGACGTCCGATGAGCTCCAAACGGCAGCGGAGGAAGACTTCACTGCTGTTATGACGGTCAACGGTTTGAAGCCATTTTCCGACTACGTCTATTCTGTCGAGGTCGACGGGAAAACAATTCAACGCGATACTTTCCGGTTTCGAACCGCGCCTGAAAAGGGCCAACCGGTTGAGTTTCATGTGACCTTTGGTTCGGGATCGCGCTATGTTCCGGTTAACGAAGTTGCCTGGAGCAATATGGCCAAGGCTAGACCGCTCGCCTACCTGGGGCTGGGCGACAACGTTTACATTGATGTCGAGAACCGCCGTGGTGCCCAACGTTTGTTCTACTACCGTCGCTGCCTCAGTCCGGCCTACCGCGAACTCATCAACAGTGTTGGCATGTATGCGGTGTGGGATGATCACGACATGGCGATGAACGATTCTCAGGGTGGAGCTGGATTGGACGCCCCGTGGAAAATGCCGAACTGGACTGTGTTCCGACAGAATTGGAATAACCCTCACTACGGTGGTGGAGACGCGATGCCGGGCACCTGGCATTCCTTCTCGCTCGGCGATGTTGATTTCTTCATGACTGATGGTCGTTTCTACCGCGATAAAGAGGGGCAGACCATGCTTGGACCTGATCAGAAAAAGTGGCTGCTTGAAGGACTCGCGGCAGCCAAGGGCAAGTTCAAGGTCATTGCCTCCGGCACCATGTGGGCTGACGGTGCAGACAAGGATGGTAAGGATTCATGGGCCGGCCCCTGGGCTCGTGCGGAGCGCGATGAAATCTTTGATCTCATCAACGATCAGAAGATCAACGGCGTCATTTTGATTTCGGGTGATCGTCACCGATCGGACATCTGGAAAATCGACCGTCCACGTGGTTACCCTTTGTATGAGTTTGTTTCAGCTAAGGTGACGAATCAACACACGCATAAGACTTACGCCAATGCGGTCTGGTCCTACAACGAAGGCAACTTCTGGGGGGCACTCAATTTTGACCTGCGTCCCGATGATCCCGTCATGACCTTTCGCTGCGTCGACATCAGCGGAGACGTCGTCAAAGAATTTCCCATCAAGCTTAGTGAAATCAGCCACCCCTAGTCGCACCGGCAAACAATCTCTTGTTAAGTTCTTCCTTGATTGGATCTATTAGCTGTCACAACGACAACCTGTGAATTAATCCCCATGAAAAAACTCTCATCGCTCCTACTCGCCCTCTCGCTTTCTTTGACCGGCCTCAGCTACGCCGACGAAAGCGCCGACGGCTGGATTTCTCTCTTCGACGGCAAAACCCTCGACGGCTGGAAAGGCTACAACGACGCTGAATTCGAAGGTGTCTGGGTCGTCCAGGACGGCATCCTTCACCTCGCCGGCGCTCCGGAAGGCGAGCCTTACGTCAACATCATCACGGAAGCCGTCTACGACGACTTCGATCTGCGCTTTGAGTGGAAGGTTGAGGCCGGCACCAACTCAGGCGTCATGTTTCACGTCGGCGAAGGCCCTAAGCAGCCTTACCTGACTGGCCCGGAATACCAGGTGCTCGACAACGAAGGTTTCCGTAACGGCAAGGGTGAGCCCGTCACCGAAGCCGAGAAAACCGGGTCTCACTACGGCGTCGAACCTGCCACCAGCGACGAAACCAAGCCTATTGGTGAGTGGAACGAAAGCCGCATCGTCGTGAAAGGCAATCACGTCGAATATTGGACCAATGGTGTCAAAACCTCCGAATACGAAATGCACAGCGAGAAGTGGAACGAGCAGATCGCCAGTGCCAAGTTCTCCAAGTGGAGAGACTACGCAACACTCGGCAAAGGCCACATCGGCCTTCAGGATCACGGTCACCACGTCTGGTTCCGCAATTTAAAGATCAAAGAGCTGTAGCAAACGAATTCCAGCCTTGTTCTGCTCGGCGCAATCGTGTGATGTATACGAGCGACTTTATTCGCTACGTTTCTATCGTAATCAGCCTCCACCTTTAGAGGCAAACCCTCAAAAGAATATCATGAGCCAGAAAACAAACACTTCACGTCGTCGCTTTATAGCCGGAGCTGCCAGTGCCATCGGTGCGCCGATGATCATACCGTCTTCCGTGCTCGGAAAGAACGCTCCCAGCAATCGAGTTCAAATGGGATTCGTCGGAATGGGAAATCGCGGCCGGGGAGTCATGACCGCGCTGATGGGTCATGAGAAGGCGCAGGGAGTCGCTGTCTGCGACCTTGCCAAGAGTTATGCAGCCCCCAACAACGGAAATATCCAGGGTCTTGATGCGGGCGTCGAATTGTTGAATAAGGCTAATGCTAAAAAGGGTGGCAGCGAAACGGGCGTTGAAGGCTACCAGGATTTCCGCGAGATGATGGCCCGAGGCGATCTCGACGCCGTCATGGTCGCCACGCCGGACCACTGGCACGCTTTGGTCTGCATGGAAGCCGCCAAGAACGACATCGACATCTATTGCGAAAAGCCGCTCACTCATCTGTTTGCCGAGGGTTATCACCTTCACCGTGAGGTTGCCAAACGTGATCTAATTTTTCAGGTCGGATCACAGCAGCGATCCAGCAAAGAGTTTCGCCAGGCAGTCGAGATTGTTCGCAACGGGCTTCTCGGCAAAATCAAGAAAGTCGAAGTCGGTTTGCCTCCGGGTAAGACCGAAGCGCAGGGAGATCCCACCATTAAGGAGCCACCGGCAGGTATCGACTACGACATGTGGTGTGGGCCCAGCAAAAAGCTCCCTTACATGGACGCTCGCCTACACTGGAACTGGCGTTGGCATCTCAACTTCGGTGGTGGTCAACTCATGGACTGGATCGGGCACCACAATGACATCGCTCATTGGGGACTCGGCATGGACAAAGCAGGTCCACTGAGCGTCGAAGCGAAAAACTTCGAGTACATCGATGAGCTGATGGAGGTCTACAACTCTCCTTTGAACTTCGATGTCGTCAGCCAGTATCCCAACGATGTGGAGGTCGTGATGTCCTCCCGTAATGATAAGGGCACCAAGTTTATCGGCGAGAACGGCTGGGTTTACGTCAACCGCGGCAAACTCGAGGCCTCCAATCCGGCCTGGGCTGTTGATGGCTTTGTGGCTGGTGACTGGAAGGGCTATCACCCGGGCGCCGGGCATCAGTCCAATTTCATCGAAGGTGTTTTGAATCGCAAAGAGTGCATTTGCCCTGCCGAAACCGGACACCGCTCAGCGACTCCGGGACACCTTGCCTATGCTTCAGAGAAGCTCGGCCGTGCCATCAAGTGGGACGCCAAGAAGGAGAAGGTGATCGATGACAAAGAAGCGCAAAAGCTTCTGATGTCTCTTCCTTACCGTGGTGACTGGGACCTGATGTCGTAGTTCGCGACCCCAGTTCATTAGCAATACTTTCAACAGGGTAAGGTTCATCACCTTACCCTGTTGTGTTTTCAGCCACCGCACCTGGAAATTAGAATGACTGACAGAATCGACCGGCTTCTCATCAAAGGCCAGAAACCCGGCGGCAATGACTACGGCGGGCGCATTCCCGCAGAAGCCGGATCCTTATTCAACCTCAAGGATGACTTGGGAGAATCCTCCAATGTCGCGGCCCAGAACCCTGAAAAGGCGCAACAACTCCAGCGCTTAATGGAGGGCTACATGACCGATTTCGACGCCCACAAGCGCCCAATCGGCTGGATGGAAGGCTATTCCGAAGAACGCGCCATCGCCACGAAGAAAGCGCAGAACGAAGCCAAGGCGGCAGCAAAAGCTGCCAAAAATGTAAAATGATGTCACGGTTACAATTCGGCACCAAATAGCCACTTCAATTATATTCCAAACATGACCGACTACCTTCAGCGACAACCGGACTCCGCACGGCTCAGAACTCTGACCTGGACCTCGTGGATCGTGAGTCTCGTCATTTATGTCATCGTCGGTGCCATGGGACGGTTCAAGTTCGACGTGAATGTTGATCTCTCGTTCCTGCCCATGTTGCACGCGATCCTCAATAGCCTCGTAGCGATCTGCCTCGTCATGGCCGTGCTCGCGGTTAAGAAAGGAAATATCGAGAAGCATAAACGCTTTATCCTTGCGGCGATGACCTGCTCCGCTCTTTTCCTCGTGAGTTATGTGACCTATCACAGCACTCAAGGTGAAACCCATTTTGGAGGCGAAGGCGCCATCAAGGCCGTCTACCTCATTCTGCTTGCCAGCCACATTATTCTAGCCGCAGTATCTCTGCCCTTCATTCTCCTCACTCTTTCTCTTGGAGCCACCAACCACTTCGCGCGCCACCGCAAAATGGCTCGCTGGGTTTTCCCACTATGGCTCTACGTCGCCGTGACCGGACCTATCTGTTACTTCATGCTTCGGCCATATTATTGAGATCGCAGTTCCCGTCACGTTCATCAGGTCTTGCCCGTCCACTCCGCAAGACACATTATGAAAAAAATCGCTCCACTCCTTCTGTCCGGTGCTATCAGCATCCTCTCCATTTCCCTCCTCCAAGCCGACAGTTACCAGCCGGAACTCTTCAAATCGGTCGAATTGATCTACGACGAACCTTTCGATACCGACGGGCCACACCACATGCCTGAGAAGTGGACCATTCGTCAGGAAACGCAGTGGAACGTCAAGGACGGCATCCTCGTCGGAGGCGTCGCCACTGAAGAGTTTCAGAAGAAGATCCAGGCGACTGGCGACGGCCACGATGGCACCCGCGCCGTCATCTTTATAAAGCCAGTGCCCAGAGCGCTCGTTCTTCGAGCACGCCTGCGATACGACGCAGAACCCGGAGCAGGCCGGGATCGAGGTGCCTTACTGGATCTGGGGCATCACGTGAATTCATTCATATTCGGGAGTGAGCAAACGACGCTGACCCTGCAAAAGAAAAAACAAATCACAATCGAAGGTGACTTCTTTCCCCTCAACCAGTGGAACGATGTCACCATTGAAATCAAAGAGGGCGCTATCCTTATTCAAGTCAATGAACGCAAGGAGATCATCAAAGACATCCTGATCACCCTGCAGGGCGATCAGGATGCGCAGCAGATCGACTTCAAAGGGCAAGATTTCGGCAAAGTCCAGATCGATTGGCTCAAGTTGTACAAAGGGATCGAGTGAAGCTCGCTCTTCGGGGGAAACCCGCAGCCGGAGCAAAGCGGAACCGGAACGAAGTGGAGATAGCCGTCAGGCCAACAGCCGGAAGCAAATAGGCACTGATCTTTTGGCTCATTGGAGCCGGTAGCTGCCTGCGGCCCGCGGGCAGGAATACGCGTTCAACTACTATGGGCGCACTCATTCAATAACTGCCAATTCTCTATAAAATTCGTCTGTTCGAGACAAGACTCAGACAGATTGCCAATGTAGAATTCGTGACCAGTCAAAAAAGACCCCGCAGTCTCTCCTCTCCCCATTTGAAAAAGCGATGACCAGAATTTCCCATTTTATTTCAATTCTGCTCCTCTCTCTGGCGGTTCTCAGCTCCAACCTACGAGCCGATACCGCCAGCGACTTGCTCGACCAGGTAAACTTCCCCGGCGGAGTCATTCTCCACATTGGCAGTGGGGAAGGCAGTCTCACCAACTCACTCCACCAAAGTGAGAACAGCCTCGTCTACGGCCTGGAGGAGTCTGCCGAGAAAATTGAAATCGCTCGCCAACGAACCTATCAACAGGGACTCTCCGGCAAAGTGACCTACAGCCAATGGAACGGCGAGCACCTGCCTTTTGCGCAGAACTTCATCAACCTGATCGTCTGCGAAGCCGAGGTCGATCAGTCAGAGATCATGAGAGTTCTCGCTCCCTACGGCACCGCTCTCATTAAAGACGGCGACTCCTGGGAAAGCCTCTCCAAGGAGTATCCGTCGACCATGGATCACTGGCCTCAGTATTTCTACTCGCCCACCGGCAACGCGGTATCCAAGGACAAAATGGTGAAGCCTCCCCTGTATCATCTCCAGTGGACCGGCAGCCCTCGATGGTCTCGACATCACGACGTCATGTCCAGTTTTTCGGCCTGTGTCAGTGCGGGTGGGCGCCTCTTCTACGTGTTTGACGAAGGGTCCACTTTCAGCCCCATGCTCCCCACCAAGTGGAAGCTAATCTGTCGCGACGCCTTCAACGGCACCGTGCTTTGGAAGACGGATATTTCGAAGTGGTTCCCTAACATGCACAACCTCAAAAGCGGGCCTTCGCATCTGCCGCGTCGTATCGTTGCGACTGAGGATCGTGTCTACGGCACCTTGAGCATTGAGGGGCCGGTCAGTGTGATTGATGCCAAAACCGGTGAGATCCTCAGCGTCATCCCGGGCAGCGAGGGCACCGAAGAAATTGTGATGGAAGATGACGCTCTCTACCTCATCTGTGACAAAGAGAAAAACAAAGCAGAGCTTGCCCGATATCCATACAGCCTGAACAAAGTGGAGGTTCGTCCCAAGGAGATACTCAAGGTCGACAAAGCTTCTCTCGAGACGCTTTGGCACCACAAGGCCAGATGGAGTGCTCCGCTCTCATTCTGCACCGACGACTACAACGGTTACTACTTCGACGGCGCTCACATTGTCGCCCTGGATAAAAAGAAAGGGCAGCAGCAATGGGTTTCGGAGGAACTACCCATCATGGATAATATGACGACCTACTACGGTCCTACGGTGGTGACCGCCCAGAACCGAGTCCTCTATACGGGCGGTGAGAATTATAAGAATCATCGCGGCAGCATCGGCAAGCTGATCGCCCTCAATGCCTTCGACGGTAAAAAGCTCTGGGACACCCTGAGCCCACCCTCCGGCTATCAATCACCCGAAAACCTCTTTGTGATTCGCGGCATTATCTGGCAGAACGAAAACACTAGTGAAAACGGCAAAGGCAATCCTTCTTCCGGCATCACCACCGCAACAGGATTCGAACTCGGGGAGGAGCTGGCCAGCTTTCCTCCCACCGAAGAAGCTTACTGGTTTCACCACCGCTGTTATCCTGCCAAAGCCACCGAAGACTACCTTCTTCTCTCCCGAACCGGGATTGAGTTTGTGGATCTGAAAACCAGAGAATGGACCCTTCATCACTGGGTGAGAGGTGCCTGTCTCTACGGTATTATGCCGGCCAACGGGATGGTCTACTCGCCCGCCAATCCTTGCGCCTGCTACATCGGCGCCAAGCTGAACGGCTTCTCCGCCCTGACGTCTAAGAACAGCGAACACCCCGTCTGGAGGAAAACCGCCGATGAGGTTCGCCTCACCAAAGGGGCTGTGAAGGGGCGTCCCTTCGAGACCCATTCGGAGAAAGATAACTGGCCCATGTACCGACACAACAACCGTCGCAACGGGACGAGTTCAAACACTGTTGGCGATATTTCAAAAGAACAGTGGCGTATCGACCTGACGGGAGACTTGACCCAACCCGTGATCGCCGAAAATAAAGTGATCGTGGTGCAAAAGAACCAGTACACGGTCAACGCATTAAATGCTGCTGACGGCTCCAAAGAGTGGCAATTCATCGCCGGCGGCGCCATCGATTCATCGCCGACGATTTACAAGCAACGCTGCTACTTTGGCTCGGCTGACGGCTTTATCTACTGCCTTGATCTCGCCGATGGCCAGCTGATCTGGAAATATGAGGGAGCGCCTTCTCGCAGTCGCCACATGCATTTTGAAAACATCGAATCCACGCATCCACTCCACGGCAGCGTGCTGATTCACGACGACAAGCTCTACGCCGTTGCTGGTCGCTCCATGTTTGTGGATGGAGGTATGAATTTTCTCATCCTCGATGCCAATACCGGCATCAAGATTAAAGAGACTGTCATGGGTGAAACTGTCCCCGGCACGGACAAACCGCTCCAACTTCAGCACGAAGTGCTCAGCATGCCGCAGGCATTGAATGACCTGCTCACCTGTGACGGTAAGGAAATTCATATGCGTAAACAGGACTTCGACCTTGAGGGCAATCGCCTCGAGCTCAAGAACAGTAACGCTTTTTATGCGAGAAGAGAGGGCCTGCTAGAACCCTTCAAAGTCTATGACATCAAGAAGGGAAATCCTCACATCATCAGTGGCACGGGCTTCCTCGATGACTCCTGGTGGCACCGAACCTACTGGACCTTTGGGGAAAACTACACCTCCGGCCACAATGGATACTGGCGTGCGGGCAAGGAAGGGCCCTCAGGTCGCATCATCAGTTACGATGACGAGGGTGTGTTCGCATGGGGCCGCCTGACACAGTATTACAAATGGTCCAAAGAGTATGAATATTACCTGTTTAATCGCAGCCACGAGAATGAAGAAAAGTGGGGAGTCCGCGTCCCCATTCTGGTGCGCTCTATGACCCTGGCAGAGAACAACCTCTATATCTTCGGCCCGGAAGAACTGCTGGATCAAAAGAGCAGTCTCAAAACTCTCGATCAAGACGACACAAAGAAAATCGTCCAGGAACAGGACGATGCTTACAATGGTAAAAGCGGCGCTACTCTTCTCGTTGTAGACCGCAGCGATGGCACCATGACCGGGGGCTATCAACTGCACACGACGCCGGTATTTGACGGCATGGTCAGTGCTTACAATAAGCTCTTCATCTCCATGTCAGACGGTTCTGTCGTTTGCCTGGGTACCGAAGGAACCGACAACGAGGCGTTGAGCACCGAGACGATCGCGACCTACAATGCCCGCTCGAGCATTGAATTATTCTGAAGCTATCCTGACTTTCGTTGTCTTGACGAAGGAGAGGAGGAGGGGATCACGGGGGAAAAAGGATTGAATTTCCCTCTCTAATCCCAATCATTGCGATTAAACTGGGGCTGACACCGAGCAGGACACAATCATTGGCCATCGAACGCGCAGCGGCTCCAGCACTCAGTGTTCATCAGGCTTGGTCAAATACCTTTAGTGACAGCTCTGCCCATGAAATCTGCCATCTTTGTTCTCCTCGTGGTTGCCCTCTCCATTGTGATGAGCGCCAGAGTGATATTCGATCCGCTGGGAGTGACTGTGATTTTGGCCCTGGTCGCCATGGGCCTTCAGTGTGTGGCCGGCGTCGTCATCCCACTGACGAAGGGGAGTTACCTCAAAGTGGGACTCATCTACGCCGTAGGAACGGCCATGATTGTGTTGGTGGCTGTTACCCAGTTTCCTCTCCGCATGACATTTGCATTGAGTGAGACTGCCCTCCAGCGCCTCGCCGCTGAAGTGGTCGAGCAGGGACCTTTGACCGAACCCGCTCAAGCTGGACTATTCACCATCGCCAAGGCAAGTGTGCATCCGAACGGCAGCGTCTTTCTGATGACGGATCCGGATCCGTCCGGTCCCGCAGGTTTCGTCTATCAATACACTGGAAGCGGCTACAACATCTGGTCAGAATATCGCATCGACGACAGCTGGCATTTTATTGCGCTCGATTAATTACAGGGGAGGGGACGATCGAACTAACAGAGTTAGGTCTCTCGCTCAACCCTCTTAGCTCTGTCATTGGGCATGCTCTGCCGGCCTATTCAGTCGGTTCCCACTGACAGCTGATTGTTGGGACTTGAAATCGAATTTGTCCTCTTTTTTCTTTGAAAAATGATGTGCCAATCACTAGTGACTTCACTCATGTCAGATACTAGAGTGTGCTCAGAAAACTCTGATGAATTCACGAATGCATTTTTTCATTTTAGCCGCCTGTTTCACGTTGCCGCTGCTATGCAGTGCCAGCGAACAAGGCTTCCAATCGCTCTTCAACGGTAGTGATCTAGGTGACTGGGAAGGGGACCCCGCTCTCTGGACGGTTGAAGATGGTATTGTGATAGGATCTTGCACAGGACCCGAGGCCTTCAAGAGTAATACTTTCCTCATCTGGCGTGGCGGAGTCGTGAACGACTTTATCCTGCACGCCACTCTCCGAATTATCGGCGACAACAACTCGGGTATTCAGTACCGCAGTCGCGAACTGCCAGAGGTCGGCCCGTGGGCCATTACTGGCTACCAATGTGACGCGCATCCTGCAATCGAGCATACGGGCATGACCTATGAGGAAAAAGGTCGTGGTATCTTCGGGCTCAATGGCAATGATGTCTTGCTCGACCCCGAGGGCGAACGTTGGCTTATCGCAGAGCACGAACCGGTCAAGGTCGATCTGTCCCAGTGGACGGAGTTCACGATCATTGCCCGTGGAAATCTTCTCATTCACAAGGTCAATGGGCAGGTTACTTCCCGGCTGATCGATCACGACGAAAAGGGCCGTGCGATGGAGGGCTTGCTGGCAATCCAACTGCACCGGGGCAACCCCCATCGCGTAGAGATCAAAGAACTCCGCATTAAGGCCCTCGGCGATGGAGCGATCCTGCCCTTCGATCCTGCAACGCTCTCTGACGGCGCAAGGAAGATTGAGAAACCACGCACGACCAATCCTCAAGGAACCGGGCCAGTGCAAGCTACCAGGCAATAAGGAGAGCCTGCCCTGTGGGGCTTCAATACGTTCTGTTTTTGGTGAGAAACGCTATGGCACTTGGATGGGATGATGGAATGGTGGGATGAACCGAAATTGCAATTTCCCGACAACCGTCACCGACTGACACATGCCTGATCAAACCCCAGATCCCGCCGCCTCTAAATCGAAGCGAACGCTTGGGATCGTCTTCCTCACTCTCTTTCTCGACCTGGTCGGATTTTCCATCATCTTCCCGCTCTTCCCGGCGATGTTGGAATACTACCTGCCCAACGGCGCGGGTGACGGCAGTCTGCTAGGGCAATGTATTGCCCCGCTCTTTGACTTGGCTGAGCGCAGCGGCGCTGAGAACCCCAAGTTCATGACGTCCGTGCTCTTTGGGGGCATCCTCGGTTCGCTCTACTCGGTTCTACAATTTATTTGTGCTCCGTTGTGGGGTGCCTATTCCGACAGGGTGGGGCGTCGTAAGGTGCTACTTATTACGATTGCCGGCCTCGCCCTGAGCTACGCGGCCTGGTTTCTCGCCGCCTCCTTCTGGGTGCTTGTGCTCGCCCGCGTGTTGGGGGGGATTATGGGGGGGAACCTCTCCGTCGCTACCGCTGCGGTGGCCGATGTCACGACGAAGGAAAAACGGGCCAGCGGTATGGCTATTGTCGGAATCGCCTTCGGGCTCGGCTTTATCGTGGGGCCTGCCATCGGTGGACTCAGTTCGCTACTGAACCTCGCGGAGCTATACCCCGCTTTGGTCAAAATCGGAGTGAACCCGTTCTCCGTTCCTGCCCTCATTAGTTTCGCATTGGCCATCATTAACCTTGTTTGGGTGGCTCGCGCCTTTAAAGAAACTCTGCCCGAGGACAAGCGTAAGGCTCAGGGTGAAGGCGGCAAACGCTTCGCCATTTTCAAACTCTTTCAAAGCCCCAGTGCCGCTGCCCGCCGCACCAACCTGGTCTATCTCATCTTCATGTTGGCCTTCAGTGGCATGGAGTTCACTCTCACATTTTTGGCTGTGGAGCGTTTCGCTTTCACGCCCGCTAAAAACGGCATGATGTTTGTTTTCGTCGGCTTCATCATGATCCTCGTGCAAGGGGGAGTTGTCCGTCGGATGTCCGGCAAGGGGCGGGAAAAAGCGATGGCGATCATTGGCCTCGGCGCCGGTGTTCTCGCCTTCATTCTGTTGGCGAAAGCACTCTGGCTGGGGCTCTTCTTTGGCGCCCTTGCTCTCATGGCCATTGGTGTCAGTCTTGTCTCGCCGACACTCAGCGCCCTCGTTTCGCTCTACTCAAAGGACGACGAACAAGGAGCCGCCCTCGGCGTCTTCCGTTCGGCTGGCTCTCTCGCCCGTGCCATCGGCCCACTTGTCGCGGCGTTTGCCTATTTTAGCTACGGCTCTGCCAGCGCCTATCTATTTGGTGCCGCTATCATCCTGCTGCCACTTGTGATGTCATTCAGTCTGCCGAAGCCGGAGTGATTTTGAACTAGTTTCAAATAGCGCCGTTCTTCGCGATGGACCAATATCGAGCTTTCACTGATCGCAGGTTGGGGAAGTCTTGTTGAATCAGGATCTGGCCACCCGGATGCAGGCCTAAGCGGCCAGTGGTGTAGTTTAGATCTGACCCCCAATTATGGTGCCACGGAGAGAAATAGAGGGTTAGGTTTTTCCCGGGGCGGAAGTAATCTGGGTGAGAGAGTTATCGCATCCATGAAGAAAACGATTTTAACAGTAGTAGCGGCGTCGCTGCTTGGAGCCCTGGCGAGTTTCCCTGGTGAGGCGAGCGGACAGACCCAATCATCTTCAGCTCCGAGACCGAACATCATCCTCATCCTGCTGGATGACCTGGGCTTTGCGGACGTGGGATTTAACGCGGATCTCTTTGGGGTGGAGACTGATGTAGTCACTCCAAATATCGACAAACTGGCAGCGGGCGGCACGATCTTTAAGCAGGCCTATGTGCCCCATCCATTCTGTGGCCCAAGTCGCATGGGGATCATGGCCGGTAGAATGCCGCATGCTTATGGAGGCCAGAAGAACCTGCCTGATGTTGCGAAGAATCTGGAGGACTACAACGAGAAGGGTATCCCGGAAAACGAAACTCTGATCAGCACCGTTCTGAAGAGTAATGACTATGCCACCGAATGTATCGGGAAATGGCATCTGGGTTCTTCCACTGCTTTCCATCCGAATTCGAGAGGCTTCGATGAGTTCTTTGGTTTCGTCGGCGGCGGGCACCAGTATTACCCTTCGATTACCGACAAAGTGGAGCCCAAGGTTAACGACTATCAGTATTTCCTTGAGCGGAACGGGGCGGATATCAAATCGCCTGAAGGTGCCTACCTGACAGACCTGATGTCTGACGAAGCGGTGAGCTATATCTCGAAACAAGCGAGCAGTAACAATTCCTTTTTTCTTTACCTCGCCTACAACGCGCCACATTCACCCCTTCAGGGTAAAACGGAAGATCTGAAGCAGTTGTATCCGGATCACGAACCTTCTAATCCGGCGAATGGAGTCAACTACACGGACTACGAGGGACGACAGAATCTTGTGGCCATGATGTATGCTGTCGACCGTGGTGTAGAGCAGATCGTGAAGGCGTTGCATGACCCGGACTCTGATGGCGACATGGCAGATTCCATCATGAACAATACTTTGATTGTCTTTCTGAGCGATAACGGCGGAAAGATCGATCAATCAGGCAATAATGCGCCTTTGCAGGAGGATAAAGGCTCCACCATGGAAGGCGGTATCCGGGTGCCCATGTTCATGCATTGGCCCGGGGAGGTCCCATCAGGAGAGATCTTTGATCACCCGGTTCTTGCGCTGGATTTGTACCCGACCTTCGCTGGGTTGGCTGGTGCTACTATTCCGGCAGACAAGGAATTGGACGGGAGAGATATCTGGAGTGATCTACAGGCGGGTAAGGATCCACATCCAACCGACAGGATGCACTGGCTTCGTCATCACGGCGTCGGCAACGAGGTGGCAATCAGGCAAGGCAATCTGAAAGCCTATCGCAAGAATTTTGGAGCGTGGAAAGTGTACGATGTGGCGACGGACCCGACTGAGGCCACGGACCTGGCGCGAGCGAATCCTGAGTTGTTGGAGGCTTTGATCCAGGATGGCCTGAAGTGGAGTCAGACCCACCGGAACCCGCAATGGCATGACACGGCGAATGGGTTGAAGAGTTGGAATGATAACGATATGCCCCGTTACGAGGCGACCTTCAGCAAGTAATGGGTGAGGGCAACACCACGTTATAGTGGGAGGTTGATCTTGATTCCACTGGAAGGGGAGGGTTTCCTGAACGGGGCGCCTCAATGCCCAGTTGAATGAGAAATTCAACCGGTTGGACCCATGGGTCAGAGAGAATTGTGAACTCAGGTGGTGCTTACCGGGAATCGAATACAAAACAACTATGATACCATCAAAATTACTCATACTCAGCCTGACCGTTTTGATGGTCGGAACTATCGCCAACTCTCAGGAGAAGTGGGATGCTCCTTATGAGCCTCAAGTCGTCGATGGCATGCCCTGTCGGGTCATGAAACCACTCGGGTTTGATTCAACAAAGGGCTACCCGGTGATTGTATCACTCCACGGTGCGGGCGGGAAAGGAACCAATAACGACAAACAACTCAAGGACTGGAACAGGCAGTTGGTCGACGCGCAACTACGGAAAGATTTCCCCTGCTACGTGGTGGCGCCCCAGGCTCCCGGCCTGTGGAATGCGGAGCATTTCGAAAAGATCAAAGCGCTTATCGCTGAGCTGCCATCGGTTGATATGAACCGCATTTACATCATGGGGCATTCGATGGGCGGGCATGGAACCTACATTTTCATCCAGCTTGATCCGGGCTATTTCGCCGCCGCTGCGCCGTCAGCGGGAAGCGGTCTGAAATCGACAGAGGATTTTATCGATCCGGCAAAGTTTAAGAATCTACCAATCTGGGCGTTCCATGGAGAGTCGGACGGAGTTTGCCCGATTGCGAAAGATCAAGAGGTCCTGGCCGAGATGAAGAAGTTGGGCGGAAACATGAAGCTCACCACCTGGGCCGGCGACAACCATGGAGTCTCGGACAAATTCATCCCTGGTGCCGAGAATGGATCCACGGAATTCAGCAGTGACCGCTGCGACAAGGAGCCTGATTTTATGACCTGGTTGTTCCGGCAGAAACGTCCGGAATAACACACTGAAATTCGGGGCCGCCCCGGAGGCCCAGGGCAACAACTCTGCCTCGATTTTGACCTAAATAGATTAGGGCGGTTCGAGACTAAATCGTGGCTCTACCTTTCGGAGCAAATCCAACAGGTGGATTTTTCTTCCAATAGAGCATGATGAGAAAGCCGATGACGGCGCCTCCCACATGGGCGAAATGAGCAATGCCAGCGCCGAATAGAGAGAATCCGGTGATGCCAGAAAAAAGGTCTAGCAAAACCAGGACGGGGATGAAGTATTTAGCCGCGATGGGGATGGGGAGAAATATGAGACTCAGTTTCGCGTTGGGAAACATTACGCCAAATGCTACTAGGATTCCGTAGATGGCTCCTGAAGCGCCCACGGCTTTGGAGTGGTAGATGCCAAGGAGTGTCTCCATGGTCTCGCGTGGCACTTTAGCTGCTAGAGTCGAGTCGGCTTTGAAAGTATCCAGTAGGGAGGCGATGGCATCCGCTCCAAACCCTGCATCGAGCAATACCTCGTAAGCTCCAGCGAATTGGTAGTAGTTTGCGGCGGTGTAAATGAGAGCCGCTCCTATTCCTGTCGCGAAATAGAAGATGAGAAATCTTTGCCATCCCCAAATCGTAGTGAGCGGCGCTCCGAATGAAGCGAGGGCGAACATGTTGAAGAGTATGTGCGTGAAGTTGCCGTGCAGAAACATGTAGCTGACTAGCTGCCCCACATGGAACGAGTCATTCTTCGGGAAAAATAGAGCGCAATGCGTCAGGATTGTATTTCCGAGATCGGGCACGAGCTGGCCAAGAATAAAGATGAGGGCATTGATGGCGATCAGTGCCAACACTACAGGTGGGAGCTGTTTCATGGTGAGGGGGTGCTGGGGCGAGAATGAGAGTAGAGGCTAAGGGGCAAGTTCGACTGCGGTATTAAAGTAATTCAGGCTCACCTGTCTGAATGGTATGTGTTCAGCGTTTTTGTGAGGGTTAGATTACTGCTCTAGTTAGCGAAAGATAGCGTCAATTGATGCGTTTGGGGATCTGTCTGTCTGGTCACTACGTGGCGATCCGGGGATTGCCCCCTCAGACAATGGAGCCCGGTGATGAATGCCTTTCAGCCCCAAAAGAATGTAACTTCCGATCAATTGGCGTCTTGATGTATTTGTCTCAAATGGGTCGGCCTCCATAGTGGTTGCATGATCCCCCGATGCCTTCTCCTCACTCTCGCAGCGATTTGCTCGATTACTTGCGCTTCTGCTGACGATCGCCCCAACATCCTCTTTTGCATCGCCGATGATTGGGGCTGGCCTCATGCCGGGGCCTATGGCGACCCTGTGGTGAAAACTCCCACCTTCGACAGGATCGCGGCAGAAGGTGCCCTCTTCCAGCATGCCCATGTCTCGGCACCGTCTTGCACTCCGTGTCGGAATTCGATCATGACGGGACAGTGGCACTGGAGACTGGGTGAAGGCGCCAATCTTTACGGAACGCTACAGCAGGATCTGGAAGTCTACGCTCATCTACTGGGTGACGCGGGATATCACATCGGTTCATGGCGAAAGAGCTTTGGGCCCGGAACTCTCAAGGGGAAGTTTGCAGAACGACATCCTGCCGGCAAGGTCTACAAGGGCGGATTTCCCGAGTTCATCGAGGCTCGGCAGGACGGAGCTCCATTTTGTTTCTGGTTGGGGGCGAGCGATCCCCATCGTGGGTACCAGCTTCATTCCGGAGAAGAATCAGGAATCGACCTATCGAAAATTGAATTGTTTCCTCATTTTCCGGACAGCAAAGAAGTTCGCGGAGATGTCGCGGACTACTATTTTGAAGTGCAACGCTTCGACTCTGATGTTGCCAAAGCCCTGGCGTTGCTCGAGTCCATTGGCGAACTGGACAACACCCTCATCGTAATGACTGGAGATCATGGCATGCCGTTTCCCCGCTGCAAAAGCAACCTCTACGATAGTGGTACGCAGGTTCCGCTCGCAATGCGCTGGGGAGCCAAGGCAGAACTCGGTCAGGTGTTGAATGGTTTTGTCAGCCTGACTGATCTGGCACCGACATTTCTAGATGCGGCTGGGTTGACCCCGCCGGCTGAGATGACGGGGCAAAGCCTGCTCCCTGCCGTGGTAGAAGGAAAAGGTGATGCCGCGCTGCGCCCATTTATTTTGACCGGAAAGGAGCGACACGTTCCGAGCCAGGAAGCGCCAGACATGGGAGGGTATCCTTCAAGGGCTATACGAACACCCGATTTTCTCTACATTCGCAACTACGTCACCACTCGCTGGCCAAACGGAACGCCTCATTGGGAAAAAGCAGCTATACCGGGGGCGTGGTATGCTGACACCGACAATGGGCCTACGAAGACCTACATCATCGACAATCGAGACAAAGACGATGCCCATCGTCAAGCCTACCAATGGTGCTTCGCAAAACGCCCGGCTGACGAACTCTACGATTTGAGAACGGATCCTGACCAGTTGCAGAATGTCGCGGGAGACGACGCCTATTCGGCCAAGCTCAAAGAGTTGTCTGACAAGCTCACAGCAGAACTCAGGGCGGCCGGTGATCCACGCCATGCGGAGGGAGCTGGCTTTGATTTTGATGCCGAGCCCTACGGTGGAGGAGCCCCCAAGTATCCGAAGGCGAAGTCCGTGCCGAAGAAGAAAAAGAACGGCTAGAAGAGATACGATTTAAATTGGCTGACGCTTGGCAACTTTGCTCTCGCTGAGTTGAGGGATCGCTTCAAGGTCTTCGACTCAAATGTTCGTGAACGATTTTCCATGAACCTCCGATCTTTTTCATCACGGAGGTGCCCCGGCCACTCCCTGAGCCGTGTTCGCCGTGGATGATGCCTTCCCAATTGAATTGGTAGTGGCAGCTGGCGGCAACGTCGGACTTAGAAATCCACTCAAGATCGGTGAGCCAGTATTTCTCTTCCTTGATCAAATTAAATGTTTTGGTGAATGCTTTTTCAATCAAATCAAGCCCGTGATATGAGCCGTCGTTGAACCAGAAGACGGCATTGTCATCAATCAACGGTCTTACGTTTTCAAAGATTTGGGCGGAAAGACTCTGCTCATACTCTTTTAGAAGCTCTTCGGGTGTATCAGCCATTTGGTATTTTGATTGAATTGCTCGTTACCTCTAGAGCTATAGCGAAGTAGAAAAATTTTGTCGAACTTTCGATTTCAACTGGCGGTCAGTCGGCTGACCTTGCTCGGCAAAGAAGATCTCTCAATCTGTTTGCACCCAGGAGATAGGAGCGATTGGTGTTGGCGGGCCCGGGATAGGGTTCACCAGTGTGAGTGAATGTATTCCATGCCGAGCCGAATGAGAGCAGGACTTCACGTAGACACCGTCAAGAGCTCCAGTGACTGGATCGGTTGGTAGATCGGCGGGAAAGAGGCTGATTTCGCATAGATGTTGTCTGAGTGAAGCTAGAATGCGGTCGGTGAGTCGTTGATAGTTGAGCGTTATGAAACCGCAGAGCCTGTTCTTTCTTCTTGTGTGTTTGGTGGCTGGAGTTGTCTCCGCTTCCGGCCGGCCTAACGTTGTCTTCTTTCTCGTCGATGACTTGGGGTCCGGCGAAATTTGCTGCTACGCGAGCCAGTTTCATGAGACGCCGAATATCGATGCGCTTGCGGCAAACGGGATGCGGTTCACTCAGGCTTATTCGGGAGCCACGCTTTGCTCGCCGAGCCGGGCCGCCTTGCTGACCGGTCGTTCGCCGGCACGGTTGCACCTGACCGACTGGATTCCCGGACAGATGCAGATCAATCGGAGGACGGTCACACCTGACTGGCAGACCTACATGGATCATGAGCGCATCCTCCTGCCTGAAGCGATGAAAGAACAGGGCTATGCCACCGGATTCTTCGGCAAGTGGCACCTTATCCCACGGCCGAGGCCGCAGGATAAGGAAGAGAATAATCTCGATCGCATCGCCGAGATTGGCGCTCTGTATCAACAGCACATGCCGGAGAAGCACGGCTTCGATGAAAACTATGGCGGCGATGCATCCGCCAACCAGGGAGGGAACTTTTTCTACCCCAAATACCAGAAGTTTTCCGGACTCAAAGGCAAGGGTAGTGAAGCGGAATGCCTCACTGAGGTGCTCACTAGCTGCGCCGTCGATTTCATAGAACGCAAAAAGGATGAACCGTTCTTTCTCTATCTATCCTACTACACTGTGCACAGCCCCATCACGGGCAAGCCTGACTACGTCACAAAATATCAGCAGAAGTTGGCTGATAATCCGAATGCCGGATACTACATGAAGAGTCCCGGCAAGGCCGCCATGATCCAGAGCCTTGATGAAAGCGTGGGGCGGGTCGTGGCCAAGCTGGAGGAGGTCGGTCAACTCGACAATACCCTCATCATCTTCACCGGCGATAATGGCAGCCAGGGCGATGAGTTTGTCCCGAATTTTCGTGGCAACAAAGGCACTGCTTACGAGGGCGGCACTCGCGTGCCCTTGATAATCTCCGGTCCGAGGGTTGATACCGGCGTCTGCGGCACACCCACCATTGCGATGGACCTTTACCCGACCATTCTCTCATACATCCAGGCGCCATTGAAACCAGCGGAGCATCTCGACGGAGTCGACATTCAGCCGCTGCTGACCGGAAAAGGAACCGTGGCGCCCCGCCCCCTCTACTGGCACTACCCGCACTACGACGAGACGACGCCCTACAGCTCCGCCATTGTCGATGGCTGGAAAGTCGTTCGCTACGCTGATGACGGAAAGGTCGAGGTGTATGACCTCAGCACAGACCCTTTGGAGGAGAACGATCTCGCCGCTATCCGTCCTGAGAAGGCCCAGTCACTGCTTAAGTATCTCGATGGCTACCTCGAGAATGTTAATGCCCAGCCAGCCTTACCAAATCCCGATTACGACCCGAATGCTGAGTTCTCCGGCGGTATTCGTGACTACAACGTATGGAAGGCTAAGCAAAACAAGTAGGCTTTAAACCATTATTACGGGGGGACTGCTTCTTCGGGGATTGTGGTCGGGAGCGATTGATGGCGCGCTATTTGAGTCGGAAACCTTTGACGGTTTCGTTGATTGAACTGGCTCAAATAGATGAGATGGCGGTCACTAATACCGGCAGAAACGTGATCACGCCTGATTGGGAACGGATCCAAATCCGGTTTTCGTTCGCACTATAGGTATGAAGAACGCTCATATGAACCCCACTGAATTGGAGGATTCCTCGAGAATGCTTCATTTGGAATTCGACAGGATCGACGGATACTTCAGCCTGCTCCCCGAGGTCGCCAAAATGGATTTGAGTCCTCGCATGAAGCGATTGGACACGATGATTCATGCGCTTGAACGGGATGTTGAAGAAGTTTCAATGCCTGCTGGCGCCTCGCTGGAAACGGCTGAGCACCTCCACCAGACCATTGAAACGGAACTCAGTAATCTGAATCACGAAGTGGAGTTTCTCTCGATGGGAAACCCTACCACAATTACTGCCGCACTCGACGCCAGCATGCATGCGGCTGATAAGATCGGCTCAACGATCAGGAAGTGCACTGCCTTTATTTACCCTCACCCAAAAAAGAGCGACTAGCACTACCGTGTCTCCAGGAGTGCTATCACGCTCGGGAAAGTGACGAAACTGGTGGCAGCAGCCAGGTTATGGTGTGCCTCTAGCTTCTCCTGATACGGCCAGCGTATACCGATCCTGCAGTGGTCACTGCTCTGCTTTAGGCAGAAACCAGATATTCCGAAATCGCCCCGGATTATTGTGATCCTGGAAGCTGAGCCCGCCCTTTTGGGTCGCGTTGTGGAATGGGATTCTCTCCTGTGTGAGGACGCCGTTGTGGAAGACCGATAGGTAAGCCGGAGTCTTGACTTCATTGTCCTTGTCCAGTTCGGCCCGGGTGATGTAGATGTCATACTTCTGCCAGAGTCCGGGGCCACGGGAGGCATTGACGAGAGGAGGGGCGTGCTTGTACAGGGCTGAAGCCTGACCGTCGAAGTAAGTGGGGTTTTCAAATGAATCGAGGACTTGAATTTCGGGGAATCCCTCGATGAGAACGCCGCTGTTTCCACGGCCCTGGCCGTCTCCTGCGACTTCTTCCGGGGTGGCCCACTCGAGGTGGAGGTGGCCGCTGTTGAGAAGCGGTTCTTTCAGACTGACTCCGCCCTGCTTGGGGACGATTTGGATGTAGCCGTTCTCAACTTTCCAGCGGAATTCGCCACTGTCGTTGGGGGCATCTTTGCGAGGCGTGCCTTTCCAGAGACTGGCGTCTTTTCCGTCAAAGAGGACGACAGCATTGTCGGGAGCGGGGACGGGCGTGCCGTCATATTGTGGCGCTACGACTTGGGGCTCAATATAGGAGGCCCGCTTTATGACCAGATTGCGGAAGCGCATTTTCTGGTGAACACCGCCGTGGACCTGCAGTCCAATCGGGCCCTCTTTTAGCATCGTGACCGTCATGTAATCGACCATGGGTTCGCCGTTGAGCCATGTCTGAATACGTCGATTGACGACTCGGATGCGAAGAGAGTTCCACTCTCCAAGTTGGTGGGTGGTGGTGACTTTCTCGGACTGAATGGGATACTTACCCTGAAGGTCCTTGGGGCAATAGAGACAGGCAGTGAGGTCGATTTTGAGAGAGCGGGAGACGCCGATCTGAACCTGGTGGCTGGAGCCGCGAACGAAAACTCCGGAATCATAGTCCGGGGAATCGGTCTGGTAGTCGAGGGTGAGTTCGTAATCCTTGTAGTTTGCGTCGGTCCAGAGGACGGAGCCCTTTTTGTCTGGATTGTCGCCGATGATCATTCCGTCTTCTACAAGCCATTGGGAGGCGAGCTCCTCATTGTCGACGTGCCAGCCGTCAAGATTGTTGCCGTTGAAAAGTGGAGCGAGTGGCTTCTGCTTTTGGTCTGCTCCGACTGAAAACAACGGAAGGGCAGCGATGGAGAGGAGAGCGAAGAAGGAAGGTTTCATGGATGGATGAAAAGGAATCGTTTCAAAGACAATCAATTGGATCGATTGGAACGGTGCCAGATACACGGCTGAAGTCGATTTGAAACATGCGCCGTTGGCCTCCGGAATGACGGTAGTTCGGAGACGTGACAGGAATTAATCTCGTGTTCTGTGTTGGGCCGCATACTGCCAATTTTAGCGGATAATCCGACATCGTGTCATACAGGGGAATCTACTTGTGTCCGGGGCGGAACGATGGTGAGACTGAGTGCCCAATCAATCGCCCGCAATTATGGAGATCCAGATGGAGACAAACTCCTGATATCTGATCTATCATCTGCACCCAGCCAACCCAAACTACCGGCAATGAAGCCTCCAGTCTTCATGTCCCTCGCCTTCCAATGACCCTAGCGGGGAGGGGGCCGACCTTCTAGATCGATGAAACCTATCTTACTATTTCTCCTCTTTGCCTTGGCCGTCCTTCCTGTTCACGGGGATGACGCCCGGCTGCCAGCTCTGATTTTGCAATACCGAGCGGATGTCGATTTATTGGCGCGTCATACCAGCAATTCGGGGGATTCATCCGCCGCGCTGAACCGTCATCGAAAGCTTCTCAATCAATGGCTCAAGAGAGTCGAGGCGCTGAATTTTAAGGGGCTTTCGTCGGAGGATCAGGTGGATGCGGTGTTGCTGCGCAACCAAATTGAGAAGTCTATCATGCAACTCGATGAGCGTAAGGAGACCCGAAAGGAACTCGCTCCGTGGCTTCCGTTCTATGAAGTGATCGATGCACTCGGTGATGCGCGGATGCTCGGTGGCGAGATGGTGCCCGAGGAGGCGGCCGGCACTCTTGCGCCCGTAGCGATTTCAATCAAGGAAATGCAGGGAGCCCTCAAGGCAGCGAAGGAAAAGAAAGAGGCTCCTGCGTCCGGGGGCAAGCGGAAGCCGAAACTCAAGCCTTCGGTGGTGTTGCCCACTTCGCACCAGGCTCTGCTGGCGTCAGAAGCGACCGATGCCCTCGCGGCACAATTGAGGCGATGGTTTGAAAACTACGACGGATTTGTCCCCGAGTTCGGCTGGTGGATGAAACAACCCCACGACGCCGCTGCCAAGGCGCTCACTGATTACTCCAAGTATTTGCGTGAGGAGATTGCCGGAGTGAAAGGGAAATCCAAAGATGAGAAGGGCGGCTCTGATGGCGGGGAGGAGGAGTTGCCGCTCCTGGGTAAAGTGATTGGCGCTCAACTTTTGCAACGTCATCTCGACCACGAATTCATTCCTTACACTCCACAAGAGCTCATTGATCTTGCCGAGATCGAGTTCGCCTGGTGCGAAGATCAGATGAGACTGGCCGCCAAGGAGATGGGCCTGGGCGATGACTGGGAAAAGGCGCTTCAGCGAGTCAAACTTCAGAGCATGAAACCCGGCGAGCAGGAGACTTTCGTGCGAGCGGAGGCGCAGCGTGCGATCGACTTCGTGAAAGATCGTGACCTCGTCTCAATTCCTCCGAACTGTGAAGAATGGTGGGGCACGAGGATGCTCTCCCTTCGGGAACAGCGCAATATGCCCTACGCAGCCTATTCCGGGCACGACATGCTGATCGCCTACGCAAACGAGGGCATGAAGCACGAAGATAAGATGATGTCGATGCGCGGTAATAATCGCCCCTTCAGCCGCAATGTCATTCCCCACGAATTGATCCCCGGTCATCATCTTCAAAAATACATGGCGGCGCGTGAGCGGCCCTATCGAGGGATGTTCAGCACCCCATTCTACGTTGAGGGCTGGGCACTCTACTGGGAGATGCGGCTGTTTGATTTAAAGTATCAGCCGACGCCTGAGGATCGAATTGGCGCGCTCTTCTGGAGGATGCATCGCTGCGCGCGTATCATCGTTACGCTGAAGTTTCACCTCGGCCAGATGAAGCCGGATGAGATGGTGAACTTCCTGACTGACCGGGTGGGCCATGAGAAGTTTGGTGCGACAAGTGAGGTTCGTCGATTCATCAAAGGGGACTACTCGCCACTCTATCAATGCGGGTATCTGCTAGGGGGAATTCAACTCATCGCCTTGCACAAGGAGCTCGTTATTGAGGGCGGAATGGCCGAGAAGCAGTTCCACGATGCGATTTTGAAACTAGGGCCGATTCCTGTGGAGCTTGTGCGTGCCAGTTTGCTCAAACAGCCGCTCGAATCCAACTTCAAAACCCAATGGCGATTCGACGAGAGCAGTTCGCGTTAAAGAAGCCATTTCCAGGTGACGCAGAATCTCTGGCCATTCGCGAAATCCTGTGTTTGCATAGGTACCGCGATGTTTCTTTCAAAGTGCGCTCCAACGGCTTGTTTCATGGCAGCGATTGCGTTGGCCAATGCGGCGTTTGGGTCTGATGCCGCCACAATTGGGCGGGAAATATTCTTGGATGAAAATCTCTCGCAACCCGTCGGGCAGGGGTGCGTTTCCTGTCATCAACCGAAATTCGCCTTCGCCGAGCCTCGCCCGGTTTCGCTGGGTGCAGTCGCGGGGAGGGAGGGAAAACGTAATGCGCCTACTTTGATGTATGCCGCGTTGATTCCCTCTCTTGTTTTTGGTGATTTTTTCACTAAAGACGGAGATGCCATTTCCGTATGGGAGGGTGGTCTTTTCCATGACGGACGATCCAAAGATCTTTTCGATCAGGTTCAGCAGCCATTCTTCAATCCTGATGAGATGAATCTAGAGGGGCCTGCAGTATTGGCTGCTGCGATTCGAAATTCGGATTACACGGAAAGCTTTAGGCAATGGGTCGATGATGATGCCGCATGGAGTGATGATCGCGCCCTTCTAGATTTCGCCTATCGAGCCTTGGTGGAGTTTCTCAAGGAGCCACTGTTCCGCCCTTTTGACGCTCGCATTGATGAGTTCCTAAAGGGGGATGCCACCGCCCTCAATGAATCTGAAATGCGGGGGTTCAACACTTTCACCGGATCTGGAATGTGTGCCGACTGTCATTTGCTGACTGAGGCCAGTTGGGAAGAACCACTCCTGAGCGATTTTCGATATGATAATCTAGGAGTGCCTTCACGAGGTGAGAAGGATGCGGGCCTTGGAGGGCAAACCGGGCAGCTCGAGGAAATGGGTCAGTTTCGTGCGCCGACTTTGAGAAACATCGAACTGACGGCCCCATACATGCACAATGGTTCCTTCGCCACTCTCCGTGAAGTGATCGAATTTTACAATAAGAGAGACTTGGATTCCGGGCGATGGGGGCCGAATGATAACCCTGAGACAGTCAACCACAAGAATATTGGTAATCTTGGACTAACCGATCAACAAGTCGACGATCTTCTAGCTCTGATGAACGCGTTCACCGATCGATCTCTTCTCAGGATGAAGCCAGGTGATCGGTTTCCTGAACCACCTCTGGGCACTCCCGATACAAAGGAGAAGGAGTTCCTTTTTCCCGGCCAGACTTATCAGGATCACCCGGATTTCGAATAAGGGGTGAAGCCGTTCGATTGATCGTGGCGCGCACTTAGGGCGAATACAACTTGACCTAAAGCCGTTGGTCGGGGCTCATAGGGGCTCAGCAAAAGGGTTAATGGCAGCGGTTGCTTGATCGGTAAATTCATGGGCAGGAGAGGGGCGTGTTTGGGTTTCTGACTCCTGCGAGGCCAAGTGGGTTCAGAAGTGCATGCGCTGCATTCAAGGAGTCGTTGGATATTTTGTTAGAAACTTCGTCTTTCTCATTGTTTGTATCTCCGGAATCTGGTGAGAATAGCGATGATCATTCGCGGTTGTGGCCGCCCGATCCTTTCCGATAGACGTTCTCAATGTTTCTTAAATCGATCAGAATCCTCTATGAGAGCCCGATTCCTCCCCAGGAGATTGCGGTCGATATGGATGCCGCCGCCAGGCCATCGGTTGGATATTATTTGATGTTGGCTCTTTCTGCCGCTCTGGCCACTCTGGGGCTGATTTGCGACAGTGCTGCAGTCATTATCGGCGCCATGATTATTGCGCCTTTGATGAACCCTATCGTGGCTTGTTCCTATGCGATTGCACGGAGGAATCTGGGGATGCTTCAAGAGTCACTGTTTTCGATTATTACCGGAATAATTGTGGTGCTGGCAGTCTCGAGTAGCATCACTTTCATCGTCGACTATCGCATGCTGGGTGACGAGGCCATGGCGCGCAGCAATCCCAACCTGATCGACCTTGGTATCGCTGTCGCGTCCGGAACCGCGGGCGCATTCGCCTGGACCCGGAAACGAATCGCGAATGCCATCCCGGGGGTTGCCGTAGCGGTGGCTCTGGTTCCTCCTCTTTGTGTGGCGGGGATGGGATTGATCGTGGGGGATAATGGATTTCTCGATCCGACAAATCGAGACCCTGAAAGCGAGACCCGATTCATTGAACGGGGGGCGTTTCTTCTTTTTCTGACCAACTTTGCTGCGATTGTTCTGTGCAGTTGCTTAGTATTTCTAATCCAGGGATATGGGCGTTGGATTCCGGCTACTCTAGGTATGGCCGTGATGCTGGCGGTGCTAGGCCTGGTCGCTGGTCCTCTCGGGTTCACATTCAACGAGCTCCAGATGCGAAGTCGAGTGGTTGATACTCTCGTTGAGATGTCTCCTGATTTTCCGGGCTGGAAAGACATCGATCTTTCGAGAATTCGAACCATGAAAACAGGAGACTCCTATAAGGTAGAACTTCATCTGGGAGCCCCGACGGGTGTGGTCACAGTTCGAGATGCAGAGGCGATCAAAGAGGCCATCAGTGATCGAATTGAAGAAGTGGTGGATGTCACTCTACGAATTTATGAGTATGAAGTTATTTCCTCCGAACTGTCTTCGGACGGGGAGGGATCGATTGAGATTGATTAGGCTTCGGAACCTGATCGATCGATCAGGCCAAAATTTGAGATGATACCGAATACAGCGGTTCTTCTGCAGGGTTGACGGAGTCCCGTCGTTCTTTGAAATCACTTCCCTGATTCACGGTCGGCTGCACTGACTTTGAGCGTGTGCGCACGTTTGGGCTTCCAGCTGACGGGTTGGCCTTTGCATTGAGCGGCGAGCCAGTTTAGGGCGGCTTCGTGAAGAATTTCGTGACCACCTTCGAAGATCGTTACGCGGGAGTTGCCGGACTGGCGGCGGAATAGTGGCTGTTGTTCATCGGGGTAGAGTGAGTCCTGCGTGGGGGCGGGGCCGACAGGGGTTTGGCTTTGATAGAACTTCTCGATCGTTTCGGTCGGAATCAAGTTCTCTGGATGCGTCGCTCCGGTGACTCTATTCCAGGCGTGAAGCGAGTGACTGAAGGGGACGCTCCCGGTTCGACCGTCATGAACCCCGTGATTGATGTCGAGAGCCACGTTGCCGGCCTTTGAAAGCCAGTTGAGTGGCGAGCGATGTGCGGCATCGGCTATCCGTTCAGGAGTGTCGGGTCCGCCGCCAAGAGCGAGCTCAATGTTGTCGGCATAGCGTTGCTGCGAGGTGCCATTGCATTGATCGTGCCAAGCGGCGATGTCGGAAATGCCGCACCAGGCGCTGACTCCGGCCCAAAGCTGGGGCGCTCGACCAGCCATAAGGAGTGAGGCATGCCCTCCTCCGGAGACCCCAATGCAATAGATGCGGTTTTCGTCGATGGAAGCTTCGGTTTGAGCGTAGCCGACTGCGCTGAGAATATCCGCCACAACGAGATCAGATCCCAGCGCTTCAGGCGTTCGATTGGATCCGCGAAAGTTGGGGTGGATGAAGACCCAGCCGGCCTGCTGACACCATTCCGCGTACTTCGCCTCGCTGCCGGCTTGGCGGTAATCGTGCGACCAGGTGTGTAAAGCGACCAGAAGTGGGCGTTTTTCACCCTTGGCGATATCTGGCTTCCAGAACAGCGCGGGTTGCTGGCTGTTGTCTGCCGCGGATTGATACCGAATATCGAGAACGCCCTCGGGGTAACCCGCCGGGTAGGTGGCTGGGGCAGGTTTCGACTCCTCAGTTTTCTGAGCCGGCAACCATTGAGGCAGCATGGAAAGCCCCGTGATCCAAATCGCAGCGGTAGATATTTTGAACAGAGGCATCAAAGGAACGCGAGTCATTCCCTATTTCTATCCCATAGTAGTCGGTTGAGCACTCGAAAAGAGCTGGCCCGCTTCACTGGGTGGGCACGCGTAATCGCGTATAAGGACTCGTTTTTCGGCCACCACAATTTGGTGCGACTTTTCTTGGTCTAACACGATTCCGCCATTGCCGGAATAGCCAGATCGGGCAATTCTCCATCCCAATAATGAAACTCTCATCTTTTACATCCCTCTTCGTAATCATCGTGCTGACATCTTCTATCAGTGCGCAGGATTCTTCTGAAAGTCTGGCTCTTGCTCCGGTTCCCCATCCGGGAAAAGAGAAATTACACGAGTCGTTCAATGCGATTTCGAAGGAGGGCGAGGCTCAGCTCGTTTTCCTGGGGGACTCGATTACCTATGGATGGAGCGCCAAAGGTCAGGAAGTCTGGGCCCAATACTGGGCCTCCATGAAGCCAGCGAATTTTGGTATCGGAGGTGATCGGACGGAACACGTTTTGTGGCGTTTGCAGAATGGTAACTACGATGGCCTTGACCCGAAGCTCACCGTGCTCATGATTGGCACGAACAACACGGGCCATCAGGGCAGGGCGATGAAAGAACACGGTGGGGCAGTCTATCAGAGTAGTGCTAAGCAGACGGCGGAGGGAGTTGCTGCAATTCTGGATCTACTGAAGGAAAAGCAGCCGCAAATGAAAATACTCATGCTTGCCATCTTCCCGCGGGGTGCCGACAGCAATGATCCGAAGCGTCAGCAAAACGAGGCCACTAATGCGCTGATGGCCAAACTGGCCGACGACAAAACTGTCTTCTATATGGATATCAATCAGGAGTTCCTTGAAGACGACGGCTCCCTTTCGAAAGAGATTATGCCAGATCTCTTGCACCCGAATGCCACAGGTTACGAGATCTGGGCTGAGGGGATAGAGGGCAAAGTGAAAGAGTTAATGGCGGATTGATCCATTTCCCTTTTTTGGGCCCGGGGAGGGTGAATTCAGGTGAGTGGTTTTACAGTCCCTCCCATACCTGGATGCGATCGATTTGGCAGCTGCCGAAGTCGACGCCTTTGAAATCGATTTGACCGTGACCAGTCATGTCGATCTCTCCGCTTTCGAAAACATGTCTCCTGTCGTCGACCTTCAGGAGGAGCTTTCCTTTCTTGAGTTCAATTGTCACGTCTACCCATTGGTTGAGTGGTAGGAATTGCTCTTCCACTTTCTGAATCTCGACATCCTTTTTGATGTATAGGGATGTCAGTGCTTCTCCAAATACGAGGGTGTGGATATGGTGGCCGACATCAAACAGAGGAAACTTGGGGTGGTAAGCTTCGGCGTTGTACCGCACACGCATGGTGCAGACGAAATTCTCAGGCACCTGCTTGAGCCAGATGACAGGCTTGAAGCCGGCGTGGGCTTTGTCGCCTTTCGCGATCATTTTCTCCTGAAATTCCTTGGACGATTCGCTGCCAGTAAGAATTCCATCCTTAATTACCCAGGTGCTGCTCTGGCGCACTTCCCAGAATTCTTCATTCAGTGGTCCGTCGAAATCGTCCTCGTAGACTAGCTTGGTGGTTTCGAAAAACTCAGAGGGTGCTTCAGGGTCTGCTGCCTCGAGTGAAGGCAAGAACGAAAGGACCGATAGAATGCCGGCAGTAGTCAGGAAAAGAGACTTCATAGATGGTCTGGTTGAAAGGTGGGGGCTTTGCTACTTGCTCGATTTTCGATGGATCCGGTAGCAGTTTCCCGCTGCAAAGGGGCCAGGTAGGTGGGTTACTTTTCTATCTGGCCAGTGCACCTCAATTTTCGTAGCCGAGGTGGCTTCTCCGAGTCCGAAATGTGCGACTAATGGGTCGAAGGAGGAGTATCCGCCGCTCGCCTTGATCTCCCGAATTTGCTGGCCGTTCGGGTATCGAATAATAATCTGGGCTCCGATGGCGAAGTGGTTTCCGGTGTCGTCTCGTAGCTCAACCACGAGTGCATTGCCTCCGTGGGCGCTCAGGTTCTCGTGCCACTCTATGGGTCCCATCAAGGGCACAGTAATCACGTCCTGATCTCCATCGAGATCGAGATCCACGTAAGTGTAAGCCATCGTTTCAAGGTAGGATCCTATTCCATTTTGAGCGGTGACATCTTCGAACTTCCTGCCCTCTTGATTCATTAGGAGCATGTTGGGTTCATGCTTCGTATTCAAGGGCCATCCATTGACCAGAAAGATATCCTGCCATCCGTCCAAATTTAGATCAGCGAACTTTGCATTCCAGGTCCACCCGGTATGGGCAATGTCCCATTGTTCGGTAACGTCTCGAAATCGGTCTCCGCCGTCGAGGGCCGGTGCTAACAGGACATTTCGATTCTGGAGTTGGGGAAGCTCTCTCCAATTTTCTTCAAGAGAAGTTTGGTAGAGTGGAAGTTTGATGCGTTCAGCTAACCAGCTGAGGTCTTCCCGGTGTTTAGGGAGGAACTTTTCCCGTCCTTCCAGATCCGGGTCAAAGCGAAGTCGGCGGATCGCCAAATTGCCCAGGATATCCTGCCGTAGGCGCTCGTCATCAAGGGCCTGCCAGCGAAGAACACTGCGTGAGTCGACTACGGTGCTGTAGTGTTGGACTTGTTCGTCATACTGCAGGTGCTGGGATCGAAGCGTCGGGTCCTCAATTTTCTCCGCAAATTCTTTGCGATTCAATCCCACCTCGCGAGCACGGTCGAGGCCACCGCTGGCAATGCCCACTGCCAATAGCTCGAAGCGCAGGTCGTTGTCGAGATCGGCGGATTCGTAGCCCATGTTGAAATGGGGCGTGAACGGAAGAAGATTTTCCTGTTTGGATACTGGGGTGAGGGAAAGTGCCTCGTCTCCGAGGTAGATGAAATCAGGTTCATCCAAATCATTTCCGACCAGAAGATCCGACCAGCCGTCATGGTTGATATCGCTGAGCAGGATTGATAGGGTCTCTCCGGGCTCCTCCGGCAGCAGGTGGGCCTTGAAGCCTCCCTCATCGGTTGAGAATAGAATTTCGTTTTGCGAAGACAGGGGGGCTCCCTCTCGCGTCTCAACGTTGGCTCCTCCTACGGTCCAGTTTCCCATCACCGGATCGAGCCGTCCGTCCTGATTGAGGTCTGCGAATCCAGCAGCCGCAACACAGCTGTACTGATGTCGTGTCAGAATCTGAGGCTTCTCTCTGGTGAAATCGCCTTTGTGATTTCGAATCCAGAAACTGCCCTGTCGAAAGGAGGCGAGAAACAGGTCAAGCCAACCATCGTTGTCGAGGTCGACGAATGCAGTCAGTCCGATGGGCTCGTGGGTGAGTAATCCAAGATCGAGATCCTGCGCTGCAAAACGTTGACCTCCCAGATTCGCGAATAGGGTCGCTCCTCCGGAATAACTATCGTTCGCAACTACCAGGTCCGGCCAGCCATCGCCATGAATATCCCCTGCACCAATGGAGCGAGTGCCCATTTGCCAAATGCTGACTCGATTTTCCGTTGAGACGGCAAAGGGTATCTCGACCCCGAGCTCCCGCCCCGGGTGGTTTTCAAAAATACGTTCATCAGGCCGAGGGGACGACTGGACCTGAAGGGGTGCCTGCTCGACGAAAACCGAATCGGTGCTGAGCTCAGGAGCTGGGGTAAATACCCGATGTTGAGCTTCTAACTCTGGTTGCAATTTGGCGAAAGGTTTTGTCTCGGGACCCGGGGGCAGGGTGAGAGGAGATACTTCGGATGCGTTGGCCAGAGTCTTGAGGAAATAGTTTTCCAGCAAAGCGTTGTTGGCTTTTTCAAGATGGTGCGCACAAAATCCCGCGGTGATTCCCAGTAGCGCGACCGTCGCAAAAATCGCAATGGCGAGACTGCGTGACATTTGACGGTAGATAACCAGAAAGGAAAGGATGCTATAGATTCCGGTGGTGAATAGAATCGGCATGACATAGATCGCCGGGACTCCCATGGCATAAAGGGAGGCGGCGAGAATAACGTCCATCGCCATGGGTAAGGGCAAAAACGTTCCGACCAGTGCGACTACGATCACGGCTGATATCGTGGCAAAGTAGCCACGGGCTGTCATAAGACCGAGTAATTGATCGGCTGGTAGGAGTTCGCTCAAAACAGCGCCTAGAAAACCTGCCAGGACCATGAAAGGAACTGTTCGCAAACAGATCCACCCGAATGTCTTTAACGTCTCTCGGAGAAACCAGTTGAAGGAGCCAAGCCATCCCGTATGCAGCTCGATTTCGCAGGGTTCACAGGGTTCTTCTGGAAGGGGGCCGCCCCGGACCCGGTCGCCCCATATACTGCCAGCGAGAGGAACTCCAACTAGTACCAAGAGGAGCGAGAATCCAATCTTCACCACCGCGAAGTGCCACGGAAACAGGGTGAAGAGCATGGTCAAAACCACAATGTTGAAAGTGGGGGAGCTGAACATCACTGCCAGTGATGTCTCTAGTCGGCTGCCGCTTGCGTGCAGGCCTCGCATAACCGGAGTGGCGCAGTTCACGCAGACGCCGAGCGGGCTCCCGATGGCCAACCCGGTGAGAGTGTTTGCAAGTCGTCCCTTTAGGTTGCGACGTGGCATCGCATTCAGGGCGGTCATGACTCCCGCCGCCAGGACTAACCCGAATATCATGCCTCGCTTGTTTGCATCGAGCCAATTGGCTGTCGCTTTTAAGATGCGAGTGACTCTGCCGTCAGCGGGTAAGATTTCCCAGGGCACTTCCAATCCCAGCGACTGCAAATCTGCGGCGGCTCCCATCGTTGCCTTCGCATTCAATTCCGGGTAGCGCGATCCAGCCCAGAAATAGAATGCCACTCCCAAAGTGAACAGCAGGGATAGAATCAGGCGTTTGTTCAACAATGCCGGCATTCTCAAAGGTTGAAGGGACGATGTGTCGGTTCGGCCATTGGATAGATACTAAAGTAGCAGTCCGCCAATCACTATAGGTAGGGGGTGAAAGAACCGCTCCGGCGAGATTGGACTAATAAACTAAGAGGTGCAAGAAGGACGTTGATAGGGAGGGGCGGGGCCTCACTCGCCTACTTCGCCTTCAGCGTTGCAATCAAGTAGTCAGTTGGATTGTCAAAAGTCACGTTGGGGGCACCGGGATAGACCAACTGGCAGCCGACACCGATTGCCTCACAGTGCTCCTGAAGCTTGACCCCGAAATTGGAAGTGTGGGTGGGGTCTTTCTGTTCTTCGCCCAGAGCGGGAGGTGCAGAATAAATGAGGTAGACCGAAGGGTCGTCTTCAGTGACGAGGGCATAAGGTGAGTATTCAGCGATCCATGGCAGGATAGCTTCCCGCTCGGATAGAAACTTCTCGAAAGAGCCGCGGCCGAAGGCATGACCGCCGTAGCGACTGTTGGGGGTCCACTCTTTCATCTGTTTTGGATCGAGTGAGGTTTGAGCGCCTATTACGGCGGCACACCAGAGACGGGTGGATTCACGCGCTATGGGATCCTTGCTGTCGGGATCGGCAAGGTCGTCGTGAAAGGCAATCCATAAAGAGGAGCAGGCACCGGCGGAACCTCCTGCTGCCCCGATCCGCACTTTATCCAAATTCCATTCGGCAGATTTGCTTCTGACAAATTGCAATGCGCGTGCGGCATCATGTAAGGGTGCCTTTACCGGCGGCTCGATCCCTGCTTCGACGCCTTGAGGCACGTAGCGATAGTTGATGGAGGCAACTGAGATGCCGGCATCCAGCAGCGCTTGAGCGTCGGCGAATTTTTGAAGTCGCTCTTTGGAGCCTCCATTCCATCCGCCCCCATGAATCACGAAAACCAGCGGGGTGGGCTGATCGGAGTCAGCTTTCCAGAAATCAAGAATATGACGCTCGTGGTCTCCGTAGCGCACTTCAGATAAAGTGGGCTTTGGCACGACCGAGTCATAGACGTCCGGCGCTTTGATGCGAGCGGCTTTTCCTTTTCTAACTACTTCCTGGGCCTGAATTGACAGGGAAAGCAGTGAGGTGAGAAAAAGAGTGACGGTCAGCGTCCTAGCGATTCGATCGATCATGCCCCACGCAACCATAGACAGGGTGAAGCAGCAAGCGATGCCGGATCCCGTAGTTGCGGGTTCCTGACCGGTTCCTAAACAATCGCGCCCTTTGTGTCGAGGCGCTTGATCAGATTCAAATCCCGATCAGTTACGAAGTTGATGACGGTGCCTTCTCTTCCCGCCCGGGCAGTTCGGCCGGCCCGGTGGAGGTAGTTCTTCATCTCCTTGGGAAGATGATAGTTGATGACCCGGCCGATATTTTCCACGTCGAGGCCGCGAGCCGCGAGGTCGGTGGAAATCAAAAGATCGAGAGTGCCTTCCCGAAACTCTCTGAGATTCTGACGACGCTTCAACTTGTCCATGTCGCCGCGGTAAATCGAGCAGGAATAGCCATTATCGACGAGTTCTGCGGCGAGCTTATCGCATTGCTCGCGGGTGTTCGCGAAGAGGAGCGTTCCGCCGTCTATTCGTTTTGCCATGACCTCTTCGAGGAGGGGAAATCGCTTTCCGTTGGGCACGGTGAGGTTCACCGTGATCAAGCTGGAAACGAGACGATGGTGTCCCCGGGTTTCGATCACCTCGGCGCCACTGAACATCTCTTGAATGAGGGTTTGAACACCCTCTGACGCGGTGGCGGTGAAGAGAGCCAGTTGTCGGTCGGTGGGGCAGGACTTCAAAATGCGTTGAATTGCGGGAAGGAATCCCGCGTCGAGGATCTGATCGGCTTCATCGAGTACGAGGAGGCGAAGATCTGAGAGGCTCACCAGCTTTTGCTGCATCAACTGCTCCAGACGTCCCGGTGTGGCCAGTAGCACCTCAAACGGACTTGCGACGTTGCGGCGGGCAACTGCCATGGCGACGCCCCCGAGGGAAGACCGAACCCGGAGTCGGGTTTCATGGGTGAACACCTTGAAGGCTTTTGCGACTTGCTCACCCAGATCACTGGAGGGAACTAGAACGATGGCCCGGGGGTGGCCCGGCGTAGAGACGGCATCTCCAGATTCCTCCAGTTGCTTCAGTCGTTGCAAGACTGGCAAGGCGTAGGCCAGTGTCTTACCGCTTCCCGTTTCGGCAACACCTACGACGGAGCCGCCATTGAGGAGTGGAGGCAGTGCGCGCTCCTGAATCTCGGTAGGCGTGACAAAGCCTTCCTTTTTCAAGGTGGATTGGAGAGAGGGAATCAGGTCGAAGTCTCTGAAAGAAGGCATGGCCGCACCTTACAATGGTTAGGCGGAAAGGCATCGGAATTTGTGGGAAGTCACTTTGCGCTCGAATCAAGCGGAGGTGTCCCGTTCTCGAGGGATGCCAGTTTGCTTTCCAGTTTGGCGATTTGGTCTCTCAATGGCTCGATGACCTGACCCACTTCCTCCTCCGTGAATCGAGGCGTGATAAACTTAGGACAATTCCAGTCATAGGAGAGTATATCGATCAGAAACAGCCGCTCTGGCTTGGCTCCATGTCCTCCCGGAGGTGCAAGTTTCTCCGCCAGATCTTCGTGTTCCCGGGCATCGAGGACCGTGGCCGTTCCGAGCACCTTCAGCCGGGCTTTCCGAGGGTAGTCCATTAAAAATAGTGAGACCCGGTCGTTCTCCGTCAGGCTTCCCGCGCTGATCATCTGACGATTCCCTCTGTAATCTGCAAATCCGATTTGCCGGGTATTGATCGCCCGGAGAAATCCTTGCGGCCCCCCTCTATGCTGTAAATAGGGCCAGCTATTCTCCATGACCGTCGCCATATAGAAGCTGTCTCGAGTCTGAATCATCTCGATTTCCTGGTCCCTCAGTGGATCCACTGAGGGAGCGTCAAACTCCGGATAGGTCTTCCCGTAGTAGTTCTGCTGCGCTTGAAGAACGGAAGGAGTCAGCACAGTTTGCATGTAGCGATCGGCCATGATGAGAGTGGGTTTGAATGGAAAGGGGCGCGGGCTAAATGGCGAGTCTCCGATCAGAAGCCTCGATGGGGAGGTCGTTGATGCTGGCCTCGCGAACCTGCATCAGCCCGTTGGCTGCGAATTCCCACTGTTCGTTGCCATAGGCGCGGTACCATTGGCCGGCTTCGTTGTGGTATTCGTATTCGAATTTCACCGAGATTCGATTGTCAGTAAAACTCCACAGAGTCTTCTTGAGGTGGTAGTCCAGTTCGCGGTCCCACTTGCCTTGAAGAAACTGGCGAACCTCTGCTCGGCCGTGGAGAAAGACAGAGCGATTGCGCCATCGGGTGTCTTCGGTGTAGGCCATCGAGACTTTTTCTGGATCTCTGGAGTTCCAGGCGTCCTCGGCGGCTTGCACTTTCTGAGTGGCCGTCTCGAGGGAGAAGGGTGGGAGTGGGGGTTTCATGATTTTGAAGTGGTGTGGGGCTCGCCCCTCTCCCAGCAGTCTCTGACTGGACTGCTGAGATGAGGCAATCTTGGGATCAGCGCTGGCTCAGGGACGGGTTTACGACTTTGCGCTGAAGGAAGTCACGGATGAGGCCGCTGATGAGTTCACCCTCTTCTTCGAGAGCAAAATGGCCTGTATCGAGAATGTGAAATTCCAGATCGGCGAGGTCACGCTTGTAGGGATGAGCTCCTTCCTCGGGGAAGATGGGATCATTCTTGCCCCAGACGAGCAGTGTAGGTGGCTGATGTGCCCGGAAGTAGGCCTGCCATTCGGGATAGAGCGGAGGATTGCTACCGTAGCTGTAGAAGAGGGCCAGCTGGATTTCGTCATTCCCTTCGCGGTCGAGGAGGAACTGATCATGGGTCCAGTTGTCCGGACTGATGGAGGCAACATTGCGGACGCCTGCTGTGTATTGCCACTTGGTTGCATCCAGTTTGAAGAATCCTCGCAGGGCGTCGCCATTTTTTGCGGAGCGATCTGCCCAATAGGCTTTGATCGGATCCCAGAAATCGAGCAGTCCTTCATCATAGGCATTGCCGTTCTGAATGATCAGAGATTCGATGCGCTCGGGGTGTTTGGCTGCAAGGCGGAAGCCAACCGGGGCCCCGTAGTCCATCAGGTAGAGGCTGTAGCGCTCCAGACCGAGTTTCTCAGTGAGTTGTTCAACGATGTCACCGAAATGATCAAAGGTGTATTCGAATTCATCAGCAGCAGGCATCGAGCTCTGACCAAATCCCGGGTAGTCAGGGGCAATGATGTGGAACTGATATGCCAGTTCCGGGATAAGATTGCGGAACATGTGGGAAGACGTCGGGAACCCGTGCAGGAGTAGTAGGGTGGGGTTCTGGTCCGAGCCCGCTTCGCGATAGAAAACATCCTGACCTTCAATTTCGACAGTTCGGTAGGAGATAAGGGGCGCCGGGGAAGATTCCGGAGGCGCCGCCACCTGCGAGACAGGCTGCTCAGGCTTGGCACTTGATGCTGGGTCCGCTTTGGCAAGCGCAATGGATGCCAGGATTGCGACGGGGATCGCAGCAATCGTGAGGGAGTTTTTGAGTGTAGTTAATTTCATTTGGGGTGTTGGTTTGGTTTATTGAAGCGACCGGTCGGTCGCTTAGTTGGTAGATAAAAATGATTGAGGTGAATGGAAGGGTTACGACTCAGCGGAAATCATCTGGGTGACTTCCTTGCGTGCTTCGATGATGGGCCAGGTATCACGGAAGTTCTGCGCTTCAACGAGCGCTCCTTCAAAAAGAAGAAAGATGATCGATCCCTTCTGCTTTGCGAATGCCGAAGGTTTCTCCGAAAAGTGATCCGCTGCCAGTTCCTGAACCGAAGCCCGAAGCCCGCTTTTGTGACTCGAGATTTCATGGCGCATGGGATTCTCGGGATCGGGAATCTCAGCCAGGGTGTTCAAGAAAGCGCAGCCACGAAAATCGCTCTCCACCATCCACTTTTCGAGAAAGTCGAAGAGAGCGATGACTTTTCTCCTGGGAGTAGTGGCTTTGTCTACCTCCTCCGATATCCAGGCATTCCAAACCTGGTGACGCTTTTTCAACCAGGCCACTCCGACTTCTTCCTTTGACTTAAAGTGTGAGTAAAAAGTGCCTTTGGCGATTCCCGCTGTGTCTATGATTTGCTTGACGCCTGTGGCTCCAAAACCCTGCTTATAGAACAGCGAAGAAGCCACATCGATGAGTTCATCGCGCTTGGTCGTTGTGGAGGGTTTCGTGGTCATGATTGACAAATAACCCGACCGGTCGGTCGGGTCAAGAGGTTAATATGAAAAAATGTTAAGCGTGAGGCAAAATTGAACGCGGCTATTGGACTGTCGATGTATCGAAATACTCGACTCAGAGAGTTGTGAGTAGAGGCACATGGCGGTAGGAAATGTCATGAACTTTCGCGAAGCGCTTGAGGCTGAACATTCCAAGGCGCAGACACTCCGCCTCACGACCTATATTGGTAGTTCGTGCCATCGGTTTGGGAAACTGCTCAAGATCGTAGCGGGAGATGATCGAATGCTTTCTCAGCGAGGTGCGTGGGTGATCAGTCATTGTGCTGAGGCGCATCCGGAAGTGGTGCAGCCCTTTGTTGGAGAATTGCTCAAAAACCTTCAGCGTTCCAATCTTCACGATGCCGTGAAACGCAACACGATGAAAGCGATCGCTGAACTGGAGGTGCCTGATGAGCTGGCCGGTCTGGCAGCCGACCTTGCGTTTCGGTATCTAAATTCTCCTGATGAAGCCGTGGCCGTGAAAGTCTACTCCATGGCCGTGATAGAGAATCTCTGCCGACGTGAGCCGGTGCTAGCCGGTGAATTTCGGATGGTGATAGAGCAGCAATGGCCGCACGAAAAGAGGAAGGCCTTTCGCTCCAGGGCGCGACATGTCCTTGCGGCACTCGACAAGATGGAAGCGGTCGGCGGAGAAATTGGAACTGTCGGGGCATGACCTCGGGTTCCTACGCCGGAAACGAGAGTTCAAAGTGAATCTGGTTGTCCTCCACGCTGGCGCTCAAATCCATGGAAAGAGTTTCGGCGCAGGCACGGGCCACGGACAGACCCAGACCGCTGTGCCCACCGTCGCTTCTTGCCTCATCGTGTCGCCAGAAGCGTTCGAAAAGGTGATCGGTATCGGATGGATTAATCCCTTCGATCAAGTTGCTGATTTGCAGGCCAATGGCGGCACCTTCTGCATCCTCCAGGACTCTCAGTTTCACGAATCCTTCCTCGGGCGCGTATTCGACCGCATTGGATAAGAGATTGTTGAGGATGTGCCGGAAGAGATCGGGGTCGGTGGAGATTGACGATTCTGAAGATGCCGATTGTTGAAACGAGAGTCGCTTTTCTTTGGCGGTGGCAGCGAACTGCTCCCAGCATTCGTTCACGATCTCAGCCAGGTTGATTGTTTCGGAATTGAGTTGGGTTGATCCCTGTTCCCATCGTGCCAACGCGAGCAGGCTTTCCACGATGTCCTGCATTCGTTTGCCGGTTGCCAGTATCTTATCGAATTGCCCTGGTGGGACTTTTTCCGGGAAGAGAATGGCCGATTCCGCGAGGCTGCAAACTTCTGCGATGGGGGTTCTCATTTCGTGAGCCAGATCTGAGCTGAATCGCTGTTCCCGATGAAAACCGCTCTCGAGCCGAGCCATCAGGCTGTTGAGTTGATCGCAAATGGGGCGCAACTCAGGAGGCATTGCCTCGCCGTTGAATCGGGTTTCCAGATGATTGGCATCGACCGTTCTGGCTTCGATTCCCAGCTGTTCGAGGGGGGATAGACCCTGACGTAGTGCTATGGATACGAGAAGGGCGGTGGCTCCTGTGGCGACAATTCCCGTGATCCAGATCCCTGCGAGCAGGTAGAAAAGAGTTTGGCTGGTTTCACTGATATCCCTAGCGACAATGATCTCGATGCTTGCCTCCTCGCTGCTTCTTTTGGACTGAAACTGAGGTGGCCATTTTCCTGATTTAGTGTAATCAATTCGCGCACGCAGCGAGCTGCCATCGGCGAGTTCCAGTGAAACCGGTTTGCGGGAATCGGGGAATTGAGCAGGGGCCTCGATCGTTCGCATGGCCAGGCTTGGGGAACGCAGGAGCACTTCGCCGCCGGTGGCTTTTAGTTGATAGAGTAGCTCGCCGTCCTTGTAGTCAAACTCGCGCCAGCGCTCTTCGTCGCGGAAGCGAGGGCGGCGTCCTTGGGCTGCGCCTTTTACAAAAGCTCCGGGCTGCAAAGAATCGTTTTCGAATACGTTGTAGATGACCTTTCTAGCCTGCACGAGCTCGTCGTCGATCTGAGACATGAGCACGTAACGAATGGCAAAATAGATGCAGCAGCCAGTCACTCCGATAAGGATGGCGGCACCGCTGAGAATCCAGAGAAGAAGTCGAGAGCGGATGGATTTCATGTCTGGTCCGCCTCGATGATGTAACCTTGTCCGCGCCGTGTCTGGATGACGGGGGCGGCATCGCTCGCCTCGGTGAGCTTCTTGCGGAGAACACAGATGGACTTGTCGATGACATTACTGACAGGGGAAACCAGTTCGTCGTAGACGTGAGCTTCGATCTCTGTGCGCGACACCACTTCTCCCTGACGAAGCGCCAGGAATTCGAGAATGGCATACTCTCTCGCTGTCATATTGATGGTCTGCTCTCCACAGGATACTGTCTTGGCCTGGAGATTAATGGTAAGCCCGCCGATTCGAAGCTCCGGGTTTTTCTTTTTGTAGGTGCGTCTGCAAAGCGCCTCGACCCGGGCCAGTAGCTCCCCCAGATCAAAGGGTTTCACCAGATAGTCATCGGCACCGTGACGCAATCCTTTGATTCGATCGTCAGTAGTATCTCTGGCCGACAGAATCAGAATCTGAGTTTGATTGCCTTCTTGCCGCAGCTTTCGAAGTGCGCTGAGGCCATCCAATCCGGGAAGCATGATGTCGAGGATGATGACATCGTAGGGATTGGATTGGGCTTTCCAGAGCCCTTCCTCACCATCGCCCGATTCATCGACGGCATACCCTGACTCGCGGAGGACTAGCGCCACGGACTCGCGGATGTATTGAGAATCTTCTACAATGAGAACACGCATTAACTGGGGGGAACAGGTAGACGATAGTCCGGCCAAGATTACCAGACAATTACCAACATGGGGCTACAAAGCAGAAATAGAAGTCACCTGGTAATCCAAAAGTAACGATCAGTGTTGCAGACTTTGATCATGAGAAATTTAATCCCCCCTAATACTACTTGGCTCATCCTTTCTATTGTTGCTCTTGGATTCGGTTTGTCCCTGGCACAGCAACCGAACGGTCCCGGAGCTCCGGGAAACCAGGGGGCGGTTGATCCAAAATCAGTGGCACGGTTTGAAGGGTATGATGAGGACAAGGATCAGGCCGTCAGCCTCGATGAGTTCCTGAAAGGTGCCTTTTCGGAAAAAGGTGACAATCGCCAGGCCCTTAGGGAAAAGTTCGATAGCATTGACCGCAACCGCGATGGGGGACTCAGCTTGGTAGAGTATGCTGAGGCAAAACGAGACAGGGATGACGATCGAATGCGCAGGGGAAGAACGGATCCGCCCGCAGATCCCAGGCGCCGTGAAGAAGAACCGTTGCTCGCGACGACCACTAATCCAGACGGTACCCGGACCGGTGTCTGGAACAGTCCCTTGCTAGGAGAGGCGCTTTCCTGCACGGTGCGATATCCTTCCGCGGCGGCATACGAGTATCCTGTGGTGGTCTATTTAAAGGGGTTGCCATCGCGTCGTGTCGGCACGCTTTCTGATAAGAGCTTGATCAAAGGGTTTCTCAAGGAGGGCATGATGGTGATCGAAGTGGACTACGAAGGCGACATGAAGGCTGTCGCGCCCGAGTTGCTGCCCGAGATCGATCATTGGTATGGCTTCCTCAACGAGACCCAGGATTACTCGGTGGATCACAGTTGGATCTATATCCTGCCCGCAGGCCACACCATTGATCGTAAGGTCAGGATCTGCGACGACGATGGAACCACCGTGGATATGGATGTGATATATCCCTCGGGTGAAGCCGATCCTGTGCCTTTGATGCTTCAGATCACTTCGATCAAGGACACCGGATTTTGGATCAATCAGCGAGCCTACTACATCTACGGACTGCTCACCAACGGGTATGCCGGAGCCATCATGGAGCACAACGGCGGCACTCAGTTTTCGCCTAAGGGTTTTTTGTTTCCCGAGAAGCGGGCGGCGCGATTGCTTCGGGCCGAGGCTGAGAAGTGGAACCTGTCCGGGAAGATTGGCGTCACGGGGCACTCGAAAGGATCCAGTCGGGCGGCAAAGGCAGCCTTTCTTAACGATGGAGAAAGAGAAGGGGACCCGGGGCCCAATGCAGATCAATCCGACCGTTTTCAGGCGTCGCTCCTTTCAGCGGGAATGCATGCCACCGAGTTTTTGATCGAGGATGGTTATCTCGATGAAGTTGGGGAAGCGAAACGTGAAGCGGCGCAGAAGCAGTTCGAAGAAATGACGCTGGAGGAAATGCTTGAAATCAGCACGACCACTTACGTAACGCCCGACGATCCTCCAGCCTTCCTGTGTGTGGGTGAATTGGACAAAGGTTTCCGAGTGGCCCAGATGACGCGCCTCGCGCACAAGTGCCGGGAGGTTGGGTTAGAGCATCGCTTCGTGATTCAGCCGGATATGCCGCATCAGTACATTGACGATCCAGTGGTGATCGGCCGAATCTTCCGATTCCTCGATCGGTATTTGAAGTAGGGGGATAAGGCACTGAGGTGCTGAAGCTATTCGTATCGCCAGAAGCGAAAGCGTTCTGTCTCGGGTTCGTCCCGGGAATCAATGATGAGCTTGGTGAGTTCCTCTACCAGTTCTGGATTCTTTGAAGCAAGGTTCCTTGATTCAGAGCGATCCTTGGAAAGATCGTAAAGTTCCATTTCAGCATCAGGATTCTTCTTCAGGTCCCGAATCACTGCCTTCCAATTGCCCCGGCGAATCGCGACCTGAGAGCCGTAGCCGGCAAAGTCCCAGAGAAGAAAGTCATGAGCGCTCTGATCCTGTCCAAGCAGGGTGGGGAGAAAGCTGATGCCATCGGTTGGGGGCGTCTCTTTCACTCCCGCGATCTCGGCGATAGTGGGAAGGGCGTCATAATGAGCGCTGATCAGTTCGGAGACGCCACCCGGCTCAATCTTTCCGGGCCAGCGAACAATCAAAGGAACCCGGATGCCACCCTCATAGACTTCACCTTTCAGGCCGCGGAGATCACCGACACTCTCGAAGAACTCGAAGTCGACTTGCTCCTTCAGCATGGTTGTGCCGTTGTCTGAGGTGAAGAAAATGACGGTGTTCTCACTAAGGCCGAGCTCATCTAGCTGTTTCATCAGCCGCCCGATCTGCTTATCCATGAAAGTGATCATGGCGGCGTAGGCAGCGCGAGGGGTAGGATGGGGGAGGTAGCTTTTCCCGGTGTAGGGGGTTTCGATCCACTCCCCCAGGTAGGGGGCGAGTTCCGGGTCAGGAATTTGAAGGGCGAGGTGGGGGATGACGGTGGGATAGTAGAGAAAGAATGGTTTGTCCTGGTTGGCCGCGACGAATTCAAGGGCCGCATCAGCGATCATTTGTGGTCCGTAGGTGGCCCCGGATAGGCCCCGATCGTTCCCGGGGAGAGTGACGCGTTCTTTGTCGTCGACGAGATATTTTGGGAAGAGATTGTGCGCGTGCCGCTGGCAGTTGTAGCCATAAAAGCGATCGAATCCCTGATTCAGAGGGTCGCCTTCCGAGTCGACGCCACCGAGGCCCCACTTGCCAAAAGCTCCGGTGGCGTAGCCCCTTTCCTTCAGAACTTCGGCGATGGTGACGGCATCCGCTTTGAGAGGTAGTTGCCCTTCGTGAGATTCCCACTCTCCAATCTCAAAATTGTTCCGGACGAAAGCGTGGCCGCCATGCTTTCCTGTCATGAGGGAGCAGCGGGCCGGGGCGCAAACGGGAGACCCTGTGTAGTGCTGAGTGAATCGAATGCCCTCCGCAGCGAGTTGATCAAGGTGCGGAGTCTTGATTTTCTTCTGACCAAAGCTTCCCAGTTCCGCCCAACCGAGATCATCGGCCATAATGTAGATGATATTCGGCTTGGATGAATCAGCGAGCGCGACCGCTGAAAACAGAATGAGGGATAGTACCGTGATCAGTGACTTCATGGGCCAGAAGAATGCGCTTCATCGTTTGCTGACACAAGTTTGATTGTTGGCGTCATCGACCTGATCCACGTTCCTGATCGATTTCCCGGAGGACTGATCGCGCCTTGTCGAACTTGCCTCGGTTGCAATTGCAGTGGAGGCAGAGAGGGGAGTTGTAGGCGAGAATGAATCTTTCCCGGAGGGAAAGGGGACGCTCCTGTCCCAGTTCGACCAGTCGCAAAGCTGTGCCGCAGTTGGGCACGAGGCTTCCCATGGTGTCGAAAAAGACATCTCCGGCTGATCGATTGGGTTTTTGGTGGCGCTCTGGCATGAAGTTGGTGACAGGATTCCTTTGGATACGACTGAGGCTGATGAATGGGGGCCAATATTTCAATCATAACCTCCGCCAATCGGAGATACTAATGTTCGATCTCTCATGCCGATGCGGGCTTCAGGATGGGCGAATCGAGATCAATCGTCAGGACGTAAGTCGGCCCAAACTTAGTCTTTCACCTAGCTCACAATCCTCTACTATTTTGCTCCCTTCTCTATCTATTGTAGTCACCTCAAAATATTCATGAAGAACTTCTTCAAATCCGTTTGTCTGCTGATCCTGTCAGCACTTTCTCTCGTCTCGGCCGTCGCCGCCGATCAGCCGAATATCATTCTAGTGATCACGGATGATCAGGGATATGGCGATCTGGCCTGCCATGGAAACCCCATCATTCAGACACCTAACATTGATGAATTTTACACCAAGAGCCTGCGCCTGACCGATTATCATGTGAGTCCTACCTGCGCGCCGACTCGCGGAGCGCTGATGTGCGGGCAGCCGACTGATAAGGCCGGTCCCTGGCACACGATCAACGGTCGTAACTACATGCGGAAAGAAAAGGTGACTCTACCGGAAACTCTCGCGGCGAACGGCTATGCGACCGGGCACTTCGGGAAATGGCACCTGGGTGACAATTATCCCTACCGTCCGCACGACCGGGGTTTTCAGCACGCCTTCTATCATGGCGGCGGCGGCGTGGGCCAGACTCCTGACTACTTTGGCAACGACTACAACGACGACACCTACTTTCTCAACGGGGAGCCGATTAAGTTTGAGGGCTACTGCACCGACATCTGGTTTGGCGAAGCGTTGAAGTGGATTGAGAAAAACAAGGAGAAGCCCTTCTTTGCTTATATCTCAACCAACTCTCCGCACAGCCCCTTCATTGTCGATCCGAAATACAGCGATCTCTATGCTAACGCCAAAATGCCGGGGGCTGCAGTGGAGGCTGAAGCCGCTGACGATGCGAAAACCAAGAAAGGTAAAGCCAAGAAGAAGGGGAAGCCCAAGGGCGTGAATGCCGCCTTTTACGGCATGATTACGAACATCGATGAGAATTTTGGAATCATGGAGGAGAAGCTGGCGGAGTGGGGGCTGACTGACAATACCATCGTCATCTTCACCACCGATAATGGGAGTTCGGCAGGAAGTGGGGTTTTCAATGCGGGCATGAGCGGCGCCAAAGGGAGCAATCAGGAGGGCGGTCATCGCGTTCCATTCTTTATCCGCTGGCCGGACGGGAAGCTGGAGGGTGGCAAAGACATCACAAATCTGACGGCTCATATCGATGTTATGCCGACCTTGCTCGACCTGTGTTCGGTGCCTGCTCCGGATAACTACACGATGGACGGCAAAACTTTACGTCCGCTCTTCGAAGGAGGAGAGTTTCCTCCGCGTGTCATCGCGACAGATTCGCAGCGCATTTATATTCCTGAGAAGTGGAAGTCCACTTCGGTGATGAGTGAGCATTGGCGCTTACTCAGTGGAGGTAAGCTCTACAATATTAAAACGGATCCAGGTCAAAAGACTGATGTGGCAGGAGAGTTCCCTGAAGTCGCCAAGCGACTAAACGACGCCTACGACCAATGGTGGGCCGATATTGAGCCGGGCTTCGCAGAGCCCACTCATGTCATCGTGGGGACCGAGCACGAAAATCCTTCAGTGCTCACCAGTCACGATTGGCGAGGTCAGGTCAGTGCTCTGCCATGGAATCAAGGGGCGATTAAAAATGGCAACAAGTCGAATGGCTATTGGGAAGCGGATTTCGCGGTCGATGGTCAGTATGAAGTTTCGCTGAGCCGTTGGCCGGTTGAGGCTGACATGGCGATTCGTGATGGCAGCCACGCAGCAGCTACCGGGATGAAGCTTGTGATCGACGGTAAAGAATACAATCAAGCCATCGCGGAGGGGGACAAGCGCATCACGTTCAAGATGGACCTTAAGGCAGGCCAGAAGCGTTTGCAGGGTTGGATCACTGCGGACGGCGAAGATATTTCCGGCCCTTACTACTGCTATATCAATAAGCTGTAGCCGGCGTGCGCGGAATTAGCGGTAAAACTTCAGCTCCATTTCCGACTTGTTTTTTCTGATCCCTTTCTCTTAGCCTGACGGCATGGCCACTTCGATAAAACCTCCACGAAAAATTCCGGCGGGCCTTCGATGGGGGATTTCTCTTCTCGCGTTCCTGTTGGCGATTCTCCTGATCTGGTTGCTCGGATTCGTCATGCACGACATTGAGCGTATTGAGGGTCCGGACTACCAGGAGATCCGCAAGAGTCACGTTGACGAGAAGCTTGAGGAGGAGCGGGATGATCTCGCGGCGCAACTGGCGCAACTCGAAAACAGCATCGATCGCGAGGGCGAAATCCAGAAGGAGGAGCGCCGGAGCATGGACAATGCCCGTGAAACGATGAAGCAAATGATGGATCTCCATCGGCTCAGCCTGGAGCAGGGGGCTCCGCCAAGCGAAACTGAGACGGAAGCCCTCGCCACGGCCCAGCAGCGCTTCCTCAGTGCTCAGAATAAGTTTGAAGAATCGAATGCCCGGATCACCGAATCCAATGCGGAGAGATTTCAAATCAGCGAAGGCAAACGCAAGGCCGAAAAGGATCTTGCCCTGCAGGAGAAACCCGCCCGGGATGAATACGATGAGACCCAGACTCGGCACCGTCTCAAACTGGCTTCGTTCAAGCTGGCTTTCATCGTGCCTTTGTTCCTGCTTTCCGCGTTCTTGATTTACCGATATCGCCGAAGCATTTATCGACCGGTCTTCATCGCGGCTCTGGGCGCGACCTTCTGGCATCTGGCTCGCGTGATGTTCGATCACTTCCCTCGCGAGTATTTTAAATACATCGCCATCGTCGCGGGGATTATCACGGTGATCGTATTTCTGGTTTGGTTGTTGAGGAAGGCTTCGCGCCCCAATCGGAGCCTCCTCCTTAATCGCTATCGAGAGGCCTACCGCAATCACACCTGTGCCATCTGTGCTTTTCCGGTGGCGAGGGGTCCCATGCGCTTCGCCCAATGGACCAAGAAAGGCCCGGTGATCTCCCGTCAAGCCATTGGCGGCGAAACCGCTGACGATGCTGACGAGCCGTATTCTTGCCCCTCCTGCGGCACCTCACTTTACGATACCTGTCACAGCTGCAACAAAACACGGCATTCGCTTCTCCCTTTTTGCGAGCATTGCGGGGATGAGCTGGAAGAGGCCGAATCGGAGACCGCGTAGCTGAAAGCTCCTCTACGCAGTTGGAGCCACTCCCCGGAGGGTGGCGGCATTCACAGCGAATGCCGCTTCTTCATCGAAAGGTAAGTCAGGTTGGACACCTCACGGATCACGTCAGCCCGGCGAGAGATCCAGGTGCCATACGAGGTGCTGCGAGACCCGCTTTCGATAATCCCAATCACGGCATAGGGATAGGTGCGTCCGTTCCTGCCTTTGACGACGAGAATCCCCATGTCTCCGCAGCACATTGCCGTGCTTCCTGTTTTGTTAAACACCTGAGTGCCAGTAGGGACACGTTTCGCATCGTGGTATAGGCGATCGATTCCCGGAAGCGCCATGAGTCTGAGAATCTCTCTGGATTGAGGCAGCTGCCCCTTCCAAAGAGCGTTCAAGTAGCGGGCGTAGTCTCCCGCAGAACCCATGTTGCGATAGGTGCGGCCACCTGATGGGATATACTCCACCAAACCGATCTGCTGGCAGAGGGAGGGGTAATAGCGCTTGAGCAGGGCCTGAGTCGCCGCCGGTCCGCCAGTTTGCTTCATGACCCAGTTCGTCGATTCGTTGTTACTCTTCTGGATCATCAATTCCATGTGGCGTTTGCTAGTCGGGCCATAGATGAGTTTGCCAGCCTGAACTTGATGAAAGAATGCCAATGCGAGGTAAGGCTTGATCATACTGGCCGCCTGCAGCGTGGTATTCTCATTGATGCTAACCAGCTTCTGCCCAGTGGTGAAATCGTAGACCAGCCAGGCGGTCCGCTCGTTGCCCGAAATGGCGCCCTTGCCGCGCAACGATTTGATGTATCTCTCGATCTGGCCTTCCAATTCGGGGTCGATCGCCCCTTTGGCTGAGTCCGAACAAAGACTGATCAGCGAGATGACAATGAGTGGTATGAGAAAGGAAGAACAGAGCTGCTTTTGATTCAACATGACGGGTTCGGCTAGTTTTCAGTTAATCAAAGGACCTATACAATAATCTTTTATTAACCTTTTTCCTGCATTTTATGCCATCGGACTAGTTGGACCTGATGTGGGCCGTATCTCACTGGCTCCGAGGGCAGGACCCAGTCGGCGATGTTCAGGCACAAATGGTCGGATTTATTGAGGGTTTCCCGTGGATTATTCACGGCTATTCTTGAGGTGGTTGGACTGCCGTCCAGCCTTCGTTAAGCAGGCGACTCAGCCGTTTGACTGTTGAGGCGTATTCAGGGCTCGCGACCTGATTGGTATTTTCATCAGGATCGTTCTTCAGGTCGTAGAGCATCGCCTCGCCATTTTCGAATTCGGCATAGTTGTAGCGATGGGTCACCAGGCTGACGGCCGTGCCGAATTTAGAAAAGGCTGCTTCTTTCCATGTGAGGCGAGGGTCAATCAGGAGAGGGGCAAAGCTGGTGCCTTGCAGATTCCGGTTAGTCGGTCTGATGCCAGCCAGGTCGCACAGACTGGGGTAGAGGTCGACAAACTCGACGAGGCGGTCGCATGTTTGTTCGCCCTTGTACCCGGGAGCCGCGACAATCAACGGTGAGCGAGTTGCGAGATGCATGACGTTGTGTTTGCCCCAGAAATTGTGTTCACCCAGATGCCAGCCGTGGTCACCCCAGATGACAACGACGGTGTTGTCGCGCAGTTCTAGTTCGTCGAGGGCCTCCATGACCCGTCCGATCTGCGCATCGATGTAACTGACGCAGGCGTAGTAGCCGTGGCGACAGTTGCGGTGCCAGGCTTCGCTGTTGTATTCCATGCCGCGGTTGTGATAGCTGTGAACCTCGCCTGATCCCTTGAGCGACTCAGGAGCATTTTTGGGTGAGTACTGATTGTCGGCCAGATCGATCGAGGCAGGATCGTAGAGGTCCCAGTATTTCTTCGGAGCGTAGAAGGGGAGGTGTGGTTTAAAAAATCCGCAGGCGAGGAAGAACGGCTTACCTTCTGTCTTCATACGTCTGAGATCGGCGATCGTTTTGTCGGCGGTTTGGCCATCCGGGTAGGCATTGTCAGGCACGTCAGGTGATTCGAAAATCGGACCACGGTTCTTTTTTCCACCCACTAGATTTTTGGAATCAGGATCGAGAAAGGAGGCGCCGCCCAGTGGAGGCCTCCAGGGCTCTTCACTCCAGCTACGATCCGCAGTGTCACTTACGTGATGAAATATCTTCCCGTTGGAAATGGTGTGATAGCCGCCATTTTTCAACTCTTCGGCAATGGTCATGGCACCGGGGGCATCTTTCTCAGCGTAGCTCAGATAGTTGAGGAATCGATCTGGAGTGGGCCGAAGGCCTGTCATTAAACTGGCCCGTGAGGCGCCACAAACAGCCACCTGGCAATAGGCCCGATTAAATACGGTTCCCTGACCTGCAAGTCGGTCTATGTGAGGGGTCAGAACTGCTTCGCTGCCGTAGCAGGCCAGCTCAGGGCGCAAATCATCGATCGCGATGAAGAGAAAATTAGGCTGCGTAACCGGCTCCTCGGCGTGATGAGTTTTGACCAGGCCAAGCAGGGTTAGAAAAACGGTGAAAAAAAGGCGGTGTTTCATAGAATCAAAGGATGAATGCAGTTCTAAAGGTTTTGATATTTGAATTATGGGTCCGATGATTTTCGGGTGTCTGCAATGCAGATGACCTCTTTCATGGTGTGGGCGTAGAGGCGCCCTTTGGCGTAGGTCAGTGAGGCCAGCGTCCAGGTCTCTCCGCCGGGGCCAAGGTCATTGGTGGTGACAATGGACTCAGGGGACATTTGATCAGCCTCGAGGTCGATCACGTAGACTGTCCCTGTGACCACGGGAAGGAAGAGATATCGCCCGACTGCTGTAGGGCTTGCTGCTGAGATGTGGCCCCAGCCAGTACCACTGTGTCCCTTGTTGCCAACTGCGAATCCAGCGGCGTTGAGGGGTTTGTTAGTTGGGTTCCCTTTGCCCCAGAGCAGGATGTCCGCCTCCTGGCTCGCCGGGCTGGCCATTAGCTGCGCCGGAAGCTCGAGATATTCAACCGCGCCGGTCTCGATATTGACGCGCCCGAGGTAGTGCATGTTGTGCGATAGGAACCAGTGCCAGTCACCTACGACGAGATTCGCCTGGTTGGTGTTGGGGTGGCCCTTTCCTGCTTTGATGTCGACGTCTGTCTGCTTGGTCCAATTCTCCTTTTTTGGATCAAAGGACCAAAGAGTGGCGCCCTCGTACAGTGGTTGCCGGCGCAGCACCTCTCCGGAGCTGGCGTCGAGAACCAGATGATGGCCACTCTGAAATCCGAAGGCGTATTTTTCATTCCAGTGGCAGGCGAAAGAGGGATCGTATCCCGCCAGTTCAGTGCTCCAGAGCGTCTTGCCTTCTTCGCCCGGGGCCAGGCTGGTAAGGCTTTGACCGGCAGGTTTCTCCAAAGGGCCATGCGGACCACCTCGCGCGTGGGAAACGGCCAGCTTCCCGTCCGCTGTCGTTCCGACGATGGGTGTGTTGTGCACACAAGTGCCCACTTGCTCGCGCCATTGGACTTCTCCGGTTCGCTTATCAATTCCGTGTAGATAGGTCCAGACCTCCTTCTCGTCGATGCCCTCGGGCACGGCAGTTCCGCTGGATTTTTTACCCGGCGCGGCCCACTTTTGAATCTTGGCGCCTTCTTCTTTGTTAGCGACCTCGACATAGATGATCGAGTCTCCAACGAGGTAGGGCTCAGCCTGCCGGTTGTTGTGTTTGAAGCGTGGAGTCCACTCCCGGATCCAGACTTGATTCCCCTCAAAGTCATAGCAAGCCATTGAGCCGCATCGATTGAAAAACCAGACGTGCTCTCCATCAGTGATCGGGGCGAAAACTGTTCCGTCACTGAATCCGCCGGCCAGAGAAATGTAGGCACCGCCGGGCAAGGTCACCTGCCAGAGAATTTCCCCGGTGTCGGCATCGAGGCAGAAACCTATGATGTCTTTGACCGCTTCTTTCTCCTCCAATGTTTTGATGGGGACGTGAGTCGTCGTGAAAACACGATCGCCCCAAACCGTGACGCTGCTCATTCCCGCCTCCGGCATCGGTGTCCGCCAGAGAATGTTTTCGTCTCTCGTTGCACTCCACTGGATGGGAGGAGTGCCTTCAGTTTGCCAGTTTCCCTGAGGGCCGGCTGGTTGATGCCAGTTTTCTTCGGCGCCCAGATTGATCAATCCGGAGAGAAGAATGACGCTTATCAGCAAGAGAGATAGGGGTGGCTTCAGAGCGATCATAGGAAAAGGGGGCGCTGGCAATGAGAGACTCAGGTTTCACTTGACGGTCACCCACACAGGCGAAGTCCAGCCCATGTTGCCATCGACTTGTTCGACCCGCATGTAGTAGCGGTATTCTCCCGGTTCGAGCTTCTCATCAATGACGGTTTTAGAAAAATCATTCGACACGGCCTGCGGATCAAAGACCTCGTAGTCCTCTTCGTTGCGCACCAGAGTGACGCGACTGATAGGGGCGGTGCCAGAGACGGCCATCGTCAAGGTGGGGGCCTGGTCGGTTTCAAAGATCTCGCCCATGAGGTGACCGTTGCAGGAAAATTCCATGAAGATCTTGTCAGTGGCGGCCGTCGTTCTCCGGGTGTCCATGGCATCGAAGATACTTTTGCGATCGAACGTCTTCACGTAGACGCCGCCATAGGACAGGTTAGTGGAACGGTGATCCGAACTGGCGAACGCGCCGAGCCTATGTTGAAGGCGAAGCGCCTCCTGCCAGGTGCCGGTGGCGGAGTTTCCGCCAAAGTGAGAAGTCTCAGGTCTGCCGACTACGACGGGTGGCTGTGGGGCACCTTCCCCCTCGCTGCTGTTGCGGGAGCCCTGGAACACTTCGAGAATGTTTTCGAACTCGGTGTCGAGCTTCTCATACTTCGACCAGTTCGTCCCCATACCGCCAGCTGAAGTGTGTTCGATCGTGATGGCGCGTTTGCCGTGGGCGCGGAGCAGGTCCCACAACTGCCAGGGCGGGATGTCGCCGAGGATGTCGCCATCGGGCTCGGGGAGGGGCATAGCCCATGGGGCGTTGGCGTAGTTCTGGCGCTTGATGTAGATCAGCGGGCCGCCGCGCTTCTCGAAGAGCACATTGCGATGACCGTAGGGATACTTCTGCTCGCGTTCATAGGCGTAGAGCGAAACGAAGCTGCCTGGGTTGTGAAAGAGGTCGGCCATTTTTTGAGTCTGCCACCACTCATAGGCTGTGTAGCGTTTACCGACTTCGGTGTGATCGGAAGTGCCGAGGAAATCCAGTCCGCCTGCTTCGATGGCGTAACGATAGTGTTCGGTGATGCATCCATCGTCGGTGGTGCGGCAGTTGGAGAAATCAGTGTGACGGTGCACGTCCCCCCAAAAGAGGTGATAAGTCTCACCGCCGATTTCCCAAGTGTGGTGATCGGCCCGCTCACGTTCGGGGGTGTCATTGTAGGGCTCCAGGAGAGTGGGGGCTTCCTGGAGCAAGTCGAAGGGCATCGGTCCCACGGAAGTGCGCTCAGCACCCGGGTCGATCCTGGCGAGGTAAATGCCCGTGTCGCCGGCCTGCTTGTTTTTCCTCAAGTCACTGGGATAGGCAACCGTGAGCAATCCACTTTTCGGATCCAGAGCGACATCGCTGCGGCGATCGAGGCAGCAGGCACTATTGCCGAGTAACTCAGGCTTTGTCCAGCTATCCGTGGCTGGGTCGAGGCGTGAGTAGGCGATTTGCCAGTAGCCGGGACTGTTATAAAGGCAGTAGCGAAAGAAGACCCAGGGGCAACCCTCGGCATCCACCACTAATTCGGGAACATCAATGGCACCGGTGCCAACACTCTGCGGGTCGGCGACGAGGTCAGGGAGGAGGGCGGTGATGTCCGCTACCTTTTCGACGGAGTTCGTCGCGAGATCGACTTTGATGACTTTGAGCTGACGGTCGTGATGGAGGCCTCCACCTTTCTTTCTCCACTCTACCCCGAGGTCTTTACCCCAGCGGGTCATGCCGTCTTCGTAGGCGAGCCAGAGTGTTTTTCCATCGGGAGACGTGGCGGCTTCGGGGCGGGCTTCGTAGCGATCAGATTGGGCCAAAGTGACAGGATCTCCCACCGCGCCGTCGGGTGACACCCGGGTGAGATAAACGTCGAAATCACCACTTCGGTAACTGTCGAACACGATGAGCGCTTCGTCGCTCTCGCCAAAGGCGAGGCGAGGCTCCCAGTCGCCACCGCCACTACCCTCGGTCACGGTGATTTCTTTGGACCACTTACCGGGGGCGTCGGTGGCCGGATCGCTCTGGAGATGCCGGGCCATCACCTGATTGACACCGTTCTTCAAGCGCTGCCAGGTTACCCAGACACGCCCGTGACGGTCGGTGCCCAGATCGGGAAAGATATCGTTTCCCGAGTCATCGGTCAGACGAAGAGGATCACCGAGCGCGGCTTTTCCCTTCCTTCCAATGGGGCGAGCCATGAGGTCCCACTGGCCGTCCTCGTCCAGTTGTGACCAGACGCAAAGGATGCGTCCGTTTGGGAGTTGAGTGAGGCAGGGCTGCGTGATGTTGGTGGACCCGGTTCCGGCTCCTGCTGCGGAAACGGTGGCGACGGATTTCAGCTTTCCGTCCGTGATCAGCTCGGCGAGCTTCAGTGTGTCCGCTTCGCCATCGTGTTCGATGTAGACCACAATAGGCTGGCCTTCGGCATTGAGGCACATCGCCGGGAAATCCTCGTGGAGGTCAGGCTGATTCAGTTGGGCGAAGGGAGCGGTGGTAGGCAGTGCCGGTTGATTGGATCGCTTGCCCTTTTTGTTGTTCTTCCCCTTTCTCTCACCGCTGTCTGCGTTCTCAACAGGAGTCGCTGCCTTCTTCTGAGCCGAAGATTGCTGGAGGGTCGCGATGGCGAAAATCAGGAGCAGAGGAATTCCAACGACGAGCCAGTGAACGGTAGAAAGGCGTTTAAAAATCATGCCTTCAACCATCGGGGTGGAGGGACGATGGGAAAGCAGGAAATACGGCGGGATTGAGGGATGGGCCGGAGGGATGATCGCCTAGCGACTCTCGGTGAAGTCGCCCGACTGGATCAAGCCAGGTCTCACAGGTGCTCCCGTAGCCACGCTTCCACATCATCGATCATGGGTGTGAACCAGGGGTGCCGGTTCCAGCAGCCGTGTTTGCCGTTTTCGTAGTGTGAAAGTGTCTTGGCCGGAATGCCGAGTGCGCGGAGCTTGGCGATGGACGGATCGATCTTGGTAGGGTCTTCGGTGCCTCCGTATTGAAAGAGGATGGGGGGCGTATTTTTGTCGATGTGCTGGTGAGCGTCAGCCAGGGCGTATACTTCGGGGATCTCCTCGACATTACCTCCGAAGAGCCAGATGGCGTTGGGCTTGGGATTGTCAGCTATCAGTGACCGTTCCGCGACGCTTCCTGTCGCGATCTCCATCGGGCCTGACATGAGCACGGCCGCCTGGACGGCAGAGGAAACGCCGGGATTCCCGCCGTCCCCATGAAGTTCGGTGACGCTGGCTGTTGTCGCGAGAAGGCCCGCGAGGTGAGCTCCGGCGGATCCGCCGACGACACCGATCCTGTCTGGATCGACTTGATAGTCAGCGGAATGGGCGCGGAGGTAGCGAACTGCTCCGTGGCAATCGTGAATATTGGCAGGAAACTTGGCTTCGCCGCTGAGGCGGTAGGCGACCGCCATGGTGACAAAGCCGCGGCGAGCTAACTCAAGTCCCATGGCGCGGAACTTCATTTTGTCACCGCTGTGCCAGCCGCCTCCATGCAGGATGATAGCGGCGGGGTGAGGGCCTTCGCCTTCCGGGACATAGATGTCTGCCAGCATCTTGCGGGTGCCATACTGGGCGTAGGTGAGGTCGAGGTGAGGAGTCACACCCTTGGGCAGGGTGACGCTGGGCTTGGATTTGGCCTCATTCTCCGACCAGGTAGCGGGAGGCTGGGGTGAGACTCCAGAGATGTTCATTTTCTGAAGGTAGAGTCCACCAAATCCGGTGATGTAAAGGTCGCGGAGATCGGCTCCGCCAAAGGTGCAGTTTACCGGGCGTTCAGGACACGCGATTTTGTCGAGCAGTTCACCGTCAGGGGCCCAGATCCAAATGTCGGCGGGGCCGGCACAATAGACGTTTCCAGCGCGGTCGATTGTCATGCCGTCGGCGGCTTTAGATTTGGGGTCGCCGTCGTCCATGGTCGCTAAGACCCGGCGATTACTAAGTTTGCCTGCGGGGCCGACCTCGTAGGCGAGGATGCGTTTGGGGGCGGCTTCGGAAACGTAGAGGATACTTTCGTCGGGGCTGAGGATGAGACCGTTGGCGGTTTCTGCATCATCGGCGACTACGATGCCTTTTTTGCCTTTCGGTATGTAGACGACCTGGCCTGCCCGGGTCAGGGTGAAGTAGACGCCGCCGGAGCGATCGACGACGAGGTCGTTGGGTTTCCGTGTGTTGTCGGATTTGAAATCTTCCTGATGAATAGCGGTGAGGCTTTTGTCCTCTGCTCGCTGGAGAATGGTTCCTTGGCCGTTGTCAGCAAAGTAGAGGGTCCCGTGATTGTAGAAGCAGGCGCTGAGTCTTTGGCCTTTGAGGCTGGTTTGCCAATCGCTCTTGGCAGGGATGAATTGCTTTGTTTCTTCAGCCAGAGGATCAGGAATCGTGAGCGACCAGCCGTCCCACGCGGGCCCGTCGGCGAGATTGAAATCGGCGGAGACGAGCTGAAGCGGCGAATCTGCGACGACCGGGGATTCAGCGAAGGAGAGAGATGCGCTGGAGAGCGAAAAGAGGACGAGTAAGAGCGTTGAAAGAGAGAAGGGCATGATCGGGGCTGGAAATGATTGCGTGTATAAAAGAGGGAAACGCTATTGGGCGAACAGGAATTCGGCAACTGGTTCCCTTCACGTGAACAAGGGCCTGGCAAAGAGGGTGAGGGCCTCCTTTCACGAGGGAGACTTCATGCCATCAATGAGTTTCGTTGAGGGGCATCTCGGCCTCATGAATCGAAATCGGCTACTGAAGATATCGGCCTACTGAGCCTCCGTCTCTCGGCAGAAGGGCGAGATGAGCCGCGATATTTGCGACTTGATTCAGAGTGGGGCTGTCAAGGGGCTGGACCGAGAACTACTAACAATCGGAATTAAACGAGGCCGATGAAAGGTAAGATCATTCCTGCAAGCGTGCCTTATTCCTCATTAATTCGCCTATGGATTTTGGCGACACTAAGGCATTTGGGAACGCCTTTCATGGGAGGCAGTGCGAGGACATCCCAGATGTGACCTATTGTCCGGTCCGTGCGCGAATTCGACGCCTGTTAGAAACCCAGCCGACGCCTGTGAGTAGGAGCGCGAGTATCGCATAAGTGCCGGGTTCCGGAACAGGGGTGAACGCGAGGTAGATGCCCATGCCATCATCTGTGATTTCGAAGCTTCCGATGTCAGGCCCGAAGATGTTGTCGGAAGCGTCGTTTGAAACGCTGCCTATAGCGAGGAGCGTTCCCGGTGATGTCAGGCCGGTATAGTCGATGACGAGCCAGCTCTGGTCGCTATCCCAGAAGGTCGCGTCGTAGTCTACGGATGACATTAAATCATCACTATTTGTGACGATGTCGAATGAAGCGCCCGAGCCAATTAGGAATGAATTGGTGGTGGAAACGGTGGCTGTATCAAAGTCACCTGCCGTTGTTGAATTGCTGATCAAATCCCACACAAACGTGGAGCCTGCCTGAAGGTCAAGGCCTCCGGTGAAAGTGAGTGAATCGATGTTATCGCTGGTTCCGAGAGAGCCGGTAGAAACGACCGTTGCTCCTGAGATTGTTCCAGTTCCACCCAAATTGCCTCCGGATACAGTAACTGCACCAGTGCCGGTTCCGCTTCCCGCTGTGTTGTTTGCGAGGAGTGATCCCGCTTCCACGGTGGTACCGCCGACGTAGGAGTTGGCACCGGATAGTGACCATCGTCCGGCGCCAATTTTGCGGAGTGCGACCCATTCTTCAATCGGGTTCATGGCGTCAGATCCGGTCCGATTGTCTTGGATGACTCCTTGAATCTCATTGGCGTCAGTGTTGTTCCCGCTCAGCGTCAGGGTTCGTCCACCGACACCGCCTACGTTGTCTTCTCTTTCGTTGAATGCCGCGTTAGTAAAAATCAGGGCCCCTGTGCCGTTGTTTTGGATTCCAGCTCCTCCTGTGGTGTTAGAGCCTGCTGCTGTTTGGCCCACCTGAACCTGACGGTCGGTGGAGTCGCCCGTCCCTGTGTAGAGTAGTTTGCCGTCGGCATCATCAAGCCCGAGCCTGAACAGTTCGACTTTTCCCGCGTGGCTGGCGACATCTTTGTTTGCAATGGATGCGACGCTGATGGTGCCGGATCCACCGAGTTGCTCAGTAAAGTCATTGGTCACATTGCTCAGCACCAGGGTGCCGGTGCCGGTTGTCGTGATGCCGGAGCCATCACCGCCCTTTCCACCCTTACCGCCCGTCACTTTGCCGCTTAGCGTAAGAATAGCACCGGTACTGATATTGACTTGAAATCCCCGCTCGTCTTTCTCTTCGATATTAATTTCTCCGGAGAGCTCTCCGGTGAAATTGTCGGTATTGAGACGGATGGACACTGGTCCACCTTTTCCCTTGTCCTTGATCTTGATCTTATTGGCGATGGATAAGTTGTCCGCATTGAGATCGAGAACCGCTTGAGCGCCATCCCCTGTGATCTCGATATCACCAGTTCCGAGCGCGGTGTTACTCTCGGCGTTGATGACACCACTTTTGAGTTTTACTTTTCCGCTGAAGGTGTTGTTGGCAGTCAGGGTCAGGTTTCCGGAGCCGATCTTTTCAAGTTCTGCGTTGCCGGCGAGAATGACGTTGAGGGTGACGTCTCCGGCACCTGAGGCTGTATACCCACCTTTACCGGTCGCTGTGATTTTTTCCGTCCCGGTGTTCCCTCCGATGATGTAGGCCTTGGTGTCATTTTCGAAGGAGATCTTTGAGGGGATGACGTCCTCAATAAGAGTCACCGTAACCGGGCCGGCAGCGGTGGCGGTATCGTTGAAAATTACAGAGTCGCCATCGGCGTAGAGTCCGTCTCCTCCCTGCCAGTTAGCGTTGGCGCCGATGTCCCAGAAAGTTGGATTGGCTCCCATAGGATCGCCATCCCAGGTCCGTCCGGCGAATCCGAGATTGACGATGATGGCGCTACCTGTGTCTAGAAATGAGGCGGTACCTCCGATTCGAGTGCTTGCAGAAACCGATCCGGCGAAGGTGAAGAGGGGCATTGTGCCTCCGACTAAGGGGCTGGTGTCGTAGTTGAAAATGGTGATGTCTCCATTGCCTGGATCAGTGGCGAAGGCATCAAATGTAATAGTGTGAGTGGCTCCATTGAGATCGAGGCTTCCTTCAAATGTCAGGGCGGTTGATGTGCTGGCATCGACGAGCAAATTGATGCCTCCCGAACCTAAAGTGGTGTCGGCACCTATTGTGCCTTCGCCACTTAGCGTGGCGCCATCTGATACGGTGAAGTCGCCCAGGGCAGCGCTATTGTCTCCGCTGATCAGCAGGGTGCCGGAATTGTGCTGAGTCGTGCCGGTGTAGGTATTGATTCCAGATAGGACCACCGTCCCGGAACCGGTCGTCGTGATGCCCGCGTCCACACCGCCTCCAGTTCCGTTCAGGATATTTCCCGATAGGGTGAGTGTCTGATCGGTCCCGGCGACCAGATCAAAATGGGAGCCGCCGGTTTCTTCGATGGTGATGCTGGAAGCGTAGTCGGCGGAGCTGGCGTCACTTGTCAGGCCGAGGACTTTGTTGTCGCCGGTTGCCCGGATCGTCAGCGGGGTAGTGGATACCGTGATATTGTTCCCAAGGAGAAGTGTCGCATTGTTTCCTGTGAGACTGGCCTCATCACCTAGACCAGTATCGCTGTCCAGTTGCACGGTTGAGCCAGTGTTGATCTGGGTGCCGAGATCGTGGGAGTTAGTTCCTGAAATGATGACGTTTCCGCCTCCGGTGAGATTCAGGCCGCCCGCGCCGCTGATGTCTCCTGTGAGAGCCAGAGTGCCATTCGACCCGACCTGGATCTCGAAGTTTCCTGCTGTAGATTCGGCAACTCCTATATTGCCTGAAATAGTGACGGTTGCTGCGGAGGCCGGATCAAAAATAATTTGTTTTAGATCTCCTGTGTCAGTGACTGAAATGGGTCCGGAAATTGTGCCGCTCAGAAAATTGAGTGATAAAGCGGTGTTGGAGTCTTCGAGCGTGAAACCACCAGTGCCTAAGGCTGCTGCCTCATTGATCACGACTCCGCCTCCCATAATCCGAATGCCGCCGGAGAAAGTGTTGCTACCTGAGAGTAGCAGCGTTCCGGTTCCGGCTTTGATGATCGACCGACTTCCTGATTCGGAGATATCTCCAGAGATCGTTAGATCGTGATTTGAGCCCGTGGTGATGGTGGAGTCTGTGGTGAGAACCAGATTGGCGATAATGATGTCGGTGAGGCTTCCCGTGCTGACTGTCGTGCTAGTGATGTTCCCGCTCAGATTGATTGAGTTGCCAGAGATGGTGAATTCGCCAGTGTTCAGGCCAGTTCCATCATTGGTGAATTCAATGCCTGAAATATTGGCACCTACCACGTTATTGTTAGTAACATTGAAAGAGGTGTTTCCTGTGAATGCGATCGAGTTTCCGCTAAGGGAACTGATATCCACATTCGGCGCCCAATTGGTTAAAGTTCCCCAATCGGCACTGGTGCCTCCATCCCAGGTGTAGTCTGCCGATGTCGCTCTCGATAGAGGGAGTGACAAAACTCCGATCAGAACGATCCAATTGGAAATACGGCGGACGGACGGGTTTGAACTCATGTCGATTGGAGTCAGAGCGAAACAATCCAGTAGGGAGCGGGCGTTGATACGCTCGACTGCGCAAATTAGGAGCTTAAAGGTTAAGTTATCTTAACTATATAATTTCCATGAAATCAACAGAAAAAGTAATTATCCGTAAGCGCTGCTATCTTTGGGGCGGGATAGTCGCGGTCACTTCGCGCCATTCGCTGCTTGAATGACTCGTGTTGCGGCAGTCGAGAAACGGTCCTTCGCTTTCCGATTTTGGGCGGGCAATTTTTCCTCTATTCGTAGTATCCTCCCGAAGCACGCCTGCCATTTGGCTCTAGAACCATGTCGAATCCTAAGAATCCTCACGAAAACTTTGTCCTCCTGTTTTCCAAATATGAAGGAAACGTGCGGGCTTTTGTGACCTCGCTGCTTCCGCACTGGGAAGGGGTGGACGAGGTGATGCAGGAGGCCAGCCTGGTGATGTGGCGGAAGTTTGATCAGTTTGACCCGGATCGACCTGGATCGAAGTTCATCGACTGGGCCTTTATGATCGCCCGCTATGAAGTGCTGAAGTATCGCCGCAAGAAAGCGACTGATCGGCTCGTCTTTAGTGAGGATGTTTACGATTTGATAGCGAGTGAAGCGGAGGAGATCGTGGCTATTCAGGTTGATCGGAAGCGGCTGCTTCATGGGTGTTTGATCAAATTGGAATCAGCTCAGCGAGAACTGGTTCAAGTGGCTTACGCGGATGGGATCTCAATCAAAGACGCTGCTGCAAAGGTCGGTCGTACGCCGACCGGTCTGTATAAGGCGCTCGCTCGGATTCGAAAGAGTCTGCATCGGTGCATTGAATTTTCACTGGCTGATGAGCGGCTCAAGGATGCGACATGAGCGCGGGCAGTCGAGATCTCCAGCTACTGGATGGCTACTGTTCAGAGTCTCTCACGGACGAAGAATTTGTAGAATTTGAAGAGGCTTTGCGGCGGGATACCTCGTTGCGGCGTCTGTTGGTTAAATACCGAATGCTGGATTCGGACCTCCGCGACTATGCGTCGGCTCAGGTGAGGACTCCTTTGGAGGCCGAGGACAGCGTATCGAATTTGAAAGTGATCCGGCGCATGCGCGTTGAGGTGTGGGCGATGGCTGCGGCGATTGTGGTCTTACTCATCGGAGTAACCTTGCTAGGCCTTCGCAGCGCTGAGAGTGGTCTGATCGCAGAAGCCGAGCCGACTCTTGATACCGGGGTGGCCGTGCTGATTCAGTCGGACAGTGCGCAGTGGGCGAATCGAGAAATGCGCTCAGGCGATGCGATGGCACCCGGCCTATGGACTCTCGTTGCGGGCACCGCGGAATTCGAATTCTACAGCGGTGCTTCGGTGATTCTTGAGGCACCTGCTGAATTGGAGATTTTGTCGGAGAATGGAGGGATTCTCCGGGGCGGCAAGTTGCGTGCCGATGTGCCGCATCATGCTCACGGTTTCACGATTACGACGGAGACGGTTGAGTTGGTCGATTTGGGGACGTCGTTTGGAATGGAAGTGGGCGATGATGCCGAGACCGCGGTGCATGTCTTTGACGGTAAGGTGGAAATTTTCGAGCCGAACAGTGATCGGGTTATGGGGCAAGGTCAGGAGTTATTGGCGGGTGAAGGCCGCCTCGTGGCTTCGACCGGTGAGACTTCTTCATTTGCGGCAGATGACTCCCGATTTATCAGCCCGACACAGATGGAGGAGGGTGCTCGTGATCGAGTTCGTGAGAGTTATGATCGATGGAAGCAGACTGCTTCAGATCTGAGGAAGAATTCCAGACTGGTGGCCTATTACGATTTTGAGGGCTTGTCGGATCGATCTCTCATCAGCCGATCGACGAGTGACTTTGATGGCCTGCGAGGAGCTGTGATCGGAGCTCAATGGAGTTCCGGGCGGTGGTCTGAGAAGGGGGCACTCGACTTCAAGCGTCCCAGCGACCGGGTTCGTATCGAAGTGCCGGATGTGGCCGACTCTATGACGCTGGTGACCTGGGTGCGGATCGATGGCCTCGACAACCAATTTAATTCGCTGCTTCTCAGTGATGGGTGGGCTCGCCCGGGTGCGTTGCACTGGCAGATCCACAAGGACGGCTTCGTTGAACTGGCCGTTTGGCACGGTGAAAAGGAGACGCACAACTCCCGAGCGCCTTTCGTGCTGCGTCCCTTTGATTTTGGGCGGTGGGTTCAGCTGGCGGTGGTCTACGATGGAGGTTCGGGAACGGTGGCGCACTATCGGGATGGTCAGTTGTCAGGAGTGGTAGCGCTTCCTGCGGTGGTGCCGCTTGCGATTGGAAAGGCGGAGATTGGCAATTGGACGCCGCCAGAGCACAATTCACGTCAGGTGCGCCAATTTAACGGGCGGATGGACGAGATGCTGATTTTTAGCGTAGCTCTCTCAGAATTTGAAATCCAGGAACTTTATCAAAATGGAAACCCTCAATAGTTACATGAAATCATCACTTCTTCTGTTCATCTTGTTGTTCACTTGCGCCGCTCGTGTTCAGGCTGATCCCATCAATGTCCTGATCTGGGATGAACGTCAGGAGCGTCAAGCCGAAGCCTATGACAATTTTCTCGGCAATGAGATCGCCAAACAGCTCGATGCCGCGACGGAGGATTTGGAGATTCGCTCGGTCGCTCTCGATGACGAAGGCCAGGGGCTCGACGACCTGGAGTGGGCCGATGTCCTGATCTGGTGGGGGCACGTCCGTCAGGACGAGGTGAGCGACGAAAATGTGAAGCGCATCATGGATCGAATTCTGGCGGGGGAGCTTGATTTGATTGCATTGCATTCAGCGCATTTTTCCAGTCCGTTTATGGAAGCCATGAACTGGCGCTCGATGGAGGATGCCAAAAAGCACTTTGCCGAGACGGATCCAGGGAAGCTGATGAAGTTTGAAGCGGTGGCGCCGCCGAAGCCACGAACGGTGCCCACCCGTGGCAGTATGCTCACACCGTCTTCGTTTGCCTACAAGTTGAACAAGACCAACTACCAGGCGCTGGTCTACTTGCCCAACTGCTGCTTCCCGGCCTATCGCCCTGACGGGGAGCCTAGCAAGGTAACGATTGAGCAGACGAGCCACCCTATTGCCAAGGGGTTGCCCGCAACCTTCCAGGTCAATCAAACGGAGATGTATGATGAGCCATTCCATGTGCCGGATCCTGATGAGGTGATTTTTGAAGAAACCTGGGAGCTGGGTGAACGGTTCCGTGCCGGCATGGTGTGGGAGATTGGTGAGGGAAAAGTGTTCTACTTCCGCCCCGGTCACGAACAGTATCCCGTCTTCAAACAGCCTGAGATGGTTCAGGTGCTGGTGAATGCCTGTCGTTGGTTGGGTGGGGAGTGAGTAGTGTTTGAGGCTGTGAATGAATGTGGAGGACAAGCCAAGGAGAGGCGATTTGCAATCGCCTGCCGTACCTCTGCGGGGGGTTGAAAATCGCCCCTCCTTGAGAAAGTTGACTCGATCGGTGCAGGGTCGAATTACACTTTCATTCACACCCAGTGTTGGGTGAAAAGTAGTAAGTGTCTGAGATGAGGTGTTATGATTGTTAGGATATTGTTGATAATTTTTGTTTCGATTCTTGGGCAGGCTGCTGAAAAGCCAAACATCCTATTTATCCTGGCCGATGACCTTGGCTATGGGGATGTGGGTTGCTACAACCCTGAATCGAAGGTGCCGACGCCGCACCTTGATAAGATGGCGGCAGAGGGGATGCGTTTTACTGATGCGCACAGTCCGAGTACCGTTTGTACACCGACCCGCTATAGCATTTTGACGGGGAGGATGGCGTTCCGTCTCGATTATAGGGGAGTCTTCACCGGAGCAGGCGGACCCTGCCTGATTACGGCGGATCGGCTGACGCTGCCGGGCATGCTTCGAGAGGTGGGCTACGAGACTGCCCTATTCGGAAAGTGGCATATCGGGATGACATTTTCAGACAAGGAAGGGAATCTTATCAACGAAAACGGTTTGGACGCGGTGAGGCGAATCGACTACTCCCGGGCGATTCCAGACGCTCCGATTCATCGCGGCTTTGATCATTTCTTTGGCACCGTCTGCTGCCCAACCACGGATTGGCTCTACGCGTTCATGGAAGGCGACCGCATACCGGTTCCACCCACACAAATCGTCGACAAGACAAAACTCCCGACACACGAGTGGTCTTTTGATTGCAGGTCGGGGATGGTGGCGCCTGACTTTGAACACGAAGAAGTCGACATGGTCTTTCTTGAGAAGAGTCTTGAGTTTCTAGATCGGCACCATCAGGAGAAGCCTGACAAACCCTTCTTTTTGTTTCATTCTCTTCAGGCAGTGCATCTGCCATCGTTTCCGGGAAAAGATTTCAAAGGAAAGACCGAAGCAGGACCACACGGTGATTTTATTCACGAATTCGATTTCATCGTAGGTAAGTTAATGGCCAAACTCAAAGAGCTAGGGGTGGATGATAATACGCTGGTGATGGTGTCGAGTGATAATGGTCCAGAGGTGGGAACCACCTTGAACATGCGGGCCAAGTACGAGCACGATGGCGCTCGACCATGGCGTGGCGTGAAGCGGGATAACTGGGAGGGTGGGCATCGAGTGCCCATGATCGCTCGTTGGCCGGGGAAAGTGGCGGCGGGTTCGATCACGGATCAAACGGTGTGCCTCACTGATATCATGGCGACTTGTGCCGCAATCGTGGGATCGGACCTGCCGAACGATGCCGCTGAGGACAGTGTCGATTTGTTGCCGGTGTTAATGGGGAAAGCAGACGAACCAGTTCGGGATTACACCCTGCACCAGACCATCAGCTTGGCTTTGGCGATTCGGAAAGGGAAATGGAAGTATCTCGATCACCAGGGATCCGGAGGAAATAACTATGGGGGTGCGAAGTTGAAGGCGCTCGATTTGCCTGATGCCGCACCCAATGCGCCGGGTCAGTTGTATGATATGGAGGTAGATCCGGGAGAAACGACTAACCTCTACCATGAGTTCCCTGAAATAGTTGAGGCGTTGAAGTCGCAATTAGAGGCATCCAAACAGAGCGGTCGAAGTGCGCCGGAACGCTAATTAAACATCATGAAAAACATCATCGTATTATCTGCCATCTTAGTGGCTTTTTCATCTGCTCTTGTCGCGGCAGATAAACCTAACATCGTCTTTATCCTGGCCGATGATCTTGGCATTGGGGATGTGAATTGCTACGGAGGTGATCGGTGCCAGATCGAGACGCCAAACATTGATGCGTTGGCAGCGAGCGGCGTGCGATTCACGGATGCTCACGTCAATGCTTCGGTTTGTGGCCCGACGCGACGGGCGATCATGAGTGGGCGTTATCCCTGGCGTTTTGGAGCGACGGTCAACAACGGCCCGTGGGGATTCTGCGGCCCCCGTCCCAATACCGAAAAAGTTACCTTGGGCAAAGTCTTGAAACGGGCCGGCTACGGGACCGGCTACGTTGGGAAATGGCACCTCGGCACGACGATGGCGACGCTGGACGGCGAGACGCAAGGCCTGACCAATGTGGATTTCTCCAAACCGCTTAGCTATGGGCCGGTGCAATTCGGATTCGATGAGAGTTTTATCCTTCCCGGTTCGCTCGACATGTATCCATATGCGTTTGCCCGCAATAATGTCTGGCAGGGCGATATCACGGCACAAAAAGGATGGAGCGCCTTCAATCGCGTTGGTCCAGCCGAGAAAGACTTCCAAGATCATGAAGTCCTCGAAACCTTTTACACCGAAGCGGAATCCTACATCGGTAAACAAAACGCGGAGCAGCCGTTCTTTCTGTTCCTCGCCCTGACCGCTCCTCACACGCCGACAAGCCCGGGTGTGAATTGGCAGGGAAAAAGCAAGCTCGGTGTCTATGGCGACTTCGTCATGGAAGTGGATCACGCTGTCGAGCGCGTCATGAACGCGTTGAAGAAGCAGGGGCTCGATGAGAACACTCTCGTGATGTTTTCCTCCGACCACGGCCCCGCCCCGTATGCGGGCAATATTCTGGCGGCTACGCCGAATCAGATCCATGAGCTTGAGAAAATGGGGCACCACTCCAATGGTCCTCATCGTGGCTACAAGTTTTCGGTATACGAAGGTGGCCTCCGCGTGCCGCTCATCGTGAGTTGGCCGGGAGTGACGGCAGCGGGAGCGACCTGCGATGCGTTGATCGGCACGAATGATCTTATGGCGACTTTTGCTGAAATTTCGGGAGCTGAACTTGGTGTGGATGAAGCGCCTGATTCAGTCAGTTTTGCCAAGCTCCTGCATGACACTGACGGCGAAGGGACCCGTAAGGATTTGATCATGCAATCGGTCGTTCAATTCGTGGTTCGCGATGGTGATTGGAAACTCTGTTTCTGCCCTGGTAGTGGCATGCCTGCGAACTCTGAAAATGGTGCCGGTAATGATCCAGTTCCCGATGTCGCCTGGAAGGCCGCACTCGAGGAGTTCGGCGGTATGCCGACCGAGGCTGATTTGCTCAAAGCGCCATTCGTGCAGCTCTATCTGTTGTCCGAGGATCCTCATGAGGACAACAATTTAGCCGCGAGTCATCCTGAACGAGTTGAAGAAATGGTGAAGTTGCTCCAGAGGCAGGTGGAGAATGGTCGCAGCACTCCGGGGTCGAAGTTGAAGAACGATAAGAACGTTAAGATTGTGAATCTCGATGACAAGCGATTGCCTGATTTCGTGATGCCGAAGCGCAAGTGACATCGGAGGGTTGGCGTTGTTGCGATATTTTCGCCTTTGCCAAGGGAGTGCGATTTTCATATCGTTCTCTCACGATGACGAAAAAGAATTCTACCGTTCCCCGTCGCCAGTTTTTAGCGACTGCCTCAGCCGGTGCCGCTGCTTTCAGTATCATCGGATGCAAGAAAACGGTGTCGACTCTACGACGAAGCTCTGGCGTTTTTGTGGGAGAAGGCGACTACCGCTACGAGGTGATTAATGATTGCGTGTCTCTGCCTGACAAGTATTCCTGGCAGATTACACACAACGTGGCGGTCGACAGGGACGGGTTTCTTTATGTGATTCACGAAGGTGACGAAGCGTTGCCGGAGCATCCTGCAATTTTCGTCTTTGATCCTGCCGGTCAGTTCGTGAGAGCTTTTGGTAGTCAGTTTCAAGGAGGTGGTCACGGGTTGGAGGTGCGCGCCGAAGGAAACCAGCAGTTTCTCTATGTGACGGGCTATCAGAAGCTTAAGACCTTTGCCAAGCTCACGCTTGATGGTGAGCAAGTCTGGTCGCAGAAAGCGCCGTTGGATTCAGGGGTCTATCCTGCAGACGAAAATACAAAGACGGTGTACGCTGATCGCACGGAGTTCTGGGGGCGGGATCACTTCCTGCCGACCAATTTTGCCTTCCTTCCCGACGGTGGTTTTTTTGTCGCTGATGGCTATGGCTCATTCATGATCCATCGCTTTGACAAGGATGCGAATTACGTATCGTCCTTTGGCGGTGATGGCAAGGAGGATGGGCAGTTCAGGACACCCCATGGCTTGTGGATTGATACCCGGGGTGACGAGTCGCAAATTGTCGTGGCCGATCGGGCCAACGGGCGTCTTCAATGGTTTTCATTGGAAGGTCAACATCGCAAGACGCTCGATGGATTCATCCTGCCGGCGAACATTGATCAATTGGGTGATACCCTGTTGGTGCCTGATTTGAGTGCCCGGATCACCTTGTTGGATAAAGATAATAATTTGATCCATCTCGGTGAGGACCCAGACTGGCGCGAGGAGGTGCTCAAGGACAAAAAGGCCATGCGGAGCGGGCCAAAAGAGAACTGGGTGGCTGGCAAGTTTGTGCATCCACACGATGCCTGTTTCACCCCGGAGGGAGACATCTATGTGGCGGAATGGGTGGCGACGGGCCGGGTTTCCAAGCTGCAGCGGGTTTCCTAACTGATCTACTATGAAATTATATTTTATTCTACTGTTAGGTTTCTGTGTGGCCACCGGTTGGCTGTGCGGGCAGGACGCCAAGAGCAAGCCGAATGCTGAGATAGTGACCAAGCTTGAGGAGATTGTGAAGATACGTGAGCGGCAGGCTGAGAGTGTGACGTTGCAGTATGAAATGGGGCAGGTTCCGAGCACCCAATTGGCAACTGCCAATTCGCAACTTGCGGAGTCGAGGATCGCTCTGGCTGAAGAGTTGGGGAGCAAGGAGGACGTTGTGGTATATCTTCTGGATCTGGTGAAGTCTCAGAAGATGCTGCACGATCGCACCAAGGCTCTTTTTGATGATGGTCGAAGTACCGCTGATGATATGAGAGGAATTCAGGCCTCCCTGCTGGAATCGGAAGTTCGTTTGCTTCGTGCGCAGGAGGCCGAGTAGAGCCCGTGCATTAGTCACTCAACAGCATGGATTCCTATCTTGAAAAATGGTCTCTTGATCCGGAGATCGATTATCTGAATCACGGTGCCTTTGGGGCGTGCCCAATCGTTGTTCAGCTACGCCAGCAGGAATTGCGCGATCGCATGGAGCGGGAGCCTTTCCAATTCCTGACCCGGGTGATGCAGCCTCTGATCGACGAGTCCCGGGAGGCGTTGGGCAACCTGATTGGTGCCGCGCCAGAGAATCTGGCGCTTGTAGGTAATGCGACAGCAGGGGTGAATGCTGTGTTGCGTTCACGAGATGTTGAACTCGGGCCAAAAGACGAAATTTTGGTGACGAACCTGGGATACAATGCCTGCAATAACGCAGCGCGATATGTTGCCGAGCGCACCGGTTCCGTGGTTCGATTGGCGGAGATTCCATTTCCTCTTTCGAGCTCGGAGGAGGTGGTAACGGCGATCGAAGCAGCTGTCACCGATCAAACTCGCATCGCGATTGTAGATCATGTCACCAGTGGCACAGGGCTCAAGTTCCCTCTAGAGCAGATCGTGCCGATGCTCAAGCAGCGGGGGATCGAAGTGATCGTGGACGGGGCTCATGCGCCGGGGATGGTTCCTCTCGCGATCGAAGCACTTGGGGCGGACTACTACACTGGGAATTGTCACAAGTGGTTGTGTGCTCCCAAAGGTGCAGGCTTTCTTTATGTGGCTCCCGAGCATCAGGACAAGATCGCGCCGCTGGTGATCAGTCATGGTTGGAATACGCCTCGGCAAGGGCGAAGCCGGTTTTCCGATGTGATGGATTGGCCGGGGACGCTGGACCCGACTCCGTGGATTTGTGTGAAGGAGGCGATCGAATTTGTGGATTCGCTTTTACCGGGTGGGATCAATGCGTTGATGCAACGCAATCGCGAGTTGGTTTTGAGAGGGCGAAATCTGCTGGTGGAGCAATTGGGAGTGCCCGTGCCCGCGCCCGATGACATGATAGGGTCGCTGGCGACCATTAAACTGCCGGACGACCCTTCCCGCGAGGCCCGTCTGGATCGGACGACGACTCCATCACCGACGCTCTTGATCCAGGAACAGTTGTTCAGGCGGTATCGAATCGACGTTCCGTTCTTTTCATTGCCCTCCCATCCTGAGCGCGGGTTCAGGATCAGTGCCCAGGCCTACAATGATCTCTCTCAGTATGACCGTCTTGGGGAGGCTTTGAAGGAGTTGCTGGCAGAAGGACTCTGATCGGCTTGTTTCTCCGTGATGCTGGAAATTGACGCAAACCGAAGAGCCATCCATGGTGGGGCTCATCTAATCAGTCATGAAGTATTTTCTATTTGTAATCATAACAGCTGTGGTTGTTTCAGCGCGCGCTGAGCAGCCTGTTAATATCCTTCTCTTCACCGCCGACGATCTGCACGCGGAGTCGCTTGGCGTCTATGGAGGCAAGCCTGCTGACGTGACGCCGAACCTCGACGCCTTCGCTGCTGAGAGCCTGCTCTTCAATCGCGCGCATGTGAACACCGCGATCTGTGCGCCGTGCCGGGCTATCATCGCGACGGGGCGCTACGGCCATCGTTCGGGTGCGATGGGTTTCATGCCGGCGCGCGAGGATGTGCCGGATGTGGTAACGACACTCAATGGAGCGGGATTCCACACAGGGATTCTGGGTAAGCAGGCGCATTCGACTCCGAAAAAATCGATGAAGTGGGATTACGCCTTCGATCAGAAGGATCTCGGCAATGGTCGCAGCCCTGAGCTTTACTACGAGCGTTCGGTGACCTTTCTGAAAGAGGCGAAGGAAGCGGGTAAGCCGTTTTACTTCATGGTGAATTCTCACGATCCGCACCGTCCTTACTGCAATCCTGACAAGCTGACCAAAGGAGCGGAGATGCCGTCGAAGATCTATACCGCTGACGATGTCACCGTCCCCGGCTTCCTTCCCGATCTACCTGGTCTGCGCGAGGAGTTCGCGACCTACCTAAATTCCACTCGCCGTCTCGACGATACCTTTGGACGGGTCATGGAGGCTTTGGAAGAATCCGGCTTTGCCGACAATACGCTCGTTCTCTTCATCACTGATAACGGTCTCGCGATGCCGTTCGCCAAGTGCAATGCCTGGTTCCACAGTTCCCACAGTCCGCTGCTGGTGCGTTGGCCGGGAGTGGTGAAGCCGGGCAGCCGCGACGAGGACAACTTTGTCTCCGTGGTGGATCTCTTTCCTACATTCATGGAAGCCACTGGAGTGACAGCTCCGGAAGGGCTCGACGGACAATCCTTTCTTCCCTTGCTGAAGGGGAAGAAGACGCAGAAAGGCCGCGATATGGTTTTCACCACGATCGATTCCAAGGCTGGCAATGATGCGGTGCCGATGCGGTGTGTGCAGAACGCGAAGTTCGGCTACATCTACAACCCCTTTGCCGATGACAAGCACTGGTATCGCAACAACAACGAAGGGCTCGCGATGAAGGCGATGGAGGCGGCCGCTGAAAGCGATCCGGCGATCAAAGCCCGGGTGGATCTGTTTCGCTATCGGGTGCCGGAGGAATTTTATGACCTGGAGAAGGATCCTGATTGCCTGCACAACCTAATCAATAATCCGGAATACAAAGCCGTCATCGCTGAGATGCAGGCCAAATTGGAAGCTCAGATGGTTAAAACCGAAGATCCGATGCTGAAGGCGTTTCAGAACAAGGAGAACCGTGAGCTGGTGGATAAGGTGCTTGAAGCCACATACGGTGTGCCCAAAGACAAAAAGAAAGGCGGCAGGGGCTACGACCCTCGCGCCTGAAGCGTGATTTTTCGAAAGAGCCGTAATCGTCCTCTAGGGGTGGTATTGGCTCAATATTGGCAATTTTGGGTCCAGTTGTACCCCCAAATGCGTGAATTGCGGTCCAATCCGGTGAGGCGACGGTGGGTCCATGATCGGCGGAAATATCCGGATTGGTAGCCAATGGGCTCTTGGTGTGTGGGCGCTCTTGGGCCTCGCCGGTTTCGTCGCGCCTGCATCGGCTGATGTGTTCACCGAGGTTCTGCAGCCGACGTTTGAAGCCAAGTGCATCCAATGCCATGGCCAGGATGACAAGGTGAAGGGCAAGGTCAATCTGCTCGAGATTGAAAGTCAGGAAGACCTGTTCGCTGATCCAGATCTGCTTTCTGATATTCTTGATGTGATCGACTTCGAGGAAATGCCGCCGGAGGATGAGCCGCAGCTGACCGAAGGCAAGCGGGACGATGTGATTGCTTCGCTTGAAGGCCTTCTTGTCGATTTAATTGGTGATAAAATGGTCTTCGCTCAGGCACCCTTGCGCCGGATGAACCGCTTTCAGTATAACAATGCGGTGATCGATCTTTTTGATTTGAAGGCGATCGTCTTTACACTCCCCGAGCGCATGATGCGCGAACACAAAGGTTACTTTAAGCCTGAGTCAGGCAAGATGGATGACGTCGTTCACGTGGGCAGCAGACCACTCGGGAAATCGCAGATGATCGAATCGCGTCTTGTTGGAGTGGCGGCATTTCCGCAGGACCTGCGTGCGGAGCATGGTTACGATAATCGGGGCGACCATCTGTCATTGTCGCCGCTCTTGATGGAGTCGTTTTTGAAGCTGAGTCAGTCCATCACTCAAAGTCGTGACTTTGTTCCGAAGTATGTCGGCATCTGGAATTCCTTCTTCGAAGTTCCGCCCGCAGGAGTTGATGTGAAGATCGAAGCGAGAGCCCGCCTTGAGTCGTTTCTGACCAAGGCATTTCGTCGGCCGGTCGATGCAGATTTGTTGGATCGTTACGTGGGGTTTGTTCATCAGCAACTCGATGATGGGGTCGAGTTCACTGAGGCGATGAAAGGCGCCGCCGCGGCTGCCATCGCCTCACCGAAGTTTATCTATCTATATGATAACCTGGCCGAAGGGGATACTTCCGAGGCGATTGGGGATTACGAATTGGCCTCACGCTTGTCGTTCTTTCTCTGGGGGAGCATTCCTGATGAAGTGTTGCTGGAAGTCGCGGAGGCGGGTGAATTATCCAATCCGGAGGTTCTTGATGCTCAAGTCACGCGCATGATGAAAGATCACAAAATCAAGCGTTTCTGCGATAGTTTTCCGGCGCAGTGGCTGCAACTGGATCGTATCATTTCTTCGGTGCCGGATCCGGACAAGTTCCCTAAGTTTTATTTCTCAAAATACCGCGACAGCATGCACATGATGATGGAGCCGTTGTTGTTGTTTGAGACGGTTCTGATTGAGGACCATCCCATCACTCAGTTGATCGACTCTGACTTCACTTATCGTTCTCAGTTGCTGAATGAAGCCTACGGCGAGGCCCAGAGTGGGGTGATGGATGACCGCTTGAAAGCTGGCGGAGCTTCGACAGTGCTCAAATTTGATCGTGTTCCGTTAGAGGATCGTCGCTACGGAGGTGTCATCACCAACGCGGCTGTGATGACGATGACCTCTGGACCGGAGCGGACCCAGCCCATCACCCGGGGAGCTTGGTTGGCCACGGTAATTTTCAATGATCCGCCGGAGCCGCCTCCGGCCGATGTGCCAGCGCTCGGCGAAGAGCCGACGAAGGAAGAGGAACACCTCACCTTGCGAGAGCGTCTTTCCGCGCATCGAGAGCGGGCGGACTGCCGCGGATGTCATGAGCAGATTGATCCCCTTGGCTTTGCGTTGGAGAACTTCGATGCCATCGGCGTATGGCGGGACCAATATGAAAATGATCGTGATGTGGATATGGAGGGAACTCTTTTCAGGAAGCATGAGTTCACCGATGTGATTGAATTTAAGGATGCTATTTTGGCTGAAAAAGACCGGTTCACACTGGGGTTTGCCGGGCACCTTCTGTCTTTCGCTCTGGCCCGGGAATTGGACGTGGCTGATGAGTTGGCATTAGATAAGGTCGCTGCGACGACAGCAGGAGACGACTATCGTATTCAGACCTTGATCAAAGCGATTATCTTGAGCGAACCGTTCCAAAGTAAAACGAACCCGAGATCCTCGCTCTCTGTTGCTGAGACGGACTAGGAGATGATAAGCTGACAGGGTAGGGTGGACGCCCTGACCCTGTTGGATCGAGAGCCAAACGAAACTTTTCATGAAATCCTCACGCAGAAATTTCCTTCGCGGCCTTGGCGGATCGGCCCTTTCACTCCCGTGGTTGGAGAGCATCAGCTTGGCGTCATCGTCAGCCAGTGTGGCTAAGCGGATGGCCCATTTCTATGTGCCTATCGGCGTGGTGAGGCGAGGCTTCTTCCCGGGAGAGGCTGATCAGATAATTCCCAAGGGGAATTTGGGCAATGTGATGAAGTCCCTCGGCAGCCAGGATCCCGACTTGAGAGTGGCAGCGCTCGATGATTTGACTCCGACGATGCAGCCGCTGGAGGGAATGAAGGATAAAGTCACCCTGATCACCGGGATGGATCGAACCTTTCAGACGGGCACAGATGTGCACGCGCAATGTGCCTCTTGTTACATGAGCAGCGCAGAGCCCTACACTATTAAAGGGAGCGCCTGGCCACTCGATAGGACTCTCGATCATGTCATTGCTGATCACGTTGGAATGGACACTCCATTCAAGACTTTGGAGTTCAGTTGTAATCCGCACCAGGATAACAAGGAGTCGATCTACTTTGATAACGTCTCATGGTATGGAACCGGGCATCTGGCACCGTCGGTTCGCGACCCGCGTAAGATGTATGATCGTCTTTTTAGCACGAAGGAGGTGAATGCTTATCGGGATATCACGGGTCTCGTTTTGGAAGACGCCAATTCGATGAAGAGGCATCTGAGTTATGCGGATGGTCAGAAGTTTTCCGAGTACTATGATTCGATTCGGGCGATTGAATTGCAGATGGATCGACTGGAGGGGATGCGTGCTGAACTCGCTCAAGTTGATTTTGACGAACCCACCGATGCCTATTTGCCTCGCGGTGAGTTTATTCGCCTGATGGGGGATCTCATGGTGGTAGCCCTGCAGGCCGGGCTTACTAACGTAACCACTTTCATGGTGGGGCCGGAGCGATGGGATACTCCGTATATGTTTGATGGACTTTTTGATGCGCCTCGCAGTCATCATCAGATGTCGCACAACCAGACCACGATGATTGAGGACTTGCTGCGGGTCGATCGATTCCACATGGAGCAATATGTCTATCTGCTCGAAAAGATGGATTCGATTGTGGAAGCAGATGGCTCGACTTTGCTCGATAATACCCTGTTTACTTATGGGTCCGGGCTTGGTGATGGGTCGACTCACCAATACAACGATCTGCCTATCATCGTGGGAGGCGGAGGTGATCAGGTGAAGTCCGGACGCCATATTAACCTGCCCGATGGAACGCCTCTGGCGAATTTGTGGCTGACTCAGGCGAAGATGATGGGTGTGCCCATGGATCGATTTGCCGATAGCACCGGGGTGGTGACGCAGTTGATGGGGTGAAGACTGATGGGCTCTGGTCGGACGAGCGGGGCCGCTCATCCCTACCCGCGCTACCGCGCGAATGTTTAAATCGCGTAAACTCTGCGTGATGCGAAGCAGGTAGCCGCAAGCGGCCCGCTTGCGGAAGACTTGTAATCGGGAAATTTAGCTCAAATTCTACGCCTTTGCGTGCAAGCAGTAGCTTGCCCCTCCACGTCCTCGATTGTATGGAACGCGTGGAGGGTCGAACTCCTTCTCGACCGAAATGTGTTTTCTTATGAACAAAATCGCCCTCTTTTTCGTCCTCATTTTTTCTGCTGTCACTGTCCTTGCCGATGACCGTCCCAATATCGTTTGGATCATTCCTGATGACATGTCGGCCAACTTTGGTTGCTACGGTGAAACTGCGATCGAAACTCCGCACGTGGACCAATTGGCTGCGAGTGGACTCAAGTTCACGAACGCCTATGTTACCGCACCGGTTTGTTCGACCTGCCGATCCGCTTTCATCACGGGGATGTATCAGACGAGTATCGGTTCGCATCACCATCGCAGTGGGCGCGGCGAGCTGAAGATTCAGTTGCCGGAAAACATCAAGCTGGCTCCGCAGATTTTCCAGGAAGCTGGTTATCACACGTCCATCTCCGGCTGGCCCAAAGTTGGGAAATACGGCAAGACGGATTACAATTTTGAGTGGGATCAAGGCGTCTACGACAGCACCGACTGGAAAGACCGTGAGGAAGGCCAGCCCTTCTTTCATCAAGTGCAAACACCTGGTGGAAAACTGAGGGGGGCGAATGATGAAGGCTGGGAAAAGAGTCAGAGTAAGACCGAAGAAGCGCTCGGTAGTCGCACGCCGGACTCCGCGGTCGAGTTGCCTCCGTATTACCCGAACCATCCGGATGTGGTTCGCGACTGGGCCGCTTATCTGGATTCGGCCCGCATGACCGACCACATGGTGGGCGAGGTCATTGCGAGTCTTAAAGAAGAAGGATTGCTGGAAAATACGATTGTGTTGTTCATGACTGATCATGGGATCAGCCATGCGCGAGGCAAGCAGTTCATGTATGACGAGGGGTTGCATGTGCCACTTGTGATTATGGGCCCTGGCATTGAGGCGGGCAGCGTTCGTGACGATGTCGTGGAGCACATAGACATCACGGCCTTGTCTTTGGGAATTGCCGGAATTGAAGTTCCTGATTGGATGCAGGCACGTGACATTCTGGCTGATGACTACGAGCCTCGCGAGGCGGTTTTCGCCGGTCGTGATCGCTGTGATGAGACAGTGGATCACATGCGTTCGGTGCGAACCAAGGACTTCAAATACATCCGTAACTTCCTGCCAAATCGACCATATCTTCAGCCCTGTGCCTACAAAGATAAGAAGGCGATTCTGCTTGCTCTACGTGAGGCTTATAAGGACGAGGCACTCAATGCGACACAGCGTTTATTGTTTCGCGATGTGCGCCCGGCGGAGGAACTCTACGACGTGAATGAAGATCCTTTTGAGATCAATAATCTAGCGGGTGATCCAGCTTATACAGATAAGCTCGCTGAATTGCGCGAGCGTCTAGAGGTTTGGATGGTTGAGACGGATGACAAAGGACGCGAGCCGGAGTCTGAGGAAATGTATGACAGCGACATGGCTCCGTATTTGAAAAAATTCGAGGGTCCAAAAGGTGATCCGGTTGCCCTTAAACAGCTTCAGGATAACATCGCTCAGATGAAGCAGTGGGCGGCTGATGGTAAGTAGCCACTCGGGGGGAAGTTCGGATTCGAATGTCCATGCCAATGGTGTGGACGATCAAGTAAGCGCGGGGAAGATCACGGGCACGTTGTGTCGAATCTATCCTGAGCTGTTTGGGTGCCCTTCAGAGATCAGTTCAAAGGCGATGCTGGGAATGCAACTACGGGCTGACAATGGATTGGACTGTGTCCTGAATTCGCTGTCTCAGCCACTGATGGCCGGGGTCTTCGTCGTATCGTTCATTCCATAGCAGGTTCAGGTGAAGGAACTCGGTATTGACCGGGAGCGGTGCCCAGGCCAGCTCCTTCAACGATCCATACTCCATCGCGCTGATTTGAGTGGTAATCAGGTCAGTGCCTTTGATCAAAGCGGCGACAGCGTTGAAGTTCGGCACCGCGACCGTTGGTTCGTTGAGCCGGGATGTCAGGCTGGTGGGTAGTACCTGTTGCGATGACTCTGTAGCGCTGAATCTAACGTCCACGTACTTGCTGTCGATATACTGCTTCAATGTCTTGGGCGGCTTCCTCACATCAGGGTCATAGAAGCACACCATTTTCGATTCGATCAATGGGAGGTGACGGATGTCCCTCTTGTTCGGGGGGGCCGGCGTGATCAGCATATGGCAGTTTGATGTCCGGCTCAGATTGGCGCTCGGGATTCCAGCAGGAATGAAGTTGAGTTTCGCATCGATTCCCTCGGCATAGAGGCCCTTGAGCAAGGTGGGGAAAATGAACCCCAGGGGGAAATCATTGGTGGCGATGGTGAATTCCACCGGGCCTTGCGAGGGATCAAATTCTCCCTCATGAGAGAGTGCTTCGAAGCTCCTCAGGATATCTTCGATAGGCTCTCTGAGGGAAAGCGCTTTTGCGGAAGGCGTGATGCCTCGTCCATCTCGAATAAACAAAGGGTCATCGAAGATCACTCGTAGCTTGTCGAGGGTATGGCTCACCGCTGACTGGGTCACTCTCATCCTGCCCGCTGCCTTGGTAACTGAGCCTTCTTCAAGGACAGCAAGGAAGGTTTTCATGTTGTGGCCGTCGATGCCGTAATGATCAGATTTGCTCATGATTCGTATGATTTTATATCAGTATTCATAATTGGTGAATATTTGATAGGGTTTTCCTCAGCTAAGTCCCACGGTGTCATAGTCGATTCACCTAACGAATCCACTTCACCCATTGGAATCGTATCTATCAAAGACCGAAGATGCCCATGATCACGACAACGCGCCAATTAGATAGGACTCCCAAGGCGGCCGCCAATTCCACAGGTGCTCAGAACTTTGACGGCCTTGAGTTTATTCTCGCTCTCTCGGCCTTGGCCCCGGAGACTCTTGGCTGCGAGCGGCATCCAGAAGGGCATTCCCTTTGAACCGAATTAGATCAATTCATCCCGAGCTACGGCACGATTCAAAAAGTAAAATGAACAACCTACCAGAAAAACATAACAGAAAATGAGAACTATGAAGACCAAGAAATACGACAGACATTGTTGGCAAGCAATCCTCATCGCCGTGGCCACAGTGGTGATCGGCAATGTGACGGCTTTGGCAGAGACCAAAAAACCTAACATCCTCATCATCTGGGGGGACGACATCGGGGAATACAACATAAGTTCCTACAACTTGGGTCAGATGGGCTACAGGACGCCGAATATCGACAGTATCGCCAAGGAAGGCGCACTTTTCACCGACTGGTATGGGCAGCAGAGTTGCACCGCCGGCCGCGCGGCGTTCATCACTGGGCAGTCGCCCATCCGCACTGGCCTCACCAAAGTCGGCCTGCCCGGCACACCGGAAGGCCTCTCGTCGGAAGATCCGACCCTGGCGGAACTGCTAAAGCCGCACGGCTACATGACTGGGCAGTTTGGGAAGAATCACCTCGGCGATCTCGATCATATGTTGCCGACCAACCACGGATTCGACGAATTCTTCGGCAATCTCTACCACTTGAATGCCGAGGAAGAGCCGGAGAACGAGCATTATCCCAAGGACCCGGAGTTCAAAAAGAAGTTTGGACCGCGCGGCGTCATCCACAGCTTTTCCGATGGTAGGACCGAAGACACCGGACCGCTCACCAGGAAGCGAATGGAAACCATCGACGAAGAGGTCAACGCGAAGGCACTCGACTTCATGGAGCGCGCCGCAGAAGCCGAGAAGCCATTCTTCCTCTGGTGGAACTCCACCCGCATGCACGTCTTCACGCATCTGAAAGAGGCGTCCAAGGGTAAGACGGGATTGGGCGTCTATGCTGATGGCATGGTCGAGCATGACGGTCATGTGGGACAGGTGCTGGCCAAGCTCAAGGAACTGGGCCTCGAGGAGAACACCATCGTGATGTATTCCAGTGACAATGGTGCGGAAGTGTTCGGCTGGCCCGATGGCGGCTCGACCAGGCACCGCGGCGAGAAGAACACGCAATGGGAAGGCGGCTACCGGGTTCCTTGTGCGATTCGCTGGCCCGGCGTTATCGAGCCCGGCACGATCATCAACGACATGGGCGCGCACGAAGACATGATGCCGACCCTGTTGGCCGCCGTCGGTGACGACACGGTCAAGGAAGACCTCCTCAAAGGAAAGAAAGTCGGAGACAAGACTTTCAAGGTCCACCTCGATGGCTACAACTTGATGCCGTTCCTGAAAGGCGACGTCGACGAAACCCCGCGTCATGAATTCATCTATTGGACCGACGGCGGTAAAGCCGCGGCACTGCGTTTCAATAATTGGAAGATCACCTTCCTCCGCCAGAATGCGGTGGGCTTCAAAGTCTGGGAAGCTCCGTTCGAGGAACTGCGCTGGCCGATGCTCACCAACCTGCGAATGGATCCATTTGAACGCGCTTCCGATGAGTCCATCGGACACGTGCATTGGCAAACGGAGCGTCTTTTCGCGCTCGCACCCGCGTCTGCCTACATCGCGAATTGGCTGCAGAGCTTCAAAGAGTTTCCGCCCCGCATGAAACCAGCCACCTTCAGCCTCGAGGCAGTGATGGAAGCGGCAGCCAGCGCCGGCAGCGCAAAAAACTGACGGAGCACTTTGTGAAACGCAGTATGACTTACTCTGGGCCTCACCTGTTCATTCGGGTGCGGCCCTTTTATTCTCTTTCTGTTGTGGTTGAGTAGCAAGAACCTAACAAGAACCTAACAAGAGTCTTACATCTCGAGCAAAGGCATCATCTCAAAAGTAGTATGAACAAGCCACTAAATCGATCGCTCATTATTGCATGCCTATTCAGCATGCTCCCCGCAGCACCGCTGCTGGCAGAGGAATCTCCCTACAACTTCACGCGTGGCTTCCCTGCTAACGCGGAGACCATTAAGAAGGCGCAATATGCGACAGATCTGCGTCGGGCGATTGAAGCCTACAAGTTCTTCTTCCCGACGGTTGCTACCGAAGCGGTGATTCAACAGTTTAAGCCGCACGGCGCGATACCCAACGAAGTGGGGATCATCATGCCGCAGGATCCTGAGCAGCAGTTTTCTGTCTCCAATCAAGATACGCCCTACATTATTGCTGTGCTTGATCTCAGAGAGTCAGGCCCCATGGTGGTTGATATCCCAGAGGGCCCTTATATCGGCTTATTGTGTGACCACAATATGGATCCGGTAGGCGATATGGGTACCATTGGCGCAGGCAAGGGTAAGGGGGAGAAAAACCTAATTCTGCCTCCTGCCTACGATGGCGATATACCCGAAGGGTATCATCCTGCTCAAAGTGATACTTGGGAGGTCGTTGTCGCAGTTCGGATTATGTCCAAAACAGGTTCGTATGATGAAGCTGTCGACCTTGCACAAGAAGTAAAAGTGTACCCTCTCAGTGAAGCGGGAAAACCGTCTTCCTTTCGGATTGTTGACGTGAAAGGCCAGAAAGCCCCGCTACCGATGCTTAGCTGGGAAACGAGCATGGACTTCTGGCGGGAACTGCATGCCGTTGTAGATCGTGAAACAGTCCAGATGAGGCATCGAGTGATGCTTGGTATGTTGGCCTCTGTTGGCATTAAAAAAGGAGAAGCCTTTGATCCAACTGAGCGCCAGAAGGCAATTCTCACAGAAGCCGCTGAAATTGGCTATGCCGAGATGAGGATTTTGTCCTTTGCCAATCCTCGACCAGAAAGAATAGTTTGGGAAGGTCGCCAGTGGGAATGGTTTCCTTTGTCGGGTCCAATCAATGCAGAATTCAAAGAATTCGGAAACGAAAACCACAGAGACCTGACAGCCAGTGATCACTTCTTCTTTCAAGCCTGGGGCACAACGGCAGCGGGGGGTATGCGAAAGGTTGGCGCCGGGTCCATCTATTTTGTTGGACTGAAAGATTCGACCGGAACGTATTTTGACGGCGCTGAAAATTATAAACTGACCATTCCGGGACCTGTTCCCGCGAAACTCTTTTGGTCAGTGACAGTCTACGATTCGGAGACACGCACCATCATCGATACGGACCAGGGCAGGGGTGCTGTTCGGATGCTGTTTGAGAAGCCAGAGGCTAATGCCGATGGCTCTTTTGATATTTTCTTTGGCCCCAATGCTCCGGCCGGCAAAGAAAATCAATGGGTCAAAACTATCCCTGGAAAAGGTTGGTTCACCTACGTTCGGATGTATGGCCCCGAAAAGTCGCTTTTCGACGGAAGCTATCAGCTCCCGGATATTGAGAGGCAAAAATAGCTGTAATACTGGGAACATATAGACACTGATTGAAATAGAAGATAAATGGTCAGATCTCAGCGTGCATCTGGCGACTTTTCCATTTTCAGATAATAAAATATGAAAGCACTACGACTCGTAAATTCTCGGCGAATGATACAAAGTGTCCTACCGGTTTTGTCGTTAGGGCTGCTTTCTTCTGTTGGGTTGGCTCAGGAAGCTGAACGGAATCTGGCTCAGGAACTCACTAACCCGATCGCGTCCCTCTATACTCTGCCTCTACAGCTGAACTTTGATAAGGATCTAGGAGTCGATGGAGAAGGGACTCAGGAGGTGCTCAATGCCCAGCCTTTGATTCCGTTCTCATTGAACGAAGATTGGCATCTGATCTCTCGCACTATCGTCCCGTTCATTCATCAGGAAGATGTTGCCTGGAAGGGGCAGGACGAATCCGGGGTAGGTGATATTCTGCAGAGTTTCTTTTTCTCTCCAAGCGAGACTCCAGAACATGGTTGGATTTGGGGGGTGGGACCCGCGGCCAGCATGCCCACCGCTTCCCGCGATGTCTTTGGTATCGACTCCTGGGCACTTGGACCAACTGCCGTCGCTCTGAAAACAAAAGGGGCATGGACCGTTGGAGTCCTCGTTAATCACCTTTGGTCACTCGATGGCGGGAGTAATGACTACAACGGAACTTACGCCGAGCCGTGGGTTTCCTACGTTCTTCCATCCAATACCACCCTATCGGTTAGCGCCGAAACCGTCTACGATTGGAACGGCTCGGACCTAGCCTTGCCGGTCAACTTTATCGTCGACCAGCTGGTCTCCATCTGGGATCAGCCAGTCTCCATTGGCGCTACGGCGAAGTACTGGGCGGACTCGGCAAAGGGCGGCCCTGAAGGGTGGGGGCTTCGTTTGCAAGTCACCCTTATCTGGCCAAAATAACGGTGTTTTTATCCATACTCTTTACCTATACCTACTGACTGAAAATAAATGAAAACACAAAACACCATGAGAAAATTACTCAACACAGCACTCGCAACCTTTCTGCTGTTTGCTGTTGGATTCAGTTCCGTCAGAGCGGAGGAGCAAACCACCAGCCAGCGGATGGATCATCACCGCGCGATCGATGCTGCGGTGTGGGCCATGCCGCTCATGAACTTCAAGTTTTACCGCGATGCCCTCGCGGACGTAGGGGTGGGACCGGGTGACGTCGGCTATTTTTCACAACTCCAGGACTGGAGGTTCCAGACGGCTACGCCGAACAACACGACGCCCTACATCATGACCTACTGGAACTTTGAGGACGGTCCCATCGTTGTCGAGATTCCTCCTGCGGTAGAGGGAATTGGTATCTTTGGGACCATTATGGATGCCTGGCAGCGACCGATTGATGATGTGGGCGCGGCCGGTCGGGACAAGGGCGCGGGGGCGAAGTACATGCTGGTGCCGCCAAACTACAATGGCGAACTCCTTCCAAATGCTTTGGTCTACGAGCAGAAAACTTATCAGGGCTGGGTGGTATTGCGTCCCATCATGGCAGGCGGCGCCACTGAGGAGAACCTGGCTAAGGCGACCGCTCTCACCAAGCAGATCAAGATTTACCCGCTGGCGAAAGCCAAGAATCCGCCAGAAATGAAGTTCGTCGATCTCTATGGTAAAATGCTTGAGATGACACCCGTGTTGGATGGGAAGATCTACAAGCACATCCACGAGATGATTACGGAGGAGGTCGTTTTGGACCGGGATCTTTCCATGATGGGGCTGCTGGCTCGCATCGGAATCAAGAAGGGCGCGGCCTTTGAGCCGGACGCAGAGCTACAGGCCACCTTTGACAAAGCGGGGCCCGAAGCGCTTGAGTTCATGATCGATCAATACCACCGGGTCCTGAATCCCTTTATTTACGAAGGCAAGAAATGGTCGGCACTGGTCCCCAACGGTTCGAGGGAGACGGACTGGACTTTCGAGTATCCTTCCTACTATGACTATCACGCCCGGGGCGCGGTCTTTTATGCGATCATCACCAGCGTTAAGAACTACGGCAGCGCGACCTACTACCTCGACATTGCGGAAACCGCAGATGGCGAGTGGCTGGATGGCAGCAAGAACTACAAGCTGGTGATGCCAGCCAAAGTGCCTGTTCGTGATTTCTGGGCCGTTACCACCTACGACCTGGAATCGGCATCCTACCTTCGCAACATCGATAAGAGCAGCATCGATTCCAATATGAAAGAAGTGAAGAAGAATACCGATGGTTCGGTGGACATCTACTTCGGACCCAAAGCCCCTGAAGGAAAGGAGAGCAACTGGCTGCCGACCGATCCGAAACGGCGTTTCTTCCTGCTCGGTCGTTTCTATGGTCCTGAGCCAGCCATCCTCGACGGGAGCTTTGAATTGAACAACATCGAGTTGGTTGAGTAGGAACTCGAAGCCCATCTCGGCGGTACCCCGATCCCATTACGGGTGACGAGTCCGTTAGGGGGCGTTGTGCTTTTGACAGCTTCGCGAATTTCTGAGACACTGCATTTCAACCTCTCATTCTGACATGCTAAATTACGCCGCTCTTGGTTTGCTGATCTTCGTCGTGCTGTTTCTTTTCTACGCGGTCATCATCATCCACGACATCCCCTACGAGATCGCGAAGAAGCGGAAGCATCCACACCAGGATGCCATTCACGTTGCGGGTTGGGTCAGTTTGCTCACGCTTCATGTGCTCTGGCCCTTTCTCTGGATCTGGGCCACTCTCTATCGGGAAGACCGGGGCTGGGGCATGTCCCATTCGGGCCTGACACCGGAAGATATCGAGTTGGAAAAGAAGGACGAAAACCCAGGAGAAGACGGGGAAGAACAAATTGCAAACCCGGAGATCCCGGAACAAATCTCTCTCTTGCACCAGCGCATCGCTGAACTGGAAAGGCGGCTCGATTCGAAGCCTGCTGATACGAACGCTTGATCCTGTAGAATCACTCCTGACCTCGCTCACTCATGGACCTCCTTCTTCTCCTCCTCTACGCTGGCATCTGCACCGCGATCTTCAAGATCTTCAAGATACCACTCAACAAGATCACCGTGCCGACCGCCATACTCGGGGGAGTCGTCTTTCTTTTCACACTTCTTTTCTGGATGAATTTCAAGCATCCTTACGCGAAATACGCCAAGGAAGTTTATGCTACGACGCCCATCATCCCGGCGGTATCAGGAATCGTCACCGAGGTGAAGGTCAAGCCGAGCGAGGAAGTCGAAGAGGGCACTGTTCTTTTCCAGATCGATCCTCAGCCCTACCAACTCGAAGTCGAGCGACTCGAAGCCAGGTTGGTAGATGTCACTCAGGCGGTCGAGGAGTCCAGGGCCATGTTGGAGCTAGCGAAGGCCAATGTGCAAAAGGCGGGAGCCGAAGTGGATCGGACTAAGGCAGCCTTCGAACGGGTCGCGGAAGCAGGAGTCGGCACCATTTCTCAACAAGAGATCGATACCAAGCGGGGGCTTTTTCTAGCCGAGCAGGCCGATTTGCTCGCGGCTCGCGCCGGCGAGCGGCAAGCCGAACTGAGCCTTGGTGCTCAGATCGGTGGAGTGGACACGAGAGTTCTGGAAATCGAGGCTCAGTTGAAGCAGGCACGATACGACCTCGAGCGAACCACGGTTCGCGCCCCCAGTCGCGGACTAGTTACCCAGCTTATCCTGCGAGAAGGAATGATGGCCTCGACTTTGCCTCTCCGCCCCACGCTGGTGTTCGTTCCGACCGAGCGGCGACAAATCCTTGCCAGCTTTTGGCAAAACGCCAAACGCAATTTGGAAGAAGGGGCCGATGCGGAGGTGATTCTGGATGCGGTTCCCGGCCGAGTCTTTGCGGGCAAGATTACGAGCATCCTCCCGGTGATTCCGGAAGCAGCGATAGAGCCTAGCGGCACCCTGCGATCCGGAGACATAGTGAAGCATCATGATCGACTGCTGGCATTGATCGAGCTGGAAGCTGACCTGACCGAACTGGGACTCCCCGTTGGCGTTCAGGGGCAGGCGGCGGTCTACGGCGAACATGACGCCCTGCACTCTTCTCCTGTCCGTAAGATCCTTCTTAGGATGATGGGGTGGATGAACTACCTCTACCCGATCAAGAAGTAAGAGAGAGGTAGTATGGCGGTGTGCCGTTGGTGCCCCGTCCTGGGCCTGCCACACGAAGCCTTGTTCCGATTCAAAAGGGGCAAACAATTCGAAGGGCGTAATCTTTCTAGCATCTTCAGGGGTTAGGGTTCTTTAGCCAAACAAGCTGAAGACGAAATGAGAGCCCTGTTTTTCTTAATCCCATTAGCGATCACCCTCGCCTCCGCTGAACAGGATCTGAGCGAGGAACAGATTTTATTTTTCGAAAGCAAGATTCGCCCTGTGCTGATCGATTCCTGCTACGAGTGCCATTCCAAGGAGGAGGGAGAGAATAAGGGGGGACTCACCCTCGATACCCGATTTGGTCTTCGTGAAGGCGGAAATTCCGGTTCCGGTACGGTGCCTGGCGATCTGGAGGAAAGCTGGATCTGGCTCGCAGTTTCCCATGTCGAGCCCGACTACGAAATGCCTCCAAAGAGCAGATTGCCGGACGAGGTGATAGAGGATTTCAGGGAATGGATTGAGATGGGGGCTCCCGACCCGAGGGAAGGGGAAAAGGAGGTCATCACTGAGATCGATATTGAGGCCGGTAAAAAATTCTGGTCGTTCCAAGCTCCGACAAGACAGCCGATTCCCACAGTCAAAGATCAGGCATGGCCCCACACTGATATCGACCGATTCGTCCTCGCAAGGCTGGAGGCGGAGAATCTGGATCCCTCTGACCCTGCGAGTCCCCAAGTTATTCTGCGGCGGCTTTTTCTTGATCTTATTGGGATGCCTCCGCGCCCGGACTTTGCCAACGACTTTTATGAGGCGTGGGAAAAGGATCCCGGCGAGGCCATCGAATCCACGATTGATCTGCTGCTGGAGAGCCAACAATTCGGTGAACGTTGGGGGAAGCATTGGCTCGATGTCGCCCGCTACGCTGAGTCCAATGGAATGGGCTCGAATCAGGCCTACCCGCATGCCTGGCGGTATCGGGATTATGTGATCGATTCGATCAACGGCGACAAGCCCTGGAACCAGTTCATTCAGGAGCAGCTTGCCGGTGATTTGCTTCCATCGAATTCGCAGCGCGAACAGCAGGAAAAAATGATCGCGACCGGCTTCTTGGCGGTCGGCCCGAAGAACTTTCGGGAAAAGAGCACGAGGCAGTTCACGATGGATATGGTGGACGAGCAGATTGACACAACCGCGAAGGCCTTCCTCGGACTGACTGTCTCCTGCGCCCGGTGCCACGATCACAAAACTGATCCCATACCGACGGCTGACTACTATGCCATGGCCGGCATCTTTTTGAGTTCCAAGACACATTACGGAACTTCGGGATCGGGGAATCGGTTTAATGTAGGTGAACTGATCGAACTACCTCTCCCCAGCGAGACAGGCATACAATACACGGAAGCCGAAGTCGCTGCGCTGGAGACCCGGCTCGCAGAAGTGAATCAGGGGTTGTCTGAGGTTCACGCTGACAAGCGGGCCAGAATGAATGGCACGGCAGAGGGGACAGGGGAGAAACGAGGACGCACCTCCAGCCGGTTGAGAACCGAGCAGAGTAGCCTGACCAAACAGCTGGCAGCCATCAGCGGTAGCGGAATGGAAAATGCCTTCGGAATGGGGATGCTGGACAAGGCATCGGTGATCGATGCCAACGTGCTCGTTCGTGGGGAAATCGATAGCCCGGCGCAGGAGGTGCCTCGTGGTTTCATCCAGGTTCTCGACCACTATCCCGGTGGCATCGAGGAAGATCACAGCGGTCGTCTCGAGCTTGCCGGATGGATGAGTTCGAACCGCAATCCGCTGACTGCCCGCGTCATGGTCAACCGAGTGTGGGATAAGCTCTTCGGTCGAGGGATTGTCGCTACGACTGACAATTTCGGAACGACAGGCCAGGCTCCTTCTCACCCGGAACTGCTCAATCACCTCGCCATTCAGTTCATGGAGGACGACTGGTCACTGAAAGGGCTCATCAAAAGCCTGCTCCTGACTCGGACCTACCAGATGGCATCCGAATTCCATTCGGCCAACGACCAGAAAGACCCAGAGAACAACTATCTCTGGCGCGCCGCACCGAGAAGGCTCGACGCCGAAGCCTTTCGCGATTCTATCCTCGCGGCAACGGGGCAGCTGGATCTGAATCGCCCCTTTGGTTCGGTAGTCAGCGAATACGGAGACGGCGAACTGGGACGGCGGAGTAGCCCTGATCTCGTGTCGAGCTTTCCTCCCGTGCGTTCCGTCTATCTCCCTCCGATTAGGGATGCCATGCCGGAACTGATCGACCTGTTCGATGGGGCGGACCCAAGTGCTGTTACCGGAAGTCGTCAGATTTCAAATGGAGCGGAGCAATCGCTCTACCTCATGAACAGTCCCTTTATCCTCGAGCAGGCCGATCATTTCGCCGGAGTCCTCCAGGAACGATTTGATAACACGAGGGATCGCGTTCGGTATGCGTTTCTCCAGGCTTTCGGTAGGCAGCCTACCTCTGGCGAATACAAAAGCGCGATCCAGTTCTACCAGGCCTACGTTCCGTCCGTGACGGAAGAGACCGGAGATAAGAAAGAGGCTGAAGCGCAGTTCCTGACCCTATTCTGCCAGGGCTTACTCTCCAGTGCTGAATTTCGCTATCTCAACTAACAAAGACCGAACCTCAACCTGAATTACGTTATGAGTCACCTACTTTCACGCCGCGAGGCGCTCAAGAAAACATCGACAGGATTCTCATGGCTCGCCTTTGCTGCACTCGCGCAACGCGAAGCACAGGGGGCTAAGGGCCTTGCTCCGAAGGCACCTCACTTTCCGGCGCGCGCGAAAAGAGTTATCATGTTGACGATGCCGGGTGGCCCCTCTCACCTCGATACGTTTGACTACAAGCCGCAGTTGATCAAAGACCATGGTAAAGAGGGGAAATACGGGAATCTGCGGGGAGCAAAACTCCTCGCGTCGCCGTTTGAATTCTCTCAACACGGTGAAAGCGGTTTGTGGATCTCCGAATTGTTCCCTCACGTCTCCGGCATGGCGGACGATCTTTGTCTGCTACGCGGGATGCATACCGATATTCCTGATCACACTCAGGCGCAGCTGCAAATGCATACTGGGAAGTTTCAATTCGCCCGCCCGTCTCTGGGGGTCTGGTCTCTCTACGGTCTCGGCGCAGAGACGGAGAATCTTCCCGGCTATCTCTGGATTGACCCGGGAAAAGGGAATAACCAGATCCTGGGAAACAGCTTTCTTCCTCCGGAATATCGGGGCACCGGAATCAGTGTCGCCAAAGGGACGGAGGCAGGTTCGGGGGGCAAAGGGAAAGGTAAGGGAAAAGGAAGAAAGGGCGAGAGCAGCACGCCATCATCGGGAGTCGCCAACATCGCCAATCCGAGACTGAGCCGGGAGCATCAGAGGATGCAGCTCGACTTCATCCAGTCGCTGAACCAAGAGAAGTTGGAGAGGGAAGTTCAACAACCGGGGGTGGAAGGAGTCATCGAATCGTTCGAGCTCGCCTTTCGGATGCAGGATGAAGTTCCTAAGGCCGTCAATATCGGCGACGAATCTCAGGAAACTCTCAATCTCTATGGGATTGGAGAATCAGCGACTGACGAATTTGGCCGGAAATGCCTGCTCGCCCGCCGGTTTGCCGAATCTGGGGTCAGATTCATCGAGCTCAGCCACAGCCCGGGTTGGGATACTCATGGCGACCTGAAGGCGAAGCTCACCGAAAATTGCGGCGCGACCGATAAGCCGATCGCGGGACTTCTCAAAGACCTCAAACAACGAGACATGCTCAAAGATACTCTCGTGATCTGGGCCGGAGAATTTGGACGAACTCCTCATGGACAGGGTGGGGATGGTCGCGACCACAATGCCAAAGGCTACACCACCTGGATGGCTGGAGGCGGCGTGAAAGGTGGCTTCAGTTACGGGTCCACCGACGATCACGGCTACGAAGCGGTCGAAGACAAAATGCACATCCACGACTGGCACGCCACGATACTGCATCTGTTAGGCCTTGATCACGAGCGATTGACCTATCGCTACGCCGGACGTGATTTTCGGCTCACTGATGTCTACGGGCATGTTGCGAAAGAGATATTGGCGTAGCGGTCCAGAAGCTATGAGCTTCATGCTGGAAGTGCTCGAATCGACTGTGCGATCAGGTGTCGACCCTCACACGCGGCTTGCAACCTTGCTCCTGCCCGCCCACACTTTCCAGATCTCGAGGCATCAAGTTGAAGCTGGCTCTGGATCATGTCAGAAACCATGAGCGGCAACCTCTGACCGTAGGGGATTTGTGTGAAGTTACGAAGTCTAGCGAGCGATCGTTGCAATACTTGTTTAAGGATCATTTTCAGGTCTCACCTAAGCAGTATCTATTAGCGCAGCGGCTTGACGGCGTGCGCAGGGGACTCCGCGGTGCGAGTGATCGCCAGATCGGGGAAGTGGCCGGGGAGTGGGTTTTTGCACATTTGGGACAGTTTGCCGCTAAATACCGGGAGGTATTCGGCGAACTTCCGTCGCAAACGCGACAGCGCTATCGGGAGGTGAGGGGTGTTTTGCCTGGGGGTCTCTGAATGCCGAATGAATCAGGGCTGAAAATCCCAGGCAGTAAGCGGGATGAGCATCTTCAAAGGCTGTCTGCGATAGCCTCAATTGTCATGTCGATATCTTCGTCATCGGTTTGCCAGCCACAAACAGATACTCGCATGCAGCGCATCCCTCGCCAGGTGGTGCATGAGAAGAATGCCTCACCAGAGGCTACGATCCTCGCGGTAACCTCTTCGGTGCGGCGATCGTGATCGTCTTCGGTTGCATCGGGCTTTGGATCGTAGAAGCGCAACAATCCCTGATTGATCGTTGGGATGTGCAACGCCTTCACGCCGGGAAGCTTGCCTGCCTCTGTGACGATTCGTCGGGCATGACGGCAACTGTTGGAGACCATACTGGCAATCCCATCTCGCCCGAGACTGGCGATTGCCGAATAGGTGGCAAATCCCCGACCCCGGCGAGAATACTCCGGGTTCCAATCGACCGGATCGCGTGCCTCGTCAGAGTGATTAAGGTAATCAGCGTGATGACTGAGCGAGCGATAGTGGGCCTCACGATCAGCGACAAGCGCATAGCCGCAATCATAAGGTACATTGAGCCATTTGTGTCCATCGGTCGCCCAGGAGTCTGCGTTTTCGACTCCTGCAGTCAGGTGCCGATACTCCGGGCTAGCGGCAGCCCACAAACCGAATGCGCCATCGACGTGCACCCAGGCCTGGTAGCGGTGAGCAACCGGGATCACATCAAGGTAGGGGTCAAAGGCTCCGGTATGGAGATCGCCTGCCTGCAATAGGACGATGGTTGGAGTGTTTGGGTCGGCTGCCAGCACAGTTTCCAATGCGGTGCCGGTAAGCTGTCCCTTGTCATCGACCGGAATATCAACAATGCAGTCGCACCCCATCCCGAGAATGCGCAAGGCACGTTCGATCGTGCCATGGCGTTGATCACCTGTGATGACTCGTATCGGCGGTGCGCCGAAGAGGCCTTGCTGTTCGACATCCCACCCGTGACGGGATAACACCCCATTCCGGGCAGCGCCCAAACAGGTGACGTGAGCCATCTGACACCCGGTCACCAAGGCGAAGCTGGCAGTGGCGGGAAGTCCAAGCAATTCACAGAGCCACCGTCCCACAACCTCTTCAACGACGGAGGCAGCCGGAGCGACAGCAAACATGCCGGCATTTTGATCCCAAACGGAAGTCAGCCAGTCAGCAGCCAGGGCTGCCGGGAGGGAACCTCCTATCACCCAGCCGAAAAAGCGACCCCCGGCATTACCAGTCAGACCTTCCCGGACGTCCTCTACCAAATGCGCGATCACCTCACTGGGATCGGTTTCCTTGTCAGGGAGAGGTTTCCCTAGTCGCTCGCGCAATTCCTCCAGGGTTGCCTTCGGTCCGACGGGCGCATTGGGCAGTTGCTCCAGGTATTCAAGGGCGTGCCCAAGAGTGTTTTTCAGCAGTGTCGAATATTGATCGCTGGGGTTCATGATGATCTCTCTAAAGGATAAGGGGTCGCGTAATGGGTAATCAGAAACGTCACTCTTGAAGATCAATCCGTCGCAGCATTGGGCATCGAAACGAAAGCCGAGTATGATACCCGCACCGGAAGCGGAAACTTCCGGTGCGGGTATTGAAGATTAAACTTCACCCAGTTCAATTGAAACAGGAATACCGTTCGTGAAGACGTCAAACAGCGGAGACGCCTGAAGCAGTTGTTGAAGTTCCTCGTCGGTCGCGTTGGCATCAATGTCGAACTTGATCCGAACTCCCGAGAACCCTTTTCGGACAGTTTCGTCGAGTTGAAAAAATCCGGCAGCATTCATATCTCCCTGGACTTCAGACTCGACTGAGCGGACTTCGATCCCCCGCGCGGCACAGTTGTAGATCATCGTCGTTGTCATGCATGCGGCAAGCGCCTGAAGTGCATGCTCAGTCGGAGCGGGCCCCAGATCTGTCCCCAAAAATGCCTGCGGAAGATCTGTTTCAACGGCAAATTCTTCCACATGCTGATGATGTCCGCCGGCAGCGTCAAAGGCTGTGATTCTCGATTGGGTGTGAGTTCCTCCCTGCCACCGGTTGACGGCACGTAGCCGGACCTCCCCCACGGAGAGATTCTTGCCAATCGCATCCATTGTTTGAGATTGGCGCTTGATGTCGATCCCATTGAGGGTCGACTCGTTGAGCATCGTTGTATTGTTCATGGCTAGGGTTCTTTCTATCTGTTTGGGTTAGTGTTTTTTCTTCTGGGTTTTGGTTAGCGTCTGGCTTCGAGGATCAGGTTGAACGGTGTTTCGGCGACGCGTTGAAGATGGGGGAATCCCGCTTCCTGGACGACGTTTCGAAGTTTTGCCTCGCCTGCCTGTGCGCCGAGAGCAGCCCCGACTTCCTGGCTGCGTGAACCCGGCGTGCAAACCATGGTCGAAAAGGCGTAGTAGAGCCTGCCCACGGGATTGAGATTGTCCTCAAGATTGTCCCCGGCCATTGGCTCTACCAACATTAGACTTCCGTCAGGTTTGAGGCTTTCAAAGATATGTCCGCAGGCACCCACTGGATCACCCATGTCATGCAAGGCGTCGAATACAGTGACGAGATCATACTTCCCGTTACCGGGGAAATCTTTCGCCGTCGCCCGCTCGAACCTTACATTGTTCAATCCCTGATCTGCTGCATGGCGACGGGCGTGTTCCAGGGAGCCCTCATGCAGGTCAAATCCCACGAACTGTGACTCGGGAAATGCCTTTGCCAGGATCAGTGTCGAGGCGCCGTATCCACACCCTACGTCTGCCACATGAGCGTTTCCATCCGCCAGTTTTTCCTTCATCCCATCCAATGCGGGAATCCAGGAACCGACGAGATTGGCAGCGTACCCCGGGCGGAAAAACTTCTCCGTTCCGCAGAAGAGGCAGTCATGGTGATCTCCCCATGGGATCCCCGCACCGGTTTGAAATGCTTCAGCAACCATGGGTTCGTCATGATAGGTGGAAGCGAGGGCATAGTATCCACCAGTCATTGCCACAGGGCTGTCCGGATCAGCAAAGATGGCGACCTGTTCCGGCTTCATGAAGAACTCTTTCGTGCCCGGATCGTAATCGATGTATCCAGAGGCCGCCTGATTTGACAGCCACTCGCGCAAGTAGCGTTCATCCAGGCTGGTCTCATCGGCCAGCCCAGCTGAAGTAAGTCGGCCCGATTTTGCCAGGGATTGATAAATCCCGAGTCGGTCCCCGAGGAGAACGAGTGCCCCACTGGCGGCAGCGCCCATGTCTCCTAGAATCGAATGAACGAGGTTCATGAGGGAGCCTTCTTCAATCCTGGATCGGTAGTCCTCAATCCACTCGTTTGTGCTCTCGGCTTCTTGTGTTGATGTTATTTTCATGGGTTTGGTTCTCTCTGGTTTTGGTCGGTATACCGACCGGTTGGTATGTTATTGGGTTAAAAAAATGGACCTTAGGATATGACTCAATATCTCATAGCATCGCTCGATTTGTATCAATTTTCACGGCCGGTAGTAGGTTCTCCGATTAGGATTTCAAGATAGCGCCGGAAGCTTTCTACAGCCCGAGTGATCGGGTCAATCTGACGATAGGCTTTCGCAAGCACGATCGAGCCCTCAATTGAGGAAAGGAACCACTCCGCCAGTTCTTCTGCAGAAGGGACGTTCTCCAGTTTGCTCTTCTCCACCACTGGCTGAAAGAGATCGGTATGCTCTTTGACAAATCCCCGAAAAATGGTCTCGACGCTTTTCTGCATTCGATCGCTGGCTCCAGCAATGTCCATGGAAAGACTTCCAACAAAACATCCGCTGCGCCAGAGATCAGGAGCTGAGTCTGCCACATGTTGGAGATAAACCAGGGCCGCTTGAGTGGGATCAGTCACCGCTTGGTGAGGGCCGTTCTGCAAAATTTCAGCATTCCTGGAAATCCAGCCATCGAGTACTGCGATGCCAAGATCTTCTTTGGTCTTGAAATGGTGATAGAGACTTCCTTTGGTCACCCCGGCATCTTCGCACACAGATTCCACCGTGGTTCGTGAATAGCCATCGGCCAGCATCAATGCCTCTGCTGCACTGAGGAGCTTCTCTTTTGCCGTGATACGTCCCATAGGTAAAACCATTAAACCGACCGGTTGGTATGGTCAAGTCTTTTCATCATGATTTGAGTATTTTTGTGCCACATCCTCTTGTTCTACCGCTTTGGCCTCGCCGTGCCGTATAGGTCTCATAGAATTCCAAGGGGAAGACCCCAGGCGACTCTGAAGCAGAAAGTTCGGTATTTGTCGCCACTCCTGGTTGTCCCACTCTTATAACCGCTTTTGCTCTTCGTCCCCTCTCTCCACGATCATCTCCCCCTTCATTATCCTCCAGTTAGTTTGGGGGCTAATCAATCAGGGCTGACTGCGGCCGGAATTGATCGCCTTCTGGATCTCTTTCGTGAGTTCTTTCACAACAGCCGGCTTCGTTTTATAGAGGTTCGTCTGTTCATAAGGATCCTCCGTCAAATTGTAGAGTTGCCCTGTTTGGCTTAAATCCAATCGCCAGGAAGCCATTACATTCATTGGTTCCACGGCATCTGAATACTTGTAGAATCCGCCGGAACTCTGCGTGTCAAAAATCAGCTTCCAGTTGTCCCGCCGAATCGAGAGGATGCCTGTGTAGGATTGCGTGATCATCGAGTGGCGAGCGGGCTCCGCGTTTTTATCCATAAACTGGGAGGACTGGTCTATCCCATCCTCAGCCGACCATTTCGGGAGCGTTGCCCCTGCGATCGATGCCGCCGTTGGCATCAGATCGGTTAGCGACATGAGATGGTCGTTCACTTCATTGGCAGGAACTTTACCCGGCCAGCGAACGATGAAAGGAACACGGGAACCGCCATCCCACGCATCGGTTTTATAACCGCGATAGGGACCTGACGCATCGTGACCCTTGGGCAATTCTGACTTGGTGAATTTCGGGCCATTGTCCGAAGTAAAAACAACGATCGTATCCTCTGCAATTCCAACCTCGTCGAGAAATTTTGAAATCTTATCGACACTCTCATCGACCCAAAGACAACGATCACCTCGCGGGCCAATGCCCGATTTGCCAACAAATCTTTCTGGCGGCAAAACTGCCCCATGCGCGGCATTCAAAGCTAGGTAGACAAAAAACGGCTTATTCTCGGCGACCGACAATTCGATGAATTTCTCAGTCTCGGCGATATAGAGATCGTCGACGGTATCACGAAGTAGCTCTGGATCTCGAATCAAACCGGTTTCGTCCGGCTTGGGCTGGTTGATAATTTGATTGCCTCGAATAAAAACCGGAATGCGAGTGCAGTTCGAAGGCGTTCCAAAAAAGGTATCGAATCCGAGTGCGAGCGGCCCGCCTTCGATCGGAGCCAAGTGATCGACCCGTTCACTGATCGCCACCAATGACGCATTCGCTCCGGGCCCGTGGATTTGTGAACCAAAATGGTAGTCCCCAGGATCACCCTCTTTTGGCCTCCACCCCAGACCGATGTGCCACTTGCCGAAGGCAGCTGTGGAATAGCCTTGCCCTTTTAGAGCGGACGCAATCGTAACTCGAGTGGGCGGGATCAGAGGCCGGGCAAACCCGGGCAGCACCCCTTCCCGCACATACGTTCGCCAGCAATAGCGGCCTGTCAGCAGCGAGTACCGCGTTGGCGTGCAAACCGAGTGAGGCGCGTGCGCGTTCGTGAACCGCATACCTTCCGAGGCAAGCTTATCGATTGCCGGTGTTCGAACTTTTCCTTCAGACTGATTGCACGAAACATCGCCCCAACCGAGATCGTCGGCGAGAATGAGGATGATGTTGGGCTTGTCAGGGGTGGCCGCCAGTGCGGCGGAATGTTCGCTGAAAAACGACGCTACTGCTGCTATCGCTACCTTGATGAATACTGTTTTTGATTTCATTCTGTGTTCTTTCAGTCAATCTGATGGGGGCTCAATGTTTCCTGCCTGGGGAAACGGAAATAACGGCCTCACTTCGCTTCGAATTCTTTGCCGGTCAGCTCTTGGTAGATCTCGAGAAAATCAGGCCATTTCTTTTTTTCTGCTCTCCCTCCAGGCGTCCCATCCACCTGGAAATCCTTCTCTTGCCAGGGAAGGTGGCGGTCAAAAATCCTGCCCATGCGAGTATACTGCTCCGTCTCCACGCACTCGCTCACCCAGGATTCGTGGTACTGATCGTAGGTTTCCTGATACGCCGCCAGCGTCTCGCTGTGCTCGGGATTACCGACGACGTTGCTCATTTCACTCGGGTCTTCCTTCAGGTGAAACAGCTCTTCGGTAGGAGGAACATTTTCATCGGCATAACACCAGTTGATGTACTTCCAATCCTCGCTCACTACGGCCAGAGCGCGGTTGTGGTCATTGACCATCCAGCCCCAGTTCTGAACCACAAGCATCGTGTCGCGCACCCGGCCGGACGGGTCATCAATGAGGGGACGAAGGCTGACGCCGTCCATCTTCGCGGGCGCCTCAAGGCCGGCCAGGTCAAGGATAGTCGACGCGAAATCAATGTTGCCAACCACCGATGAATTCCTCAGATTTTTTCCTTGGGAGGGGCTGCGTGGGTCATAGACGATCAAGGGAATCCGGGCCGAGGAATCATACGGCAGCATTTTGCCCTGCAAACCATGTTCGCCACAATGATAGCCATTGTCTGAGGTGTAGATCACTACGGTGTTATCCGCCACGCCAGCATCCTCCAGCGCCTGCATCACCATGCCGATGCCTGCGTCCATCCCGGAGATCAACTGGTAGTAGCGCCGCAAACTAACCTGATAGGCGTCCCCACTCCATCCCCTGCGAAGCAGATACTGCCGGCCCAACTTAGCTTGCGTGGGCAGTCGATCAACACCGGCCTGTCCGAAACTCGGGGGTTCGGGAAAGGTCACTCCCTCGTAGCGCCCCTGATCGAGCGGATCGATCACATTATGAGGGCTGTGCGGCGTCTTGAAACTGATCGAAAGGCAAAAGGGCTCTCCCGATTCTGCGGCTTCCTCGATAAAATCGGAGCCAAAGGCGCCGAGCGCGCGTGAGACATGCGGATACTCCTGGGTGTATCCCCGGAGTGATTCGTTCTCTTCCGTGACATAGGACCCTTGCAGCCCTCTTTCAAAACCGCCCCAGGCGTCGAAGTCGCCAATGTAGTCGTAATCCGTATCCTCCAGACTGAACCCCCACTTACCCGCAAAAGCGGTTTGGTAACCCGCCTTTTTAAGCAGCATGGGATAGGAAAACTCGTTCCAGAATACTGATGAAATAGAGCCTACCGAAAAGTTGGCTCCCGTTTTGTATTCATACATTCCGGTCATGGAGGTGACACGGCTCGGATTGCAGAGTGGGCTGGTGGCGTAACAACGCTCAAAGACCACTCCCTGTCCGGCAAGTTGATCCAGATTTGGTGTTTCGATCTCCTGATTTCCCATGCAGCCCATCGCGGTGGCCTTGTGGTCATCTGACATCATGAACACAATGTTAGGGCGGCTGCCGGCCGAAATGGCGGCGGTTCTCTTCGCGGGTTTGTTTGCTCGAGGTGTTTTCACTGCCGCGATCTTAATATCGTCGATGGCGATGCCCTCTCCAAAGGCTCGAAAGATGATCGACGGTTTCTTCACCGCAATCTCGGGATGTTTACCAACGATGAGCGTTTCGCCATCAATGCTCAGACGGCACTCGTCGCCCTGATTGATGAGTTGCACCTGATACCAGGTGTCCTTTTCTAAATTCACCCGAGCGCTCCCGAGTTTACCTCCGGGGTTTTCGTCCGGTTTCTTCTTATCCCCGGCCATAGCCAATATTACGACCCTCGAAGAAATGGTCACCGCGTGAATGTGGCCGACCTTGTCCAGCTCTCCCGGCGCCGGATCGAAGCCGACATTGATTTTCGAAGTGTCGTCGGCGGACTTGAAGCGAAACTCGAAAACCGCATCCGTCGTTTCCTGCATGAGGTGGCAGGAACCCGCGTGATGTTCCGATTCAATCTCGCGGGCGGACAGAGCGCCGTCCTCGACCTTCCATTGGCCTCGCTTCACGATGAACTCCTTGCCCAGTTCCGTGGTGCTGAAGTCATGCTCTCTTAGGAGCTTTCCATTGGTGATATCGGGCTCCTCGGCTTGGCTTCCAATCGCGAGGAATGCCAAAACGAAGGTCAGGCAGAAAGTGCCGGTGGGGAGGAGTTTTTGTTTCATTGGTCGATCGACTATTTCTTTTTCTTCACCCTCGGTGGCTCCGCGATGCTCGGATGCATCTCGCCGCGCCACGCATCAAACAAGCGGGCCAGCTCGCGAACCACCTCGGGATGCTTGGTAGCGACGTCGGTCTGTTCGCCCACGTCTGACGCCAGATCGTAGAGTTGCCAGGCGGGGAGATCATTCGTCGTGTCGATGTCTTCGTCCAGGCGGATGAGTTTCCAGTCGTCCTTGCGGATGGCGCTGTTGTGAATCCTTGATTTAGGACTGGTGAGGCCACCAGCTTCTTCCGGGATCCTGCTGCGGTTCTGCCAGCAGAGCCAGTCGTGAGGTGACCCCGTTTTGTCTTCTGTCAGGTAAGGCAACAGGTCGACACTGTCGAAGGTTTCGTCCGGCATCTCCAGGTTGGCTGCCGAGACCACGGTTCGATAAATGTCCGCGCTGGAAACCAGCTCCTCATAGACCGAACCGGCCTTGAGACGGGCTGGCCAGCGCATTATCATCGGCACTCGCACGCCACCTTCGAAGACGTCGAACTTATAGCCACGAAAGGGCTGGTTGTCTGCCCAGTTGCGCGAATGGGAGGCGTATTGATCGGTGCTACCACCGCCACCGTTATCGTTCAGGAAAATCACCATCGTATTCTCGGTAATCCCGTGCTTGTCGAGCTGGTCGAGGACTCCACCGATGGCGCGATCCATGGCCGTCAGCATGCCGGCATAGATCCGGCGGTTGGGATCTTCGATCGAATTTTCGAAGAGCGCGATGTCCTCGTCCAGCGCGTGCATCGGAGCGTGCACGGCGTTGAACGCGAGGTAGAGAAAGAACGGATTCTTCGCGTTTCGCTCAACAAAGGCCGTTGCCTCGGTCCCCCACAAATCGGTCAAATAGGCTGGCGATTTTTCATAGATTTCCTGCCGCACGATTTTGGCGCCGGCCCAGAAGGACGAGCCACCCCCGGTAATCGCCACGCACTCGTCAATGCCGCGCGTCAGCGGACCGGGACGTTGCCAGCCGCCCGTTCCATTGCCCGCCAGATGCCACTTGCCGACCAGACCGGTCCGGTAGCCCGCCTCTTGAAACGGCACTGGCATGAGCGTTGCTTGCTCAAACAGCGCCACCTGGTTCGGCGCATGAAAGTTGCCGTAAACGCCGAATCGCTGCTGATGGCGACCGCTCATGAGTCCCATTCGCGACGCGACGCAGATCGGGGCGGTCACATAGGCCTCGGTAAATCTCACGCCTTCGTCGGCGAGGCGGTTCAGTGCAGGGGTCGGGATTCCCGAGTTGCCGAAAGGCCCGATGTCGGCATAACCCATGTCATCGGCCATGATGAGAACGACATTCGGGCGTTCCGGAGTGATGTCCTGAGCGGCGGAATAGCCACACCAGAGCCACGACACTCCAACGATCATCAGGGGTTTCCAAGCTGTCATTTTCTTCAGGTTTTCTGTTACTTTCATTCACTTAATCGGCGGAAGGCTATTCGGGAAATGGGTCACTTCTTCCACAGCACTTCATCAATTATCGTCCGATGCCTTCTTGGGGCGGCGCCTCTTCCGGGGAGCTTCTGTCCCTGTCTTAGCGGCCCCCTTCATAGCGGTTCCTCTCTTAACGGAGGGGGTGACTGCCGTGTCTATATCAGGCTGTGCATCAAGAAACTTTTGAAGTTCCAAGCGGACTTCCGGGTAGGCGTCTGCTGGTACCGCCTTTTGTTCCGTGCGATCTTTGACGATATCGTAGAGCCTGCCATCGTTATAGAGCTTCCATTTTTCGGTGCGGATAAAACGGGTCAGAGCGCAGCCCCATATCGTCCCCGGTTTTCCATGAGATGGATCATAATGCAGGAAGAGATGGTCTCTCGGACTTCCTTTTACTCCCAGAAGTTGCGGCATGAAAGAGATTCCGTTAATCGGGTTATCTGCTGACAGTGGCGCGTTAATCGTTTCGGCAATGGTCGGGAAAATATCAGTAAAATCAATGAGGTCTTCACAGACTCCACCACCGGCAATGCTTCCTTTCCACTGCACCAGAAGCGGCACATGAGTCCCGAATTCGTGAATGCGCCCTTTGCCACCCTGCCACTCCTTACCATCAAGAATGGTGCGACTGGTGGGGTGACTGCCGTTATCAGAGGTGAAGATTACGAGGGTATTTTCGCGCAGATTGAGTGCTTCCAGCTTTGCGATAATCTTTCCCACTATTTTGTCCGTATAGGCGATCATGTCAGCGAAGCACTGTTGCTGGAAAGCACTTCCTTTGACCTTCGTTATATCAAACTCGCCTTGCTGCCTCTCACGCTGTTTGGATCCCTTCGGGGGCTTCGCATATAGGCCACCCTCGCTGTCTGGTGTGGGAACAAAAGGATCGTGAGTTAACACCATCGGGTAATAGGCAAAAAACGGACCTTCTTTGTTTTCCTCTATAAAGTCGCAGATGAAGTCGCTGAAAATATCCGGTCCATACTGTCCTTGATAGACCTTCTCTTTGGTCCCTTTAGTTGAAATCGTGGGGTCGGCATAACGCCCGCCGGTTCGATCTTTCAGGTACCAGACGCAGTAATCATCGAACCCGTAACCATTCGGCTCTTTGCCATTCGCTCCTTTGCTCAGTTGCCATTTACCCGCCACACAAGTGGCGTAGCCTTGCTGCCTGGCAATATCCGCGAAGGTCGTCTCATCTGAATTCAGATAGGTGAAATGCTCGAAGTTGCGGAAGCTGTATTTCCCCGTCATCACCCGCACCCGCGACGGCGTGCAGAGAGGGGTGGCGTGACAGTTGGTAAAGCGAACCCCTTCACTTGCCAGCTTATTGAGATGAGGCGTCTCATAAGATCCGCCGCCATAACACTGAAGCGCTTCGAACCCCAGATCGTCTACCATGATCAGAACGACATTGGCAGGCTTTTGTTCTGCCTGGGCATGAGTTTTCCCAGACGCGGCAAGGGCGGCTGCCATTCCCGCAGCGAGGAGCAAAAGGCGTGGTTTCATCATGATGGCTGCTGGTTGGTTCATGGCGTTCTATCGATGTGGAACCGCACGACTCCCATGCGATCGTTTTCTCTCGCGGGCTGGTGGCCTTACTGTCCTGCGTCTGTCAGTTCCTTGATACGGATATTTCGAAAATCGACGAGGCAGCCTTTGCCGTGATCCTGCAGGGCGATGACACCCTCTTTGCGCGACATGCGACTGTCATCGTCGGTGACTTTGGAAAAGACGACGCCGTTGATTTTCTGAGTCAGCGTGTTGCCCTCGGCAATGATCTCCAGCGAGTTCCATCCTTCCTCGTTGCTGTGAGCCACGATCTCTTCTTTGGTGGCGACTTGCTCGACGGACTTTTCTCCATCCGCGGTGATCGTGACCTCCTGCCCGGCAGTGGCCATGAAGAAGCGTGCTCCATGACTCGGGTCCTCTTTTTCGAGGAGCGAGTGATGCCAAAGACCCATTTTATTCTGCGGAGCGATCTCGACCTGGTAACCGAAGACCTGATGGTCGCCTAAGTCGTCGCTGCGGACTTGAACGCCGGAGTTGCCTGCTGTGTATTTGAATTCGAGACGGAGGATGAAGTCTGATGGTGTACCCCCGCGCCAGATGATCCAGTTTCGGTTTTCCTCTTTTCCCGTGCAGGAGATGCTGCCGTCGGCCACCTCCCAGGCACCCTCGATGTGGTCCCATTGGTCGAGGCTTTTGCCATCAAAAATGGGAGTAAAACCCGTGTCGTCAAACGTTGGCAGGGGGCGGGCCACTTTGGGCTTGGTGGAGGCGGGAACGTTGGCCCTTTTCGCGGCCCTCGCAACTCTGCCGGTCGCTCCTGCTTTTGGCGGCCGCACTTTTTTCACCGTCGTCCACTCCTCGCCATCCACGGAGACGAGAATGTCAAAGGCGATGGGAATTCGTCGGTCGAGTCTACCGTCCCGATCGCAGGAAAGGATGACACTGTCGATCGCCGTGACTTCCGGCAATTCAATCTGGGCCCAACCCGTCGCCGCTGCCGGAATCCAGCTATGTCTCAGTCCATACTGACCGTCGTTGAGATGTTCGATTTGGTGCTTTTCCGGATGGCCTTCGATCAGCGAGGATGCACTTGCCTTCGCGCCGGTGGAATGCAATGCAAGGTTGTTCGGCGAGTCGGTCGAATAGATTTCTACCTCGTCGATACAGGGTTGCCCCTGAGAACTTTCAAGGATGTCGACCCGCACAAACTTCGCTTGGGTAGAGGGAAACAGGAACGAGTTTGGCCGAAGCGGATTAATCGTCTGTTGAACTGTGAGAGAAGCGGGATCCTCGGGGGCGGTCTTTGAAGAAGAAAGATCGCGGATCGTGATGTTCCGCAGCCAGAAGGGTAGGCCGTGATCCTGAAATCCGATGTATCCCTGCTTCGGCTTGTCTTTCAATCTCGCCTGCGTCAGCTGAACGCTATTTACCGGCTCTCCGTTGAGCATGACCGTGACCAGGCCATTCAGGCTCCTCACTCTCATCTGGTTCCACTCACCGGCTGGCTTGGCGGTATTCGCTTTCGGTATGACACCGGGAAGGATGCCTCCAGAGGTGTCGTGGGCATTCAGCTCTTTCTCCTCATAGGAATCTCGAATCTGCACCTCGATCACCGATCCAACGGCGTTCTGGGGATCGGTCACGTTGAAATAGAGGCCGCTGTTTCCGCCTGCTTCGTGTTTGTATTCGAAGGCGATCGCGAAGTCGCTGTAGGACTGCTTGGTCCACAGGTAGTCGCCATAGCGCTTCCAGTTGACTTCTCCGGGGCGGGGCGTCAGGAAAAAGGCGCCTTCGTCATCCATCGCCCAGTTGCCGGTGGTGTCCCAGTCGCTCAGAGCGCTCAAGCGAGCGACGGGCTGTGGGGGCGTTTGCGATGCCGTTTTCGCAGTCGCCTTTTTCCGGGCGGGCTTTTTCGAGGCAGCCTTTTTCGGTTTATCCCGCATGTAGGCGATGAGATCACCCATCTCCTCGGGCGTCGTCACGAGTCCGGCGGGCATCATCGATTGCTCGCTGGCGTCCTGCTTGGCGATTTCGTTTTTGTCCAACTCGACGATCTGGCCAGTGATGACGCGCAGGTTGAGCATCCCGGGCGCGGCGCCGGTTTCGACAAAACCAGTATGGATGGCTCCGTCTTTCATCGTCACAGTATTGGGGTGAAAGTTAGGTGACACAGTCAGGTTTGGCACGAGAAGCGACGCGGCCAGATAGCTGGGAGGAAAACGGTCTCCGACGCCGACCAGAGTCGGCCCGATGGAGCCACCGGCTCCGTCGTGGGGGGCGAGGTGACAGGCGATGCAGCCGCGCTGGGAGAAAAGCAGTTGGCCATTTTCCACATTCCCTTTGGGAGCGGTCTCGCTATCCCAGTCAATCATCCGAAAGGCTTCAGGGATCTCGGTATTGGTGGAAAGCTTGGCGCCCGTGAGCGCGCGAAGAGCCTTTCTCAGTTCTTCTTTACTTATTTTTCCGGCAACCATCGAGAGAATGATATTACCCGCTTCGAGGACGGAGGTGACCTGGGCGTCGACCCGGTCGTCGTTGAGAAAGAAAAGCCCGATAGCGGCCTGGTTCGCAACGGATTCATCCGAATCCGATAGGGCTGTTTGAAGTCGATCAAACTCGTCCTGATTCGCCTTTCTGACTTTGGCATCCTGCCACCAGTCCGCCATCCGGTAGATGCCGACAGTCGCTCCCATTTCACGAAGGTCGATGGGGCCTTCCGGGTGGAGGAGTGACATATGCTTTTCAACCGCGAGCTGCCCTCCCTCGGGCAATTCTTGAACGGTTTCAGCGCTTTCCCAGAGTCGAAAGGATGTGGCGAGTGTTGAGGCGAGCCGCTGATCGGCATTGCCATCCGCGAGGGCGGCGAGCTGATCATCGGATGCCTCGCGAGCGAGAAGGATGGCGGCGGATTGCCTGACAAACGGGTCATCGTGAGCGGCCAGGCCAGCGACAGAATCGGGAATTGACCGTTTGGCTGAGTGGAGGAATTCGAGAAGACCGGCGAGCAGTACTGGCTCATTCTGTTTCGCGGCCGCGGTGTTGATGACTTCTTCGGTGAGCGAAGAAAACTTCTCGGGCCAGGCAGCGGCCGCTCGCCACGCGAGCACTGCGGAGCGTCCATTCCCCTGGGCAAGTGAGGTGATTCGTTCGATCGACGCGGTATCGCCGTGGGCGGCTGCGAGGAAGATGAGACTGGAAAACGCCGGGGACGCTGGATCTATTTCAACGAAGGCTTTCGCGGCCCCTTCGAGAACCGTTCCACCTTGCCGCAGAATCTCACGATGTGCTTTGGCCCGAATCTGGACCGACTCCGAGAGCAGCTCGACCAGCGATTGGTCGGAAAAGTTGTAGGCGAAGTTTTCTGAAGATTTCCGGGGCGAAACCAGAACCAGATCCGTCTGACGATAAGGAGAACCTTCGTTGCCCGTCATGTAACAGAGCGAAACGATGAGGTTTCCACCGTTGGTCGGCATCGCCGAGACCGGGCGGCGATCTCCATCGGCACGGAGGAAGGGCAGGGTTTCGGCGCGGAAACCGGCGCCCTGCGACTCGATGGGGTGACGGCTGACACTGCGGTTTCCCCAGTTCGAAACAAAGAGAGAGCCGCGATACTCCTCACCGAGAGCCGTGTCATCGTAGTAACCCTGGCCAACCGGCACATCGAGTTCCCAATTCACGTTGGGAATCATGTCGAGACGAGTGGGGTTCTGGCTGGTGTCCCAACCTCGCGCCCAGCTGTTCCATGAGTGCTGGGGCACCGAAACGAGACGCCCCGGGGTGGCTGTCGAGCCCTCCTGGTCATTGTCATTCGCAAAAAGATTCCAATCGCGATCGAAAGAAAACCCACACGCATTGCGAAGACCACTGGCATAGACGGAGAGGTCGTAGGTGTCCAGGTTCAAGCGCATCACCGCTCCCACTCCGGTGTAAGCAACTGGACGATTTTCCGGACCGACATACCAGGTCCACATCCAGAGATGATCAGGGCGCGTTTTATCGATGTGAATACCCGGATGCGGGTCACCCATGACGATCAGTAAATCACCATCGGGCGCAAAATCGATGCCGTGCATTCCCTGGTGATGGTGACCGAGTGGGTTGCCCCAGAGAATCTTCTCCAGCGTTGGCTCAGCTCCCAGAGCGTCGTGAAGCCGAAAGAGTGCGGTATTGGTCAGGACAAGCAACTCATCACCGAATGCCTCGATATCGTAGACCCATGTATCTTTGGGAAAACGATAGAGTTCCTTTCGCGGCTGGAAGCCTCCGTCGTTAGTACGTTCGTAGACAAAGACCCCTTCCCGGGACCCCAGATAGAGACGTCCCTGCAAATCCATGTCGTGGCTGAGGAAAAACTCATCGGGGTGCGTATCGAGAAGCTCGACTTGAAGTTCGGGGTCAGTGAGCGTGATGCCTTCAACACCGGAAGCAGGATCGGCGTCAGCACCCTTCGTGTTTTGAAGCGGGCAGAGCGTTGCGATGCCGACGACCGTGGCGAGCGTGAGCCAAGGCATCGGAGAATGGGAGCGAGGGGATTGATTGGATGATCGCATAGGTCTGGACGTGAATTAGGACCTTACATTCTGCAGCTCAGGCGGGTGGCAGTCTTGCATCCATGACGCAAAAATACGTGCTATCGTCTCAGATTGGCTCCGGAATGGAGTGTTTCACTCCCTCAGGCGTATCATAACTCCGCAGGGTGTTTGGAACTGCCTCCCATCGTGTGGGCCGATCGCCCGGTGAAGAGAGCGGAGCGACTTGGGTCGCAGACGGGATGGGCGACGACGAAAGCATCAAAAGATGACTTGCATCAGTCGTATCAAATGATACATATACGTATCATGCCCGAAAGTGACACCACATCGACCAGGAGCTTGCTGCTTGAAGCAGCCATTCGTGTCTGGTCAGACAATCCGGCGGCTACGTTGGATCAAATCGCCGAATCAGCTGGCGTGAAGCGCGTAACGCTCCACCGACTGGTGGGAACGCGAGAAGATCTGCTCAAGGAAGTAGCCATTCGATCAATCCGAGAGATGGACGAAGCTTGCGAACGAGCGGTCGAGGGAGAACAGACGGCGATTGGCTCGTTGAAAGCGGTGGTCGCAGCACTTGTCCCCGTCGCTGATCGGTGTCGTTTCTTATGGACTCATTCCGAGGTGTGGGACGAATCATCGGTCGAAAAAGAGACGGCCAGACAAGATAAGGAACTGTCCAATCTGATTGACCGTGCGAAAGCGGAAGGCGCAATCGCCGCTGACTATCCGAACGCGTGGATTATCGCTTCAATCAATTCCATCATCTTCACTGCCTTAAGCACAGCTCGCGCTGGAGATATTGCCGTCAATGATGCGGGAAGCCTCGCTGTACGAACATTGTTTGAAGGCATCGAATCCGAATCACCGAAACGAAAACGAAAGTAATCAGAGACGTGAGAACTCTTCCAGAGGCATTGAATCGTCGAAAACACTAACCAACACCCTAACCATCATGTTTATACACACATCATTCGTGACAGCCTGTGTCGGCTTCATTATTTCAGCCGCGACGCTCCCCAATCTTTTTTCCCAGGAACCGCCTGAATACAGCAATATCTTTACGTCAAGCAGCTGCTTTGGCGTTGATTGGACAACGGTGACTCCCAATGAACTCGCATCGATAGACGTCAAGGAGAAGGATGCGGTTGGCAGGACCCCATTGCATTGGGCGGCTTCAAGAACGAAGAATCCTGAAGTGATCAATGCACTCCTTAAGGCGGGCGCTGACGTCCATGACGAAGATTCCTTTGGCAGTACTCCATTGCATGTCGCTCTTGAAGGGAGAGATAGTTCGGAGCAAGTGGTTAGAGCGCTGCTCAAAGCCGGCGCCAAGATCAATGCGACTGACAATCTGGGGATCGTCGGCACACCGCTTCACATGGCTGCAATTAGTAACGGACCCGAAATCATCGAAATTCTACTCGAAGCGGGCGCCGATCCGAATGCCGGCGATTTCGATAATATGACGCCTCTGCATACGGCTGCGTTTGCAAATCCGAATCCCGAAGTGCTGGCGCTGTTGCTCAAAGCTGGGGCGGTGGTCAGCTCGCCCGGTAAGACCGATTCACGAGCACAACAGGCGGGATACACACCCCTGCACGCAGCCGCGAAAGGAACTAGAAACCCAGAGGCGATTCATGTTCTGGTAAAGGCTGGCGCCGACATCGAGGAATTGAACAGCGATGGCTATGGTCCATTACATATTGCTGCTGACTCGAACAGGACTCCGGATGTTTTGAAGGCGTTGATTGAATTGGGCGCCATGGTAAATGCACGCAGTAAAGAGGGCTATTCGCCGCTGCATTTGGCGGCGCACTCGAATTATCCCGAGATGATCGAGACGTTGATCGAAGCGGGCGCCAGGGTGAATGCGCGCGGAAGTGATGGAATAACGCCACTGCATTCGGCTGCAATTGGAAACTCCGATCCGGCGGTGATTATGGCGCTTATCACTTCAGGCGCCGAACCCCAGTTGAAAGACAAGTCCGGAAAAACACCCTTTGATTATGCAAAAAAGAATAAGCAGTTGAGGGAGACAGACGGGGATGGCTATCGCCTGCTCCAGCTCTACAGTGACTGATGCCGAGTCCGGTAGTTGATTACTGAAAGATTCCCTTGTTCAGCCAGTCCCTTCACTGGAGATACTAGCCAGGGTTGGGGGCGTGAATCATCTGGCTTCCTCGACCTATCTGCATTTCGTTTGTCCTTGTGAGCTTAGGAACGGCGCATCTTTGCACGTTTTAATCCTGCGCCGTTCCTTACCAGTGAAATTCATCGGGCTCGTCGAGTTGTTTGATTCCTTCAAGTTCACGACGAAGTGATTCCACGACTTCTGGTCGCCTCTCCCAGAGGTCTTTTTGCTCGAATGGGTCAGTCGATAGGCGGTAAAGCTGGCCGATGCCTGGCGCATTGGCTGGCGTTCCTTTCGGTGGTCCCGAACCGTAGGTGCTTCTTCGGGAAGAAGAGACACCTCCAGACCACTTCGTCCCAATAATGGCTTTCCACGGGCCCTTGCGAATCGCATAAATACCCTTGTAGGAGGCGGTTACCAGAGCGGGTCGCTCCTCGATCTTGTCTTTGTCCTGAAGAAGCGAAGCCAGTCGGCTGACGCTGTCCGGAGCGGCGCCCTCAGGAAGTGGCGCGCCGCATAGGTCGGCAAGGGTGGCGAGCACATCCGTCAAGCCAATCAAGTCGTCGGAAGTAGCACCCGCCTCGATATGACCTGGCCAGCGGACCAGAAACGGTACGCGTGTACCGCCGTCCCAGATATGGGTCTTGAAGCCGCGATAAGGACCAGTCCCGTGGTGCCCCATGTCGGTGGCTTTCGGGCTGTTAACCGGTCCATTGTCGGAAGTGAAAATAACAAGCGTGTCATCACCTAGTTTCAAACGATCGATCGCTGCGAGCATTTTGCCGACGCTTTCGTTCATCCAGAGAATCTTGTCCTGGGGATTCTCCATGCCGCTTTTGCCAACGAACCTCTCTGGCACCGACACCGCGGTATGGATCGCGTTGAGCGGCAGGTAGACGAAGAACGGATGATCCGGGTGGTCGTTTTCGTGTTTTTCGATGAAGTCGATTGCCTTGGCCACGTAGATGTCATCCACCTTATCCCGGGCGCAATCGGGGTCACGCATCAGTCCATTCTCATCAGGCTGGGGGTTACCCACCACCCGATTGTCTTCAAAGAAAAAGGGAAGCCGGGAGCAGTTTGATGGTGTCCCAAAATAGGTGTCGAATCCAATATCTACCGGGGCATTTTTGAAGGGTTTGGTGTGGTCGATACCGGTGCCCATCTGGGCGATTTCATTCCCGTTACGAGTTTTCCAGTGGGATCTCCAATTCTCCGGATCACCTTCGATGGGTGTCCAATCGAGGCCGAGATGCCACTTTCCGAATCCGCCGGTTCGATAGCCTTGTGACTTGAGGTAGGAAGGAATCGTCGTTCGGCCCTTGGGGATCAGTGCCGGACAATACCCTGCCAATACCCTGTCCTTCAGATAGGAGCGCCATGGGTAGCGACCGGTAAGCAATCCGTAACGGGTTGGGCTGCAGACGGACGAAGGCGCTTGCGCGTTCGTAAAGCGAATGCCTTCGGCCGCAATGCGATCGATCGCTGGCGTCTTCAATGGTGTGTCAGGGTTGTTGCAACTCACATCGCCCCATCCAAAATCGTCCGCCAGGATTAGGAGAATGTTCGGTTGATTCGGGGTCGTCTTTTCCTGGACGTCTGCGCCCTTGCGAGTCGACTCAGCAGCCTCTACCAGCGATGGATACCCACCGTGGAATACGCCGGTCCCTATCAAGGCCAACAGCGCGAAAACGAGAGATCGAGGTGAGTGGAGGAGGAGCGTTTTTAGTCTCATGGGCTGCAGGTAAATTTGGTTCGAGATTTCCTGTCGTGGCAGGCGGATCGGCGAAATCAGGGAATTAGATGATCTCATTGTGGATCCCGGGCAGCGATTTTCTTGCTCCCGTGACGCAAAAATACGTGCTATCGTCTCAAGAAACCTCACGATTAGGCGAGTTATCATCGCTAGGTGTATCATAATCGGCGTATAATGAAGGCCGAATCCCATACCTCCCCATCTCTTGAGCAGGTCCCCAGTTCCCTGGATCTGTCGTTTCGTTTGCTAGTGGTTAGCCGCCACCGGCTTGAGCCTGGGCGTCCCCAGTGGAAGCATTTACAAAACCAGCATCATCACTCGTCCAGAGAGATTTCAAGTCGCACGAAAACAGTATCTCCGGAATCAACCCAGACGGTCACACTTTCAAATTCAACATCAATGGGGTCCGAGCCGACTTCCACACATCCGTTGGTGCTCCAATCTACCAGGTTCGTGGCGCGCTTCACGGTGTAGGTCAGACCACGAGCGGCGGCGTCCTGTTGGCGTCGGTAGGTGTATGTTATGCTCCCGTTTTGAGCAACCTCCACGGCGGGAAGAATTGCGACGTCCGCCCCGTTTGTGGGATCTCCGCCGAGGGCATATTCCATCAAGGGCAAGAGACCATCGCCATCCTGGTCCAGCATCGGATCAATCAACCCCTGGAGCATCGCCCAGCTGGAAAAAGGACCGATTTCAAGCGCGGGAATCTCAATCGTGGCGACAACTGTTTCTCCTCTACCGTCGGAAACTCAGCGATTTCGTATCGTCCTTTTCAATGACTGGCTATTCCACAATCATTTCGCCGTTCATCACCATCCAGTGTCCCGGAAAAGTGCACAGATAAGGATACCGGCCTGGTTCTTTCGGCGCTCGAAAATAGATGGTGGATTTTGACTTCGGATCTACCACATTTGTGTGTACTAGCACGTCGTCGCTGTCAGGGATGTAGTGTCGTTTAAACCCGTCCGGATCTGCGATCATGAGGTTGGACAATTGGCCCACAGACTCTTTCGCGCCAGGTTTCACCAGAACCCAGTTGTGCGGAAGTAGATCGGGATTCACCAGGGTAAACTTGATCGGTTTACCGGCTTTGACGGTAAAGGTTTTGCTGGCAAACGCCAGTCCCGAGGCGGCGAGGAGTTTGACCGGCTTCGCTCTTTTGATAGGTTTGCTCCAGGGGTTCCCTGTCTCTGTTTTTAGCGATGCCATATCTTTGAGCATCGGATGGGGAGCAATTGTTTTTTCGGCAGGTCGGTAGCCGGGAAAGCTGGCGAAGGGCGCGTCCAATTTGTGGACTGTGACAAACAACTCATGAGGCTCACGATCATCCACCTTCATGTAGAGATGCAATTGATTCACCGGTTGGAGGTCGGGGATCTCGAGGAAAAGCGAATGTCTGTCGTCAAGAACATGGGCTGAGGCGACGGCGAGAACATCGTGTCCGGGTACCCCTTTATGACGCGACGAGAACTCGGGTGAGCCGTAGCCCTTGCTGTAGCGATAGTTCCAGCATTGAGCGAAATGGTTCTTCGCATTTTCGGCCACGGCCGGATCGATTGGCTCACTGAATCGCAGTAACACTCCGTTTTCATGGACATCAAAGCCGACGGGCAACTGAACTTTGTCGCCGGTGTAACGCACCCGATCAAAACTGCCGCCGTCGGTCGTATAGGTGCCCCAGCCGCTCATTCCGGTGACGTAAAGTTGTCCGTCGTGCGGATTGAAGCGTCCGCGGTGCGCCCCGGATCGGAATTCGCCTCTCAGTGGAACGACAGCACCCTGAACCCAGTCACCGACCTTGTCTCGCAGAATCAGAAAGTGGGCACCCGTGCCGAAGGAAAAATGGAGGAGTTGTCCCTTAAGAGGCCCCCATTGATCACTGGAAACATAGACCTGACCTCCGCTCGAATTATCAAGCGCCCGGGGCAGATAAACCAACGGAAGGTTGGGCGCAGCTTCTTCTACCGGACCGCCGTAGCCGAAGTGCGGGATTGATGGCTGAGTGGTATTTGTCGGCCCTGGTAAGAAATTTGGAGTCTCCTGATTCAACAGGCCGATCATCGAAGCGGACGTCCAGCCTCCCTCTGAAGAAGGAATCGTTAGCGTGCCATCCGGCATTAAGCCCAGACCATCCGGATTGCGAAATCCTGTGGCAATGGCGCTGGCCTGTTGGCCGTCAGGTGAAACACGAATCAATCCAGTGCTGGTGGCGGTGTAAAAATTGCCCGCCGCGTCACGTTCCAGACCGCAAATGAAAGAGTGTCCGGCAGCAGATGACGCATAGGCGTTGCTGAAGCACTCATAGAAGTCGGCCTCGCCATCGTCATTGAGATCATGCAGCCGGGTGATCTGGTCTCGCCCCTGAACGTAAACTTCATTGCCGACAGTGACGATTCCCAAAGCCTGACTCAACCCGCTGGCATAGCGCCGCCACGTTGCCTGCTTCGATGTCCCGCTGAATCCGCTGACGCGCCAGACGTCGCCCTGAAAAGTACAAACAACAACGGAACCATCGGGCAGGAAGTCATGGCCGGCGCAGTAGACCAGTGCCTTCCAGGGATTGTCAGTCGGCAAATCAATGCGATCAATCGCGTAAGGCACTTCAGTGCCCTCGCTGATCCCTGTCTGGATTTTCTGTTCCCACTGCGGAGGCCCACCTTGTGTTAAGTGTTTTAATGGATGCGCTTCGGCCAGGGCAACCTCGCGATGAAACTTCCCATCTCGAACGGAAGGGGCGTCCAGGTATTCGAGGTCTCCGATTCGGTATGAAAACACAACGCGTCTTCCGTGCCGGTAGTATCCGTGATAGACAAACGGTTCCCCGGGTTTACTTCCTGTTGGGGGCTCCTGCAATTGCCCCACCGTCTTCAGTCCGTCGATCAGTCCGTGCCTCTTGGATGAGGGAGTGACAAACCCACCTGTCCAGACCGCTTCATAACAAAGGGTGTCAGGGTTGAAGCAAGCCGACAGTCCGTCGCCCAACTGCAGACAAACTGCCCGGGTAACCGTGACCTTGCCGGCTCGAAATACGCCGCATTGGACTGATCCAAGATCGGCTTTCATCCATCCATCGTCAGCCCATGACTCTGCGTTTTGATTTCCCCAATGTCCTTGTTTGCCGCCATCAAGGCCGACAAAGCCCTGCAGGAGGGGCGGGCAGATTGGCTGCTGACGAAAATAATCCGCCTGCTTGGCGTAAAAGTCGTAGACCCGTTCGCGATTCACCTGTTCCTGCCAACTGGGCCAATCCTGCGGGCGCAATGGAGCACGGTCGTAATCAAACGTCGCCGGTTGTTCGGGGACGGCCTTTACGGGCGAATCCTCACCGAGGCAAATCACAGAACATGACAGTCCAAATGCCGAGGAGACGGCGAATAGGGTTTTTAGATTATTTATCATGTCGAACCTTCAGATCGTAAGCTCCATTGATGACTACTAATTTTTAAGTTTGATACTTATTTCCACAGCCGCTTAGGAGAGCCGCCGATTATTCAGCCGAATTGGAACGCTTCGCGTAGGACTCCTGCCGATCCTTCTCGAATTGTTTAAACAGGATATGCCATTCCTCGCCCGTCTTACTTGATTGTTCCCAACCACCGGGCTGAGGAGTTGCGGTTCGCTGGGTATCGGACCGCCAGGCCTTGAGCTTTTTCAGCATACTGGCGCTCCTCTTCGACTCCTCGCTGGCCAGATCAGATTCTTCGCCGGGATCGCTGTCCAGCTGGTAGAGTTCGATCGTTTCATTTTCGTAGGTTCCTGATTTGGCATCGGGATGCTGTACCACCAATTTCCACGGACCGAACCGCATGGCTTCCGAACGCTCCCCTTTATTGGAAATGTACCCCCAATAAAGCGGGCGATTCCGCATCGACTGTTGATCGAATAGCACCGGCGCAAGATCAACCCCGTCAAGCGGACGGTCCTTCGCCGGCTCGATGTCAGCGATGGAGAGGATGGTAGGCATCACGTCGAGGCTGATAGCAAGGGCGTCGGTTTGCGTATCAGGTTTGATTTTACCGGGCCACCAGGCGATCGCAGGCACCCGGTGCCCTCCTTCGTAAACCGTTCCTTTTTGCCCGCGATAGAGCGGACTTCCGGTGGCCGTGTTGCGCGCATCGCCGTTGTCAGAGAAAAAGAGGATGAAGGTATTTTTATCCAGTCCCAGCTCTACCACCTTGTCGCGAATCTGAGTCACTCCCTTGTCCATTTCGAGGATCATCTGCTTCATCGCTTCCTCTTGATGAGGTATCCGCTTTGCCATGCCGGGCCCGCGCTGAATCGGATCATTCGGTCCCTGCACCGGGTAGTGCGGGGATTCGTGCGATACATAGAGACAGAAGGGTTTGTCTTGATTACTATCGATGAATTCCAGGGCATACTGATTGATCAGGTGCGTCGAGTAGCCCTCTTCTTCGGTCTCCACTTCGCCGTGCCACCAGTCGTGCTCGAAGTGATCTCCCCAGTGGTTAATATAATCGATGTTACCGCCGAGGTAGCCTATGAAATGATCGAAGCCATGGTTGTGCGGATGATACTCGAGAGTTTCCGCCGGGTAGCCGAGGTGCCATTTGCCAACGATTCCCGTGGCGTAACCTGCCGCCTTGAATTGTTCGGCGAATGTGACCTCTTCCTTTTTTAAGCCCTTCAAATTTTGGGGATGCCCGGGCATGGGATGGATGACGGCCTCGATTCCCGCACGCTGCTGATAACGTCCGGTCAGTAGTCCTGCCCTCGTGGGCGTACAGACAGCTCCTGAAGAATGGAAATCGCTGAAGCGCAATCCCTCTTGAGCGAGCCGGTCCATCCCGGGTGTCTGGTAATGGGGATTTGAATACGGGGCAATACTGGGACCCGCGTAGCCCATATCATCCACCATGATGATGATGATGTTAGGTCGGGTGCCCGTTACGTCTTCGTCAGCTGATGCTCCGGCAGCGACAAGTAGTGCTGCTGCAAGAACCAGTCTTTCTAGATACAGTGTTTTGATCATTCAAATTGGTCTTCTATTGGTTGCGTTGTGGTAATCTCATCGGTTGCGGCTACTTGATGAAGCGAACGGTCAAGTAATAGGCACCGAGGGTTTCGTCGTCAGCGGTACGGAACCAGGTTTTGATATCTGTCTCACCGGCCTGTAAATCGACGGTGAAGGTCGCAGCCGCCATCGTCTCAGTGACTTCTTGAGTCTGATCGAAACTTCCGACATTCAATCGGGCCGATCGTATGTCTAATGCCTTGTATTTCTGATTTCCGAAAAACCTGTATCCTGCGACTGGTCCTTCCGGCACTGCACGAATTGGCAGGTCCAATTCCGGTGGCCACCGGCGCAAGGTGAATTCATACTTACCGGATTCGACGACCTCAACGGGAATGACACCGTTGACAAGTTGACCGTTGGTGATCTTGCTCTGCGAGAAGAATCCGTGCAGGTCATACCAGTGATAGATAGTGAACTGCTGAAGAGGTTGCTCCTCAGATCCAATCTTAATTCGCGGAGTGACCTTGTAGTCCAGTTGTGGGTGCTTCTCCAACGCCTCTCGAAACCGTGTCACCAGGTCGGGATGATCCGCCGCTACATCATGCTTCTGGGAGGGGTCTTCCTGAATATCATAGAGTTCTTTGCCATCGACTAAACGCCATTGCTCGGTCATGACCACGCCGCGGTAGGACTCAATCAAGGTTCGTTTCAATGTGTCGGGAGTTTCTTCCCCTCTCAAGAGCGGTGCGAAGCTTACTCCGTCAAAGGCGACTTCTTTGTCTACCTCAAGACCGCACAGATCGATCAGGGTCGGCAGCACATCGATGTGGGCGGTCAAGGTGTCATCCACGCGAGCGCCCGCGATGCCGCCTTTTGGCCAGCGAACCAGAAATGGCACGCGATGGCCACCGTCGTAGGGGCTGCCTTTTCCTGCCCGCATGATACCGTTGCCTCCCGTGTTCGCAGGTGCTCCGTTGTCGGTCAGAAAAACCAGGATTGTGTTCTCTTCAAGACCTGTATCCTTCAGGAACTCAATCAACTTCCCCATATTATCGTCGATGCAGCTGATCATCCCGGCTCGGTTGGCCGCTTTTCCCGCAACCTCCTGGTAAGGCTCTGCGTAATGCTCCGGCACGATGTAGGGGCCATGTGGTGCGTTGGTTGGCAAGTAGCAGAAGAAGGGATCTCCTTTGTCTCCAGACTGCTTCATGAATGCCATCGCTTCTTCAAACCAGATGTCGGTGCAATAGCCTTTGAACTTTTCTTTCTTACCATTGTGCCAATAGGTGTCGTCGAAGTAGTCATTGCCCCAGATATCGCCGGTGGTGCCAATGGCGCCATTGCCATGGACCAGCGTCTCCTGGAAACCGCGATCCTGAGGACGAAAGGGGTAGTGGCCACCAAGATGCCATTTGCCGAATATTCCCGTTGCGTAATTATTGGCCGCAAAGATCTCGGCGGATACGGGGAACTTGCTCCCGATGATGTTGCGGCCATTGTCCGCTTCGCGCACTCCGACGTGCCGACAGTGACGGCCAGTCATCAAGGCTCCGCGCGTTGGCGAGCACTTGGACGAAGCGTGAAAGTCCGTTAATTCGACGCCCTCTTTGGCGAGTCGATCAAGGTTGGGGGTCTTGAGATAGGGGTGCCCGTGGGAGGAGAGTTCGCCGTAGCCCTGATCGTCAGTCATGACGATGATTACATTGGGCTTAGCTTGTTGATTCCCAGCTTGTGGCTTTTTCTTGTCTTTCTTTCTCCTGGGTTTGGGTGCTTCGATCACAGGATCCACTAACAACGCATTCAACGCCTCTTCGTCCATACCGAACAACTCGACCTTCGGATTATGCGTCAGTTTGAAATCTTTGTACGCCACCCTTTGCGCCCGCCCTCCGTGAATCTGCACGGAGATCTGTCCTTCCAATTCTCCAATTTCGTCTCGAAGAGCGACGGTGATCTTGCCGTTGATCGCCAGCCAGATGCGATGGTCTACTGCGAGAATCTCGTAGTTATTCCAATCGTCCCGCTTGATGTTCGCATCTTCTTTGTCGGGATTACGGGCGAGCATGCGGCGGCCATGTTCGTGATAGAGGCAACCCCAGTAGCCTTTGCCTACATCTGCCTGATAACCGTGGGCGCCTTTCTCAGTTCGGGTTGACCGAAACTGAATGCCGGCATTAGCTTCATAAGGGCTCTGCTTTACCTTGAGCGACAGGTGGAAATTCTTAACCGGCTTCTTGTACCAGAGAAACTGATTGCCCGGAATCGGGTCCTCCCCGGCAGTGCCGACAATGGCGCCATCCTCGACGCTCCAAAAGTTCATCTTTCCAGTTTCCCAACCGGTGAGATCTTTTCCGTTGAAGAAATTTTCTTCGACACTTGGTTTTGCATCGCCCGCCTTCTCCGGCGCGGCCTCTGACGGCACCTGACTAAGTATGGCTAAGGCCGGCACCATTAGAAATAGTGATTTGTAAGTGATCATCCTGTTTTTGTTTTTTACGACTCGTCCTGTTTAAATTTAATTGACGTCTTTCAGTGGGCCGCCGCCGGTACGTTTCCACCAGTCGAGCGTTTGTTGGCGAAGGTCGGCGATGCGTTTTTCCTGGCCCGGTTGCGCGGCTAGATTGTTCCGCTCATAGGGGTCCGCATCGAGATCAAACAAATCCTGCTCACCTTTCTTCCGAGTGTAGCGCTTCGACAGGGGGTTAATCATCCAAACATACTTGGCGTTTTCATCACCGATGTCCTGAGTGTGGATTACGTACTTCCATCGATCCGTCCGCGCATAAAGCGCCAACACATCGCGTTCCACACTGCGTTCGATTGCCGGGTCACCTGACCATGCGTTGGGCGCGTGCGCATAAGTTGCGCCAAAGAGAACCTTGTGCGGTTGGCTGACTTCGCCATCGATCTGCGGCCGAAGCGACTGGCTCGCGATTTCATCTGGAACTTCGAGTCCCGCGTAGTCGAGCGCCGTTGCGTGCAGGTCGAGCGCATAATTCAAGCTGTCGATTCGCTTGCCCGCCGGTACTTTGCCCGGCCAGGTCACGAACATCGGCGTCCGCAGCCCTTTCTCTGACGGCGAGTTTTTCGCCGGCAGCCCATACGAGTAGCCGTTGTCGACATAGAACAGAAACAGGGTGTTCTCGTATTCACCGGCGGCTTTGAGCTTCTCGATCAGTTGGGCCACCCCGTCATCGAACCAGGTTCCCATCGCGTAGAATTTCCGCATCTCTTCTACGTAAGGCTCTCGGTCACCGGTATAGAAAGAGGGAATCGGGATCTCGGCATCCTCAAAGCGCTCGAAATACTTCGGTGGCGGATTGTGTGGCCCATGAGGCAGCAACGGCGCCCACCAGATGAACATCGGCTTCTCTTCAGGCTGGTCGATGAACTCGAACAACTCGTCTTGTCCCTCGCGAACAAATTGTCTGAACCCTTGCATCGTCACCTCCGCCGTACCATGGGTGAACCCCATCGCTCGTGAATCACCCTCCCAATATTTTCCAGTTGCGTAAGTAAGGTAGCCCACCTCCTTTAGCCGGTTGGCGAGTGATCCGGACGGATCCAGCTTGGTGGTGTCTTTGCCAATGCCTCTTTTCTCCAGGTAGTTACCGTAGATGCCGTGTTGATGCGGCATTCGGCCGGACAACATGCTCGCCAGTGAAGGACGGCACAGAGGTGCCGGACAATGGGCTTTCGTGAACAACGTCCCTGCCGCGGCAAGCTCGTCGAGCGTCGGCGTGTGGGCGATTTTGCTACCCATAAACCCAAAGTGTTCGTAATCATCATCGTCAGAGATGAGCAGTACAATGTTAGGTTGTTTCGGCGTTTCCGCCAAGGCGTTTGGCGACGTCAGACTAGACACAAAGAACAAACCGAGTAAGAAGAAATGTTTCATAATTAATTAAGTTTCCGTTTCCGGGCGTATCAGGACGCCACCATCGAAATTTCGTGGGTTCAAGGTTGCAATATCTCAGCCGCTACTGCAAGAGGACCGCCCCCTGTGCGTTTCCACCAGTCGAGCACGCCGGTTTGGAATTGGATTACTTGCTCCCTATACTCGGCACTCAACGCCAGATTGCTTTGTTCATACGGATCTGCATCGAGGTCGAACAATTCCTGCTCACCGTTGTGACGCCTGACAGGGGCGCTCAGGTTGTGGATCACGCCGATATAGGGATCGTTGGTCTCAGTAAGATCCTGAGTGTAAAGAATGAACTTCCATCGCTCCGTACGGGCCACAAGAGCGAACAGATCACGCTTTGCGCTGCGTTCAATAGATGAATCACCTACGTAATGAGAGGCTAGCCGGGCGAAAACGGAGCCATAAATCACTTCATGATCTTTCACCTCGTCCTCAATCCTCGGACGAAGTGATTTGCTGGCTATATCTGCGGGCACTTTGACGCCGGCATAGTCAAGCGCAGTGGCATGCAGGTCGATTGCGTAGTTCGGACTGTCGATTCGTTTGCCCGCCGGTACTCGGCCAGGCCAGGTGGCGAACATGGGCGTGCGCAGCCCCTTGTCGGTAGGTGAACTCTTGGCCGGTAGACCGTAGGTGTAGCCATTGTCTATATAGAACAGAAACAAAGTGTTCTCATATTCACCTGCGGCTTTGAGTTTTTCGATCAGTTGAGCCACTCCGTCATCAAACCAGGTCCCCATCGCGTAGAACTTTCGCATCTCTTTAACGTACTTCTGGTGGTCACCTTTGTAGAAAGAAGGTATAGGGATTTCGGCGTGCTCAAAGTGATCGAAATACTTCGGTGGGGGGTTGTGGGGCCCATGGGGAAGCAACGGTGCCCACCAGATGAACATCGGTTTCGTTTCATGCTGGTCGTCAATGAACTGAAACAGCTCATCCTGTCCCTCACGAACGAATTGGTTGAACCCTTTGAGCGTTGAAGTCGCCGTACCGTGGGTAAATCCCATTGCCCGCGGTTCGCCTTCCCAATACTTACCGGATGCGTAGGTCGCGTATCCCGCATCTTTGAGGCGGTTGGGCAGCGAGCCTTTAGGTTCCAGAGTGATCGAATCTTTGCCGAGGGAGCGGCCGATTATCCGATTGGAGTAGATGCCGTGTTGGTGAGGCAGGCGGCCTGACAGGATGCTCGCCAGGGATGGGCGGCACACAGCGGCGGGGCAGTATGCGGTGGTGAACAACGTCCCGGCAGCAGCAAGCTTGTCGAGCGTCGGGGTGTGGGCGATCTTATTGCCCATAAACCCAAAGTGTTCGTAGTCATCATCATCGGAGATGAGCAGTACGATGTTGGGTTGTTTTGCTGTTTCCGACAGGGCGATCGAGGGGATTGCGATCAGGGCACCCAGGACACACACGGTAAGCCACTGCATAGGAGTTCGAATCATCTGGTTTTTCGATTTATCTGCATTTCGCTTGTCCTTGTGTGCTTACCAGGGAAATTCATCGCCCTCGTCCAGTTGTTTGATTTCTTCAAGTTCACTAAGAAGTGATTTCACGACTTCTGGTCGCTGCTCCCAGAGGTCGTCTTGCTCGAATGGGTCAGTCGATAGGTCGTAAAGCTGGCCGATGTCTGGCGCATCGGCTGGGGTACCTTTCGGTGGCTTCGAACCGTAGGTATTTTTGGGGGAACCATAGATCCCTCCAGACCACTTGGTTCCGACAATGGCTTTCCACTGGCCCTTACGAATCGCGAAGAAACCAAAGTTGGAAGCGGTGACCAAGGCAGGTCGCTCTTCGATGTTGTCTTTGTCCTGAAGCAGCGAAGCCAGTCGACTGATGCTGTCCGGAGCGGCGTCCTCAGGGAGCGGGGCGCCACAGATGTCGGCAAGGGTGGCCAGCACATCTGTCAGGCCGATCAGATTGTCGGTGACACCGCCTGCCTGGATGTGACCTGGCCAGCGGACAAGAAACGGCACACGTGTACCGCCGTCCCATACATTTGTCTTGAAGCCACGATAAGGTCCAGCCCCCAGGTGACCCTTTTCTCGGGCGTTTGGGCTGTTGACCGGGCCATTGTCGGCGGTGAAGATGACCAGTGTGTCGTCATCCAGTTCTAGACGATCGATCGCTGCCAGCATTTTGCCGACGCTTTCGTTCATCCAAAGAATCTTGTCCTCGCGCATCGCCAAGTCGCTTTTACCTGCGAACCGCTCTGGCACCGACACGGCGCCATGAATGGCGTTGAGCGGCAGGTAGACAAAGAACGGAAGATCGGAGTGGTTCTCTTCGTGCTCCTCGATGAAAGTGATTGCCTTGGCGACGTAGATGTCATCCACCTTATCCCGGGCACAGTCGGGGTCACGCATCTGGCCACTTTTGTCAGGGCGGGGATTGCCGACCACCCGATTGTCTTCAAAGAAAAATGGAAGTCGAGTGCAGTTCGACGGTGTCCCGAAGTAAGTATCAAAACCAATGTCTACTGGAGCATTCTTGAAGGGCTTCGAGTGATCAATCCCGGTGCCAACTTGAATGATTGTTTTTGCATCACGTGATTTCCAGTGTGATTTCCAATTCTCGGGGTCGCCTTCGACGGGTGTCCAATCCATGCCGAGATGCCACTTTCCAAATCCGGCTGTCCGGTACCCCTGTGACCCGAGGTAGGAAGGAATCGTTGTTCGTCCTTCCCGGATCAGTGCGGGACTATACCCGCTCAATACCCTTTGCTTCAAGTAGGACCGCCATGGGTATCGACCGGTCAGCAATCCATAACGGGTCGGGGCGCAGACGGCCGAAGGAGTCTGTGCATTCGTAAAGCGAATGCCTTCATTCGCAATACGATCAATCGCTGGAGTTTTCAGCGGTGTGTCCGCGTTGTTGCAACTCGCATCTCCCCATCCAAAATCGTCCGCCAGGATGATGAGAATGTTCGGTTGGTTCGCGGTCGCCTTTTCCTGGACGTCTGCGCCCTTACGAGTCGATTCAGCAGCCTCTACCAGCGACGGATACCCACCGTGGAATGCGCCGATCCCTATCAAGGCCAAAAGCGCGGGAATGAGAGATCGAGGTGAGTGGATGAGGGGCGATTTTAGTCTCATGGGCTGGCAGGTAAACTTGGTTCGAGATTTCCTGACGTGGCAGGAGGATCGGAGAGAATAAGGAATCTGATGATCCCATTATGATTCTCCGGGCAGCGATTTTCTTGCTCCCGTGACGCGAAAACACGTGCTATCGTCTCAAAAAATCCCACGATTAGGCGATTGAACTTCGTCAAGTGTATCATAAGCGGCGAATAATGAAGGGCGATTCCCATACCTCCCCATCCCTTGAGCAGGTCCCTGGGTCTGTCGTTTCGCTTGCTAGTGGTTAGCCCCGCCACCGGCTTGAGCCTGGGCGTCCCCAGTAGAAGCATTTACAAAAAATGCATCATCACTCGTCCAGAAAGATTTCAAGTCGCACGAAAACAGTATCTCCCGAATCAACCCAGACGGTCACACTTTCAAATTCAACATCACTGGGGTCCGAGCCGACTTCCACACATCCGTTGGTGCTCCAATCTACCAGGTTCGT
>CAXBHX010000005.1:0-157086 GCA_963975655.1 uncultured Verrucomicrobiales bacterium
CCGAGATCGAATCAGCCAAACAGGAGCAGGAATCATCGATAGCGGCCATTGAAGAGATTGAGAGTATTGCACGTGCTCGTGCAGAAGAACTTGAATCCGTCAGCAAGGAACTGGCAGAGAGCCAGGACCACACTAAGGGACTCGATCTCCGAATCGAGCAGCTTTGCACCGAAATCGAATCCGCCAAACAGGAGCAGGAATCATCAATAGCAGCCATTGCAGAGATTGAGAGCATCGCACGCGCTCGTGCAGAAGAACTTGAATCAGTCAGCAAGGAACTGGCAGAGAACCAGAAGCATACTAAGGGTCTCGATCTCCGAATCGAGCAGCTTTGCACCGAAATCGGATCCGCCAAACAGGAGCAGGAATCATCAATGGCGGCCATTGCGGAGATTGAGGACATTGCTCGTGTTCGTGCAGAAGAGCTTGAATCAGTCAGCAAGGAACTGGCAGAAAACCAAGACCACACCAAGGGTCTTGATCGCCGAATCGAGCGAATTAGCACTGAAATTGAGTCAGCTAAACAAGAGCAGGAGTCTTCCAAGGCCGTGATAGCTGAACTTGAGGGAGCGCTGAAGAGCAGCGATAGCAATACCCTCAAGCTCTCCGCCAAACTCGACGAGAAAGAGCACGAGCTGAGTCAGTTAAACGAAGATCTTTCTGGTTTACGTGACCAACTTGACACCCGGGAATCCGATCTCATTGCAGCGGAGACGATGTCCGTGGAGCTTCGCGCCGAACTGGAGGAGAAGATTGCAGCAACGGTAAGTGATCACGGAACTATCGTTGCTGCGAAGGAGGGCATGCTGGCTGAACGGACTGCGGAGATCGAGGCATTGAGCGACAGCCTAGCAGCCCAAGAAAAGAAGTTGATCCAGTTCGCGGAGCAGCGGACGCAGGGCATGGGGGAAATTGAGAAACTGCGCGAGAAAGCAGGCCAGCGCAGTGATTCGATTCGCGAACTCCAGAGTGAGATCAGTAATATCATGATGCAGCGTGCATCAAGGGATAGTGAAATTTCCTTGCTCAAAGACAAACTTCGCGAAGTGGAAAAGGATCTCTCGGAGACTATGCTTCCAGCGAGCGTTGCGGAAGCCGAGAGTGAGACCGAACCGTCCCTAACCTCAGGAGAAGATCTTGAGAGCGTTATTCAGGCCTCCCTCACCGCTGAGGAGGAGGCTCAATCAGGGGTATCACTTGATGACCTGAGTGAAGCCGAAGCACATCACGCTCCTGCAATCCCTCAGGAAGAGGTTGTCGATGAAAATACAGAAACCGTCACAGAGGAGGGAAAGAATGATCCCGATACTATTCTCGATGATGAAAATATGGTGTATTTCGATGAAAGCAGTGCAGAGCTGACACAGACGGGAACCGGCACAATCGATCAGTTTGCAAAATCAGTTCGACGAGGAGGCCGAAAGCTCACTGTCACTATCGTGGGCTATTCAGGACCGGAGGGAACTCCCGAATACACAGAATCACTAAGTGCCCGTCGAGCTGACGCCGTTCGCGAGCGATTGCTTGAGCGAGGCGTATCGCAATCGCTCGTATCAGTACAAAGCTCTGGTCAGGACCGTCGATTCTCTAATTGGCGAGCCCGACGCGTCGAACTGGTCTTAGTGCCTCAAGCGGTCGCCGAAGCAGTGAATTGAAGATGAAACCTGCATGGGACGACTTTCTTGGCCAGGAGCAGGGAAGATGGATCGACATTATCCTTGGAGGGGAGAGCAGTTGGATCTACTACAGCTTGTGCGCATTGTTCTTTACGATTAGCGGCCTTGCCTGCGGTTACTTTATCTGGCGCAAAGGACACATGCAGATGTTAGACGCTGAACTGGAAGTTCGTCGAACTGACAGCGAACTTGAGGCCCTTCGCAAAGATCTCAAGCTAGAGGAAATTGAAGTGCAAGCTGTTTCAGAGGACCAAGCGCCTTAAACAGAAGGCGCTCACCGCCATATCCATAGTTCCTACAGGTCTCCTCTCTGGCGCACTATTTCCCGCGGCACCACGATAAGAGGCCCCGCGATAAGAGGCCCCGCGATAAGAGGCACCTTAGATATCACATACCTGGGCTGCATTTCGCAGAGCCAGCACTGGATCATCCCAAGTTGGAATGAACTCCTGAGCCACGTAGCCGTCATAGCCAGTCTCGACGATGGCCTCAAGGACGGCGGGATAATTGATTTCCTGGGTGTTATCCAACTCAGCTCGCCCGGGATTCCCAGCCGTATGATAGTGGCCAATGAGTTCATGGTTGCTGCGAATTCGGCGGATCACATCACCGTTCATCACTGAGACATGGTAGATATCGAACAAGAGTTTGAAATTGGGAGACCCAACCCGTCTGACCAGATCGAAACAGAAATCCACGTCGTCGCCGAAATATCCGGGGTGGCCCTTCATGGGATGGGTATCGTCGCGTGAATTAAGGTGCTCCAAAACGATGGTGATTCCGGCATTCTCTGCCAGGGGCAGCACCTCTTTCCACACATCAATGCAGTCCTGCGCTGCTTTCTCCGGATCCATTCCGTCGAATTTCATTCCGGTGAATGTGATTACCTTCTTACAGCCTACTTCCTGCGCGACTTCGATCGCCTCGGCCAGCTTAGCGATCACCTCATCGCGATACTCCGGATTGCAGGGGCCTTTGGCAAAGCCATGGCTCGAAACGAGAGAGATTTCCAAACCCAATGCCTTTACTTCTGAATAGGATTCTCTCGGAATCCCTTCCATGGCCACCAAACCAATCGCTTTACAATGTTTAGCCAACTCCACTGCGTCAAAATGCGACTTGAAGCACCAGCCCATAATGGACTGGTTGATACGGCCGTTCTTTATCACAAAGTCAGGGACGGTATCCGAACGCTTCAGCTGAGCATGTAACCCTGTTTCAGTGAGAGCAAAGCCACCTGCAAAGGCGAAAGATTGAGTGAGAAGACGACGACGTGACAGCATGCTACAGTCATAGATGAGATTGCCTACTCATAGCAAGTCTCGTCATGGCACGCACTCAGGGAGAACCGATCGATATCATACCGTTTTAGGGTTCCTCAAAAAAGGCATTTCACATTTCCTGAGAGTGGGGGTATGGAAAGTAGGACATTAAAATGATCGAAATCGACGGCAGGGAAACCCTCATCTTAGCAATCTTGACCCTGTTTCTGGGCAAGTATTTGAACGCCAAAGTCCGGCTTCTGCGTACGTGGAACCTACCCGAACCCGTCGTCGGTGGCGTCATTATCTCAGTCGTGTTCGCTCTCATCTTCCTCTTCAGCCAGACTGAATTTACTTTTGATTTAGGCGCTCGGGATAGTCTTCTCATTATCTTCTTTACGACCATTGGTCTGAATTCACGTATCTCGACACTCGTTGCAGGCGGCAAACCGCTCCTCATCCTTCTCGTTGCTGCGGTAGGCTACCTCATCATCCAGAACCTAACCGGCCTGCTGGTGACTACGGTCGCTGGCCTTCCTGCCCCTATGGGAATCCTCGGAGGCTCAGTTTCTCTCAGCGGGGGCCATGGAACTGCCATCGCCTGGGCCTCTCAGTTCCAGGAGAATTACGGCATCGAATCTGCTAAAGAAGTTGGCATCGCCTGCGCCACTTTCGGGCTAATCCTTGGGGGCTTAATCGGAGGCCCTGTCGGCAATTTTCTAATTACAAGAAATCAGCTGAAATCCGAACACCTGGAAGAAGATCACCTCGTCGGCATCCCTTCGGAGAGCTCTGAGGAAAAGGCTCAAAAGACGAAGCGAGATTTCGGAAAGATCAATGTTGACGGCGTCTTGTCCTGCTTGCTAGTGATTGCCGTTGCAGTCGGTCTAGGCACCACAATTGGCGATCTGTTGGTCGAGTATACCAGCCTCCAACTGCCTGACTTTGTTGTCTGCCTCTTCGCCGGCATCCTGCTCACGAATTTACTGGGATCCCGTATAGAGGCCAGAAAATGGCCGGCCGAGACCGCATCACTCGCCCTCATTTCTGACCTCAGCCTGGGCCTGTTTCTAGCCATGTCCCTTATGTCACTTCAATTGCAGAGTCTCGTTGATCTGGCCGGCCCCATCCTTCTACTTCTCTTTGCTCAAGTCGCCGTGATGCTCGTGTGGTCCATTTTTGTTATTTTCCGAATCATGGGCCGAAACTATGATGCCGCAGTCATCGCCGCCGGATACTGCGGCCTGGGATTGGGGGCCACACCGACGGCGATTGCCAATATGTCTGCGATTACGAAAAAAAGTGGACCGTCTCCTCAAGCCTTTCTCCTCATTCCATTGGTCGGAGCTTTCTTCATCGACATCGTCAATGCTTTCGTTATCCAAGGATTTTTAGACTGGGTAGGCTGAGATCTCAGGCCGAGTTAAATCCAAACAGCTATGCTTTAGATTCGGATGGCCGCGAAGAAACGAGCGCCGAGATCAGTATCGCAATATACAGAGTGCCACTAATCGCCTGAAGTGCTCCCAGCATACGAGTCCAACTGTTGGCGGGTGAAATATCGCCATACCCAAGAGTGGTTAGTGTTACAAAACTGTAATACAGAGGGGATCCATCATCGGGCAGCGGACCCACACCTTCGGGTGTTCGAAACCCGTCCTGACAAAACATATTGACGATTTCATAGGCGTCAGCCCAGAAAAGCCCGAGTATGAAATACCCACAAATACCCGCCACAATACGATCGAGTTTGGAAGCCAATTCATAAAATAGGCTGAAGCGTACTACCGCAACAATGAGGAGCAATTGTAGGACTAGCGTCAAAATTTTGCTGACCAACTCAACCATATCCTGTGTTGATCCATCTCCCAACGCTTCTTTGAAGATACCAAGCAATAAGGTAGGTGCTGCTATTACGATATAGGTGACAATCCAATTCTTCGTATCAAACAAAAGGTAGCCTCCGACACAAAAAACTACGAAATAGAGGACTCTCGTGAAGAGCCCCATCCGTCCCTCTTCAACGAAGAGGGGATGCAATATAAAAACTGCCAACACGCCAGCTAGCAAGACCATGGACTTCAAAGGTAATCTTCGGCATTGTTCGATAATTCTCACGAGGCCATTAAAACGACAGATTTCACTTGCGGCAACACTGTTTTGCGATGTTTGATGGTAAGCGAATCAAAAGCGTCTCGCGACGTCATTTTGAATTATCGCTGTTGCCTTCTCTTTTCGCTCAACCATGAATTTCTGCCACCCCCCGATTTCCAGCACCAAAGGGAACGCGCGATTGCGACTGAGTAGGAAGGGGGCAATCAGAGCCGTCTTCGTGTTTTGTGTGGCCGCACTACTACAGGGCTGCGTGATTGTTGGCGTTGACTACCAGTTGCCTTCCGCCCAAGTGCCCGATGCATGGACGATGAGCCTCAAGAGCGACACGTCCCGGCGATCCAGTTTGGAGAAGTGGTGGAGGGGATTCGGAGATCCCGTTCTGGATCAATTGATTGAGAAGACTCGATCGGCGAATCCCACCCTGAAGATTGCCTCGCAAAATATCGCAGTGGCCCGCGCGCAACGGGGGGCGGCGAAGAGTCTTGTCCTTCCGAATGCAAATGCTGGCGGCAGTATCTCCCGGAACCGTAGCAGCGAATCATTGTTTGCCGCTCCCGTTCCAAATCCCTCTAGCCTATATGCAGCCGGCTTTGATGCTGGATGGGAAATTGATATTTTTGGAGGGTTACAACGAAACATCGAATCGGCCGACGCCAATCTCGAAGCCTCAATCGAAGACTATCGCGATACACTCGTGACGCTATTTGCGGAGACCGCGCTTAATTACGCAGAATATAGGACACTTGAAGAGCGAATCCGTCTCGCCATCGCGAATGCCAAATCTCAGCAGGATTCAGTCGACCTGACGCAGACCCGTCTCGATGCAGGACTGGCACCCCGTATTGATGTGACCCAGGCAATCACCAATTTGGAAAGGACAAAAGCGGTCGTACCTGCGCTTAAGACTGAACTCGCTTTGGCCAACAACCGTCTCGCCAGCCTCACAGCAGAGTCTCCCGCCAACATCAGTCGGCTTCTTCGAAAAAGCAGGGGAATTCCGAATCCTCCCCGGGGATACAGCGCCGGCATCCCTGCTGACTTGCTTCGTGCCCGGCCTGATGTGAGATCTGCCGAGCGCCAACTCGCGGCGCAAACCGCCCGGATAGGGGTGGCTGAATCCGATCTCTATCCTAGATTCACGCTCCTTGGTGATTTTTCACTGCAGACCATCAACTCAGGGAATTTCTTTGACTCGGCAAGTCGTGCCTATTCGTTCGGTCCTGCCTTCCAGTGGCAGATTTTCAGTGCAGGCCGGATCCGGAACAACATTCGTTCGGAAGAAGCCCGAACGGAACAGGCTCTGGATAACTACGAAAACACGGTCTTACTTGCCGTCGAAGAAGTCGAAAACAGCATGGCTTCCATCGCAAATGGCTGGGATAGAGTGGCTATTCTTGGCCGGGCCGACGCGGCTGCCCGCGAGACGGTTGATCTGGTGAAGGATAACTACCAGAACGGACTCGTCGATTTCCAGCGCGTTCTCGATGCCGAGCGCACCAAGTTCACGACGGAAGATGACTTGGCCGTCTCACGCGGAACAGTTTCACAGAGCTATGTTTCCCTCTACAAGGCGCTGGGCGGGGGCAGCGAAGTTGAGTTGATCCCAGTCCCTGAAGCATCAGTTAAAGCAAAGGGTGGACTCTTTGGCGTTAACAAGGCCAAGCCAGTGGACGGCGGGGACATCGATCCAAATACTGAATCCAATCCATCACCGTAATTTTTCAATGAATTCCTCCCGCGTATTCCTTTTCTCATCAATGGTGGGTTCGGCGCTCACCCTCCTTAGCTGCGCCCCGCAAAATACTTTTGTCGCGCCGCCGCCGCCACAAGTTGAGGTGGGACCGCCCATTATCGAGGAAACCCGCGTCTACATGGCCTTTCCTGGAAGGACTGAGGCCACCGCTCGGGTTGAAGTCCGGGCTCGGGTTAAAGGCTTCCTTCTGTCTCGTGATTTTCAGGCCGGTAATTTCGTCAAAAAAGGCGACCTACTGTTTACGATTGAACCCGATCAATTTGAGGCGGGAGTCGTGACAGCGGAAGGAAACCTCGCTCGCGCCAAGGCCGATCTCGAAATCGCCACCACCAACTGGGAAAAGCGAAAGATCGCCTTTGAAAAGAGCGGCGCAGTGTCTGAACTCGACGTTCTCTCTGCCGAAGCGGAGAAAAAGGCGGCGTCTGCCAATGTCGATATAGCTCAGGCCGCACTGAATGATGCCAATCGGGATCTAACTTACACAAAAATTGTAGCCCCTATTTCGGGAAGAGTATCCCGATCACTGGTCGATCAGGGGAATCTGGTTGGCTCTAATGAGCCAACATTATTGACCAATGTGGTCAAAGACCGTCCTATCTATTTCAATTTCGAGGTGAGTGAGCGGGCTGCGGTTCCCTATCTAAAAAGCCTACCTAACGCAGATAATCCGGAAATGACGCCGCTCGCCGAGGAAGAGAATGAGCTTGAGCTCTCGCTCTCCGACGGAACTGACCACGCTGAGCTCGGGCGAATTGAGTTCGTCGATAACGCTATCAATTCGAAGACTGGCACATTGAAACTTCGTGCCCTATTTGATAACAAGGATGGGGGGCTGGTCGATGGGGCTTTCGGGCGGATTCGAATCCCAAAAAGACTCCCCGATGCGGTCAAGGTGCCGATCGCCATCGTCCAGCGCGATCTTGGAGGAACTTTTGTCCTTGTAGTGAACTCTGAAAATGTAGTGGAGCGTCGCTCAGTTTTCCCAACACCGAATGTCGCCGATAATTATCGGATTATCGAACCTTACGACGAAGAGAAAAATTCAGGGGTGAAGAGCGATGATAAAATTGTCATGTCCAATCTTCAACGGGCACGCCCCGGAATTGAGGTAGTCCCGGTCGCCTTGGGGACCATGTCAGCAAAGCCAAATGCGCCTGAGCCGACAACGGTTGAGGGTTCGAAGAAACCCTCCGAAAAGGTTGAACCCGCTGAGTAAGCCCGAGGCCACACCAGACCATGTTCAGCTTATTCTTCATTCGGCGCCCGATTTTTTCAGCGGTGATCTCTATTGTGATCGTCGTGGTCGGTTTGGTTGCTCTGTTAGCGCTTCCCATCTCGCGCTACCCTGATATCGCCCCCCCGACTGTACAAGTCAGTACCGTTTACCCCGGAGCCGATGCCCGCACCATCGCAGAGACTGTTGCGACGCCGATTGAACAGGAGGTCAACGGTGTGGAGGGCATGATCTATATGTCGTCCATCTCAGGCAATGACGGCAGCATGACATTGACCGTCACGTTTGAGCCGGGAACTGATCTGGATACCGCTAACGTGCTCACTCAAAATCGCGTTTCAGTGGCTCAGGCCAAGTTACCCGAAGAAGTGAAACGACAGGGTGTAACGGTGAAAAAGCAATCCACCGATACGGTGATGTATATCTCCTTTTTCTCACCCAACGGCACCTACGATGACGCCTATCTGAGCAACTACGCCTGGCAGCGCGTTCGTGACGAGTTGGCCCGGGTCAAGGATGTAGGGAACGTTCAAGTCTTTGGAGTGGGGCAGTTCAGCATGCGGATCTGGCTTGATCCCGAACGACTGCGGAGCTATGACCTCGCAGCATCAGATGTGGTGGGAGCGATCCGACAGCAAAACATCCAAGTTGCCGGTGGTCGAATCGGCGCCGCCCCGGCGCCTGCCGGAACTGAGTATGAATACACAGTGAATGTCCCGGGGAGGCTCTCCGAAGTGCCTGAGTTTGAGAATATTGTTATTAAATCGAGTGCTGACGGTTCATTACTCCGAGTCAAAGATGTGGCGAGAGTGGAGCTCGGATCTGATCTTTACAACTTTTCCTCTCAGCTCAACGGCCAGCCCTCGGCCACGATCGCGATCAATCAGATTCCCGGATCCAATATCATCGCCGTAGCGGATGGTCTAAATAAGAAGCTGGAAGAATTGGCACCCAATTTTCCAGACGACTTCGAGTACATGATCGTCTACGACAACACCAACGTTGTTAAAGCATCGATATCTGAGGTGGTCTCGACCCTCATCTCAGCCCTCATTCTCGTGGTGCTGACGGTCTACGTCTTCCTTCAGAATTTCCGGGCTACATTGATCCCGGCTATCACGATCCCAGTAGCTCTGATTGGTACTTTCGCCGTCCTACTGACATTTGGCTTCTCACTGAATCAGCTGACCCTCTTTGGTCTCGTTCTCGTCATCGGGATCGTGGTGGATGATGCCATTGTTGTCGTTGAGAACACGTCAAAATGGATTGCCGAGGGTTTGTCGTCGAAGGAAGCGGCAGAGAAAGCAATGCTAGAGGTCTCTGGTCCTGTCATTGCTACCACCTTGGTTTTGTTGGCTGTATTTATTCCGACACTCTTCATGCCCGGAATCACTGGCACTCTCTTCAAGCAGTTCGCGGTTACCATTTCGATCGCAACGGTCTTTTCCTCGATCAATGCACTCACCCTGAGCCCGGCACTATGTGCGATCCTGCTGCGCAAACAGACGGCACCGACAAGGGGCTTGTTCTATCGATTTAACAACGCATTGGAGAAGTCGACAAATGCTTATCTAGGAGTCACTCGATTTGCGATCAGGAAGGTAGTTCTCTCACTGTTGTTTTTTGCCGGGATGACCGTTTTTGCCATTACCGGCTTAGGGAGCCTTCCGACAGGCTTTGTGCCACAGGAGGACGAAGGCTATTGCATGCTCAATGTCCAATTACCCGATGGAGCCTCACTTGAGAGAACCAAACACTCTCTCAATGAAATCAATGCTCTCATAAAAGACATCCCGGGAGTCGACAACTTCATGTCGATTTCAGGTTACTCAATCATCGATGGATCTGCTGCCGCGAGCCGAGGGTTCCTTGTCGTTGTTTTTGAGCCATGGGATCAAAGGGCTACACCCGAGCTGCATCAGTCGGGGATCATTCAGAATATCAACCGAACCCTCGCCGGATATTCCGGAGCGGCCGCATTTGCATTCCCCATTCCTTCCCTCCCCGGAGTCGGGAATGCCGGGGGATTTACCTACATGCTGCAGGATCGTGCCGGGGTCGGCCTAGATCGACTTCAGCAGGTGGGCGCTGAAATTATTGATGACGGAAATAGTCAGAGCGGGTTGCAAGGTCTGAGCACCACTTTCCGTGCCAGTATTCCTCAAATCCTGGTCGATATTGATCGAGAGCAGGTCATGAGAATGGGCGTCTCGATGCAAGCCGTTTTCGATACTCTCGGAGTTTACCTGGGCTCTTCCTACGTCAATGACTTCACTCTATTTGGACGAGTCTTCAAAGTAACGGCACAAGCGGATCAGCAATTCCGGGCCGCGCCTTCAGACATCAACAATCTTGAGCTTCGCAATCAAGATGGCACCACCACACCCATGGGAGCCATTTCCGAGGTCAAAGAAGTCTACGGGCCTCAGTCAGTGACTCGCTTCAATCTATATCCGGCCATGAAAATCATGGGTAATCCTGCTCCCGGCTTCAGTTCCGGACAGGCTCTGGCCATCATGGAGGACATGTCCGATGAGAAACTTCCGAGTTCGATGGGTTACAGCTGGTCCGAACTTTCATACCAAGAAAAACAGGCAGCTGGTGGTACCACTGTCATCTTCCTCTTTGCTATCCTGATGGTCTATCTCGTGCTAGCGGCTCAGTATGAAAGTTGGACCATACCTATCTCGGTTGTCCTCGCCGTTCCAACAGCGCTACTAGGAGCTGTGCTAGCTGTGATGGCACGAGGCATGGATAACAATGTCTACACTCAAATCGGTATTGTACTCCTGATTGGTCTCTCGACCAAGAGCGCCATTCTCATTGTCGAGTTTGCCAAGGTCCTGCACGAAGAAGAGGGCCAATCGGTATTCGATGCAGCAATCGGCGCGACTAAGCTCCGCTTCCGGGCGGTGCTCATGACCGCCTTTTCGTTCATTCTCGGTGTGATTCCTCTTCTCATTGCCTCCGGAGCGGGCGCGGAGTCTCAGAAGGTGATCGGAACGTCTGTATTTGGAGGTATGATTGTTGCTACACTGATCAGTCTCGCGGCGGTTCCTATGCTCTATTATGTGGTTCAGACCATGAGTAACAAGATGAGCGGCAAAGGCAACGCGGAAGCGACACCCGCAAAGTGAACGATAATGCGACGCCCTACGGAAGATATGGGGAGCAACAGGTCTTGAGCCTTTCGATCAATTTAGGATCCATATATTCGTAGTCGTCAGGAATCCCAAGGACCGCAATACGTTTTCCTGCCAGGACATGGTTGAACTTCCGGTTCAAGCGATTGCGATGCGCCGTCTCCATCAGAATAATGACATCCGCCCACTCCAGTTGCTCATCCGACAGCGGAACTACGGCGTCGTTGTTCAAGCCTGCCGAATCGACCTCGACGCCGGGATAATCGGCGAATACAGCTTCGGCTGTCGGGCTGCGAAGTTTGTTCTGTGAACAGATAAAAAGGAGCCGCTTCATGCACGCTTCAAATAGCTGAGGTCTTTGTCAATTTTTCCAGATCAGGGAAGGGATGGTGAATCTTCTACCGCGCCGAGATTTGAGGCAGATACTCGATAGGGTTCAGGTGATACCCATTGCTATAGAGGAAGTGTACCCAAGTTGGGTCATCGACCACACTGTCAGTTTGATTGAGACAAACACCGCGGTGCAAAGAACAACAGCAGGGAGAACCGAGTAACCAACGGTTGAAGCATTTCCTCCAAATTCCGAACCATCATATTCGAGGAGCAAATGCGAGATCCTGTGCGCCAAGTATGCAAATGCGACGCCGAGAATCAAACCTGCTACTCCAGATATACAGCATAGCCACCAAGGCGCACCAGAGGACATGCTCCCGACTGCACCTCCGCTGATGCTGAAAAAGACGGTCATGAGCGCTGTCAAATCAGCGAGATTCATAGACGCCTGAATTTCCGAAGTAACACAACCTCATATGGAGAGGTGACCACCTCACGAATAGATCTCGGCACCTTTGTCTGCGAACTCTTTCGACTTCTCATCCATGCCTTTCTCAATAGCCTCTTGGCTCGTCAATCCCTGCTTCTCCGCATACTCCCGAACTTCCTCGGAAATCTTCATAGAACAAAACGTGGGGCCACACATGGAACAGAAGTGGGCCGTCTTGGCTCCGTCCTGAGGCAGAGTCTCATCATGAAACGATCGCGCCTTCTCCGGGTCGAGCGACAGATTAAACTGATCGTCCCATCGAAACTCAAATCGTGACTTACTGAGCGCATTATCTCGCAACTGAGCAGACGGATGGCCTTTGGCAAGATCTGCAGCGTGAGCCGCAATCTTGTAAGTCACTACACCGTCGCGGACATCGTCCCGATTGGGCAAGCCCAGGTGTTCCTTCGGTGTAACGTAACAAAGCATGGCACATCCATACCAGCCTATCATCGCTGCGCCGATACCGCTCGTGATGTGATCATACCCAGGAGCAATATCAGTAGTAAGCGGCCCGAGCGTGTAGAATGGAGCCTCGTGACACCACTCAAGCTGCTTCTCCATGTTCTCTTGAATTAAATTCATAGGAACGTGTCCGGGGCCTTCATTCATGACCTGAACGCCCTTGTTCCAGGCGATAGTCGTCAGTTCCCCTTGGACTTCGAGTTCACCGAACTGAGCCGCATCGTTGGCATCAGCGATAGAGCCAGGACGAAGTCCGTCTCCGATGGAGAACGCCACATCGTAGTCAGCCATGATGTCGCAAATATCTTCCCAGTGAGTGTAGAGGAAATTCTCTTTGTGATGCGAAAGGCACCACTTCGCCATGATGGATCCGCCACGACTAACAATGCCCGTTGTCCGGGTGGCCGTCAGAGGGACAAATCGCAACAACACTCCGGCGTGAATGGTGAAATAGTCAACGCCCTGCTCGGCTTGTTCAATCAGAGTGTCACGGAAAACCTCCCAGCAAAGGTCCTCGACCTTGCCATTCACTTTCTCAAGCGCCTGGTAAATCGGCACCGTCCCGATTGGAACAGGGGAGTTGCGCAGAATCCACTCGCGGGTGGCATGAATGTTCTTACCGGTGGAAAGGTCCATCACGTTATCGGCCCCCCAGAGGGTCGACCACTGGAGCTTTTCAACCTCCTCGTCGATGGTCGAAGCCACCGCAGAGTTGCCGATGTTAGCATTGATCTTCACTAGGAAATTGCGACCGATGATCATCGGTTCACTCTCGGGATGATTGATATTCGATGGAATGATAGCGCGTCCTCTTGCCACCTCGTCGCGGACAAATTCGGGCGAGATGTGCTCGGGGATCGAAGCTCCGAAGGAATTTCCGGGATGCTGAAAATTGAGCAAATTGCGGGGCCCCGAACCATCTGTGGCCGCTTTGAATGCAGCCTCACGGCCGAGATTCTCTCGGATCGCGATGAATTCCATCTCAGGAGTAATGATACCTTGCTTGGCATACCACATTTGGGTCACAGGATGCCCCTTGGAGGCACGAAGCGGCTTGCGCTTCAAGCCGGGATACTCTTTGAGGCGATTGTGAACAGCCTTCTTTTCGTTGTAGCGGGAGGCGTGTTCGTCAGACAGGTAGCCATTGTCAGACGGCTTGATGTCCCGCCCGTCATACTCCTCGACATCGCCACGGCTCAGAATCCAGTCGCGTCGAAGGGGCGGCAGACCTTTTTCCACGTCGCCATTATAGGCCGGGTCACCCCAAGGACCACTGGTGTCATATATGCGGACTGGCTCATTGGACTCAACGCGCCCGCTGGGATGATTGGTTTCCGCTAGGTCCACTTCGCGCAGGGGGACCTGCACTTCAGGGTGAATTGATCCCTTAATGTAGACTCGCCGGCTATTAGGGAATACGTCCGAAACAGTTTTCGATTCAGAGGGCGCGGAAGATTCGTCGGGAGTGATCATAGGTTCAAAGTAGGTAAGGGAACTGGAGAAGTAACTGACAAGGCAAAAAAAACGCCCATCACCCAGACAGCCCGGTCGTAGACCAAGCCGAATCTGAGAAAGGGCAAAAGAAGTAGTTGTTGGAAAATTTCATAAACTGACTCCCTGCGGCAGCATTACCTGCATCAGGTTCGAAGGGTCTTGCCGCTAAAGGACAATCTCAGCGCCGAACGCACCCCCGTCATTACTTATGTCTAGACTAGCTGAAAGGGGCTGACCGTCAAGAGATTCAAAGCGCAAGGACGACGACCCACTCTCTTTTCTTATCGCGGGTCTTCAACCCTGATACCCGCCCCTACGCTGCATCCCGGGAAGGTGAGGGGAGCCCCTGCTTTTCACGGTTGCTGATATTCAGATGATGGAAGAGACTGAGGAAGTCCCGTCAAAGAAACTCCACACCGGATCGTTCTTTGTGTGCCCCTAATGAGACTGCTCGATCGCTACATTGCCCGCCAGGTGTTTATCTCCGCTGTCTACGCTGTGGCGGTGATCATTATTATCCTGGTGCTGGGCAATGTGTTTAAGGAAATCCTCAGGGAATTAGCTGCGCGCCCGGATCTCAGCCTGGGATTTGTGCTCAAGTTCATCGTTTTGGTGATCCCAATCTCGCTGAGTCTGGCGATTCCGTTCTCCTTTCTGACCTCGATTCTTCTGACTTTTGGGCGGCTTTCCGCCGACAGTGAATTTGTTTCCATGCGAATGGCAGGGCTCAGCATGTGGCGAATCTGCGTTCCAGTTGGCGCCCTTGCCCTCTTTTTCACCTTTATCTGTGCCTGGGTGAATCTTTCCATCACTCCGGCAGCGAAGACGGAGATGGAAGGTATGAAAGCCTCTCTGATCAATCTGATGAAACGCGAGCCCATGCTGCTTTTCCCCGATCAACGGGTCATGACAGATCTGCCCGGCCACCTCATTTTTGCAAAGAAGGAAGACGGCCGACTGAAACAATTTCAGATGGTCAAAATGGATGGCGAACAGCCTCAGGCGTTGGTTGTAGCCAAAGAAGCGGAAGTATCCGTCAGATTCGACACCAAAAGCCCCGAACTCATTCTCAATTTATTTGACGTAAACCTGATGGTTCGGGGACAAGGCGGCGACTTCATGGGATCCAGCCAACCGGTATTTGTTCGTGAGATGGAGGCTCCTGTCTCCATTGACAGCTTCAGTCAAAGTGACGAGGAGGTTAAAGATCAACCCGAGAACATCAGTCTGACCCGTCTTGTGGGCAAGGTGGCCGATTCGGATTTGGACCCGGAAGCTAGGGCCACCTACCGCACTGAACTCAGCATGCGCATGGCCTTTTCAGTTTCGTGTATCACTTTCGGCCTCATCGGCGTGCCACTCGGGATCACGGCACAGCGACGCGAGAGCACTGCGGGTTTCATTATCAGCATGATCATCGCGGTCACCTACTACGTGATGCTAACCATGGCGCAAATGCAACGAACCAACGAAGCGGCCTACCCGCATCTCCTGGTATGGATCCCAAATATCATTTTTGTGGGACTGGGTGCCTACCTGTTCTGGCGGCTCAGCAAGCGTTGAAATCAAGAGATTGACCAAGCGGAATTACCCTGAAGAGGAGCCCGTTTGACGAAACACTTTTGCAGAATCCAAATACCTAAGAATTTGGCTTTGAACGAGTTCAATCAGGTCCTCTTCGATCTGTGCCGGATAAGTCATCTGTCCGTCCCGAAGCGCCATTTCCTCCAGGGCGAATAGACGGTCATACGGGTAGAGTTTCATAATGCGCTCATACATGGCCTTGGGAAACCGCATTGGCCCCAAAGTCACGGAATGAACCATCGCCGGATCGACCTCTGAGAAAATTCGATCCACCATATCGGGATAGAGCTTTTCGAATCCGGGCCAGGGGATGAGCGGGTCCAGCCTCAGTCCGACGCCCCAACCCTGTTGGGTCAATGACTTAACCCTCTTGAGGCGCCGCTCAAAAGAGGGTGCCCCGTGCTCAATTTCACGGGCAATGACATCAGGAGAAAGAGTGAACGCTACAATCACGTTGGGGACAGGGTCGGACTGTTCAAGCACCGCGGTGTTGATGCTTTTCGTGCGCAACTCAAGCCACTTGTCGGGACGTGCAGAAAAGAAGGGGACGAAGTGCTCAGCAAAGCCAGTCAATGACTCCAAAGCCAATGAATCGCAATCATAGCCTGAGAAAAAACAGGCCGGGCCTGCAGACGACGGCTCGCTGGCATCAATAGCTTCTTCAAAGTCCTCATAATTCACGAAATGGAGATAATTCGCTGACTGATACATACCTTGCAGAAAGCAATAGCGGCAGTCATAAAGGCAATTCAGCATGTGACTGAAATAGAAATTCTCTGCCGCTCCAATTGAGTAGGCAGGAGGGGTTGGCAGTACTGGGTTCCCGTGCTTTCTCGCCAGAATCAATGCCGGCCGTTTCTTCTGAAGTCGAAAATTCTGAGACCGTAAATTAAACACCTCTCCATATCGCTCGCACTCGACCACGATGGACTTGGGATGGCGATCCAGCACTGCTTGCACGCGCGGGTGATCACGCACAGATGATTCGATGTAGATGGTATCCATGAAAAGTCAGGCTGAAATCTTTAGAAGACTGTCAGAGTGTCGCCCCCCCAATCTGACGGATACTCCAAATCAAAACCCCAGTAAACGTCACCCAGGCGACTATATTGAACAAGAGAACCAACGCAACGCTTCCGCCGATAATGATCATGGGCCACCAACCACCCGGCGCTTCCAACCCTCGATCACTTTCAAGATAGGTATTCAGAAGGCGGTAGTTGCGCGAATTGGACTTGAACCAAACGGAAAACAGATCCCCTGCAAAAGGAATGACGCCGACGATAGCATTAAACATCATATTGCCACCCATCTTCAAAAGTGTCCTGATCGGAAGGCCTTTCTTGCCGGCGTCTCGAAGAATTGTTGCCCCTATAACGGTGGCCACCGTCTCTCCGCCGTAGGGGATCAGGCCTAAGATCGGATCAAGGCCAAATCGAATACTGGTCCCAGGAACCCTGACACACTCGTCAAGAACCCAGGACACCTTTCTGGAAGTCGCCGCCTTCTCTCCAGAGTCGCAACGATCATCCTCCTCAACATGTAGCTGCGATTCGCTGTCATCATCTAATGTGAGAGGGGGCTCTGTCATACTAAAGTATGAAGTCAGGTCAAGGGGGGAGGACCATCCAGAGGGGGTGCCGTCTCGACCTCTGGCTCTCCTGCATCGACCTGACGAAGCTTCCTGACAAACAATACAATCAACCCGATCGCTACTAACAAAATTGAAATGCCAAGAATAGGGCGATAGAAAATCCAGGCGATCGCCACCGTCAACGTCCACAGGATCCCCGCGAGAATAAAAGCGATAAAGGTAGTGCCGGCCCCAACGATTCGGCCAAGAAATGGTAGAATGTCAGCAAGGACGGCAATGGGACGAAAAATCATTGAAAAGGCGATGCCCAACAGAACAAACCCAAAGATGCGAATAGCCCACGTCATGAACTTATTGCGATCCTGGGCCATTTTAAACATCTCCGCAGCAGGAATAATTCCGATCTCCAGAAGATCAACAGCACCACCGTTCTTAGTTCGGTATTGGACCAAAGTATCGCCACTCTGCTGTGCCACCACACTGATAGGTCCCGGACGGACAATCGAAAAAATAATTTTAACGTCCCCAACAGACGGAGAGGCAGGGCTGTTACCGATGTAAAAGCCTCCAGCGTGCAATTGGGCCGAGTTCTTCACTGAATCAGAAGCCATATCCAATCCGGTCACATCGAGCGATTCGGATCCACCAATTTGGGAAACCAAAAATGCGGGCAATCGGAAAGCACCAAGCTTCACGTCGTCGGCCTGATAGGATGCCGACTGAAAGGGAAGGGCACCCGGGTTCTGATGCTCGCCGGACACCTTAAATTGACTCGAGTCCACCGGACCACTTCGCCATTCCTGAGAGTAACTGTAAGTCTTGGTCGTTTCGACGCTGCCTCCTACTTTCTTTTTCTCTTCGGTGTCCACCTCCTCCACCCATTGATACATTTCAACAGACCGATTCAGCTTGATGGCTGTCTCCGAAACTCCGAACTCAGAGTCCAGCAAAGGGGCGGCGGTCAGTGCCTCCCCGGAGAGGTGAATCAACGCGCCCTCATCTGCGGGATCTACGATTGCCGAATCTCCATTCACGAAAGCTGCTGCACCTTCTTTCAAATCCTGATATCGGCGAACGGCTCGCCCTTCGTTCCAAAACAAAAGAACACAGCCAAGTGCGACCAGGACCACCCCAAAGATGGCACCTCCAATCGAATCTTTTCCACGCGATCCGAGCCCCTGCCGGGTGGTCTCAACAAAATTACTCATGTCGCTTTCTAGCAGACATGATGATCGACCGCAACAGATGATCGGATCGTATTCCCCCCCAGCCGCGAACCAGCTAGTGCGGCGGTCCCACCATTTATCAGGACAACGCCGTAGTCTTGATATCCATCAACATCTGAGCATTGGATGGATAGCGCTCCATGCAACGAAGCAACCACTCCATCGCCTCGATTTGCTTGTGACCGCCCAATCCGCGGCGAATGACGTAGATCTTCTCAAGCACATGAGCGGGCAGAAGTAGCTCCTCGCGACGGGTGCCTGACTTGTGTATATCCACGGCGGGATAAACGTAGTTCTGGGCAATCTGCCGATCGAGAACCAGCTCCATGTTTCCGGTGCCTTTGAATTCCTGAAAAATCGCTTCGTCTGCCTTGCTGTTTGTCTGAATCAACGCAGTTGCGATGATAGTTAGAGACCCCGCTTCTCGCGTGTTTCGCGCAGCAGCAAAAATTCGGCGAGGAGCCTCAAGCGCTCCGACGATGAGGCCTCCACTGGCTGTGCCGCGCTTTCCTCCTCGCATCTGGGAATTGAATGCCCGGGCCAGTCGGGTGATGGAATCCATCAATATAAAAACATGCTCGCCAGCCTCAACTAGACGTTTAGCTCGCTCGATCGCCAGCAAGGCAATCCGAGTGTGATCTTTACCCTCGCTGTCGTTTGAACTGGAGAACACTTCAATATTTGGAAAAGAGCGCTGGAAATCGGTTACCTCTTCAGGCCGCTCATCGACCAACAAAACCATCAGGTGAATCTCTTCATCGTAATTCTCGATAATGCCTTCGGCAATATGATGGAGGAGAGTGGTCTTTCCAGTGCGGGGAGGGGCCACTATCAACCCTCGCTGTCCGCGGCCAATAGGAGCGATCAAATCAATCACTCGGGTCGTTGCACGCGATGCCGCTGTCTCCAGCGTCAGCTTCTTGTCCGGATTAATGGCAGTGAGCTCCTCAAAATAAGGAAGATTCAAATTCTCCTTGGGATCGAGACCATTGATCTGGAGCAACTCAATCAATTGAGGGCCTCGCAGGCCCTGCTTCGATACACATTTCACCATGAGACCATCACGAAGGCCGTATACCCGAACCACTTCAGGCGTGATAAAAACATCTTTCGGTGACTGCTCAAAGTTTCTACCTTTCTCACGGAGGAAACCAAACCCCTTCGCAGAAATCTCGACGATGCCCTCGGACTCAATCTCCGGAGCCGCATCCAGAGCAGCTGCTTCGCGAGCACGCTCTTTCTCTTTCCTTTCAAGGTAGCGCTGTTTGCGGGTCTTCTTTGGCTTCCCATCCTCAGAGACCTCGTCTCCGTCAGCCTCAGCACCTTCAGGCGGGCCTGATTCCGAATTATCATCATTTCGCCGCCGCGGCCTTCTGCGACGATCACCGCCAGATCGACCACCTGAACGCCTGCGCCGAGGGGGCCTACGATCTGAATCGCCCGAATCTCTGTTAGATTCCCTGTTCTCGGTACCCTTCGATTCAGGCTTTTCGCTTTCGCCTCCGGCTGCCCCCGTTGAAGAAGCCTTCTCATTCGTAGGTGACTGATTTGATTCAGGCGGGTCACTAGCCCGGCTAGAGCCGGAGGGCACTGCGTCGGCCGGAATTTTGCTACCACTGGGTTTTGACACAGCAGCAGGCTTTCCGGATGCCTTTGCGGCAGGACTATCATCCTTGCTTGTCGAGGCCTTAGGCTCCTCTATGGGTTCAGACTGGCTCATCTTAAGAAAAAACAGACAAAAACGGTGGGTTTGCGAACGAAACGGAACCTTACGCCTTGAAGCGATCCGGCTCTGGGGGTCATCGGTGAAGCGAATTGAAACGGTTTGGGATCATTGCCTTCGCAATGGAGGGTAGATTCTAACAACTATGCAGTCTGCCCGTCACAGGCAGATTACATAGTTCCTGACAGTTAAGATATCAAAACTACAAACGGATCAACACCGCATAGATGATAGCCAAACATGCTGCAAAACTTGTTGCCCCTTAATTGGGTGGGGGAGTTCCCGCGCCTGAAATAGAGAAAAGGGGAAAATTTGGGCGGGTTCCCGGCCTGAAAAGGGTCAGGGACTTCTTGATTCTGCCCTGTGTTCCTATGCTCCGCAAGTGATTTTTTCACTACAGGACTCTTGCCTCTCCTGCGATTGGACCACGTTCATGATCTAAACATTTAGACTCTCAATCTGACTGTAGAATCTTGATTGGAGCACAGAAAAAAGACAACTCATAAAAAAAGTAATAACTGGATTCAATTAATTCAAAATGAGGCATCAACTAACTTCATCAATATACCGACCGATGGATTCTTTCATCACGTCAGCCACATTACCATGAACCGTCGCAAATGGCGGCACAAACCACGGATACCCCCCAGTTATGTCATGAATCACCCGTATCTGCCCATCACAATCCGAGCCCGCGCCAATACCAATGGTCGGAATTTCGAGAGAGTTTGTAATTTCTGCAGCGACTTCTGCCACCACGCTTTCCAGCACAATCGCGAAAACGCCGGCGTCCTCTAAGGCTTTAGCTGATTCAACGAGGCCTGATGCTTCCTCACCACTCTTCCCCTTCTTCTTATATCCGCCCTCCTCACGTACTCGCTGGGGAAGCATGCCGATATGAGCACAGACAGCAATCCCAGCATCGCGCAATCGCTCGATTTTGGCAATCTGCCCAATACCTCCCTCCAGCTTTACGGCATCGGCACCAGCTTCCATTAACTGCCTGGAACTCTCCAACGTTCTCTCAGGCGTTTCATAAGTGTGAATGGGTAAGTCGGAAACCAGTACCGCATCCTTAACTCCACGTCGTACCATTTGGGTGTGATACACCATATGATCGAGAGTCACCGAGGTAGTGTCCTCACAGCCAGCTACAACCATACCGAGAGAATCGCCTACCAAAATTAGCTGAATACCAGCTTCATCGCAGAGCCGACCTGCAGGATAGTCGTAGGCAGTTATCGCGGAAATTGGAGCGCTCAGTCTTGCGCGCAGGGAATCAGGGGAGGGGTAGGCCATTCAGCAGAAGAATATATTCTCGAATGAATAAATCCTTCATCAATAAGGCTTCAGCAACAACGGAATACGTGGGAATAAATTATAAAAATATTGATTAATTATTATAATTATAATAATGTTTCATAACACGAAACCCTGAGCTTCTCTAGAAGCCCTCGCTGAACCGACACAATTCAGCGAACTTTTGATCGCTAAACCTCTTGAAACACAGGTGAAGCGGTCGGCACTGACAGAATCGCACTCCGAGAAAACAGACACAATGCTTACCCACGCACCGCGCGTCACCTTATGGATTTCCGATTTCATCTCGGAAAACTCAAGCGCTCAATTGATTTCAGGAGTCCTGCTGCAGCAGCGTTATGATGAGGCTCGGCGCCCACAGAGGCGTCCGTTCAACCGTCGTGGTGTTCGCCCCCTTCGGGTGCCTCAGCGAAAGATCATACCGGAGCAACCCACTGAATACTCCGGTAGAGAAGGCCTGATGAATCGAGGAGTCGCGGGCACAATTTGAGTCAGATTTTGTCCTATACGGACATTGGTGAAGAGATGGATAGCGAGGCGGGGTTGTGAGAGGCCCCGTCTCAGCTCTTTCCCGACAGGCCCCCTGACTGCTTTCGCCCGGAGCCTCGCACGAGAAAAGTGATCTCTCCTTTCACTTTCTGCAGGCTTTCGAACTCTGCACAGAGTTCCGTTGCATTACCGCGGTGATAAGATTCAAATTTCTTAGTCAGCTCCCTTGCGACACAAAGTTGCCGCTCAGGATCTAGATCCCGCACCGCTCGCAGCGATTTGATAAGGCGATAGGGGGACTCGAAGTAGATAGATGTCTCAGCGCGATCCAGGGCCACCCCCAACTCTTTAGAGCGCTTTCCTGATTTCACTGGAAGAAAACCGCCAAAGTAGAATGCATCGGTTGGTAGTCCGGACCCCGCAAGGCCGGCTATGACGGCCGAAGGCCCGGGAATTACTTCAACTCTAACTCCCGCCGCAATGCACGCATTCACCATCCGATAGCCTGGATCTGAGATCGTTGGCATCCCAGCGTCTGAGAGGAGAGCAATCCGCTCGCCCGCGAGAGCCCGGTCTACCAACGATTGTGCTCGCTGCCCCTCATTGTGGTCATGCAGTGCGACCAATTCCTTCTCTCCAATCTCCAGATGCCTCAGAAGACGAATAGAATGTCGAGTATCCTCACAGGCAATCACATCAGCAGCCTTGAGACACTCAACCGCCCGAAACGTGATATCACCAAGGTTACCAATGGGAGTGCCTATCAACTGGACCACCCCGGCATTTGAGCCAAGCCCTGATCCTAAGCTGGAGTCGCGTTCACTCAACGATTTACCAGCCGTTGGCAATGTGTGAAACGAGTTTTTTAGCTAGATCCTCCGCAGCAACCGAAATAGCGCTTCTTTCGCCCACTTGATAACTAGGATCCACGAACTGAATGGTCGAGCCATAGACCCTGCCCTGTTTCGCTTTCAGCGCCGGATCAGAATCAATGCCCTTATCCTTACTGCTCTCTGTGTCATCCAGCGTGGTGTAGATTCGCTCCCCGGTGACGGGGTCCTCGAGATAAAAGTACACATAAAGTCTAAGTTTAAGCTCCCGTGATTCCAAGGTATCAGTTCGAGCCGCACGGAGCTGATATTTTTTGATCTCAGTAATACGACCAACCAGGACGGCATCGCAATTACTGCGATTGGATACCGCGTAGGTACCATCGGCCTGAATCTCCTTCAGCACAGCATTAGTCACCAGAGAGGAAATCCTCGGCTCCAACGTGTCATTCTTAAACGGCGGGACGTGAAGCTTGTCGATTCCGGCGTATACAGAGGGCTTGACTGATCCGAGCTGATACCCCGCACAACCAGATAACAGCATAGCTGCAGCAATTGCGATAAATAGAGAGGAAATCAACCGGTTCATTTATTGGATACGCTCAAGGGGGTCGTGCCCGGCCTGGCAAGGCCAGCCAGATCATCTAATCGCCCTGAAATTAGTAGAAATGAGAGAAAAAACAAGCGGTAAGGCACCTCCAAATCTAAGCACCATATTCAGGAGCGTCCATGTCGAAGGTCATTGTCAAGCAGAGCTACTCAAAGAGCACTGCAGAAGGAATAGAAAGTTCAAGATTCGTCTTCAGCGGGTAGGGGGATGACCTCATCTTCCGACGTTCGCATCTCCACTGAATCCTTTTTCAATGGATTCGACCCGAAGAATCCGGCGCGCTTTTCGACTGACTCCGGCGCATTATCTAGAGCGTGGAGTCGCGCTTGGGCCTTGGCAGCCCATTGTGTATTGGGGCTCTTGACTACTTCACGGTAATATACACGAGCAGACTCAGGCTTCCCTGAACTCTCGTAAAACTGTCCCGTGGTATACAACTTCTCCATCGAACGCTCCTCAATACTCTGGAGGTTCGATTTGATCTCAGAGGCTCTCTGATCCTGCGGGTTCTGATTCACAAAATCGATTCCCGCCTCGACTTGCGCCCTGTCTTCGACAGGGCTATTTGAGTCCTCGGCTTTGACTCCCCGCAATCTAAATATCTCATACTGCGCTTCCGTCGAGAATTCAGTGCCCCCGTAGGTATTGACGACTTTCTGGAAACTGGCGAGCGCCTCGTTACGCTCATCATTCTCGGAGTGAATGTATCCGATGTTCAACAGCGATTTCGGGGCATACTCAGTCTGGGGCGCCGAAACACTTATCTGCTCGAACATCTCGATCAACTTTGACGGCTGAATGGCGGCCCCAATGCCAAGAAACCCCTTATTTTCAGCGCTCTTGAGAACCTGTGCGATTTCAAACTGGCGACCGACAGCTTCGCTGAAATGCGGATTGTTGCGATACTTCGTTAGAAGATCCTGATAGGCGTCAAATGCTTTTCTGCCATCATCCTCGGAATCCAGGATACGAGCGTATCGAAACTGCGCCTCGGCTGCAGCGTCGGTTCTCGGGTAAGATTTCACGACAGATTTATAGGCATCGCGAGCCTGACGGGCTTTGCCGCTGGATTCATAGGCTTGAGCCTTCTGCAGACGGGCTGAAGCGGCGCTCTGCTGATTCGCAAAATCATCAGCGCCGACCAGCTGTTCGCTTTTCCGCTTGAATAAGCCTCCGAAGGAGAACTGAGCTTCAGCTGAAGCAACCCAGAAAACGGTAATTACACAAAAGAGATACGGAAATTTTCGAATCATGACACACGTGACAGCTAGAGGTCGGAAGGATGAGCAAAGGTAATCGAAGAGGTGCGGGGTTCAAACCGGAAATCAAATCTACACGAGAGGTGAAAAATTCACTGAGAAAGGTAAAATATCGGCAACAACCGATTACTGAGCTCTCGATAGATTCCATGTGGAACATCAGACCGAAACTCAATTTTCAAAGAAGATACGTTAAAGGAGGCAATTTACTTAGGTGTATTTCGCAACAAGCATATCACAGCAGCCTATCTATAACTTCCTACAATATATGTAATGTAAAATTCAATGTTCTGCAATTGTTGGCCCAATCTCCAAATGCTCAGCCTGAGGGCTTGCTGCTGACTCTCCTCCACTCATCTGCAGCCGAGTTCACCATTTAACTCTAATGATGGTGACAACATGCAAATTGGAGTTGGCCTTGAAACCAATTAGTATTAATATAGCGACCTGCATATGTCAGATATTCCGGAACCAAATGGCCGGAGCTTGCCGATAGAAAACCTGAATGACGATCTTTTGTCTCCTGCCTCTGGTGGCTGATTTACCGGTTGAGCCGATGCTCGCCGCTCTTACCCAAAGTTGGGACGCCGGATTGCGCATTTTACTGCTCATTTTTCTGGTTGCGCTTAATGCCGTCTTGGTCGCAACCCAGGTCTCGTTCTCGCGAGTTCATCAAGGCCAACTGGAAGACGAACTAGAACGCGGTCGCCGTGGATCTGCGTTGGCCCTCAGCATCGTTCAAAACACCCACCTCTATTCTGCTGCCTGCCAGATCGGAATCACTGCCTCGAGCATTGTCCTAGGTGCGATTGGTGAACCTTTTTTAACCGCCTGGATCCTTCCGCTCTTTGAATCGCTCTCAATCAGCGAGTTTTGGACCCGCATTTTCGCCTTTTTCGTCAGTATTGTGCTCCTCACTGGTTTTCATATCATTGCCGGTGAGCAGATCCCCAAGGCAATCGGCGTCAAACGGACAGTTACAACCGCACTGGCCTGTAGCGTTCCGCTTCGCGTCTTTTACATTCTATTCGCAGGACCAGTCTGGATTGTTGAGAAGATCTCAAATTGCCTCTTGAAACTGGTGTTTCGAATGGACCCCACGGATATTGCCCATATCAATCATACCGCTGATGAACTCAGGCTCATCGTTGAGGAAACCGGTCGCGCACACGAAGTCACCGAGACTGAGCGGGAAATACTTCGCAATGCCCTAGAGCTTAACGAGTTATGCGTAAGGGATATCCTGACACCACGAAATGAAGTGGTGGTAATGGACGTGCATAAAACGTTCAATGAGAACCTCGATATTGCCCTCGAGTCGAAGCACACCCGATTTCCGCTCGTTGACGGTCACCTCGATAAGACATTGGGATTGATCCACATCAAAGATCTCCTTAAAGAGATACAGCGCGAATCCATGAACCTGTTTGCCGCAAAACGGGATTTGATGCACGTCTCCGAGACGCTCCCCCTTGATGAGATGCTCCAGGAGTTCCTAGGCAAGCGTGCCCATATTGCTCTCGTGGTAGACGAATTCGGTGGATCAGTTGGCTTGGTAATGCTGGATGATGTGCTGGATCAGGTCGTCGGAGAGATTCTCGACGAATTCGATGATGATGAGAAGCCGGGCTTTGAGCAGATAGACAACGACTCTTTTGTCGTCGAAGGCGGACTACCGCTCCACGAATTAGCCGATCAAGTTGTCGAACTGGACCTAGACAATTCGGATGTAAGCACCGTAGGCGGCTATTTGACCAGCCTGGTAGGACGAATACCCGAATCGGGCGAGATCATTTCAATTGAAGGCTATCAAGCCACTGTATTGAAAGCCGATGAACGGACTGTGCAGCAAATCAAGTTCACGAAATCGCCGGATCAGCAAGTCATGAAGGAGGCGGGTTCGCACTCAGGTCAGGATACAGAAATGAACGTTTCTGAGTCATCCTGATGACGTGTCCGATTATAACTTTCGGTTCAATAAGCGGAACGTAACCATTCCGCGTCAGCCAACGTCTTTTTCTCCTGACATGGCTGCCTCCCCGAAGAATGCTCGTGCCCCCCGCTCCCAGCTAGAGCATACCAAGAAAGAAATATCAATATTGTCGAGGGCGTCCAATTTCGTCGATGCCGGATTTGGAGTATTTGCCCTCACTTTAACGTTGGCGGTCGTGTCGGCTGTTCCTGTCCTGAATTTTGCCAGCCTGGGATACCTCCTTGAAGCTTCAGCCAGGGTGGCAAAAACCGGGCGGTTTCGTGATGGCTTCCCGGGTCTGGCAGTCTTCAGCAATCTCGGAAAAATTGCGCTCGGAGTCTGGCTCTGGATCCTGCCAATCCGATTCCTACACAGCTCTTGGCGGGACGCCGCACTCATTCAAAAAGACAATCCCAAAGCTGATGAGTTAGGCTCCCTACTCATAGTCATTTCCATTCTAATTGGAATCCATCTCGTTTGGGCGGTGATTCGAGGCGGAAAACTTCGTCACTTCGCCTGGCCTGCACCCGTGTGCTTTGTTAGGTGGCTTGGATCCCCCTTGAAACTTCCCCGTAGCAATCCTTCCCGACTTGGGTGGTTCATTGTGAAAACCCCTCTCAGTTTCCTCTGGCTCGGCGCACGCGGGTTCGTCGGCGGATTGATCTGGCTGGCTCCGGGGACATCCATCCTGATGCTTTCGTCAGCCTCCTCAAAACCCGGGGTTGCGGCCGTTGGAGGAATACTCGGAGGGTTGCTCCTTGGCATCGCGGTCCTATTTGTTCCATTTCTCCAAACTCGATTCGCAATTTCCGGCCGATTCAGCGAGTTCTTTACTTGGCGAACTGCCCATCTGCACTTCAGGAAGGCGCCTCTGCCGTTCTGCCTCGCATTAATAGTGACATTGTTATTTGCGCTCCCCTTATACCTCCTCAAAATTGAATTAGCGCCCGAAGAAGTCGCATGGCTCCCAAACCTCGCTTTCGTAGTATTTATCCTTCCAGCACGCTTACTGGTTGGCTGGGCTCAATTCCGTGCCTTCAGGCAAGAAAGCGGACAGATTTGGATATCGCGATGGGCTGCAATCCTGATAACGATCCCGGTTCTGGCAACCTATGTAATCATCGTCTGGCTCACACAGTTCTTCAGCTGGCATGGCAGCTACAGCCTTTTGGAGCAGCACGCTTTTCTTATCCCTGCGCCTATTCTGGGCCTCTAATACTTTACTTCAACACACTAATCCCTGGTCACCTCTCAATCTGAATCCGCTTGATCCGAGCGCCTGCTCCGGCACGAATGGTGACTTCATTCTTTCGAACACCGAACTCTGTAGCCACTAACTGAACTAATTCCTTGTTCGCCTTCCCATCCACCGGAGCGGACTTCAGCCGGGCGGACCAAGTTCCGTCATCTTGTTGAATAAGAGTCGACTCTCGCGCACAGGGTTTCACTTTTACCTCAATGCGAATCATCCCAATCCCAGAGTTGTTGTCGTACCCATAAAATCTCCACTTCCACGATTCATCCACTTACGATTACCCAACGCTATCATCCCATCCTGAAAATTGAAGCGCTGAAGCAAAATACCCACCCCCACATGACCGACAATGCGTAAACTTGAACCGGGGAAGATGCCCGATCGCCCCCCTTCGACTCCGAACGAATGGGGCATCGTTATTATTCTGTCCTTTTTCTTTGGGGTGCTCATCTGTCTCGAGCTATTCAGTGACTACACTCCTGCCAAATTGAGCTTGCCCTTTTTTCTGGCTTCCTGGGTTATTCTCTTAGTGATACACGAAGCCGGCCACGCACTGATGGCAATATTGCTAGGCTGGCGCGTCTCCTTGATCTCGATTGGCACCGGAAAGATCAGATTACGTGTCACGCTGTTAGACATCCCTGTTGAGATTCGAACCATCCCGCTTTCCGGTTTTGTCAGGCCACAACCAACAGACCTCGTTGCCCCAAGACTGAAGCAGTTTTGCATCTTCGCCGCCGGCCCCGGGATTGAACTACTATTGGCGGCACTGTTGATCACCGCCGTTGGAGCCGACAATCTATTGGAACGCTCGAACAATATCTCTCTAATTGCGATTCAGAGCTTCATCGTCGCCACTGTATTTGGATCGGTGATAAATCTGATTCCATTTCCGATCCGCACCGAAACCGGTACCAGTTGGTCGGATGGATTGGGAATGATACTTTGCTGGAGGCTACCTGAATCCTGGTTCCGAGACCAAATCAGCCCGATCAACCATCGACAAGCTTAGGCCCTGTGAAACAGGTGCGAGACTTGATCCACCACCCCCATTACATTTTCCCATCGGCGAATAGTAAGGTCGGCGACAAAGAAAACTAGAAAAGCAAGTAGCAGCCAGGGCCATAGTTCGACGTAGCGTGACACCTCAGTTCCGGTGAGCTCCAACACATCTTCAGCGGAGTGGAGGTAAGATCCTCCAGTCAATTCACAAGCCTGCTTCAAAAGAGATTCATTGACCTGTCCAGTCGCTATCTCGCTGGACGGATTGTGAACGTAGCCGGCCGAGATCAGTTGAGAACCCGACCGAGCCCTAATCAAGTAGACTCCGGGATCTTTTGGGCGAAACGCCCCTTCGTACCATCCTGGGCCCTCTTGATCCATTGCAACGGTAGATATCTTTTCCATAGCCGACCCGAGTGAACTGGAGGAGACATGAAAGATATCGGCCTCGACTGCGGCACCATTTCGGCGAGTTCCCGCGTCCTCTACCAGGTCAACGGAAAGGATTACCAGATCCCCCTTCTCTTCCACGCGGAGATCCATATTTGTACCTTGCGGAGACCTTGCCGTCTCTCGCAGGATTTGCGACCACAGCTGACTGTATCCGGGCCAGTCGTCCACCCAAAGCGCTGCCCATCGGGATTTACAGTCAGAAGTGAAGGCGGTGACCTTCCCCAGGCCAAAACGCCATTGGGCCAGGAGAGGATCGCCGGACTCAGTCACCAGCGGCACTTGCGAAGTCGCTTTGCGATTGGTCTTCACATATCCTAACAAGGGTGGAGCGGCGCCATCCTCCCAATCCCTAATCATGGGATGAGACTCAGCCAGCCTAGGCTCGAATGCCTCTTCACGAATCATCTTCCCCGTATGAGTCATCGTGTCCTGAGTGAAAATCCGCGTAATGGCAGTCGGATCCATGGTGACGTAACTCTGCCCTCCTCCGGCGGCCGCAATTGCCTGCAGCAGGCCAATCTGAGCCCCCGCTCCCACTGCGACTGTGGAAATGGTGATTCCTTCAGCATAACACTGAGACGCCAGTGTTTGATACCCCTGCCCCGAAGTCTGGCCGTCGGTAAGAACAATCATGTGCTTAATCTTTGTCTTAACCTCATTGAGTTGCTCGCGCGCCAGAGACATGCCGGGATACACATTGGTTCCTCCTCCGGACCCCAAAAGTGCAATCTGATTGGCAATCGCACTGGTCGAGGTCACTTTGCTCATAGAAACAATCTCGTGAACCTGGGAATCAAACGCGTATATCCCGATATAATCCTCCGCCGAGAGGAGTTCAGCTGTCGCAATCGCCGCTGATTTGCAAATCTCGATCTTCTGGCCGGCCATGGATCCGGAACGATCCATTACCAATGCTAAAGCAGACGATTGCTCCTCTTCCTGATCGGGAGCCTTCAATTTTAACGGGAGAATCTCCTCAATCGGAGTCCTATAATAGCCGCCAACCCCGAAAGAGTTCATGCCACCGATCATGATAAAACCGCCACCCAGATTTTCGACATAGTCACGAATCGACTTCATCTTCTTCTCTCCGATTCGGTGAGCCGCCACATCTGACAAAATCACCCCATCATAACCAGCTAATTGCTGAATCGAATCCGGTAATCCTTCCGGGGACCTTACATCGAGGCGAATCCCTTCACGGTTCATGGCCTCCGTCAGGTAACGGCTCTCGCCCTCTTCACCTTCCACATAGAGAAGGAGCGGTTTTCCGCGAACATCAACAATGGTCAGCGCCTCGTTGTTTTCAGGAATTGAGTCCATCCCCTTAAATCCCTCAACAACAACGCGGTAATTATAGATATTACGTTTTTCTGGCGACAGAGTAAATCGGACGTTCTCCACCTCACCTGCCGTGATATCAAGCTCGACAGCATCCACTTCGATCCCATTCTCAAAAAGACGAATCTTTGCGGGCCCTGAAAGCGATCCTTCGACCGTCGCCTCAAGCTCAAGGCTTGCCCCCTCGTTCAATCGAGACTGTGAGCTGGTCAGGCGCGTCACTCTCACATCAGGTTGGATGGCCCCCGCCACTCCCACTGCATGGATCTTCACTCCGGATACAGCGGCCTCTTTCGCCGCAGTAAGCAGCGACCCGGTCGTTTCGACACCGTCCCCCACAATGACAATGTGACGCGATGAGCCACTCGGGAAAACTCCTCTCGCCAATCGAACCGCCATCTCATAATCAGTGGAAGAACCAATCTCTGACTCGAGCTGGGTGCGCTCTTCGACACTCTGATCCAAACGATCGACCTCAGGATATCTAATCAGCCGGGGTTCCTTGCCCGCTGCCACATACCCTGCAGGAGAGTTTCCAAGCCCTTTACGGATTGATTCGGCGACTTCATAAACTTTTTCGATCCCCTCCCCACCTTCGCTACGGCTGTGATCGAGCACGAAAATAACGGCTTGCTCGTCACTGTTGAGCAACTGGGCAGGTGAGGCAATCGCTACCAATACGGACAGGACCATCAAGGCCCTAGCCACAAGCAGTAATCGCCGTCGCAGCCCACTCATTGGGTGCCTGGATCGAGAATCACTCCAGATCAAGAGCGCGATCGCAGGGAAAATGAGAAACAGGGTCGTGGGAAGAAGCCAATCCATACAATTTCAGTCAATACAGGGCGAGGCGGTGAAAGAGCCAGCTCTCGAGTAGTAGAAGCGAAAACAAGGCCGCCAGTAGCCAGAGCTTAAGATTTCCCGGTCCTGCCCCGGCCGTATTAAAGTAGTCCCCCTCAGCTTCACGAAGCAAATTGACTGGAATGTCGCTCTCAGAAGCGGATAAAATGTATGAGACTCCATGTGTTCCGTCACTGGTTTCCCACATCCCTATTCGGTCCATTTCCAAAATATCCGAACTGAGCGGCTGGCGTCTTCTCTTCAACTCTCGCCCATTCGAAGTAGTCCAGGTCACTGACTCACCGCTAACGCCGACTAATTCACCGGTATTGAATAGCGAGGTTGAAGCAGCCTCGGTTTCGCGCTCTACACACCACAACAGCGCATTTCCCATCAAAAGAGGAAATGAGGCGGTAAGCGGTAATCTCTCTGACAAACTCGGAGAGAACCCCATCAATACCAGTCTTTGACCGTTCACTTCTCCCGCCGCTAATACGGGCTCATCCCCAGCAATCCAAAGTGGCTCCAGCGATCCTCTACTCTGAAAGACGGCCGTTTGAGTCAGAGCAATTCGACTACTGGCAACACGAAACAGCACTGGATGGTTTTCATTCCCAACCCTGACACCGTCATAAGGAACGGGTGAAGTAAGTGATCTAGCGAGAACAGGTCCTGATGAACCGGGTGGGTTGATCACTATAGCAGGTACATCCGAGGGCCAGACATCCGGCAACCAACCATCAAAAATCACTGCATCCACCTCCTCACTGAGTGGCCACGCTTCCGGCGAGCCTTTAAGCAACTCGAAATGCCCCGTCTCCTGAATCGCAGCGAGGGCAAACCGGGTATAGGGATCTTCTTGGTCATCTGGACGAATCCAGGCCGTGAGAATTGGCCTGGCCTCGGGAAGGACCACCATTACGTAGTTATCTAGTTCAAAATCATCGTCATCGCAAATAAGCTGGATCTTCAGAAGTTGGCGACTCACCCCGTTAACTCGAAAGGTGAGACCCAGATTCTCGCCTGGCTCAATATCCACCTCACGAATCTGGCTTGGAATCCCCCCAACACTGACCTCAAGCCGAGCCGAGACGGCCTCATCCGCCGCTGCATTCAACGCAATCTGCACGTAGACCTCATAGCGGGAATGCTCAAGTGCCGCGGGCCGCAACCGGAAGGCAGTGATCGCCAGATTCGTCGCTGATGGCATCGCAACATTCAACTCATGCAGGGCAAGATAATCAGTTAGATTATCTCCGGCTTCTTTCGAGCTCGCCTGCAAAGATTGATCGCTGGCATGCCAAACGGCCGTCGGCGGTTCTAGCCCACCCATAATCTCGGCCGACTCCAGTGCTAAATCACGGCGAGCGGCAATGGGGCGCACTTCGACCTCATTTAGCTTCGATATCAATTCCCTCCGATTCAGTGTCCGGGGCTGCAAAACAGCAGCCCTCACATCGTATGCGATCAAAGATACGCCCACTTCTTCAGGAACCCTTTCAAGCCGTTGTCTCAAGATCCGTTTGGCCGCTTCTATTCGAGACTCCCCCGATTCATCCTGCACCGCCATCGAAGCCGACCGATCCAGCAGGATCACGATGGATCGATACTGCTCAGGATCATCCTGATTCGGAATCAATCCGGCCAGCGCAAAAACAGCGAGGCACAGCATGAGAAGGGTGAGGACGAAAGAGATCCACTTTTTCAAATGACGCAGCCAGGCGGACTCCTGATGCTCTTTGGCGAGAGTCTTGAAAAAAGCCAACGTCGAAACACTGACCGTCTTTGATTTTCTACGGAAGAGATAAAGCGCCAAGGGAACCGCTGCAAGAAGCAGTAACCAGAGATACTGTGGATTGAGAAACTGCATCAGCGGCGAAAATCAAGAGGCCCCCGCTCCGAGTGCGGAACCTCTGGAAAGAAGATCGAGAAATTGCTCATCGAACGGGTAATCAGTTCTCCAGCGCTGATAGTCGATGTGCCGAGACTGACATTCACGCTGAATGTCATCGAGGAACTCGCCGTATCGTTTTTCATATCGCTTCCGGTCGCGGGGAGTGAACCAGAGCCTCCTCTGCTCCTGAGTTTCCACATCCACCAACTCAATCTCCCCGTCCAAGTCCGGATTCTCTTCCCAAGGGTGATTTACCTGAATGAAGTGAACCTCACCAGGCCACAAACTGGCATGCTTGATCGACTGGCTGGCCTCATCAACATTTTGTCCGTACAAATCCGAAATGACAAAAATAATCCCATAGCGCCGGCGACTGGGACGGAACGATGCAAAACTCTTTTCAAGATCAGTCACTCCCCCATATTTCAGACCCTTCGCAAAATCCACTGATCGCTGGAGTCCCCCCATCCCTTTCAGAGGAGGAGCGGGGTCAGAAATTCGTTCACCAAGCGAATAAAGGCTGACGCGGTGATGCCCCACCAACCCCATGTATCCCAGCGCAACAGCAAGCTTCAGACTGGTGGCACGCTTCTCCGGAAACGGGGCAATCATTGAGGCACTGGTATCCACGATGATATGGACATGAAACTCTTGAATCTCTTCATAGAGGCGCACGAAAAGTCGGTCAAGGCGAGCATACAACTGCCAATCGACAGCTCGATAATCATCCCGGGGCGTGTAGTGCCTAAACCCTTTGAACTCTCTCGTAAACCCGGTTGCAGGACTTGATTGAATCCCCTTCCGACGCAACTGCTTACGCTTTCGAAGCCGGAGAAACATAGCCCGCAAACGATCCAGAAACTCGGGATCGAAAAGCTCGTCAGTCGATTTGTCAGGGGGAGAACCAGCCATATAAACACCAATCAATTAGTTCTTTGATGCCTCACCGCCTCCAAGCGGCTGCTTTTCCAAACAGATCAACACCCTGTTTCCGAAACTCGAAAAATACTCACCGTCACCCAGGAAATCTTCAATTGAGCGACAAACTGGTGAGGCAGTAACCCCTCCGGTCACGATATTCCCCTGCCACAACGGGTAGACTACGTCGGGCTTCTTCTCGTCACTACCGGCGAGCAAGTGCAGATACTCCTGAACCTGAACCGGCCATGCGGCCTGTCCCACTACTTGCCCGGTCAGAGCATTGACTATTTTAAGACCATTCGCCCCTTTGATGACCAACTGATTGCCTACCATCACTGAGCGAATCGTCGGGAGTGCGCCAATGTCACTGATATCCAGAAACGATCCTTTTCGACGATAGAAGTCGGCGTGATAGAGACTCCCTTTATCAAGAAACCAGGCATGGTTTCCATTCTCTCCCAAAAAGACTCCGGATGCGGGAAGTTGAGCCGATCCAATAGGAATCTGCGCCGAAATCCGTCGAATCAATTCACCTTCCGCAAACCACAAATTCGGCCCGGAGATGAGCCCCATAGCTGGCTCTCCTTTTGTGAGACGGGAGTATGACCAATGGATACCGGGACTGACAAACGTGCCCTCCGAACTCGAATTCTCAAACAAAGTCGACACCATCGTCTCTTGCGACGTAAAGAAGTCGAGCACCTTCAGCCTGGAATCCTCTGCCTCCGATTTCCCCTGCCATCTCGGAGCCGCTGAAACGCCATTTGAAGTAACCATGGCAAGCTCTTCCTTGCCCCCTCTATCCTTTCTCAAATGAATCGGAAACGTTGTAAACTCATTCGGTTCGAATCGCCAAACCACGTCTCCAGAATCGGCATCGAGAACGGTTGTTTCTCTCCCATAGAGGAGCACCCGGCCACCTGAAATACACGCTCCACTGTTCAATGATCTCAAACCACCGGGAACTGGTCCGGACTCAAAGTCCCCTTGCTGAACCCACATCAACTTACCCGAGGCAGAATCAAACCCAGCCGCCTCCTGAGTGGCGGGACGAAACACAACCGCTTTGCCGTTTCCAACGACAAGATAATCTCCAATCGGAAACGAGTTCCCTGATTGTGCGACGCTCTCACGTTCCGCATCTCGACCGAATGGCAACGAAGCTGACCAAACCATCGCTGCGTCGTTACAATTGAAACATTTCAATTCATCGCCGGAAAGGTGCATGAATCTGTTACCGTCGAGAGAGAGGCGAAGAGCCAATCGCGATTGATCTATTGGGCTCACCACCTCGCTGGATACCTTCCCTACAGGTGATCCTTCAAAAAGTTCCGGCCTCACTCCGCGATCTCCTGCGCGACCGGTTCCAAGGGATTTCCTCCAAATAAGCCGCCCATCCTCCACCCGAATTCCATATACCTGACCTCGGTTATCGAGGGCCAAAATTCGATCTACCCCTCTGGCGAAATCAATCAGATAAGAGCCAGAATCCACCTCAAACGCCCATCGAAGCCCCGGATCGTCCAAGAGAAATTCAGCTCCGTGGCTGTCGACCTCTGACGACTCCACTTCAAAACTAACCGAACTTTCGGCCGAATTTGCTGAAAGGGAAAGCCCATCGGGAAATATGACTGTTTCCATTTCATGATCTGCAATGTTCTTATGAAAGCGATTCAACGCTTCTCGACTCTCATCTGGCCGGCCGACTTTCAAAAGAATCACCGCCCGGGTCCATTCAGTCCATGCCTGATGTTTCGGCGATTGAATCTCACGATCCACCGCAGCCAGAATCGGCAATACCTCCTCGAACTGGCTCGGTCCTCCGGAGGAAATCAACCGGGAAACCGATCTCCAGTAGGACGCGACCAAATGATCCGTTAACTCTGTGAATGACTCAGGAAGAAGCTTAACACCTGACGCTCCGCTTCGCAGTGTTCGTGCGACCGAACGAAACTCGGACTCTCTCTCCATCGACGCGAGCAGACTCAACCGCCTTGACCAACTGAATACATCATCTGGTTCCAAGCGGTTAAGTTGGGCCAACGCGGACTCTGCCTCTGACAAAAACTGATATTCCAGCAGAGCCTCAACTGCACCCCTGATCAGATTTGGATTCTCAATCTGCCCCAGATCAACCGCGGCAATCAACTCCTGAGACAAATCAATTCGCTGTGAGCGGTGATAGACGAGTGCTCTTCTAAGATCATACTCTGAAGCTCTGGCTGGATCATTCGAAGCCAATTCCTGAAACTGCAGATCGACCTCCGCACTCGAAGCTGGATCATTCTCGAGCAACCCGACCAGGAAACGCTGCAGTCTAATTTTCAGCTTGGGATCAAGCGCCCCATCCTCAAGTCGCTCACCCAGTGCCAGAGCCACCCGATCAGTGGACAATTTCTGATCGCCTGCCTCACACAAAATGATGAACTTCTCTACCTTGTCAGCAGGCCAGGAATCATTGGAAAACGAAAAGCGATTCTGCTCAGTCTCAAGAAAGCGAGGTAGCACCTCGAGGCGCTCACTCGCTTTGATAGCAGAACTCAACCACTGCGAATATCTTGCGGGAGTGTCAGCTTTCTCGCGGATAAGAGAGATCTGGCTTGCCGCGGATGATTGATCCCCTAACTCGCCGAATGCTTCAATCATCAGCAAGTTGAGATCGAAATCTTCAGGATCGACGGCTAGCTTCCCTCGAAGGATCTGACTCGCCGCACCATACAAACCACCGGACAAAAGAAACTCAGATAAATCAATCGCATTCTCTACATCGGCTCCCGCAGGATCTAGCTTCTCCACCAGCCCTTCTACAGATAGACGGTCATCATCTTTCAAATACAGCTCGGACAACTCTCGAGCCACATCGAGCCGCTCAGGATGAGTCTCCAGATAGCGCTCCAGATAGGGCGCTGCCGCATCGGCCCGGCCTATCCCCCGCAGATAACGTTGCAACTCCAAAATACGCTCTGAAACTCCATCAGGTGTCAATCCTGCCACAACGGCCTGAAAGTCTTGCTCTGCGCCGGCATCGTTGCCTAGCGAGTAGTGCACTTTGACTAACTGAAACCGCAAGTCAGCTCGGTCGGGGCTAACCTCTAGGCGATCCTTCAGAAACTGCTCAAACCCCTTGTTATCGTTAGTCGAATTCAACAGTTCTACCGTGCGAGTTTCGATCAACTCTGAACCGGGAATCGCCGCCGCACTTCGAACCAGCAGCTTCGACGCATCTGAAAGACGTTCGCTCGCGATCAAAAGATCAACATAGTCCAGGATCGCAGTCTCACTCTCCGGGCTCTCTTGGTAAGCCTTCTCCAGGTTCTCCAACATCGTGTTTCGCTCCTCATCAGAAGCAAGAACGGCAATCCTCATGCTCATAATCTCCCGTCGCCGCCAATGATCGGGAGCCATTCTCATGAGCAGTTCGTCCAGAGTCCGGCTACCTTCCTCACGCCTTCCCAACTCCGCCTGGGCGAGTGCTGTTTGAACCGCAATTTCCAGCTCGCCTTCGGCTCCCAAACCCGCCTTCTGTGCCCGACCTAGGGCTTCGAGGCTCAACTCCCAGAATTGAAATCGTTGCATGAGACGGGCAAGCGACATTAAGAATTCGCCACTCAGATTTTCTCCAATCAAGATTCTATTGAGTTGAGCTTCCCCCAGAACTCTTGCGTCCTCCTGATCCGAGAACTGCAGGAGTTCCTCAAGCCACTGAGATCGCCGCGAAGCATTCGTTTCCAAATCAATAGCGCGGGACAATGATTCAAGCGCTCGAGAATCGCCCTTCTTTTGTAAGAACTGAAACAATAGGTATTGGAGCGGAGCATACTCAGGATGAAGAGGTACAGCGGAGGCAATCAGTTCATCAACACCGGACCGGTTCAACTGACCGAGCAGTCGGATTAAGGCGGACTTCGCTCCTGCATCATCGGAGTATTGCTCGATGTGACTGCGATAGAGACCGATTAACTCATCCACTCGATCTGAATCGCGATAGAGTGCCACGAGCGAATCCAACGCTGACTCAAGTAATGGGTCGTAATGGAGGGCCGTGCGGAATTTCAGTGACAATTCATCAAAAGACGGCTCGACAGGATCTTGCCCAAATCCCTGCAAAGCCAACAGCGCACAGATCGCCGCAATCACCCTGAGGTAATTTCCCAATCGGCTCTGTCCTATTGTAACTTCCATCTGTGCCTCAGCCGTCCTATGGGGAAATCGATCCAACAACCTCCTCAATCAGATGATCGATGTCTTGCGACTCAGCTTCACCTTGAAAGTTCAAAATAACCCGGTGCCTCAGTGCAGGCAGCGCGACTCGCTTCACGTCATCTACGGAAACGGCGGTTCTCTTCTGCAAAATGCAGTGAATCCTCGCTCCCCTTATCAACGCCTGCATCCCACGCGGACTCGCCCCGTAACTAACATAACGCTGAACTGACTCGAGCCGAGCTTCCTCCTCTGGATGGGTTCCTAGGATAAGCTTCGCAGCATACTCAGTAATGTGGTCGGCAACGGGTATTTTCGTCACGATTTTTTGAAATTCTGTCAGTTCAGCTTCACTCATGACCTGCTCCAACTTGGGAGTATCGAAAGCAGAAGTACGCTTTGAAATTTCAACCAAAGTCTTCCTGTCAGGAAACGGCACCTTTAACTTGAAGAGAAAACGATCAGCCTGTGCTTCAGGTAGTGGATAGGTTCCTTCCATTTCCATGGGGTTTTGAGTCGCCATAACGAAGAAGGGGCTCGGTAACTTCATCGTTTCACCTCCTGCTGTAACCGCGCCTTCCTGCATTGCCTCAAGGAGTGCTGCCTGAGTTTTCGGAGTCGCCCTGTTAACTTCATCGACCAGAACGAGGTTCGCAAAAACTGGCCCCGGCTCAAAATGAAGAACCCTCCGTCCCTCTTCATTCTCATTCACAATATGAGTGCCCAGAATGTCCGCGGGCATCAGGTCTGGAGTGCATTGAATCCGTCCCGGCTGCAGTCCCATCACTTTCGATAGAGTCTGCACAAGAAATGTTTTCCCCAACCCGGGAACCCCCTCAAGCAATACATGACCTCTCGCAAAAACAGCGACCAGGGTGTCGACTAACAAGTCGTCGTATCCCACTATCGCCTTCTGTATTTCCGACTTCAACTCGTGAAATTTCGCGTGAAATTTTTCGAGATCGTTTTCCAGCTCGTTACTACTACTCATTCTAATCTTATATTCTCTTTCGTACTTCTATGGGGCTTTCCGCACAACGGCAATCACGGGTTTTTGCTCTCCTCCTCAAATTGCCCCCGGATTGCTGAAAAATAGCGAATAACGTGATCTCGACGTGAAAGAGGAAGGGATTTTCCATCCAAAGCCTGCTCTTCAACAGATAAATACTCGGTGATGATCTCCTGTCTCGATCGACTTGCGGACCCCTCCTGCCTCACTTGACCTTCGACGGCCCTAACAGAAGAGCCTCCTTCAGTGTTAACCTGTGCATCGACCCGGGACTCTTTGGCCGCTTTCATCAGATCCGATTGAGTATCCACCAACTCAGCAGTCCCGGATCCGGCTTCATTACCACCCTGCCCAGCTTGGCCTGATTTACTGCCTGACGAACTCATTCCCGCCCCCGAGGCAGAATCAGCGGGATTCATACCGGGAACGGGTGCCTGCATCTGACTCGAAGCTCCCTGTTGTTCTCCCATTCCCTTTTCCGAAGCACCCACCACTGAACCGTTCTCACCGCTGGGCGGCCCCTCACCTGGAACGGGCGCTTTAAGTAACTGACTCGCGTCCCCACCCTCGCCCGGCTGTGGCTGTTTACTTTCAGCGATACCGGGAATCGGAGCCTCAGAAGGAGCATCGCCGCCGCCCGGAGTTCTATTTTCATCTGCCTTATCGCCACCATTTTCAGCCAAATGTGGGGCCATCAACTCCTTGAGTTGACTAGCCAATGGATCTGCATCCAGAGACTGTAGCCCTTCGGGAGTCTCACGGGCAATTTGATTTCCCGCCTCCAATTGCTCCATCCGCTTCAATTCAGTGCCGCTCACTTCACTGCCGGCCTCGCGAAGAACACTAGCCAATTCGTCCAATTTTTTACGAGCAGCCTCCCGTTTCGACATAAGCTGAAAGTGCTTAGCCAGTGCTTCGAACTCACGCGCTGCCGTTCGGGGCTGCTGATTCGACATCTTGATGGAAGCGTTACCAACCCGCTCACCCACAGCGCGGAATCGATCTTCCTCCTCTGCCTTATGCATGATATTTTCGAGCGTTGTCGCATATCGCTGACTGGTCTCCCGACTAATTTCCGTATTATCAAGCGTTCGCTGAATCGCCATTGCCTCGGATACCGCCGGTTCAGACGCCTTTTCTCTGATAGCGATGGCCAGATCGGCAGTATCCGAATAGCGAGTCATCTCATCAATCATGGACTGGGAAGCCCACTCGTCGCTTGAAGCTGCCAACTTCTCAGCCAGTCGATCCACTGCACGAGCCCTCGACTCCAACGCCTCTAACATTTCCCCAGCCGTGAGTCCCTCTGCGTCAGCAAGGGTTTCGGCTAATCCATTGACATCAACTCTCAAATTTTCCAATTCAACTTTCTCGGTATCCTTCAGCGCTTCAAGACCGACCACTCTATTTGCTTCCCTCGCGATCGCTTCCGCCTGAATTCCTGCCTCTTCAACCATCTCGTTGGTCAGCATCATCTCCCCGGCTCCGAGGGGAACCCTCCACAGCGGCGACGCAGCAAAAAGTAGCGCCAGAACAGGTAGTATCCATGCCAGGCCGAGACGAGGTAACGGCATCGCACCGGGAAATTCGGCGACGGCTCTATCAATCGCCCTACTGGCCTTCGTGATATGAAGATGCTCTCCCGCTCCTTCGCTCCCCGCTTTGAGAAATGCCCAGGCCGAAGCAAACTGATCTTTCCATCCTCCTTTTCGATCCAAAATAATCAACGACCTCATTGGATCAGGACGACTGAAGAGTGCAAGAGCAGCCCCCCAGGCGAACCAGAAACCGAGCAAAGCCGCAACCACCCATACCTCGTAGCCTCTCCACTCAAAGCTGCGGCGGAGTACTACCGCAACAATCAGGCCCATGATACCGACAACCCAATGGCTCCGCTGAATCCACCGGGCCAGTGCCACCAACCCAACTCGACGCTGAACCACAGCACAGGCCGCCAAATAGGAATCGAGTTTTGAGTCTTTTTCCAATGAGTAATCCTTGTTTCCTGAGCAGTAGGACTCGGAGAGACCGCCTGTGGCTAGTTGAGTTCCGCGAGGACGCGTTCAAGTCGGTGGCTGACCTCAGGGTCAATGGCCACGGCAAGCTCCCTCTGCAAGACGGGACCCGCAAGGTAACCAAATGCGCCGAGATCTCGGGTCGCTTTCTCCCGTGTCGACCAATCCTCTGAGCCAAGCAAAGCAATCAGGTTCTTGATAGACTCCATCGTCTTCGGGTCAGGCAGTGGCCACGGTGTCTCAATTCTCTCGATATCTGCGATAGGGATTTGCCAGTTTCTTCCGCCCACCCGCATCGACAGGACCTCAAGACGAAGAAACCCCGTCAAAACACCGCCATCCCATCGCTCCAGCTCAAACAAGGGGGCATCCTCAGGCATTCCACCCGCAGACAAAGCAGCCCCCTCGAGGCGCTCAATTCGCCTGACATCAGAAGTCGCTGTCTCGACCAAAGAACCCTCGCTGACAAGGGGCAGGCTGGTATTTCCAATATCTCCCACCACTTTCTGATTCCCAGAAGCCCATACAACGCCCCGCAATCCTCCATCACCCCGAGCCGAGCGCCCACTCGAGCGGTTAGGAGTATCAATGCTCCGGAGTGAGTTGGATCTCAAAGAAAAGGATCCGTAGTGCCCGAGATCAATCAAGTGCTCAGTTTCCGGTAGATATACGAGACATCGAGTTCCATTGATGAGAGCGACCTCGTATCCGGCCGTGCCACTCGTAGTGGGACCGAGCCAGGCCAGTTCATCAAGCTCTATTGGCAGGTTACCCCAGGGCGTGACCCCCTCTAACCTCAAAGTCTTCAGATCAGTGACTCGGAGCCTGTCACCGCGATGAGTCTCGATCAATCCGATCGCTCCTTCACTCCAGTCGACATCCGACTCTGCATCCCCCATCACGAGCCGGTCGAGAGTGGCGACGTCTAGCTCAAGGTTTCCCCCGCCCGACTGGGAAAACTTCAGATCAGGAACTATCAATTCTGCGGAGAATATCTGTCCGTCCCGGAGAAATATTCGAGGTGATTGTGTCGACCTTCCGTTCTTTCCCACAATCGCGGCAACAGAGCTAAACGGCAGCGATGCTTGCCCGTAGCCTCCCTTCACTTGAATGTCGCCCGCTTCTGCGGAACCGACTAACCGTGTCCGATCTCCAATTGCCAGCACATCATTCACGCCTCGTTCTACACCAAGCGAACTGACCCCTCCACTGTCGTTGCCTTGACGCCCGGATCCTAATGCAGCAGATGTTCCGTTTTTCAGGAACCCAGCCCATCCATCCTCTCTCGCAAGCAGAGATGAAAACGAAGACGCGGAGAAAAGTTTGAGCAAACTTGGCCGGTCAAAATTCTGAGGGATCACTACCTGCGCCGCAGAATGAAGCAAAGCACCGGTCTCCCCGGGAGCGAGTTCGAGACGATACTGAAAAGTGAGACCAAATCGATTCTGAGCCGATATGCTAGGTTTCATCAAACTGGCGTGCTCAGCCAGAGTGAATAAAAATGCGCGCGAAGCCTGCCCCGGACCCGGTGTCACAATAATACCGCTTTCCCCCTCACTGAGCAACAAAGGCTCCGCCCGTCCTCGATCAGAGAGAAACGTCTGATAGTTCCCTGAGAAATTCGTTTTTAGCGACACATCGAGGGTGACGGGATTTGCAGAGCCATTGTAGAAAACCTCAACATATCTTACCGCGCCCAACTGCTCTTCCAATCGAATACGACGCTGCATCTCCAGACCGGGCAGAGCAGGAATGACATGTCCAAAAAGAACCAACTCCTTTCCGTCCCCTGTCATCAGAGGCTGAAAGGAAGTGAACTCCACGCCATTAACCTCTAGAGCAAGGCCATGATTCACCATAGTGCTACCAACCCTGCCAATAGCCCCATCGGGGCCAATATCCCATGAGTTCCCCTGCTTATCCGTCCGCACACCCAAAGCAGCAGGTATTAGTCCGCTCTTCTCAATTTTAACATCGCCTAAATCCTGACCCTTCACCCAACTACAACAACCAAGACAGACAGCAAGCAAAGCTGTCAGCGAAGTGCGTACCTGCCCCAAAAACTGACGATGTGGATTTCTCAGCATATCATTCAAGAGCCCTGGCGCTGATAGGCAATTAGATCGTTCAATGGCAGCCTCATATTTGAGCCTGCCCGTTCGATGACAAAAGAACCGACAGTCAAGTCCCCCCGCAATTGGTCTCCGTTTTTAAGATCAACCACGAAATGATCGCCGGATTCACCGGGGGGATAGTAAACTCGTTTGATCCCGGTGATAAGCTCAACAGCTAGTCTCATCTCAGTGCCGTTCACCACTAGTGTCAATGAGGGTTCAAGAAATGATCCGGCAACCAAATTGTTACCGCGGATGAGGAACCCTTCCCCCGGAACATCGGCATTCACCTCAGATAGATCCAGCCACGACGGCCCACTGGTCTGAACGCTCAATTGGGAGGCCCCGGCCCTCCAGATTCGCCGCAGCCCCGCAGACGCGATATCGATAGACTCACCTCCTACCAACAGCAAATTCAGCGGCTCGCCCGTCAAAAAGACAGTGTATCGCGAAGAGTCATTCAGCACGATCCTCATTCCAGGAGATGGAGATGATATATACCCCGCTTCGGCTATTTCTGACAGCGGCACGGACTCACGTCCCCATGGAGTCATGACGTTCAACAACTGATCCTTGTCGTCAGCAAGTGATAAAACAGAACCATCACTCAATTCGGCAAAAGATTGAGTTCCCTCCGGAGCCAAGCCATCTCGCTTTCCGGTCCGCAGAAGAAGAAGGTTCAGATTCGCCAAATCTATCTGCTGTCCTTCAGCCTCATCCCCCATGGTAAGAACTAATTCAGCGGCGCTTACCTTTCCAACCAGAACTCCGCCATCTCTTAAGTAGACCACATGAGGGCGACCAAATCCGCCGCCACCCTTCATTGCCGCAACTTCGCTCAATGGAACTTCCAGCTCCCCCAGATGATAGGCTACCACATTCAGTCGAGTCTCTGGATCGACCCTTCCGGCAAGCTGATTGGAAGTATTTATCCAAAGAAGATCTTCATTCCTACGATGAATACCCACCCGATCGATCAAAGCGTTCAAAGCAATCAAGGAGCGCAACTGCGCAGGAATCACCGTTGCATCCGGAAATGAGTCCTTTCCAAAATTGGCAAACTGATCAAAGAACTTCCCCTCCACGCCGGGTCGAATCAACTGTCCTCGCTGGTAGAGACTGGAAAATGCGATCGCAGCGTCAGGAAGCGACGGCAAGCTGCGCTGCATAATCCAGTGAAGAAGCGACACCGATTGCCCCGGCCCAAGTTCAACATCGTGTGTCAATGTCAGCTCCCTATGATTGGATGACGCTGACAACCTTGGCTGGAGGCTCTCATTCCCGCTGGAAGCCAGAATCAACGTATCATGGCGACCTTCAGACGGACCAAATCGTACCACGAGCCCCCCATCTCCCTCCGGCAAACTCAAGACGGGCTCAGCCCCTAGCATGCTGCCATCGCTGGCATTCAATGTTTTCCATGCAAAGGGGAAAGTCGTACGCAACTCAATGGTAACAGATTGCTTCTCTTTCGACAGATTCCTGACCGTATCGAAAACACGAACCGCAGCTCGCTCACGATCAAACCACAAATCTCGGGAGAGATGTAAGCGATCCCGCTCCTCAACCAGACCCAGCTCGATGATTTCCGAGCTGGCACCCGGAGCGATTTCAGTCCCGTCAGTTGGTGTAAATGGATCGCCACCCACAATCAAGTTGAGCCCCGACTGCAAATACTGAGTCTCCCCTGACGTTAAAGCGCCATTCCCGGCAGTTTGCCAGAAAAACCCTTCCGAATCCTGCACCTGGAAAAATTGCTCAGGCATCTGAGACATCTCCCGGCGATTACTCTCAGAATCATCCTCCACCGCCTCGCCACAGGTGATCGCTCCGCAGTAGACTGCAACCGCCAATAGGGCGGGCAAGATTCTCTGAATAGAGGAGGAGGCAATCACGACCGAATAAGGTAACGTCTATCAAAGAGTTGGAAACCCAAATTTCCCCCAATTCCAGCGTGAATAAGGCGTCCTTGCGCCTTCAATGGGGCATTTAGCCGTTGAAACACGATTGAAAGAACCGAAAGGTTAGAACCCTTCGGAAATCACCCACCTCCTTTCCTCCTGTGAACGAATCAGAGTCCAAAATTCTCTACTGCCGGTGCGCCTTTGCCCAGGTGGTCCCAGAAGCCACCAAAGAGGCTGTTCTCGACCGTCTCTGCAAATCGGGAAAGAACTTCGAATGTGTCTCAGACCTATGCGAAATGTCAGCCCGGCGGGATGAGCGGCTTAGCGAGCTGCTCGAGGGTGGACAACCCATCAAGATTGCGGCCTGCTATCCCAGAGCGGTGAAATGGCTCTTCCATCAGGCAGGGACTCCACTACCCGACGATGAGTCCGTCGAAGTGCTTAACATGCGGGAGACTTCTGCTGACGAGATCGCACGACAATTGCTCGAGGAATGAAAAACAATACCTATCCAGCTCAAGTTATTCTCTACGAAGGAAACGGCGCCGGAGCCTGGGAGCCGGACGATCGTCTAACGGTTACTCGACAGCTTCTCGATCGCGGCTACTCCGTCAGGCTGATCACACAATCCACTGATTCGCAGCCCCTATCGAGCGCCCCTAAAGCCGCTCCAGTCATCGTCCTCGGGCAGTTCAGTGACACGACTCCAGAAGTGACTGATCAGACAGGCAATCTTCAAATTGCTACGCGCGACACTTCAAACCTCGACCCGGATGGCATCCTCAGCCTGGTTGCCAACGCCCTTACCCATCTTGAGGCGAAAATCAATGAACCCGGAGTGAACGGTGCCTGGAAACCTTGGTTTCCCGTGATCGATTACGATCGTTGCACCAACTGCATGCAATGCCTCAGCTTTTGTCTTTTCGATGTCTATGGTGTCGACGACGAAAAGCAGATACAAGTTCAGAATAACGACAATTGTAAGACCAACTGCCCTGCCTGCTCTCGAGTTTGCCCGGAGGTTGCGATCATGTTTCCGAAATACGGTTCGGGACCGATTAATGGAGAAGCCGTTAGTCAGGATGATGTCGATCGCGAAAGCATGAAGGTGGACATCACCTCTCTACTTGGAGGCGATATCTATTCGAGCCTGAAGAACCGCAGCGAACAGGCAAAGTCCAGATTCTCAAAAGAACGAAGCCCTGACAAAGCTTTGAATGAGAGAAAGCGGTGCCTCACTAAGCTGCAACAGTCAGGCATCATTCCACCAGAAGTTCTAGCGGAACTGGACCTCGAATCACTTCCTTCGCCCGATGAGATTCAAAGGAGAGCTCAGGAGATGGCAAAGCTACAAAACGAACAGAGTTAGGTCGGTGACCCAATAGGGTTACCCGGCAAACGCTATGGCCTTAAGTCGACGATCAGTTGGTAGTCGACTTAATTTGCATCCGGGTACTGGAAGTGACTCTCCCTCCGGCGCCAGGGTCGATCGTCTCGATGCGCATCTCATCGATCATCCAGATATCGCCGAATTTCTTTCCGTGCAGCACCTCAAAGCGTCTGATCGGACGCCCCTGCTGGTTGTAGCCAATCATTTTTAACATGCCGCCACTACCTTTATCGATCCACACATCAACAGTGGAATAAGCCCCTGCTCCATCAGGGTTGCGGACGCGCACCATCCAGCAGTTTCGCTCTTTGATCCGGTCCAGCTTCACCAGTTTCGCATCAGGCCAGTAAAGAAACCGCATCGACAGATCATCGTAAGTGGCATCAGTCCCGCGAATCTGCTCTCCATATTTTCCTGGAGCCACCGGAGCTAGCTCCTTGCCATCCACTCCCTCAAAGAGGGAGAATTTGTTATTCCTGGTATCGAGATAAATAATCTGGGAGGGGCTTTCGAAGATGAACCGAATAGATTCCGGCTTCAGCGACATCAGAAATGGAACTTTCTTCACCAGCCCCACTCTCAAAACCCCCGTAAAATCACGGTTGAACAAAGTGTAACTGTATCGAACCAGCCTCAACACTTCATCTCCGGTCAACTGGTCCATCGATTTACTGGTGAACTTCGGAGCAGGTTGAGTCGGAGGAGCCTCAGTTCCTTCCTGAGCAATGAGAGCACCGGCTGAAAGTGAGAGAGCAGCGAAAACTATGAAGGGATGAAAGGTCATGACCAAAATTGATGAGTGATACTTGAGATAGATGTATCAAACCCACTTTACATGCAAATATTCGTGAAGAAAATTAAACATACCTTAAGTTTCATTAGAATTTCGGTTCCTGTATTCATGATATCTTATAGGCAGGGGGAATCGCTTCTGCCATTCTCTGCCAATGGAGAATCATCGCCTAGTACTCCCTGAGCATTTAAATCAGTTTGGATTCCTTTTTGGAGGCTACCTGCTTAAATGGGTCGATGAGATGGCATGGATGGCCGCTACCTTGGACTATCCCGACTGCCTCTTCGTCACCGCGGGAATGAACGAAGTCTCATTCCGAAAAAGCGTTCAGGGAGGATCCATTCTGCGATTCGAGACGCATCAGATGCAAGTTGGCACAACGTCTCTGACATACTGCGTGAAGGCTCTACGAAAGAGTGAAGTAATTTTCACCACCCACGTCACACTCGTCAGGATCAATCAGTCTGGCGGCAAACAAACGCTTCCCAAGGCTTGAATCCCTGTTAGCGTTTCCAGCTTTTTTTAATGAGTGACGAGAATCAAGTGGCGATCGCTGTAGTTGGCTCACTGAACATCGATTATTTTGCCCGCGTCGAATATTTACCCGCTCCAGGTGAGACGGTTGCGTCTGAGCATTTGGAATTGTTTCGTGGCGGGAAGGGCGCCAACCAGGCGATTGCGGCTGCTCGTCAGGACTGCCAGGTTCGATTTTTCGGTGCAGTGGGTGAGGATGACGAAGGCACGGCCTATAGGGCGGCTCTGGAGGAGGAAGGCATTGATGTTTCAGGGCTTCTTTCTGCTCCGTCGAAAACTGGTGCCGCCTTTATCACACTAGATGGACGTGGCGAAAACACCATAGTCACAGCGGCCGGTGCCAACGATCACCTCACCGCCGCCAGCATTCTTAGCTCGACGCAACGCATTGAGGAATGTCAGGCTCTTCTCGGTCAATTCGAGGTGCCGCTCCCGGCTCTGGTAGAAGCTGTTCGAATTGCAAACCGGAATGAGATTCCTGTTATTCTCAATCCTTCGCCGTTCATCCGCACCTTCCCGTGGCACGAGGTGGAGACAAATTACGCAATCGTTAATCAGAACGAGGCCATCGACCTACTCGATTTCTCTCCCCTTAGCGAACCACCCTCTTCCGTGAGACAACGAATGCACGAGTTGAGAATAGAGCATTTGATCGTAACCCGGGGCGGCGATGAGACTTTGGTATTTCTCCGAAGCGGTGACGCTTTTGAGATCCCCGCAATGCCCGTCCTCCCGATCGACACCGTTGGTGCAGGTGATGCCTTTGCCGGATGCTTCACTGCCCGAATTGCGTCCGGAGTTTCACTGGACTCTGCAGTTCGTGCCGCCAATTGTGCTGGAGCACTTACTACATTGGGACACGGAGCCCAGGCCCCGCTTCCAGACAGTGAAAAAGTGGATCAACATCTCGAACACCTCATCAATCATGCCTAGCAACCAGTCACCGATTCCCATTTCACTGCCCCTGCTACTGTCGTTTGCGATCACGCTGCAAATTTCAGCGGACGAATGGCCACAATTCCGGGGCCCGACAGGCGATGGTATTTCCACGGCGGTTAACGTTCCTGTCGAATTTGGAGAAGACCAGAGGCTGGCGTGGAAGACTGTAATTCCCGGGCGAGGTTGGTCTTCACCAGTGTTTGACGGGGAATACTTGTGGCTCTCAACGGCTGAGGAAATTTTCCCGGGAGAAGAAGAGCGCCTCCAACTTCTCCGTGAGGCCGGCGAAGAGGAGAAAAAATTCAAACAAAAGCAAGTCGCTCGGAGTATCGAGCTTGCCATTATTCAGGTGGATTATGAAACCGGAGAAATCGTTAACAAAATTCAGCTGGAAGAGATCGTAAAGCCGGATCCTATCCACAATCTAAACAGCTATTCCTCTCCAACGCCCTTCCTGACGGGCGACAAGCTCATTGCCCACTTCGGCACATTCGGCACCTATTGCCTCTCCACAATCACTTGTGAAATCGAGTGGCATCGAAGAATCGAACTGGAACACAGTGTCGGCCCGGGGAGCTCCCCCTTTGTTCACAATAATCTGCTCATCCTGATATGTGATGGAGTAGACAAGCAGTTTGTCACCGCTCTAAACGTCAAGGATGGCACAACCGCCTGGACAGTGGATCGCCCCGAAATGCGGGCAGCCACGGGGGATCAGAAGAAGTCATACAACACTCCCATCATACTGACCGGTCCGAACGGTCGAGAACAGTTAATTTGCATGGGTTCCCAGTGGCTTGTCAGCTACGAGCCTGCCACCGGGAAGGAATTTTGGCGCCTCGATCATGGGAGTGGCTTCTCGGTAGTTCCCCGCCCTGTATACAGCGATGAACACGAGATTCTCTTTATCTCGACCGGCTTCGGAAAACCTGAACTCCTCGCGATCCGACCTGATGGCGAAGGTGATGTGACCGACAAAAACAAGATCATCTGGCGCGACCCCAAACGAATCCCGTCAAGACCGTCTCCTCTCATACTCGGAAACGAGCTCTATATCATCTCCGAAGGAGGCATCGCCACCTGCTTCGATATCGCGACCGGAAATGTCCATTGGAGCACTAGAATCGATGGGAATTATTCCGCCTCTCCCCTCTTTGCAGAAGGGAAAATCTACGTTTCCAGCCAAGAAGGACGCGTAACGGTTTTTGAGCCTGGAACCGAATACAAAGAGCTGTCAGCCAATGAAATAGACGGTTCGATCATGGCATCTCCCCTCGCTTTGGACGGATCCCTAGTTTTCCGAAGTGACGCGGCTCTCTATCGATTCTCCCAATAGGATCGAACACAGGTTGCTGCGGGAAGAACAAGCGCAATAATGTTGTAAACTAAGCGTGACATTTTCTCTCGCTATGGGTATTCCCTTTATAAAGATAAGTCATCTTTCTTGCACCATCATGAAATCTCCAATGCGTATAACGCTCACCATTCTGGTCCTTTCGATCCTCTTTTCGCCACTGATTCGCGAGGGCAATGCCCGTGAATGGACGAGCACGGAAGGAAAATCGATGAAAGCTATCTTCCTCGGCATCGAGGGAGAAAGTTTTAAATTCAAGCTGGCCAACGGACAGGATATCGTCGTGCCAAGTAACCGGTTCATCAAGGCAGACCAGGAAGCGGCCAAGCGCCTTGACCTGATCGGTGATGATTCATACACCGTAGCCTCTGCACGAAAAATCGATGGCCTTCTCGCCGCGCAACTTAAGAAGCAGGGCTTTGCCTCTTTCAACGAACCTCTTCCTGATGATCTTTTCGTGCGCCGCGTCTATCTCGACATCACCGGCCGAATCCCTACCCGGGAAGAGTTTCTCCGCTTTGCTGAAAGCGCCCGGGAAGACAAGCGCGCTGCACTGATTGATGAGTTGCTGCTTTCTCCGGGTTACTCCTCTCACCTCTTCAATTACTTCGCTGACATGTTTCGACTCCACGCGAGTGACTTCAATAACGGGATTCGAATGGATCCTTATGTTCAGTGGTGGAGAGAACAGCTAAAATCCAACAAGCACTATGACGATCTGATCCTGGATATGGTAACGGCGACGGGGAACGTCGGCCAGAACCCGGCTTCCGGGTTTCTTCTGCGTGACACAGGCATGGAATTCGACGCTTTCGCGAACTTCGGTCAGGTCATGCTGGGAATCGATATTTCCTGCGCGCAGTGTCACGACCACCCTTTTGATGCGTGGACCCAGGGTGATTTCTACGACATGGCAGCCTTCTTTGGAAACACTCAGCGTTCGCTCGGCTATCGGAGCGCCGGAATGATGGGTGGGACCATGATTGAGATGCCCAATGCCCCCGACGGCTGGAAAAAAGATTTCGAAGACTGGGCATACAGCAACAAACCCGTGACCAGAGGCGATCAAACAAGCAATCGATTCCGCTTCTTTGTAACTGCTCTTGGCTGGAACATAGCTGACAACGAAACGCTGGAAACAATCCTTCCTCATGATTTCAGTGGAAGCGGAGGCAAGCCCAATGAAGTGGCCAAGCCGAAAACTCTTATCGGTGCAGCTGCCAAAAAGGGCGGCATGACTCGCCGCGAAGCGGTCGGCCAGTGGCTCACTGCTCCAGAGAATCCCAGATTCGCATTGGTCATCGCCAACCGCATGTGGGATCGCGCATTCGGCCGTGCCATGGTGATCCCCGTGAACGACTTTAGTGACAGTGCGGTTGAAAAATCAGCTCAACCAGAAACTCTCAAATTTATCACGCGTGAAATGCAGCGAGTCGACTATGACCTCCGCGAGTTCATGCGCATCATCTACAACACGAGAGCCTACCAGTCAGTCGCAGCGGCAGAGGAGCCAGACTGGGCAGATGCCTACTACTTTCAAGGCCCTATTCTTAGAAGAATGCGTGCTGAGCAGGCATGGGATTCCATGATGGTTCTCGCCAATGGCAGTGAAATCGACAACAAGACCGGAGCCGACGGATCCTATTACAAAAAGGTTTTGAACATCGATTTGAACACGGCTTCCAACGAAGATGTCTGGGCTCACTACGAAAAGTGGGAACAATACTATGGGAATCGCGCAGCGAACGCCATGGTTTCAAACGAAACAGATGACTGGGAACCGACTTTTGCCAGCGACACTCAGCTTCGAGCGTCGGAGCTGGCCCAGCCGGCACCTGCCGCTTCGATGCTGGACACCTTTGGTCAGTCTGACAGGATCATTACGGACGCCCACAACTTCGACGGATCAGTCCCTCAGGTATTCGCGCTGATGAACGGAACCGTGACCCGGCAGTTGACTGGAATATCCTCTAAGGTAGTCGATGACCTCGAAGAACTCGACGGGCCTGATGATAAAGTCCGGGGGGTCTTCTTCACCCTGCTAAATCGATTCCCCAACGATGAGGAACTCCAACTCGGAATGGGCATGGTTGAAGATTATGGCGACGAAGGAATCAGCGATCTTGCCTGGGCGCTGATGAACAGCCCTGAATTTCTTTTTATCCAGTAACTACTCTTACTACCTCACTACCTTTTACACCCCAATTTAAGTCATGGACCATATCGCAGAACTTGCTGGAAAAGACTGTCAGAGTCGCCGCCTCTTCATGGAAATGTCAGCGAAACTTTCGCTGGGCGTGGGATTAACAGTCCCCTTCTTACCTCGTGATTTCCAAGCTCAGGAGGGCGCCAAAGCCAAGAACCTGATTTACATCTACCTCTCAGGCGGAATGACTCACTTGGACACATTCGACCCTAAGCGGGGCGACGTGATGGGTAATACCGAAGTCATCGACTCCCCTGTCGATAATATGAAGTTCGGTCAGCACCTCACCGGGATTGCCAGTCAGGCCGACAAACTTACCGTGATCAACTCGATGACCTCCACGAATGGAGCGCACGAGCAAGGTCAGTATATCATGCGGACTGGCTACGAGAAGCGGGCAACCATTGTCCATCCTACGATAGGCCCGTTTGCAGAGCGCCTCCTTGGAAAGCGCGGAGATATTTTACCCGACAGCGTCATTATCGGGCGAAGCACCTCAAATGCCGGCTATTTGGAACCTTCACTGAGCCCTCTCCCCATTGCCAATCCAGCCACCGGAGTCCCCAATACGGAGTTGATTGTGGAGGGAGATCGTTTCAGTCGCCGCATGGAAATGGCTTCGAAACTCGGCAAGCAATTCACTGATAAGTTCAAATACGCCGGACCGGAATCCTATGTCGAGTATTACAAGCAGGCGAACAGCCTCCTGCAGAGTGATGCCCTTGAAGCTTTTGATATCTCAGGCGAATCAAACAGTGCCGACTATGGCGAAAGCCGCCTTGGGCAAGGCTGTCTTCTTGCTCGCCGTCTCGTAGAGAACGGAGTCAGGGTTATCGAAATTGTTGCCGGCGGATTTGATATGCACACTGACGTGGCCACTAATACGGCCTCCAAGCTTCCTGAGGTCGACTTGGCTGTTTCAACGCTACTGAAGGATCTTGAGTCCCGTGGATTACTTGAGTCAACTATGGTGGCAATCGGCACTGAGTTTGGAAGAACGCCTGACATCAATATGAACGCCGGCCGCGACCACTTTCCGGCCGCGTACTCCTGCGCACTTGCAGGTGGAGGAGTCAAGGGCGGCAACGTCTACGGATCAACCGACGGTAGCGGCAAGAAGGTCAAAAGCGACCCAATGAAGCCCGAAGACTTCATCGCTACGATCGGCTATGGAATGGGGCTGGATCTCGATGAGACAATTTATTCGCCTACCCAGCGCCCATTCACCTTTGCCAACAAGGGCAAGCCGGCAACCAAGATCTTTGGCTAGGCTGAATACCAGCGAATAGCTAAAAACTAGTTTTGAAAGCGCCGGGCGATTATTCGCTCGGCGCTTTTTTTGCGTAACCCGCTGACAATTTAATCAGTTGCGCTACTTTCCTATGCAAAACGTGCTGAATATCTCGCCAAGGATCTCTTCCACATCGGTCACCCCTATCACTTCCCCTACCGAGTCCAGTGCCGCCCGCAAATCCATCGACACAAACTCAGGAGACTCCCCGCGTGCCAGACATTCCTTCGCCCTCTCAAGCGAGCCGCGTGACTGCTTTAAACAATGCTGATGCCTCGTGTTAATCGCCGTCTGACTAGCAGTGCTGACTGATCCCGTCTTAACAAGAGTCTCGTAGAGATAGTCCCGAATTAAATCAGCACTCTTGGAATCGTGACAGGAAATGGGAAAGCCATCGAATTCATCCCAGTCGGAATGTTGAGGCAAGTCTGATTTATTCAGAATCCGCACTACCCGGGCTGACTCAGGTATAACAATAGGATCCAATGCTGCAGAATCTGAACTCGCATCAATGATGAGCAGAATCAACTCAGCCGTATCCATTTGGTCCCTACTTCGCTTGATTCCCTCCTTTTCAACAGCACCCTCACCATCCCTGATCCCGGCAGTATCGATCAACCTCAATGGAATACCATTGAGATTAATGACCTCCTCGATAGTGTCCCGGGTTGTTCCTGCCACGTCATTTACGATGGCTCGGTCAAATCCGAGCAGCAGATTGAGAAGGCTCGACTTCCCGGCGTTCGGTGCGCCACAAATTACCGTTTTCAAGCCTTCTCGAAGAATGCGGCCCTGATCAGCAGTAGAGAGCAAGCCATCGATACGAGCCAGAATCCCATCCACCTTTGCTAGAATGGATTGAGATGAATCAGGCGAAATATCCTCTTCGGGAAAATCGATATAGGCCTCAACATGAGCTGTCACTTCGATGAGTTCTGCGCGGATCCCCTGAATCTCTTGTCCCAGCTTTCCCTCTAGCTGTCCTTGCGCCGCTTTAGCAGCCAACTCCGTCTGTGCCGAAATGAGATCCATGATCGCCTCGGCCTGAGTCAGATCAATGCGACCATTGAAAAAGGCCCTCTGCGAGAATTCCCCGGCCTCAGCTGGCTGAGCACCTGCCGCTAACACAGCTGAGAGAACTTGTTTAGTCACAACCACTCCGCCATGACAGGCCAATTCGACAACATCCTCTCCAGTGAAGCTGTTAGGGGCCGGGAAGTAGCACAACAATACTTCATCAATCTTCTCACCCTCCGAGTCCGCGATCCGCCCAAAATGCTGATATCGTGGCTTCCAGTCCTTACGAGGCCTGCCCTGAAAAACCCTGGAGGCAACCAGGGCGGCATCACTGCCACTGATCCGTATCAGCGATACTGCCCCCATTCCGGGGGGAGAAGCGATAGCAGCGATTGTAGATTGATTCATGGTAGGACGCGTACCGAATGTGGAAGAGTTGCGCCAAACTCGCAATCGGGAAAATGCACAGCTTTACTCTCCTCGCTGGATCAGCTATCGATTGGTAGAGCATGCTAATCAAGGACCTTCCTGAAGACGAAAGACCAAGGGAAAAGCTAGCCAGACTGGGATCCTCAGCGCTGAGCGATGCCGAGATCCTTGCCGTATTTCTTGGGACGGGCCGAAAAGGCAAAAGTGCCATCGACCTTGGGCGGGAAATGATTCGACATTTCGGCTCCCTCAGGAACCTCTCTCGTGCATCGGTTGAAGAACTCACTGCCATTGAAGGAATTGGGCCAGCCAAGGCCTCGCAATTGGCCGCAACCTTTGAATTCGGTCAGAGAATCGCAAAAGAGTCTTTCAACGATCGTGCTATCACCAGCCCTGAAGATGCCTTTGAATTAGTGAGCGCCGAACTGCAACGGCTTTCGCAGGAGTCAGTCCGGGCGATTCTCTTGAATCACAAAAAGCGTCTGATACACGTCACCGAAGTATTCCGTGGAACCGGCAACGAATCTTTCGCTAATCCCTCGGAAATCCTTCGAAAAGCGATTGGCCACGCGGCCCATTCGCTAATTCTGGTTCACAATCACCCGTCCGGAGACCCTTCTCCCAGCAAAGCCGACCACGAAGTGACCCGACGAATGAAAACCGCCTGCGACGCCGTTGGCATAGAATTTACCGATCATCTGGTTATCGGATCTCCCGTAACCAGCGCCTCGAAGCCCTATTTCAGCTTTCGGGAGGCAGGCCTACTTTAGTGCTCTTGTACAGCCGATCCTCCTGCTGCCATTCGAGCTGATCCAGTATCCCATCGCCCCCCGATTGAACGTTTTTCGACTTTTCCCGAAAAAAGTCGGAAAAATCGCTATGAATCCGAACCCAAGGACTTCCGAAAATTAATTAATGCATCTTAGGCATATGGCTTGAAATCCCAAGATTTCGGTGGTTTTTCGTTGGAAAAAGCTTAAATCAGATTTGGTAAATTGGTGAAGTGACACCATATTTATCTTTTTCAAAAGTCCGCTTTGAATTTTTCGTCTGACAGTCCTGAGAATTGGATTTCCCAATGGATGCGCGTCGTCGCAGCCATTGTGCTCGTTGGCGTGGGGTCATTGACCAGTCGCCCTCTTGTCGCGCAAGAGAATGTATCACTCACAAGTTCGAGTCAGATTACTCAGAATTTGGATATTCAGAGTGATTTATCAGACTATGACAAGATCCTCGGAATTGCCAAAGCGACCGGTGACGTGATCGTCAAATACGGCGACGTCACCATACATGCTGATCAGGTCGAATTTCATAGGTCGACCGGGAAAATCTATGCTCGGGATAATGTTCGGGTTTTCACGGCTACTGAAACGGTCGATGCCGAAGAGATTATCTACGATATTCACACGGGCGAGATGACGACCAGTCAGCTGAAGAGTGCTCTCGATCCTATTTTCTATACCTCCGATAATATCGCGAAGCCAAGTGAGGAAGCTGGCGGTCCAATCACTCTGCTGAATTCCACTTTCACTACCCACGACTCTGCGGATCCAAACTTCCAAGTAAAGGTTAATAGGTTGGTTGTTTATCCGGACGACAAAATCGTGATGCATGGCGCGCAGGTCCGCATGGGGAAGGTTCCTGTATTCTGGTTTCCCTATTTCGTTCAGCCCATGGACGAAGAACTGGGCTTCTACGCCACTCCCGGCTGGAATTCCCCTTGGGGTGCCTTTCTCTTGACCCAGTATGGGTTCATGCTAGGCGAAAACGTCCTTGCCAAAGCACATTTCGATTTGAGGTCCGAGCGGGGCCTGGCCGGCGGAGTGGAACTCAAAGCTCAGAAGTTCAAAGGAAACCCCAATATTGGACGACTCAAACTGTACTACGCAAACGACTCAAATCCGCAGGAGCGATTCACTGGGCAGACAAGGATCATACCGGCCCCCACCAATCGCTATCGGATGAACCTTCAACATCGGGTCTACTTCCCGGGATCTGAAGATGAAACTTTCTATCTCGACCTCGACATCAATCGACTTAGTGATGCCCACATTTACGAGGACTTTTTCCCTTCTGAATACAAGATTGATCCCAAGCCTGACAATTTGGTCAATTTAGTGAAAATCTTTGATCAAGGTGAGATCTCTTTAACGGGTCGATTTCAGCTGAACGAGTTTTTCCAAACTGATACCCGGAGTCCCGAACTAGCGATTGATATCATTCGTACGCCGATCGGGGAAACTGGCTTCTTCTACGACGGATTGACGACTTACGGCCTCATCAGTGAAGAACTTGGCGACGCTGCGCTTCTTGCCGGAGCAACGCCACCAGCCGGCTTTAATCGATTTCAAACTTACCATGAGTTCCACTTCCCGACTCAGTTAGGTGGATTTCTCGACATTGTACCCCGTGCCGGTGCCGGATATGCCAACTACTCCAATTTTGATCTACCCGGGATCAGTTCATTCGATGCCACTACGCTCCATGCAGGCATGGATGTTTCATTCAAATTGTCGAAACGCTCCGCGCATGTCTTAAACCGTGCCCTAGGCCTTGACGGAGTTCTCCATGTCGTCAGGCCCTACTTGAACTATTCTCTCGTCAGCACTGACCAGATCGATGGCAGATTTACTCCAGTCGACCGATTCACGCCATCAACAAGGCTCCGCCCAATCGACCTGCCTTTATTCACTTCGGTTGATGACCTGCGCAACTGGCAAGTCTTCCGCACCGGTGTATCTCAACGCTGGTTAACCCGGAAAGACGGTGCCTCCTATGAGTGGCTTTCGCTGAACAACTATTTCGACATTTACGCGAATGATCCTGAGTTTGATCGAAACCTTTCAAACTTTTTTACGGAAATTCAATGGTACCCGCTTCCTTGGCTCTATACCACTACCACGGCTCAATTGCCTCTTGCTAATGATGTCATGAGCTTTTCTGAAATGAGTACGGCGATCGGCTTTATGCCGACGGATTGGTTCCACTTTCAAGTGGGCCACTATTTCCTCAATGATCACCCCTTCTTTCCGGATTCCAGCTTATTTTCCGTCAACACCTATACCCGCTTGAGCGACAACTGGGGAGTGAGCACATCTCACAGGTTTGAAGCAGATGACAGCACTCTGGAGTACCAGCAGTACAGCATTCACAGGGACCTTGCCAGTTGGACCGCCACACTGGGTGGCATCATCAGGGACAATCGAACGAGTGAGAATGAATACGGTATTCTCCTGAGCTTGACCTTGAAAGCCTTTCCAAAAGTCCGATTGCCCGTCGACTTCCAGCCTGGCGGGTTGAGCGCAGAGAACAACTAGATCTCTATCACCCGGCGCAGTTCGCTGAGCCTGCGCCATAAGATAGTTCGAGCTCTTTCAATTCTTTCTCACCCTTCACAGGTCACAGAAAAATTAACAAATATTGGCTCAGGATAGCAGGATCAACTACCGGCGCGTGTTTCGAAGAAGTCCTGCGGGTTGATAGCAATGCCGCAACAATCTCTACATGACGGAGATGAGAAATCCCAATCTATGCGATTTGACTGGCAGACCTAGTGACCCAAAATGTCGCTGCCGAACGATTGAAATACACCACTCCCGCTCCCAAAGACATTGACCACGGAGAACTTACCTTTATTGCAGTGTTGGCCCCTCCCGAACTGGACAGATCAGGCGATCTTAAGTTTACTAAGAAAGCCGTCAGTGAAATCACCCCGGCTATCAAGGAGTATAAAGGCATTGTCGGCAGATCGGCCATGCCAGTGAAGGCGGGTGTGAAAAGGTAGCAGACACGATTAAGCGCCACGCGCAGGATCCCGATTCTGAGGCCGCTTCCAGCCCCGAGTTCCGCCGCAAAGGACCTGCTGTAGCGGGACTTGATGAAGTTGGATCGGATCACATATCTCGCTCAAATAGTGATCACGCTTCAGCGCTCACAAACAGCGTCTTCAAACTGTCTATTTCGCCGCGGCCTGTCACCGAGCTGAACGGTGCCGAACTCATCAGGCTCGCCCTTTGCTCTTGAAGCCTCCAGTATCAATGCTATCTGCTGGACCAGTAGTACAGATGTTAAACTGGTCGCGGAAGGAATAGGAAAAGACTCGCGTATCGGGCGTTCATTTCTCAATGCGAGCCTTGAAAACGCAGGATCCTGCTCCCCCAAAGACATCAGCGCTTTCTTCACGATCAACGAACCGCTTGGCGGTTCCCTTTAACTGGTTGAATGAAGTGGCAGGACTGAGATCGTCAGCTGAAAAAATGCATCAATCCTATTCCGTGAGTCAATCTGGGTTCCTCGAGGGAATAAAATTGCCGTCTAAAGGCCTCTTATTCAAACCCTAAACCGACAACGCGCGCTGAGCGGTCGCAATCGATCTGGTACAGAAGTTCGTTGATGAAGTATCTGAAGTCGTCGCCCACGACTCCATGTTCAATGGAGCATGTCAGCAGCTCTGGCCTCAAGGGGGGCACTCTGGCAGGCTCGCTGGATTCCGCAGCCAAAAGGAACTGAAGCTCTCGCGATCGCAACCGGGTGACTGGAGTCTCGGAACTCAGATTTCAAGAATGTCAGAGATACAATGTCGGCTCTTCTCCTGCTCGACAGTCATATTCAGCTCGCCCCTTCCACAACGAAACGATATGGCTTTGAATATCACGGAATTGGTCGGGGTGTTCATTTATCCGACTCCCTCCGATTCGCAAAAAACACGCCCACCTGAAGTTTTAGAATTGACTATCACCTACCGATAGAAAATTCTATATCCATGGAACCTCATCGCGGCACTACTGTTCTCGTTTTAGGAATCCTCGGCCTGGTAGTATGTCAGGTATGCGGGATTATAGCTTGGGTTATGGCCAACAAAGATATCCCGAAGATGGAAGCGGGAACAATGGATCCGGAAGGATTAAGCCAGACGAAGGCTGGTAAAATTTGCGGCATCATTTCGGTCATTCTGCTGGCACTCATTATTGTTGTATATGGCATTATTGCAGTCGTGGGCATCGGTGCGGCGGCATCCCAAGGCGCCTTTGAACAGATGTGATGCTGCGGCTCGAGCGAGCTCGCAGAAAAGCATTCTTTGACGGAGTGACCCCGGGAATAATCCTCGGGGTCGTTTTGTATGCTCTCGCCGTTATCTTTCTCCACTTCGAAGGAGACCGTACGAGTAAGCGTCTGACGCCGTGCCTTCTTCTTCAGACGAGTGGGACACCCTGCCCGCTATGCGGAGGCACCACAGCAGCACTCAGCTTGGCCACAGGCAATCTGTCGGCAGCCTGGGTCAAGAACCCTTTCGTAACCGCAGGGCTTGTCATGACGCTCATATGGGCCGCTCTATGGCTAATATTCGGATTGCGACTGCGCTTAACGATTTCTCAGCCCATTTTGACCAGTTGTCTCGTCGTTGCGTTAATCTTGAACTGGATCTATGTCCTCTACGGCTAAGAATCCAAATCAGAGAGCCCCCGAGCCCCGCTAACACAAAAAGCCGCGTCAAGAAACGAGTCTCAACACGGCTTTCGAAGGTTAGTTTGAAGTGCTATTAGCGGTCAAACTGCGCATCAAAGATGATCTTCGAGGTTGGAAAATCGACGTTCTTTACAAACTGAGCTGACTCAGCGGCGCCTGCTTCACGATCCATTCCCCCGTCTTCCCACTCAACGGAAAGAGGCCCACCGTATTCAACATCATTTAGAGCACGAATGATCTTCTCGAAATCAATCCGGCCACGACCAACTGATTTGAAGTCCCAAAACCGCTTTCGGTTGTGAAAATCGACGTGACCGCCAAAGACTCCTGCATCGGTCGGTTTATCGGACCAACTCACGTCCTTCATATGCACGTGATTGATTCTGTCTGCAAAACGGTAAATAAATTCAACGTAGTCGACCCCCTGATACCCAAAATGGCTGGGATCATAATTAAATCCAAAGGCGGGATGAAAATCAATCGCCTCAAGCGCACGCTCGGCGGAAGCAATATCAAAGGCGATTTCAGTCGGATGGACTTCCAAACCAAACTTGATCCCATTCTCTTGAAAAACATCCATGATAGGACCGAATCGATCCGCGAAATCCTGGTATCCGGCTTCAATCTGGCCAGGCAATACAGGTGGGAACGAGTAAAGTAAATGCCAAATCGATGAGCCGGTGAATCCGTTGACCACGCTCACCCCAAACTCTTTGGCCGCAATAGCCGTCTTCTTCAACTCTTCGGCGGCCCGCTGACGAACACCCTCTGGCTCACCATCTCCCCAGATGTAATCAGGAACGATCTGCTGGTGCCTAGCATCAATGCGGTCACAGACAGCCTGCCCTACCAAGTGGCTCGATATTGAGTAACACTTCATTGAGTGTTTCTCCAGCAGATCTCGCTTTGCCTGACAGTAGGCTGCATCAGCTTTATCGACCTCGAAATGATCGCCCCAACAAGCCAGTTCAACACCGTCGTAGCCCATTTCCTTGGCCTTTACGATGACTGACTCGCAATCAAGATCGGCCCACTGGCCTGTAAATAATGTGACTGGTCTTCCCATGGAATTTATTGGATATACAAAATCAAATTCTGTTTAGAATCTGAAGATTGATACGATTTCGCCTCGCTCCATTCAAGCGATAATTCCAGGAATCCTGCAGCAGCCCTAAAAGGGCTACCATTCGTTCAAACGACACGAGAGAAAAACCTTCAACTTGAGGAAAGAAGGCTCTACCCCTCTTTCTCAGTTCTCCAGCAAATCAAACCTCCAGCGGGAGCCGCGCTATACCACCTGCACGAATGAACTAAGGAACCTACTGAGATCAGAATGTGGCAGTAGCGCCGATGTGAAATCGTCCCGAAGAATCAGTCGTGGCGGGCATATTGTCGGTAATCACCGGGTAGCCATAATCCAAGCGCAATCGAAACCAATCACTGTATACCCATCGCATACCCAATCCGACCGAGGCGATCCCAACGCTACTGAATTCACCGGGCAGCAGAGTCTCGTTACCGAGTGTCGCAGCATCAAAGAACCCCAGCATCCGCATGCTGTCGGTCTCGTTTTCCCAATCAAAAATGCGTCCAAAAGACATTTCAGGAGTGGCGATTTCCGCAGTTCCCCATAAGCCATGATCTCCTCTTACAATACTTTCGTTAAAACCTCTCACGGTGGAATATCCACCCGCTCCCAGTTGTTCTGAAGGCTGGAGATTCCCACTAGCAACCTGCCCCTGACCCTTCACTCGAGCCGTCCATCCGGAGTCACCTAATAGATGGTGGTGCTCAAATCCGGCAACGGCGTATGCGTAGTCGGCTTTTGAGGGAAACCTAGCCAAGCTGAAAGTTACATCGGAGTTGTGATTACTGAACCCGCCAGGTGACCACACGCCACGGACGTCAAACTCAGTGGATCCCCGCTTATGCTGAATCTTTTCATTGTAGCCTAGGCTGAACTGAAAGATCTCTGCGGTAGCACCAAATAAGGTCAACAGACCTGCATTGGCTGGATCGACGAACTCCAGATTACTGCCATTAGATTTCCAGTCGAATCCAAACGACATCTCCCGCTGCTTGTTAACTTTTCCATCAAGCGGAATTCCGTAGCGAGCACTCAGCTGTGAGTTCTGTCCGCCCGAATCCAAAGTAGCGCCTCCACCGATTGGGATGGGATCAGAATTGATATCAACATAGGAACCGAAAAAGGTGACCCAGTGCCTCCACGGCAAGGCTTGAGTATAAACCATTGAATGAGCCCGAACGTGCTCAAAGTCAAAGTCACCAGTGTACTGATAACTCAGAGAACTGGTGGGACCGAACGTCTCGCCCAGATTAAATCCAAGAACCAGCCTCTCTCGTCCAAGAAACTCTGTGCCGGAGTCTTCGTATCCGGTATAAATCCAGTCACCTTTAGACTGATAGCTTTTGAGAATGACGTCGGTCGTTCCAAACTCGGAACCCGGAGCGTAAACCATATCGATCTTCCGATACGGGGAGCGGTTCACCCATGACAGGTCGCGGAGAACTTCCGAAGCGTGGATCACATCTCCCTGCTTCACCCTCATCTGGCTTCTGATGAATTCCTCGGTATCTGCGTCCACTCCCTCGACACGAATTCGAGCCAGCGTCGACTCAATGACAACCAGTTGAACCACACCTGACGTAATGTCCTGCTCAGGAAGGAGCACATCGACCACAGGGCGATCACCTTTCCGGTAGGCGATGATGACGTCTTTCACCATTCTGTCGAGAGATGACAACGAAACCGGCTGTCCAATATATCGCTGAAGAGCGTCGCCCACTGGCTTTGGAAAATCCTCAAAATCGTGCCAGATACCTTCGACACCAGGCCATCCATCCAGACGGACGTCACCCGGACGCGGGAGCAGAACCACCCCCAACATCTGATTCACCAAATATTCATCCGGATTAGGACCACCCACGGCTCCTTTTCCACTACTTCGTCCCAAATCAAATCTCCCCAAATTATCCACAGGAATCGGACCTTCTCCTCCGCCTGTATCCAATACGGATTGCGTATGCTGCACCTGACTTTGAACCGCCGGGGGTAGGACATCCACAAGGATTTCCGTCCCATACTGGTCAGTCACGGTATTCTGAGCCAAGGCCGAGCAGGCGAATGAAGTCAATAGTAGCCCTGCAAGGCTTGAGACATTAATTTGGATTCTCATCGTAATCAGGAGGTCGTGGGACAGGTGGATAGCCCACTAAAAGGTAATCGATTAACACAGGTTAACTGCATTGGGAAAGGTTTTTTAAGATTTTTTTCGATCTTTTCGTCGTTCAGCGGATCCTAGAAGGTGGAAAATGAAATGGAAGAAAAAAGTTACTCTAACTTAGTCGACACACATGCCCACCTCGCTTCTGCGAAGTTTTCGGGACAAGTTGAGGAGATTATTGACCGCGCTTCTGAGGCAAACGTGGGGCGAATCGTATCAATAGCCTGCGATTTGGAGGATTCACGAGCCAATCTGCAGCTTTCTCAGGAATTTGAATGTGTCCGTCCCACTGTAGGCATCCATCCCCTCTACGTTGACGAGATCGAGTCTGACAACTGGATCTCAGAGATTCGTGAACTGGCTTTGAACAAAGATGTAGTCGCCATAGGAGAAATCGGGCTCGACTATTTCCACGCTCCGCCAAACGGGCTGAGCGACGTCGAGTGGCGGAGCCGGCAGCTTACGGTATTTGAAGCCCAACTCCAAATTTCGGTCGATCTGGACCTTCCCGTTGTCATTCACCAGCGCAACAGTGCAGATGACGTCACTGCCGTCCTCCGGCAGTTTCCTGCGGCGAGGGCTGTTCTTCACTGTTTCACAGGAACTGTCACGGAGGCTGAGACCGCGCTTGAGATGGGGCACCTTCTGTCGTTCACAGGAATCCTGACCTTCCCAAACGCGCCTGAAGTGAGGGACGCCGCCCGCATCGTTCCTTTAGACCGAGTCATGGTGGAGACAGATGCCCCCTACCTCGCGCCGGCCCCTTTTCGAGGTCGCCGCTGCGAACCCGGCATGGTGGCGCACACCGCTGAGGCTCTGGCGGAGCTTCATCAAATGGATCTTAAGCAGATCACCAAACTAACGACACAAAACGCGATGAATTTTTTCCGGAACTTGTGATCAAACTCTCCGCAGAGTTCACTATGGCGCCATGTCACACCGGGTTGCATTCAGCTGAATCTCAGCGAGTCTGATCTTGTTCGAATCGGTTTCACCCCGCATAGCCATGATATCCGAAAGAAGTTCACTCGCCAGAGAGAAGAAGTTCCGCCCGATCACAGCGATGGAAAGCAGACGAGGCCAGCACTCCGATGCCACGCTGACTGATGATCATACCCTGTTCCTACTCAACCAGCAGCGGGAAAACAGGGCGAGGATTGAATCACCATCATGGTTTTCACGACTGTTTCGCCGCAGGTAGAACCCATTCCGGGCCTATCCGGCCATCTGCTTGAGATCATCTTCGCTGATGATCTGGACTTTCAGGGTCTCAGCTTTCTGCAGCTTTGAGCCGCCGCCTTCACCCGCTAGAAGAAAATCAGTGCTCTTACTAATAGAACCTGAAACCTTCCCTCCGAGCCCCTCGATTATTGACTTAATCTCGCCACGCGGCGCCGATAGCGTTCCTGTGATCACAAATGTCTTGCCGCTGTATGGGCCCGCGGCATCTTCCGGCTCTTCACTGGGAACTGGAGCAAAATTCTCTGACTCGGATTCGATCCGCAACCCAGCGAGCCGCTCCAGAATCTGAACACCAACAGCACTTTGAAAGAAGTCGTCCACATTCCCGGCAACGGTTGGCCCGACTTCTCCAGCGATTCCATACTTCGCTAGAATGGCGTTGTCTTCCTTGCGATCGGCTGGCTTCAGAGTTCGCAATTCTCTCAAGATGTGAGACCCGCTCAAATCACCCATGTGCCGGTGGAGTCTTGCTAATTCACGGGCAGCTGACTCGCCCACCTGCGGAATGCCCAGAGCATAGACCCAACGATGGAGCGGAGCACTACGCGAACACCTCAATGATTCCACAATCTTCGCCGCGTTCTTCGGCCCCAGAACTCTGGGCTCCTCACTGGTCCCCAGATTCACTCCCGCGAGCAATGATTCAGAGAGCGAGAACAGATCAAGAGCATCCTTGATAATGCCGCGATCTACGAGCTTCTCAGCGACAGTGCTCCCGACCCCATCAATGTCGAGCGCCTTTCGACTCACGAACTGCTTGATTCGGTTAGCCGACTTTGCCGGGCAGTCAGGATTGAGGCACTTCCACGCCACAAACCCCTCCGGTCGCTCAATCGCCGAATCACAACTCGGGCATTTCCCGCCAACGGCCTCGTATAGATCATACTTGAGCGCTGTGTCAGGACGTTTTGGGAGAATCACTTTCACGACGGCCGGAATAATCTCCCCTGCTTTCTCAATCAGGACAGTGTCTCCTATTCGGACGTCCTTCCGATCAATCTCATCCTGATTATGAAGCGTAGCGCGTCGAACAGTGGTTCCTGATACCAATACAGGATCAAGCTCGGCTACGGGCGTTAGAGAGCCCGTACGACCAACTTGAATTGTAACAGCCCTTAAGACGGTCTCCTTTTGCTCTGGGGGGTATTTGTAGGCTGCCGCCCACCGGGGCGCACGGGCCGTGGCCCCCAACTGCTTCTGCAGCGCCATGCTGGCCACTTTTACCACCGCTCCATCGGTATCATATCCAAGCGACTGGCGCTTCTCATCCAGCTCACAAATCACTGAGAGAATCCCTTCAAGGGTCGATGTCTCCCAAATAGGTTTATTCACCGGAATACTCAACTCCTTCAACAGTTCGTGAAACGCTTGAACCGAATCGATCTCCCGGCCATCGATACGTCCAGGACCATGCGCCAGAAAGTCCAAGGGCCGCTTTGCGACCTGCCTTGAGTCCAACAGCTTCAATGCTCCCGCCGTTGCATTGCGGGGATTTTTAAATACATCCAGCCCCGCCTCCTGCCTCGACTCGTTGAGCGCGGCAAATCTGTCAGTGGCCATGAATATCTCTCCCCTGACTTCCAACCACTCAGGAGCGTCCCCGGTCAACCTCAGTGGAACGTTAGGAATGGTGCGCACGTTTTCGGTGACGTCGTCCCCCGTTGTCCCATCTCCCCGTGTCACAGCAAACTCCAGTTCGCCCTGATGGTAGTGCAGTGCTACTGCCACTCCGTCGATCTTCGGTTCAATCGTCACCGAAACCTCATCAACGCCGAGCAGTTTCCGGAGGCGGCCGAAAAAAGCACCCATCTCCTCTTCGGAAAAGACATCGTCAATACTGAGCATCCGGAGGAAGTGCTCTCGTTGGCTGAATCCATCAATGGGCTCTCCACCCACTCGCTTAGATGGAGAATTGGGTGAAGCCAAGTCAGGGAACCTTGCCTCCAGGAGCTCCAGATTCCGAAACAGTTCATCGTAATCCCGGTCAGAAATCTCCGAAGAGCCTTCCACGTAGTACAACCGATTGTGATGCTCCAGATCAGTCGAGAGCCGTCCAATCTCTACCTGAGCCTCTTCCCGCGTCATGCCTTCAAACAGATACTGAATTCGGGAGAGAGAATCCCCCACTCAAATTCAATCGCCCTGCTTGGAAATCTCATCTTCAAGCCGCTCACTGAGCCACTGTTTAATCATGCTCTGGTAATTCAGATAGCGGTGACGTGCCAGTCGCTTGATACGACTCAACATCTGCGGATCGAAGCGCAAAGTAATCGTGGTGGACTCCCTGACATTCTGCCGATGAAGTGACGCATTCATCAATCGGGCATCAAGGGTATGCTTCGCCCAGAATTGCGACTCCTCCTTCTCGTCTTCGAATTCAGGAATCTCGTTCCAAGTTTGAATCGTTTTCACTTCGTAACAGGGTTAAATCAATCACCCAACAGGGTGGGATACACAAAATAGGAGAACGGATCAGATCCACTCAGCGTTCTTACGCTCATAGAATGATGACTCGTCGCGAGTCATTTGGCGACAAAAGATAACCCGGTAGTTCTTACCGTCCGTCCAAAATACAGAGAAAAGGAAGCGATTATTAAGGGTCTTACCTAGAGCGAAATAGCGCGCATCAGCCCCGCTGTGGTCGGTTTCTGGAAGAAGACGAATGGAAAACGGATCTTCAAATGCCTCCTCCACCTCGCGAGGTGGAATCTTCTTGAGGTCAAAGTGGCAGTCAATCCAGTCAAATTCCATATCAAATCCTGAAGTCGCTACGGCAATTGCCAGACTTCCCATCAGCAAGCTAGGAGGATTGTACTCGGAAATCAATTCTCGATACCCCGTATTTACCTTCCTAGACACCCTGTGCCGTGAATTGTCATAAATTTCAGTTTTATTTATCATTAATTTATGTTTAATAATCAAGTGTGAAGTTCCGGCGAATCATTCTACTGTCATTGGCAGCCTCCATGACAGGTTGTCAGGTGAAGCCATATGCTCCTCCCCCGCAACAAGTCGTCGTCGAGTCAGTCGAAATCACCCTGCGTGATTTCCATGGGCGACCTGAAGCCTATGCGGAAGTCGAAGGCTTACTGACCAGCAGTGCTGCTCAGCTGGTTGATGCAAAACAATCAAGGGAAGGACGCACCCTCTTTATTGAAGTTCTTGAGCAGACCCCGCGGGGTGCCTCTTTGCTTCCTGACCTGGCCCAAAATTCGCCGTTCACCACAAAGATCCCGATCGAGTTGCTGGGCCTCGAGCCGGGATCCTATATCCTATCAACCAATGGCATTGAGGCGCCCCTTGTGGTGCCTGCGATCCAGGCCGAATCTATACCATCGCAATACGTGGATTCGCACGATCAGGTCCCCAACGAGTTGACCAACGAGCTCGTCCCGATCGAAGACACGCAATACAGCTCGGTCGCTCCTCCGGCTCCTTAGCTTCCGGCCTCTGATTTCACGGTCGGAAGGCTGCAATTTGCGCATGAAATTCAGTTTGTATTCGTCCAATCATTCGTATTCATTTAGCTAGAATTCTGCATTCCTGTCCCGTCATGAAAAAACCACTCTCTCTCCTGCTCCTCCTCGGCTTTGTCACTCAGACGGCCTACAGTGAATCTGCCCTGGAAATTGCGACCCAATTCGAGCGAGAAAAGATCGAGGCCGTCGAAGCCTATTTGGAGTCGAATCCCGAGGCGGAAGATAAAGATGCCGGTCTTTCCATCATTGTTGGGGCCTACCTCAATATCGGCGAATTTGCTCCGGTCCCTGACCTGCTGACTCAGCGCTATGAGCTTCAGCCCAAAGGCCCTGATGCCAATCTTCAACTCATCATCGGTGAGATCGCCCGCCCGTTTGTCGAAGCCAGCGTCGTTTCTGACCAGAGAGACAAGGCGAAAGCTTTCGTCACCCGGGTTAAATCTGATTTTGCATCCAGTCCGCAGGCACCGCAGTTGAATCAGTTTCTAGATCAGCTGGCTTCAACACTTTACCTCCCGGGTGTCGGCGAAACGATGGAGTTTGCTTTTACAGACCTTGCAGGTAATGACGTCGATCTGTCCAAAATGAAAGACAAAGTGATTCTGGTCGATTTCTGGGCAACATGGTGCGGCCCCTGCGTCGCAGAGATGCCCAATGTCATTGCCGCCTACGATGAGTATCACGATGACGGATTTGAGGTCGTTGGAATTTCTTTGGATGAAGACAAAGCCGCGGTGGAAAAGTTTACCGCAGATAACAGCATGCCCTGGTCTCAGTATTTTGACGGAAAGGGCTGGGAGAACGAACTGGCACAGCGATTCGGCATCGGCAGCATCCCTGCGACTTTCCTCATCGGAAAAGACGGCAAAGTGATTGCCTCAAATCTCAGAGGTGAACAACTCAAGACCGCTATTTCAGCAGCACTTTCCGGTGAATAGTCAAAAATCTGACACTCGACTGAACTCTGCATTTTTAGATCTGGAAGCCCCCTTAGGTTTCAGCCGCCGGAAATTCGTGTGATTTCCGGTTTCGCGAGACCCGATCGGAGCGATAATGGCGCCACTTCATGAGTCAGGAAAATCGCATCGATCAACGTTTCGCCGCTCTTCGTCAGGACGGGCGAGCTGCTTTTGTAGCCTACATCTGTGCCGGCGATCCTACCATGGACCGCTCTCTGGAGATCATGCACGCACTTGAGCGGGCCGGCGCAGACATCATCGAGCTAGGCATCCCCTTTTCCGATCCTATGGCTGACGGTATCGTCAATCAGATGGCGGCTCATCGCGCATTGGAGGCAGGGGGCACTACTCGAGGCGTCCTCGAATTAATTCGTCGCTTCAGAACGACATCGGAGATTCCGATCGTTCTCTTCACCTATTTGAATCCAGTCTATACATACGGATTCCAGCAATTTCATGTCGATGCGGCAGAAGCGGGTGCCGACGGAATTCTTCTTCTGGATCTTCCGCCTGATGAAGCTGACAGGAATGCCGAACTCGCAGAAAACAATTCCCTGAAACACATTCGCTTAATTGCCCCAACGACTCCTACTGATCGCATGCCCAAACTGGCGGCCTCCAGTGAAGGCTTTATTTACTACGTTTCACGGGAAGGCGTCACCGGAGAACAGGTGAGCCTGGCGGAAGGAATCGAGAGGAACGTCGCAGAGATCAAGAAGCATACTTCAGTGCCTGTCGTCGTTGGATTCGGCATTTCAACGCCGGAACAGGCAGCTGAGGTGGCGCGCTCATCTGACGGGGTCGTAGTCGGCAGTGCCATCGTCCGCCAGATCGCTACTAACACAGACTCCCCCAACGTCGCAAACGTCGTTGAAGCCTTCGTCAAACCGCTTGTGGACGGCACGAAGTCGGTCTAATTTCAGAAGTGGTCAAACCACATGGATTCGATGGTGAAATTCTGGAAAATGAACGGAGCTGGAAACGATTTTGTCGTGGTCGACAATCGTGATAACTCCCTGAACTTGAGCAAAAAGCAAATTGAACAAATTTGCCAACGGCAGCGTGGTGTTGGAGCTGACGGATTTTTGGCTGTCGAGCCAGCCCAAAATGGTGCAGATTTCCGGATGCGCTACTACAATGCCGATGGTGGCGAGGCGGAGATGTGCGGTAACGGAGCCCGTTGCTTTGCCCGCTTTGTTAACAAGTTAGAGGGCGGCACACTTCAGCAGACGACGTTTGAAACGATTGCCGGAGTAATTCGGGGAGAGTTCATGGGCGATAAGGTTAAAGTTCAATTGAGCGCCCCTTTCGACCTTGCTCTGGGACAAGAGCTTGAGCTGGCCGGAGAGTCTCATACCATCCATTTCGTCAACACAGGTGTTCCCCACGCCGTCATCTTCGTTGATGATGTCGCCGAAATCGACATTGTGAAATTAGGGGCAGCGGTTCGTTACCACGATCACTTCGCCCCAGCGGGAACCAACGTGAATTTCGTGCAGATACTCGAACCTGGACTGGTTCAGATCCGAACCTACGAACGTGGGGTGGAGAACGAGACTCTCGCCTGTGGCACTGGCATGGTGGCTTGCTCTATTATTTATCACGAGATCACCGACACCCCCGCCCCTGTTCAAGTCAAAGTGGCTGGCGGTGATATCCTTGAAGTTAATTTTGATCATACCGGCTCTGACATGTATGAAAATGTAACCCTTCTGGGCTCTGCAGATTTCACTTTCGAAGGAGTCCTAGAATCCATCTGACAACCGTAATCCATTCATGTTTGCAGGAGCACACACAGCAGTAGTCACCCCTTTCTCTGACAAAGGCACCGTCGATACCGAAGCGTTTCGCCAGTTGATTGATAAGCAGTTCAATAACGGCATCAAAGGCATCGTCCCCGTCGGCACGACAGGTGAGTCAGCAACCCTCTCCACAGAAGAGCATCATCGGGTGATTGAGATCGCTGTGAAGCAGGCATCTGGACGCGGATTGGTGATCGCCGGAACGGGATCAAACTCGACTCGTGAAGCAGTCGATTTGACCCAGTCTGCCGAGATGGCCGGAGCCGATGCGGCTCTTTTGGTCACGCCTTACTATAACAAGCCGTCACAGGAAGGAATTTTTCAACACTACTCAGTCGTAGCCCAATCGACGGAGCTCCCATTGATGCTCTATTCCATTCCGGGTCGTTGTCACGTCGAAATCGAAGTCGATACCGCCGTCCGGTTGGCGGAAGCCCATTCGAATATCCGCGCGATCAAGGAAGCTGGTGGCGTCACAGAGCGGGTACGCCGATTGCGTGAAGCGCTCCCCGAGGAATTTGAGATCCTCAGTGGAGATGATGCCTTGACGGTTGATTTCATGAAAGAGGGTGCAGTCGGAGTTGTTTCCGTAGCGTCAAATCTGATTCCAGCCGCCATGGCTGATATGACCAAGGCCATGTTGGAAAATCGCCTCGGTGACGCGGAAGCCATTCATGCTCAGTATGACGCGCTATTCCGGGCATTCCTTCAACTCGATACCAACCCCGTCCCTATCAAGGCCGCCCTTGGATTGACTGGCGAATGTCTCCCCAAGTTGCGCTTACCGATGGTTGAGATGCCCAAAGAAAAAGTGGACCAACTACGTAAGATACTTGCCTCGCTCGAGCTCCTTTGATTTCCATCCCATGTCTGAACGAGGCCGCATTTTTAGATTTGGCCTCCAACTCATCGACTGATTTTTAATATGCTAAATATTCTTGTTACAGGATGCCGAGGAAGAATGGGCCAGGCCGTCTCAGCTAGTACAGGTGACGATCCGGATACCCGAGTTTCCGCCGGAATTGACCTTGGAGATTCAATTGAGGCCGCCCTCAGCAAGAGTGATGTCGTCATTGATTTCACTCTGCCCTCCTTCACTAACGAACTGATCGAAGCGTGCGTTGAATCAGGTACCGGCGTGGTCATGGGGACCACCGGGCATGAGGACGACCAACTCGAACTCATTCGCGAGGCTTCCAAGCGCATCCCAATCGTGCACGCTCCAAACTTTTCCGTAGGGGTCAATACGCTCTTCTGGTTGACTGAAAAGGCCACCGAAATTCTGGGAACGGACTTTGATCTCGAAGTCGTGGAGATGCATCATCGCCACAAAAAGGATTCCCCCAGCGGAACGGCACGCCGATTGGCGGAAATTTTGGTGGATGTCAGAAAACTTTCATACGAAGACGATTGCCGGCATGGCCGTTTCGGTGATGTAGGGGCGAGAACCGACTCAGAAATCGGAGTCCATGCCATTCGCGGCGGCGATGTTGTCGGAGACCATACCGTCGTCTACGCCGGAGATGGTGAGAGGGTTGAACTCACTCACAAGGCATCCAGCAGACTTACTTTTGCGAAGGGCGCCGTCCGAGCCGCCAAATGGCTCAGTAGTAACGGAACCAAGAACGGAATCTTTGACATGCAGGACGTCCTCGGACTGCGATAATTCCACCCAATCGATTATACCTGCATCATGGCGCGAGTTGGGATCAGCTTGGGATCCAATCTCGGAAATCGATTGGATAATTTGGCTCAGGCCGTTAGAGCGTTATCTCGCATCAACTCCGGAAAACACATGCTTCTATCGGGTGTCTATGAGACCACCCCAATAGACTGCCCGGAAGAATCCCCCCAGTTTCTTAACGCGGTTGTCGAAATTGATGTCAACACCACTCCCCGCGAACTCCTGACAGAGACGCAGGGAATCGAGGCACGACTCGGACGGCAGGAGATCGATGTAGTGAATGCGCCCCGGCCTCTCGACATCGATTTGCTCTATTTTGACGATATTTCCATTGAGGAATCCGACCTCACTCTACCTCATCCGAGGATGCTTGAGAGAGCCTTTGTCGTAATCCCCCTCCAGGAAATTCAACCCGGCCGCTGCAATGGAGCGAATCTCGAATTACTAGGCCAGCAGGGGGTTCGAAAGATAGGAGAAAGTTCGCTCTTGAGCGATCAATGAGCATCGTCTCCATTTTGATCCGCATCACCTGAATTGCCCACGCTCTCGCCAAGGGATCGTAGAAAAGCAACCAGAGACGCGATCTCACCGCTACTCACCCTCAAATCAGCCGAACATGGCATCAACGCCTCTTGAGTCGCCAATTCATGCCTGACCCGCACCTCCGGTATCTCGATCGTATTCCCCCCTCGATCAATCAGAGATATCGTGCCTGATGACCTGGAGTTAACAAGGCCACGAAGACGCTGTCCATTCTCCAGTTCAAATAGGCGCATAGTCGCTTCTTCAGCCAGATCACCGGCTGGATCAATGATTGCCATAGCCAAGTCTGCAGGACTCATCGATCCCACTGAATCAGCCAAATTGGGAGCTAGAGAAGGACCTTCGCCATGAAGTTTGTGACAATGCCCACATCCGGCGCTCCGAAAGAGTATTAGCCCCTGTTTCGCGTCTCCTGATTCCAGGGCTAACAGGTCCTCCAAGTCATCAAGACCCAGACCATCCAAACTCAAAGGAGGCGAATCTTCTGGCGAGGCTGTGGCCGGACGATTCGATAGATCCAACATCAAGGCCTTCACTCGCGGATCATCCGATTCGGCGCCTGCTGCCAGAATCTGGTCTGATCGATGAGACTGCTGCTCGCTAAGCCCCAACAACAAGTGCAGCAGACCTGTTCCTCCACTGGTGATCACAGATTCGATGGCCTTACCGATTTCGACCGTATCGTCAGATTGTTCATCCAAATGGAGCAGAGTCCTCCACGCCAGGGCACTCCGTTCTGAGTCACTCCCCTTCGCCTCCCTGATCAACCATCCCACATTCCCTTCATGCAATGAATTCCCGAACCAGCATTGCATAAATGCACCTATGTCTGAATCCAGCACTCGACTTAAGTCCAGTCGAGTCATCACACTGAAACACCCTTTCAATACATCAAGGTTCTCTACCGTTGACAACGCAGTCAGAGCCCTCACACGCAGACCGATATCACGATGCTCATCTTTGGCGATTCGAATCAGTCCTGACCTCGCTTTTCCAGAGACTGAACGGTCTTCTAACAACTCGATAATTTGCGACTCGATGGGAATCAAGTTCGGCGCAAATTTTACAAGCTCATCAAGATCCCGAAGAAGAATTCCGCTACTGACCAATTCATCAAGTAGGAACGCCTGATCAACCCGGGGGTCACCAATCAAAGAATTTAGATAGTCAGAAACGAGTGATTTACCCTCATCATTTCTGTGAGAATTACTTTCCCGTCGGTAGAGTTCAGCAAGAGCCGAAATCCCCAGTCTCCTAAATCGAGCGGAGCTCGTCGCAACGACACGGTCAATCAGGCCCTCAACGACAACTGTCTCTGGCATTCGGGACAAAACCTCAAACGTAGCAGGCCACAACGAATCCTTCTCAGTATTGTCCAAGACGCTAAAACATGTTTCGTGTGCCCTTCGCTGCTGAAGAAAGGATCGAGACGCGGCTGCCAGAATCGGGTCAGAAAAAGCAACAAAGCCAAGAATTAATTCGTCCAATCCCTCCAACGATTTTCCGGTGCGCATCAGTGCCCCCAATATTTCGGCAGAAACTATTGGATTTCGCTCTGATTCTATAGAGGCGAACTCCGGGAGGTTTCTGCTGTCGCTTCGATCACCCAGTAGCCGGTAGGCCATTGCCCTCTCAAGGGGTGACTCGGAGTTTGCGCTCTCAATAAGGACCTCCAAATCGCCCTCCGGAAGAACAGCGCTCAGCCATGCTCGCTCCTCTGCCAATGACCGGAAGGAATCCGGAATCAAAGCATTCAACTCTTTGCTCGATGACCTCTTGCGCCGTCGCATCTCCTGAGGTGCTTCAAATCGAATCACTGAGTTGTCAGAATCAAAATATGCGGGGATATCACGGTCAGCGATCTCATCCCAAGCAACAGAGGGATTCCCGTTGCGATTCGGTCGAAAGAGGAGAATCCGCTCGCTACCGGATGAGTGCCTAACCAGAAGCCAACACCCGCCACTTCCATCGACCGCCAATTTTGAGGCAAACGGCATCTCAGCGACCTCTCCTCCCTGCTCCGCCTCAATCAGTTGCCCTCTCAATATCAGATACCCCTTTCCATCGCGATTGAGCGTAGTGATAGTTTCATCTCTTCCCCAACTATTGATACCAGTGAGGCTCCCCACCTCTCTTTGAAGAGGCTCCATTTCTGCCAGTTCAGTGCCGGGCACCGAAGAGCACAGATAGAGGTTCGATTCATCGCCCTCACCTCCTGCCCAAACTAACAGATTGCCCTCTGCATCAAAACCGAGGCCATCAAGTGGGCGAGTTGACCGTACCAAGATATCGAGACGCTCCATATCACGATCGAATCGAACCACGCTGTATCCAGGAAGTGCGGCTCGCGCTCCCGTTTGGGCATGGTAGACACTGGCGGATTCCGCTGTTTCAATAATGGCATAAAACATCGAATCCGATCCAATCATCAGGTAATCTACGACGACTGTAGCCCCAGTATTACCGGACGGACCCTCCGACAGGATCTTGATCGCCCCCAACTGAAATCGCTCGTCCGCAACCCTGTCATCGTTAGTATCCCGGAAGGCTTGCAGTCTCAACGAACAGGGAAGCGATCCTTCCCCAGCCCCACGATCACATGAGAGAATGTAGACCCACTCTCCGTCCCAAGTGAAAGCACCTTCCGCTGGGATACCGTGCAGAAATTCTGATTTTTCAAAACCTTCTTCCCCTCTCGGTGAGATTGAATAGATCGATCCAAGTGGCTCAGCCAGTCTACGGGTTTGAGCCTCAATACAGAAGGCAAGAGCCCGTCCATCTCCAGTCCCCACCAACTGCTTCACTCTACAATCGGCCCCCATCGGCTCAACGGGAACAACGCTCCAATCATCACGAATCCTGATCTCTCGGGACCACTCATCAGCCCCCGCGATAAAGAGTGGTTCATCAGGAGGATCTTGCCTTATCAGAATCGCAGAGGGAACATCTTCAGCTGATTCGTATGCTGCGATCTCGCGAACTCTAATGGGCCTTGATATCCCTGGCTCAGAGACATTGAGCCTCAAAAACCCAAGCTCCGCCGAGGGGAATTCATGCAGCGAGATATCGGATCCACTGGTCGCCCGTCCACCAAATCCCAGCCACTTCCACACCGTGCCATCATGAGAACCCTCGATCGAATAGCGATCAACTCCATCGCCTTCCCAGAACACAGCAACTGCGCCAAGCTTCTTTCTCATCTGAAGCGAAAGCTCGACACTGAACGGGACAGATTTCCCGGGCCCCCAACCAGTCTTCACATCACCATCACAAATCACCTCCGTGTTCTGTCCTCCCGATCCCGGAACCGACCATCCCCTCACCTGCGAGTGAAGGGCGTAATTCGGTCCAGGCTGAAGAGGCTCCACCTCGACTTGAGTCAGATCAAGAGACCTCAGAGACTCCTCTCTCGAAACTTTTTTGAAAGCTACTTCGGATAAGTCGTCCATGGCCCACAAAAAGCCTCTTGCCACTAAATCGAGGTACTGCGGCTCCCTCATGATCTCAGCGTCACTTCCGATGGTAGTACCGAAGACCCTTGAACCCTTGGGGCCAAACTGATGTGTCCACGCAACTGTATAACGGGCAATATCCCCTGCATGGACTCCATCCGCTAACTTCGTCACACCTGGCCAAACCTTTTCGATTGGGAAGAGCCCTCCAGCCGGAGTCATCCATGGCTGAACTCCTCTCAAGATCGGATTTTCCGGAAGCAACCATTCCACGGCATATGCTCCCGGGGCATGATTCCCCCGCGCCCGCACTCCGCAAAATTCGAACCACCGCTCATCCGACACCCGGAAAGACTGCATGGTCGCATGCAGAAGAATCGCCGGTAACCCTTCCCGATGGGGCGCTAAGATCTGATCGATATACTCCGGGTTCGTCACTCCCGGAAAACAGTAATTATGCACTACGATGTCATACCCCTGAGACCATTCTGCATTCTGAAATAATGGAATCTCTTCGTCACTCCCTCCCAGTCCCTGGTGACAAACTTCCCACTCAATTTCACGGTTTACTCTCTCGCCAATTCCCTGGGTAAGAATTTCGCTCTGAATACCGTAATCGTGAATCCCCCCGCCTGTGACTATCAATGCTCTAATGGGCGGTTCATCCAGATCCGCTGCAACCGTGATTTGAAAGGCAGCGAAGACTGAAATCCAGAATCCAAAAGCGATAGACGGTAGTCGCGGCGAATGCATTTGAGGGGTCTCTAATACCACTGAACCGGTTCGCCCCCGATACCGCAAGGAAAGAAATCTTTTCGTCCCCTCTATACGCGGTCAACCCGCGCCCCCGCATGCCGCGGAAGGAAATTAAGTCACGACGTCAGATGGCGTTCCGGATTTCACCCTGTTTCCGTAAGACAACTCATCAGGCAATTCGCAGATCTCGCTAATTGCTTCAAAAAGCTCGTCAAACTTATCAACAAAAACATCCCCGATAAGTAAATCGGTCAGGGCGGGCCTCAGTTCCGGATGCATCTTAACTAATTTCCCAAAACTGAAGTCAGGATGATAGAAGGCGTAAACAACCTTTCGCATTCTCTCGATCGCCAGGCAGATATCACGCCCATAATCTTCGAATTGAGATGAGGAAGTATCTCCCTTTGTCAGAGCGGCCTCAATAGCGTCCGCCGCTAACTCGCCTGATTTTAAGGCCAGAAACACGCCTGATGAAAATACCGGATCGAGAAACGCAAAAGCGTCCCCCGCTAGCAACACTCCCTCCGCTGCGCAGTAATTGGACCGATAACTGTATTCCCCGGTCACCCAATACTCCCCGACCTGCTTTCCGGGTTCCAAGTGTTCTTTGATCCACGCATTCTCCTCAATCTCTCTTGCCACAATTTCTGCGGGATCCCGGGAATCCCGAAAAAGATAATCGCGACTTGCTACTACTCCGACGCTGATCCGGTTGTCCCGCATCGGAATGTACCAAAACCAGCCCTTATCAGGAATGTATGCCACCGTCGTCGAACCCGCATCCAATCCCGGATCACGCATCGCCCCCTCGTAGTAGGTCCAGATCGAAATTTTGTTGAGTTGAGGATCTCTCTTCCTCCACTTATTTTTACTGGCCACCACGCAGTCTCTCCCCGAGGCATCAACCACCAGACCAGCCCTAAGCTCATGGCGGACTCCACCCAGATCCTCAGCCACCACTCCGGAAACACGGCCTGAACCATCCAGAATCAAATCTACGACTTTGTGCTCATCCCTCACTTCCGCGCCGGAAGCCACCGCATTATCGACTAGCATTTGGTCAAAAACCTTTCGCTCTACCTGCCAGGTTACTGATGAGGGGTGCTCATCGTGTTGAAAGAAGTAAAACGGCCTCGATACCTGACCCTCCGTTGAGACAAATTGGACACTGTGCTTCTGCTGAAAGCCTACCTCGTCCATTTTGTCTGCCAGCCCCAAACGCTCCAAGGTGAACCAACAGAATGGCATCATCGACTCACCGACGTGATACCGGGGGAATTTCTCCTTTTCCAGTACGAGCACACGTCGGTTCTTTTCAGCGAGCAGCGCAGCTGCCGTCGACCCGGCCGGCCCAGCTCCAATAATAATGACATCCCAGTCTCCAGAGTTCATAGCATATACCCTTGGGGTACTTTACCTAGGAGATACGGTTCCCACCCAGTTCTCGGATTCGTTGGAACGGGGAAGAATCTCGACGATGTCAGCAAATACAACGCCCTCCGAATCCAGCAACTGGTTGCACCGGCCATACAATTTTTCTCCCAGCCCTTGATTCAATGAGTTGGAAATCAAACCATCCGCAGGCACTGAGAAATAAGCGGCCGGATTGCCGCTGTGATCGACTGAAAATTCGCCGAGAATACCGCCGAGAGGCTTCTCTCCAGCGACCACTGCCTTCCTGACTTCCTCTGAGAAACGATCCAGCTGAATTGCAATAGCACCAAATTCGACCGCCTGATCCGATGATGAGGCATGCAGCGTCACCAGTCGCATTACGAACTCATCAGTCGATTCGTGCTCGTGAACCTCAAGATACAACTTCGAATGGTGAAAAGCCGCCAGAGTGGGCGTCATATCGTTGTTGTGAACCAGTAGCGAGCGATACGGATACGGCACCTCTTCCCCTTCCAGAAACTCAAAGTCCGGCAGCTCAGCGCCGGTCTTTTCGTAGAAGAAGTGAAATGGAAGGAGTCGGTGCAAAGCCTCTGCGTAGGCCTGGCCTGCTGCTGAACAATCAGGTGTAGCGTGCATCTCTGTGCTCTTTAAGAAAGAATCCATGAAGAAGGCGGTCAATCTGCAGCAATCCGTCGCGACTCACGACGATGTCATCACCCTCAAGTGAAAAATAGCCTTCCGCCACAAGATTACCCAGCTCCACTGAATACCGGGACGCTACGTCGACTCCGTATTTGTCGCGGAAGTATTTCATCGAAGTCCGTCCCAGCTTCAATAGCAGTACAAACTCGCGAACGAACCGCTCATCATGCGACGTGGCATAGGCACGAAAAATCGGAAGATCACCCGAATCGACCTGGGTCATGTATGGCCCAACATCAGCCTGATTCTGATAGTGCACTCCGCCGAAATGCCCAAAGCTAGCCACACCGGCTGAAAGCAGATCGGCCCCCTCCCACAAACTGTCACGATAGACAAACTTGGTAGTCTCCGAATTCTTTACGACAGTGTAAGCACTGCTGACCGTGTAACCGGCTGCTTGAAATCGATCAAATGCCCAATCGACCCATGCTCGTTTGGTCGGCCAGTTCGCAACTGGAGCTGAAATTCGGCCAGACTCCTTCATTTCCTGATAAATGGTCGTGTTGTAGGGAATCTCCATCTGATAGATGGTAACGCAGTCAGGATCCTGCTCGATCGCAGTGTCGACAGATTGCTTCCAGTTGTCCTCCGTCTCATCCATCATCCCGGCGATTAGATCAATATTGACTTGATCAAACCCCAGCGTATTCGCAAAGCCAAGGGCGCGAAACGCCTCCTTCGATCGATGGGCACGACCATTGACTTCTAAAATGTGATCATCAAAACTCTCGATCCCGAGACTTAGCCGAGTGACCCCTATATCGCGCAGCGCTTCGAGTTTTTTCTCAGTCAAGGTGCCGGGTTCGCACTCGAACGCCACCTCCTCCGTCTCGTCCCATGGAAACAGATCCTTCATTCGATTCGTAAGATCACGAAGCTGATTGATAGAGAGATAGCTTGGTGTACCGCCCCCAAAGTAGACAAACTGCGGTTTGCGCCCCGCGAGATACGAAGTTCTCGAGTACCTCTCAAATTCCTTGATTCCAGCATCAAGATAAGCATTGATCTCGTTCGCGTTCTTATCGGTGTAGACCCGAAAATAGCAGAAATGGCAGCGCTTGCGGCAAAACGGGATGTGAAAATACAGCCCCAAATTCGTGTTCTCCGGCCGGGGCGAATTCAGCACCTCATTCACCGAGTCCTTACCCTCTGGCGTCCAAAAGGAAAATGGCGGGTAGTTGGCCACGAAATAGTTCCCCACCTCCGTTTGTTCCGCTCCATCTCCGTCGAGGGGAGTCGTCAATTTGTCGATCAGACCGGATGAAGGGGTTATTTTGGAGGATTCTGGCATGCGAATAAGGAGAGAAATAGGAATGTGACGAAGTGTCAGTGGAAAGCATACACCACGCCATCTTGCCCGCAAACAACGAGCATCCCACGTGATACCGCCGGAGATGACTTAATCTGTGCGCCTAATTCAAAGCTCCACTGCTCAGATCCATCTCCGCGACTGACGGCATAAAGGCGGCCGTCCATCCCTCCCTGCCAAATCATATCCCCCACAACGACAGGCGAACTGTCCAGCGAACGAGTAGCCAAAAAAGCCCATTGTTCCTCTCCCATCACGCGATCATAGGCAACGAGTCGTTTATCGGGACCTGCTACATAGACGTTGGTCTCATCCACCGCGGGTGAAGCGGTATATTCGACCCCCGTATTGGTACGCCACACAACTTCGCCAGAAGAAACCTCAATGGCGATCACCTCCCCGCCATTATGTGCCAGGTAGGCGATCCCATCCCTCACCGCCGCAGAGTTAGCAATGTAGGAGCCGATCTCGATCTCGCGATTTTCTCCGTTGCCGTCTGCTGCAAGGATATAGAGAAGTCCGTCACAACCTCCAAATGAAACCGCCTGATCCCCCCCTGAGTCAACGATGGAGGGAGTAGCGACAATGTAGTTTCCCGTTTCCTCTTTCCAGAGAACTTCACCCGTCGCCGCGTCGAAACAGTAAAGAAAGTAGTCGTGGCTCCCGACGAACACTCGGGCTTTGCCGCCCGGATCTGCCAGAATGTTCACACCACCCTCCACTTTGCCATCGGTCTCATAGCGCCAGAGTTCCTCCCCTGACAGAACATTCAGAGCATATACATATCCATAGGTATCGCCGAAATAGACAGTATCACCAAAGACACCAGCAGGAGCCGTGACTGGCCCCTCTGTCGTCACAGTCCAGAGCAACACCCCGCTCTCCAGATCCAGTGCAAGAAATTCTCCGCCCTGAGTGCCTACAAAGACCCGTCCATCAGAAATCACAGGCGTCGATTCAATCGGAGGCCTGCGCTTCCCTTCTTCAACGTTGGGCTCATACGTCCAGGCAAGTTTCAAAGGCGCAGATAGGTTCTCAACGCTGATTCCCTGCATTTCCGGGTCCCCACGGAACAGAGGCCAATCAGATTGAGGCCCTTCCTTCGCTTTGCTCTCTACTGAATCTACTTGCGGCTCTCCCCGATCACCACAGCTCGAAACCAGGGCAAAAACAGCCACGGAACAAATACTGAGCCCACCAGCCACCAAATTCTTCATGTTCTTTGGCATTGCAGTGGGCTTCATCCGTCTATGATTATCTTGATAGAGTAAAATATCAACGCCACCTTCACGTAGACTCGAAAATGGCGTTACGCCCCTGCCCCCTCAACATGAGCCCCCGTATTACAGTTTTCCTGGCTATCTGCCTATGGATCGCGCCAGATGCGACGGGCCAGACCGAGAAGTCTCCCTCCTGGATGGAGAATATCACCCGCCTCCCGCCAGGTGACTATGCCATTCTGAGACCCGTTAAGCTCAACTACGTTCTAGGATGGAACAACCGGGTCAATGCCGGCAAGTTTGAGGTTTCAGTCGCCCGATCCACCGACAAGCAAGGCCGCTTCATTGGCGACGCGACCGGACAGAGTTCAGGTTTCGCAAGACTCCTTTACCCCTACGACTTCCGGGCCAGGTCCATTATCAATGAGTCATCACTGCGACCGATTAACTTTCAGCTCAGCGAGAAGGAGCGGAACTCAGTCAATTCATATGACATCATCTTTGAGTCTGCTCGACAGGTCTACACGACAACCGCAAAGCGGAAGGACCAGGCCGCCACCACCAACACCACAAAGTTCAACTTTGACTTTGGTCAGGATATTCTTTCGGCCGCACTATACCTCAGAACTCAACCTCTTGAGATTGGCGAGGAAATCTCAATGGTAGTCGCCCCGTTTAATCACCCTTACCTGGCAAAATGCCAAGTCACTGGAAATGAATCCCGCAAGATCAAAGGGAAAACCTACAGCACAATCCGGCTCGATGTCGAAGTGGGAAAGATCAATGGAGACCTCTCCATCAAGACTTACGACCACATCAAGCGGACCACTCTTTGGATGAGTAACGACGAATACCGAATCCCTCTCGAACTCCAGACCCAAATTTCAGTCGGCTTCATTTCCGCCCGTCTCGTCGAGCTCAAATGGCTTGAATAAACAGGTAGCGATCGCCGAAAGTGAATTTTGACCCAGTTTTCCATCCGGCCGGAACTCCTTTCTTGATTTCCCCTATCCTCTCGCTACAGTCAGCGCTCAGCCCGGAGATGGTTTCTATCGCCTCTCCATAACACAAAAGCCGGTGTGGCGGAATTGGTAGACGCGCGCGATTCAAAATCGCGTTCCTATGGAGTGCGGGTTCGATTCCCGCCGCCGGTATTCTCGCCTTGAGCAGTCGTCTAGACCGCCTTGTTTGCTCAGCCCCGCTGACGCTGTCGAATATCGATCAGATCCTTCATCACATGGTCCAGTGAACCGGACCATTCCGCCGTACCAAAGGCATCGTGAATTGATTTATATAATGCGTAAATTTCTTTGTAAACCTCCTGATTTTCAGGGATCGGCAAATATTCAACATTTCGCATCTTACAGCAATTCTTCTGAGCTTCTTCGATCGATATTTCTCCACCGCAAGCCGCACCGAAAATGGCGGATCCCAATGCACACGTCTGATCGCTAGCAGCCACTTTGAGGGGTCTGCCTAGAATGTCAGCATAGACTTGCATCAAAGTCGCATTCTTGACGGCAAGCCCACCAGTATTGACCACCTGATCAATCTGAATCCCATACTCCTCCATTCGGTTAATAATGGTGAGTGCTCCGAAAGCCGTCGCCTCGATCAGCGCCCGGTATATCTCATGAGCCTCGGTATGCAGAGTCTGCCCCAAAATCATCCCACTGAGACGGACATCCGTCAAAATCGTCCGGTTCCCATTATTCCAGTCGAGAGCCAGTAGCCCCGTTTCGCCGGGCTTTTGACCGGACGTGCGACGCTCCATCTCAATGAACTTTTCATCTTGAGTCGCGCCGTAGGAGTCAGGCACCAGATTGTTCACAAACCATAGGAAAATATCACCCACCGCAGACTGACCTGCCTCAATTCCATAGTGCCCAGGCAACACTGAGCCATCCACGATACCACAAACACCCGGGACATCCCCCAGTTCCCTGCTATTGGGAAGCACCGTGATATCACAAGTGCTCGTGCCCAGGATTTTCACAAGCGTTCCAGCTTGACCTCCTGATCCGACAGCCCCCATATGCGCATCAAAAGCGCCAACCGCTACTGGGAGACCTTCAGGCAGCCCCAGCTTGGCGCCCCACTCTGCAGTCAGCCGTCCTGCCTGTTCGGCTGAAGTATCAGCGTGGTCGTAGAGACGATCCCGAAGATCAGCCAGGGCAGGATCAAGGGAACCGAGAAACTCTTTATCAGGTAGTCCCTCCCACTCCTCGCAATACATAGCCTTGTGCCCTGCGGCACAAACGCTGCGCTTCATCACGGAAGGATCTTCATTGCCAGTAAGAACAGCAGGCAGCCAATCGCAGTGCTCAACCCAGGAATGCGCTGCGTTAAAAACATCACGATCAACCTTGAGGCATCGCCATATCTTGCTCCACCACCATTCGCTTGAATAAGTGCCGCCGCATTTCGCAAGATACTGGGGACGACTCTGAGACGCCTTTTCAGTTATCGAAGCCGCCTCGGCATGAGCGGTATGATCCTTCCAGAGCCAGACACAGGCGTTGAGATTGCCTGAGAATTCTGGTTTGAGAGCCAATGGCGTTCCGGACCCATCGACAGGAATCAGAGTGCTGCCAGTCGTATCAATGCCGAGACCAATCACTTCACTTGCGTCAAAAGCGGGGTTCCCCTCCTTCGCCTGGTCCAGCGCTCCAGTGATAATCGTTACCATCCCATCGAGGTAGTCCTGTGGATTTTGTCTCGCGACATTGGGATCGGCCGGGTCAGTCAGAATCCCCAGCGTTCCGGATGGATAAGGAAAAACGACGGATCCCAGTTCTTCTCCCGAATCCAAATCAACAAGAAGTGATCGACAGGAGTTTGTTCCGTAGTCCAATCCAATAGCGTAACGACTCATGGCCATGGATATAGGTGATTCAAGAGCCTCTTGCAATTGTCGATTTCAGGCAAATTTTATTCAAAATATTCCGTTAGATCTCGGGATGCATTTGCATAGAGCCCCTTCATCCCTTTCCTTGATGAAGTAATCATGGAAATTTTCATCTCCGACATTCCCGCCGAGGGCCTCCAACGCCAAGGGGTAATTCCAAAATCCATTTTCGATCTCTTACCCGAGGACAGCATTCGGCCCGTGAGCGACATCTCTTACGTAGCCAATATGCACCGCTTTGAAGAAGCCGTGTCCTTCTATGGTCAACTCAAAGGAAAGTTCCAGCTCCGCTGCAGCACCTGCCTTGAGTATTTTGAATACGAGGCCGATTTTTCCAATTGGAAATCAGAACTCGATCTTGAAGATCGTCAGGTCGCCTTCGATCTGGCGGAGCTCATCAGGGAAGATTTCCTGCTCGATCTCCCTTCTCACCCGCATTGTGACGAATTGATTGAGGGGCGAACCTGCCCCAAAGCCCACCTTCTGGTAGAGGATCAGCTTCCTATTGAAGAAGAAGCCAAGCCCAAGGCCGGCGACGACGCCTGGGGTGCTCTCGACGAACTGAGTTGAAGCAAGGGCCTTCTTCGCCTCGATCTCGTTGCACCATCAGGAAAACCGATTAGTTTCCGCTTAGCAATTTGCACGCAGTTTTGCGGGCACCCCCCTCCTCTATGAGCGCTTCGCCCTCACCTTCTAAAGACTTCATCCGAGAAATCATTGATGCTGACCTGGCCTCAGGAAAGCACGATAGCACCGTCACCCGGTTTCCTCCTGAGCCGAACGGTTACCTTCACATTGGTCACGCAAAAGCGATCTGCCTTAGCTTTGGTATCGCCGAAGAATACGGAGGTCGCTGCCACCTCCGATTTGACGACACGAATCCAACCAAAGAAGAGACCGAATACGTTGAATCCATCAAAGAAGACATTCAATGGCTGGGCTTCGACTGGGGAGATCACATCTATTTCTCTTCTGACTATTTTGAGAAGCTCTATCAGTGGGCCATACATCTAATCAAAGCAGGAAAGGCCTACGTAGACGATCAGAACGCAGATGAGATTCGCACCGGGCGCGGCAATCTTCAGGAGCCCGGAACCAATAGCCCCTACCGGGATCGCCCCACCGAGGAAAGCCTCGATCTGTTTCTCCGCATGAAAAATGGAGAATTCAGCGACGGAGAGAAAGTTCTTCGCGCTCGAATCGATATGGCGCACCCGAACCTGAACATGCGGGACCCTATTCTTTACCGGGTTCTTCATACGACGCACCATCGAACAGGGAGCGATTGGTGTATTTACCCCATGTACGACTACACTCATGGCCAAAGTGACGCCATTGAGTACATCACCCACTCACTTTGCACCCTTGAGTTCGAGAACCACCGCCCTCTGTATGAGTGGTTTCTTGAAATGATTCCAGTGCCTTCAACGCCCCGTCAGATCGAATTTTCACGGCTCAACCTGACCTACACGGTCATGAGCAAGCGGAAACTGCTTCAACTCGTCGAGGAAGGACATGTGACAGGCTGGGATGATCCTCGCATGCCCACCATTTCCGGCCTGCGCCGGCGTGGATATCCCGCTCAGGCGATCCTCAATTTCTGCAAAACGATCGGCATCACCAAACACAAAAGTACCCACGATGTCGCCCTCCTTGAAAATGCAGTCCGTGAAGTGCTCAATCGCGAGGCCCCTCGTTACATGAGCGTATTGGATCCTATCAAAGTAGTAATTACAAACTACCCAGAGGACCAAGTAGAGGAAATGGAGGCTGTCATCAACCCTGAAGACCCTTCGCTCGGCGTCCGAAAAGTTCCTTTCTGTCGGGAGATTTACATAGAGCGTGGCGACTTCATGGAAGAGGCACCCAAGAAATTCTTTCGACTCGCTCCGGGACGGGAGGTTAGATTGAGATCTGCCTATTTCATCAAGTGTGAAGAGGTCATCAAAGACGAACAGGGTGAAATCACCGAACTACGCTGCACCTACGACCCCGAAACACGCAGTGGCCAGAATCCTCCTGATGGTAGGAAAGTCAAAGCCACCATTCACTGGGTGAGCGCCCGCCATGCTCTAAGTGCCGAAGTCCGGCTCTACGATCGTCTCTTTCAGGAGGAGAACCCGGACCCCAAGGACGGCTCGTTTCTCGACAACCTCAATCCGGACTCCCTCAAGGTGCTCTCGCATGCCAAACTGGAAACCAACCTGTCCGGGGTCCAGCCCGGCGAAACAGTCCAATTCGAGCGCCTCGGCTACTTCTGTGCAGACATTGACAGCACAGCTGATCAGCTGCTTTTCAATCGCACCGTAGGATTGCGTGATGCCTGGGCAAAGGCGAAAAAGCAAACCTAAGCGGCAGTATTCCGACTGAAGCAGCGAATCCGTTAAGAACCGGAACCTGGCCAAGGTGGATCGGTCAGACTTTTTTTGCCTTGATTTCATGCCCCGAACTCACCAATAATTGCGCAGTAACAAGGCAACAATCACACTACTGTTAAATGCAATGACCGGCGATAAACCCACCCTCTACGAACGAATTGGCGGAGCTCCCATGATCGACAGTCTGGTCGAAAGCTTCTACGAAAAAGTTCTCGCAGACGGAGAATTGTGCCACTTCTTCAAGCACATCCCCATGGATAAACTTCGCCGGATGCAGCACGAGTTCTTCTCCGCAGCGACAGAGGGCCCGATCACATACAGCGGCCGACCACTCGGCGAAGTCCATCGAGGGCTCTCAATCAGCAAGCGCGAGTTTCGTCGATTTACCGAGCACCTCATTGAGACCCTCGAAGAGGTCGGAGTCAACGAGAAGGAGGTCTACGAGATCATCAGCCACGTAAATCTATACGCGGACGAGATCACCAATGACATGGGAACTCCTGATTGAACCAATTCGGAAAATGAAATATTTCCGTCTATTGAGCTTACTGGGACGAGCCTTCAGCGACCACTGATACGCCTTCCTGCCAATATTCCGGCAAATCGGTCTTCGTCGCTTTCAGAATCCCCAGGATCCGCTCCCGCTCACCCGACTCGAAATAGTCGTAACTCTCGGGTGGCGACGTAGGAGACAAAATAGTCCAAAGTCGATTATAAACTCGCTCCTTCATCGATGCAGGAGCCTCTTCGAAAGACCGGGAATAGATCATGTAGCTCAATCGATTCTCGAACAACCTGTCATTCAGATTCAAAATCTTGAGGCTTTGACCATTAGGGCCCTTTCTTTCATTTTTCGAAAAGGCCGATTCAAAGACCGGATTACGCTGAATCTCGTGCCCATGCAGTGAAACCTCATCAGCAAAAAGTAGGTAGCTCACTAAACGATCAAAAAACTTTTCTCCATCGACTCTAGTTTTCTTAGTCGGCTCACCCCATTTTTTCGCCTCATATTGCCAGGATCGGTCACGATACACTCCTTCCATTATCAAATTATGAGCTTCGATCTGATGATCAAACAGCAGTAGTGGCAGGATATCTGAGTCCGGCCGCAGCAATTTCGTCTCGTCAAAGAAGGCCGCCAAATCTGCTTTCGATCTGTTTACCACCCGGTCTACGACGATCTTATCATCCACTCGAGCGGAAAAGGAATTCCCCAGATGCTCCAAACTCTGTGGGGCGCGAGTGACGAAGTATCCGCCCCATCTGTCTTCAAACGGCACCCCATGACCAATCCGATCGTGCCCCGGCACCTGTCGCACGGTTCGCCCGGTCTCCGAGGTGAAGTTTGAACGAGCCAGAGGCCCCGGCAAAAAGTTGGTCGCCGCGCCACCATGACACCCGAAGCAATTACGCCTCAGCGCGAAAGATACCTGATCGCCGGGTAGCTCCGGCGGATCCTCGAAATAGAACATCCCCCCGACTTGAGGATCAAAGGAAATCACCTCCACCTTTCCACCCGGCATCCACGCCACATGAGTGTCCTCGTTGAAATACATCGCCCGAGGATTCTGCGGGCTGATAATCCGGCGCTGCAGACTCGTCTGGGAGAAGACCAGGATCTGTGATGACTCAGGAATACCGAGATCACGCAATACCTTGCGTAACAGCGGCAATCCAGTCTCTGTGCCAAACTCGTATTCGCCCTTCGCTGACCGATTCAGCAGTCGGCTCATCGCATCGTCATGATCCCGCTCGTAGTAGTCGTGCGGCGGGAGATCGAAGTCATTGAAGGCCTGAGCGTGGGCGACGCTATGACCACAGGTCATCGTCAAACTGACGATGACCATGACGATAGAAGGTTTCGAAAGTGCGGTAGCCATGAAGAGAAGCCACACCTTACGTGGCATCACAGAGGATGCGCAATAACGCAATCAGTGACTCACTTACTCGACCAACATCTCCCCTTTCATGATGATCCAGTGTCCCGGGAAAGTACAGAGATACGGGTATACCCCTTTCTTCTTCGGCGCGTTGAAACGCAAGACTTCCGAGGTGTCAGGATCAAGTAGTTTGGAGTGATGCAGGATTTTTTTACTCTTGGGAATAAACCCTTTCGCGAGGCCTTTGGGATCTTTAGCCATTTCATTTCCAGCCATTCCCAACTCCTCAGCTGAGCCCGGCAACGCGATGACGAGGTTGTGCTGGGTCGCATCGGGATTGGAGAATATCAGTTTCACTGGCTGCCCCGCTTTGACGGTGAAGTTTGTTTTCGTGTACATCATCCGCTCGGGCACACAGCCGATCTCCACGGTGAACAGGTTCTTTTGACTGTCAAAAGCAGACTCGCCTGAGTTCTTGGTCGTCTTCCCAGACTGCATTTTGGAATGGGCATCCCAGGTGGCCGAGTAGCCAGCGACGACAGGATACATCGCTGCGAAGTCGGCATCATTCTCCCAATACCCCCTCAAGGCCTCCGAGATGACGACACACTGAGCCGTAAACTTGAGATGATCCCCCATCGGCATTTCAAAGGCGGGAGCCACCGCCTCAAGTGCGTCGCGGGTGCCAAAGTATGTCGCTGCGATCAGCGCCTCCATCCGAACAATGCCATCATCATCGATGGCTGAGGCAGCGAGTTCGGCGATTCCCCCTCCATCAAAATCCGGGTACCAATATCGCAGCTGCTTGGTTGCCGCAGCGCGAGCATCAGATTCATCACACACCAACAATTCGGCTAGTAGCTCAGGACGTGACTCACTGAGTCGTCGGTAGGTCCAAACAGCCTCAATTTGATGATGGCGATATCTTGGATCCGACGAATCCAATGCCGCAACCCAGGTGTCGAGCGCAGCTTCTACCTCGCTATGATCGCTCTGCCCCAATTGACTCAACTGACGCTTACTCCAATAGCGGTAACGGTATTCAGGGCGCTTCAGTAGATCCAGCAATTCAGCCACCGAGGCCTCATCAAAATTAGGCGAATCTTGTGGCTGCGCCCCTTTTGGCATGATGCGCCAGATGCGACCGGAGTCACGGTCCCGGCGCGGATCCCTCAAGGAGTACTGAGCGTGCCCCTTAACCGGATTGTACCAGTCGCACACATACATCGCTCCCCGCGGACCGTATTGCAGATCAACCGGGATGAAGCTTAGATTCCTCGAGAAGATAATATCGAACTGATATTCTTCCGTGTAGTGATCGTCGTGCTTCACCCATTTGTGATACTCCACCCGGTTAGTAGGCTTGTATCGCACCTTCACAAAGCCTCCCTGCAAATCTTCGGGCCACATTGGGAAATTTACAAATTCATGCCCGCAAACCCCTGAGTAAGCAGGAATACCCACCGCCTTGGGCTGCTGCTGAGGGTATGGAGGGTTGAGAGAATGAAAGGCCTCCGCAAATATCGGGTGACTCGCGACATGGTTGCCCCAATCATCAAAAGTAACACCCCAAGGGTTAGTGTTAGGATAGGCCCCGAATGCGACCAGCTTCTGATTGGATGGAGTGAAGCGAAACCAGGATGAGTTCTCGGCCCTTACCGGACCGTAAGCGGTCTCAACTTGCGAGTGATGAAAAACTGACTCTCTGAAAATAAGGTCTCCGTCAGGAGTCCAGACAAAATCGTGCAGCGAGTGGTGACTGTCTTCAGTGCCGAATCCAGTCAGCACGCGGGTCTTTTTGTCTGCCTTATCGTCACCATCCGTGTCTTCCAGTAGAACCAGGTCAGGTTGATCTGAAACGTAGACGCCATTTTCGGTCAGGACGAAAGAGAGCGGAATATGAAGGTCATCAGCAAAGACCGTCGACTTATCGGCTTTGCCGTCCTGATCGGTATCTTCAAGGATCACGATCTTGTCGTTGGGCTCGTTGCCGGGGTAGACGTGTGGATAGGTCGTTGAACAACTCACCCAAAGTCTCCCCTTCGCATCCCAGCGCATCGCAATCGGACAGGCAAGATCGGGGAAGTCCTCTTCAGTGGCAAAGGCGCTCACTTCAAACCGGGGGTCGACCTGAAACTCCTTGAGTTCATCTTCAGGTGACAGCCACTCGTTAGCGCCTCGTCCCTCGATAACGCCGCCAAGCGGAGGTAAATTGGAATCATCAATCGGCCCATTATCATTACCGCCACGGGCCAGCGAGTGAATACGAGATTCCCGGTTCGCTGCCATGATTTCAAAGTTCCGCATCGCCGGGAGAAAATCGAGATAGCCATAGGACTTTTTACGCCCTCCAACATAGTAGAAGGTATTCACCGGGCGGTAGCGCCGCTTGTATTGTCGATTCTTATCGACCACCACAGTTCGAATCGCTTCGCTCACGTCCGGAGGTGATTGCTCGAAGGTCTCGCTGTAGAGTTGCTCTGCGAAAATCCGGTAGCCGTCGGCATTCATGTGAGCGCCGTTAATGGTCAGATCTGACGCCGGATCGTCCATCGCAGTTCGTGTGGCATCAAAGACATTTGCAAACCCCACTTGCTCTGCTGCAGCTACCTGCTCCATGGCTTCAACATACATAGCAAGCCGATCATTGTTCATGTCGGCCGCAGGAATCCGAGCGGTATTCTCGTTGGCCACTGGAGAAATCAGCACAATGCGGGGGCCTGAGGTTCCGTTGAATGTCGACGTCTTGATGTCAGTGAGGTAAGCCTGCAGTCGGCCTTTGAAATCGTCCAACTTTTCAACGCCTCCAAATGACTCATTGAACCCAAACGCAGCAAAGATCACGTCAACTTTCTCGCGAGCAAGATGCTGGGGCACGGTCGCAAAGTTACTGGGTCGTGGTTGCAGATCCACCTCATCAGCAGACCAAGAGAAATTGCGAACGACTAAGTCCAACTTCGAATAGTCCTGATAAAGCATCGACTCGAAAAAGCCAAACTGCCCACCTCGATCAAGCAGGGTGTTTCCAACCAGCGCGATGCGGTCGCCCTGCTCCAACTTCAGCGGCAACTCTGTCTCCACAGATTTGCCTCGCTCAGGTATGGGAGCAGACTCGGCGAAGATACCGTACTGCAGTAATTCTGGATCAGCATCTGGCTCCGATTTCCCGGTCTTTTGATTTTTAGCATCCTGCTTCTGCGAAGGATTCCCTTTTCCGGCAGTCGTAGGCTTCCCGTTATTGTCGAGCAACTCCTGCCCCTGAGCAGAATGAGCAAGCATTGGCAGGGTATACAGAGCAACACACCCCAGACGAATCAGTGCCTTCGTAAATCCAAAATTCTTCATGATAAGGCTGTCTCATATTTCTTTATGCGGGTCAATCTCCACTCCATCCGCAAAAAGGCCAAAATAGCAGTGTGAGACGGCAAGCAGCCACGACGTAGCGAACCTGATTCACTTGACCCTTTCTCCTTCGCTGCGAAGATTTAATCCGTGATCGCAAGCCTCAATCTGGAGCTGACTCCGCGCCGTATTGCCATGCTGGGGGCCTATGTGGGCGCTACCGTACTTTTGATTCCGGCCGGCCAGATGATCGCCGGTTTCATCATACTGGCCATCTGCATCTGGCTTGTCGCCACCGATGAGGAGCCCAAACTGAGGCGTCGTCTCGGCATTCTACTGGGCTGCGTGTTGATCCTGGGGCTCAGCGACATCAACACGACCCTGACTGATGACAATTTTCTGCGAGTGGGTATCCCTTTCACCCTTGTGATACTCCTACCTCCTATCATACAGCGATTTGGTGATCCCGGCATCATTGACTACCGGTTCTGGCCCCGGGTCTGGCGAAAACACGACGTCGTCTACACCATTATCTCTATCCCCCTGGCCTGGCTCGTCCTCAAAGGCTACGCATGGGGGAATCAGGTCCTCTTCGATGACGAACTCTTCCGGCACTGGACGCTCCCGGAAGAGGCTGATCCTGCCGCCATCAAACGCCTCTTTGTCGGAATCAATCTTGTCGGCATCTGGGACGAACTCTTTTTCGTGAACACCGCCTTCGCCCTCTTGCGGAGTCTCTTCAACTTCCGCATTGCTAATGCCATGCAGGCCGTCCTCTACACAGCAGTGCTCTGGGACATGGCCTTCACCGGTTGCGGATTCTTCATCGTATTCTTCTTTGCGTGGACCCAAGGAAGCATGTTCGAAAAATCAGGAAGTCTACTTTGGGTTCTCCTTGTCCACCTCATTGTCGACTACATCCTGGTCGCCTTAATCGTTCAAACTTACTACCCTGACTACGGCCTCGATTTCCTCTGGAGGAAAGGATTCTAAATTTGATCAAATGACCGGATCTAACAGAGTTAGGTCGATGAGGATACAGGGTTGGGTCACCCAGCGCCCAATTCGAAATACGCCAATGCGGGATTGTCATCCCATCGGGAGTAAGGCGTAGTTACCGCATGCTTCTTGCTCCTCTCTTACGATCGATTTCTTTTCTTCTCGCCTGCGGTATTCTGCCTGCATTTGCTGATGACTGGCCGGAGTTCCGCGGTCCCTCCCACGATGGTCATTCCTCGTCGGCTCAAGTGCCATTGAAATGGTCCGACCGCGAAAACATACGCTGGAAAGTCCCGATCCCCGGCAAAGCCTGGTCAACACCCGTCGTAGCCGGCAATCGGATCTTCGTAACCACCTCCGCACCCAAGCGTCAAGATTTGTCGCTCCAGGCTCGCTGCTATGATCTCACCACAGGAGACCTGCTATGGGAACAGGAAGTCTTTGAGGTCGAGGACGGCAAAATTCACCAGAAAAACAGCCAGGCATCTCCTTCTCCTATTTTCGAAAGCGGTCGACTCTATGTTCACTTTGGCCACAATGGCACGGCCTGCCTCAACTCCAATGACGGGGCTCTCATCTGGAAGCAAACGAGCCTCCCCTATGAGCCCGTTCATGGTAATGGTGGATCACCCCTTCTTTTTAAAGATCGACTCATCTTTTCCTGTGACGGAAAGGAGGACCCTTTCGTTGTCGCTCTGAACAAGACTGACGGCTCCATTCTCTGGAGGAAAAATCGCGAAGTTAAAGTGACCAAGGCGTTCTCGTTTAGCACGCCTATTGCCATCGAAGTGAAGGGCAAGTCACAGATCATTCTCCCGGGATCAGGCGCTGTCATTTCCTACGATCCCGCCAATGGCAGCGAACTCTGGCGATTCCTTTATGGAGAAGGCTACTCCGTGGTCCCCCGTCCAGTTTACAGTACGGGTATCATCTATGTTTGCTCAGGCTTCAATCAAGCGAACCTCTTCGCCATTAAAGTGGATGGTCAGGGGGATGTCACAGATTCCCATTTGGTTTGGGACGAGACCAAGACCATCCCCAAAGAGAGTTCTCCTATTATTGTTGATGACCTCCTCTACATCAACGATGACAAAGGGATTCTGACCTGTTTTGACGCCGCAACAGGCGACGTCCATTACCGAGAGAGACTGGATGGAAAAGGTGGATTCTCCTCATCTCCGGTCTATGCATCGGGCCACCTATTCTTTCACAGCGGCGAAGGAATCACCACGGTCATCAAACCGGGATCTAAGTTTGAGAAAGTCGCAGAAAACGATATCCGCGAGTTTGGCCTGTCCTCTTTCGCCGTCATATCAGATGGATTTCTCATCCGGACAGAGGAAAACCTGATCCGGATCGGAAAGTGACTTGAATAGAGCGAATTCGACTCAGGTATCGAGATACTTCTGAAGGGACTCTTTGAGCTGTGTTCGAGCGCGAAAGAGCAAACTCTTTACCGCAGGAACTGACATCGAAAGCACTCCACTTATCTCATCGTAGGGCATCTCTTCATAGCGACGCAGAACGATAGCGAGACGCTGCTTCTCGGGGAGGGCCTGAATAGCCTCGTCTACGGCCGCCTCAAGCTCAGCATGAAGCACGTCCTTATCAGGTGAGATCGTGTGAACATCCTCCACTACCTGGTGACTCTCCTCCTCCCGTTCCTCCACAGAAACGGTTGGCTTTCGCTTTCTCCTCCGCACCTCATTAAAGACGAGATTTCGGGTAATAGTAAACAGCCACGTCGTAAACTTAGCCTGGGGCTCGTAGCGCCCTGCGGACTTCCAGATCCGGACGAACACCTGCTGAGCAATATCCTCTGCCTCCGAAGCCCCTCCCAACATTTTTGCCACTGTCCCGATCACGGGACCTTGATGAATTTCCACCAAGGCTTCAAACGCTTCCATATCGCCGTGTTTGACCCTTAGCATCAGGGAGACATCCCGATCATTTGCCTCCCGCTTTTCCGCCTCTTCGTCAGCGTTGGAAAAAGTGGAATCAGGCGGGATCATCGTGGGGTGGAAATTTTCAGCAAAATCCTAAGCAAATGCGTCCAATACCCGCTAAATTCAACCCATTCAAGCCACGAATGTTGCAGGATCTACTGAGTTAGTTCTCAGCGACCGGTCAATTCTACATGAGTCTCAGTCAAAGATCAAAACCTCGCCGACGCTGGCGACCGATGCGCCGAATATCCATCCTCTTGATGGGTTTCGGAATTTCGAGTGAAATGGTCGCTATCAGCGGCATGATTCTCGGAATTCTAGCCGGCCTCTCCTTCATGGGAACGAGTGAGCCAATCAATCCAACCCTGTTTTGGCTCCTCGGTTTGACATTTTGCCTACTGCGCATTGCCTGCATCCTTATAGATCGATACTTGGCCCACCTTGGCGCCAGGGATTCAGTAGAGGAGGTCTACTTCACAGAGCTACCGGAGCGCGTGTCCGATGCGGTCACGATCATCGGCTTTGGCTTTGCGGCTCAGTCCAGTCCCTGGCTGGGGCTATCGGCCGCCCTCGCCGCCATTTTCTCCGCCTATGTGAGATCCATTGGGGTAATACGGGGCGCTGGAAAGAAACGCGCCGCCTCGGGTCCCATGACTCGCATTCATCGGCTCATCCTCGTCTCAGTAACCTCCATCTTCATGGTCCTCCCAGTGACGGGCAAGCAACTCAATACCCCGATTCCTCAAATCGCACTGTGGGTTATGTTCATTGGCTGCTTGGCCACTATCGTCATACGCTGGTTTAATATCCAGGACCTCGATGAAACCTGACTTTATTTGGTTAAGAATACTAAAACACTTACTCGACAGCAGAGTCGATGCTCAGTAGATTCTTCCAAAATGCGAGTGTCATTTCCCAGCCTTCTAGCCACACTCTGCAGCCTTATTGGTTTCGCAGCGTTGCCGTTGGCCAAGGCAACAGAAGACTTCACCCGTGTTGTCATTGATCCCGGCCACGGAGGAAAAGACCCTGGATCCTCAGCGTTTGGACTGGTGGAGAAGGAACTAAGCCTCGACCTGGCTATCCGTCTTGAGCGAATCCTGAGTGCAAAAGGGCTCAAAATTCAGCTCACTCGTCGAACGGATGTTTTTATCGAGCTAGTCGATCGGGCTAAAGTCGCGAATGCCGCTCCAAAAACCATTTTTGTGAGCATTCACTTTAACGCCCACACTGATCGAAGTATCAGCGGCACTGAAACCCTCTATTGGCCTGGAAGTGCCAGCGGACGGGAGCTATCCAGCTATATACAGAGCGAACTGGGTCGTAGACTCGTCACTCGGAATAGGGGGTTTAAGCCAGAAAGACTCAAAGTGCTCGAAGAAACTGAAAGCACCGCAGTCCTGATCGAATGCGGATTCATTTCAAACCGCTGGGAGTCTCAACGCTGTAGCGCTGAGTGGTTTCGGCAGATTCTAGCAGAAGAGATCGCTCAAGGAATTCTGCGCTACCGCGAGTAACCGTTGGAAACGCTTGGCAAACTTCGCAAATTTTAACTTTTTACGTAAGTTCACTGTTTGCCATCACCACTCATTGTGATAGACTTATTGGGTAATTTGTTAATTTCCATAATCTAAGATCCTTATGAGTGACCCCAGCGCGAACAGAACCTTGGAACTGGCGTGTACAGTAGGCGCTATGGATGATGCCGTCGAAGCAGTCGAGGACGGAGCCGATGTTAATTTTCAGAGCGGAGCGCCCCTCTTCCTAGCCATCATCAACAGGCACCGCGCCCTCATCAACCTTCTTCTGGATCACGGAGCAGAAGCCGATCACTATATTGCAAAAAAGAAAATCAAGCTGATTCAAACCCGCGAAGACCTGGTCGAGCAATTAATCGCCTGCGCCCCCCATAATCCCCGCGACGTCAAACCCGATCGAATTGCGGAGATCGACAGTGGAATCCGAAACGCAGGTGTTCAGTTTCTGCTCTCAGAGGTTGATTGGGACAATGCCACTCGTTTCCGTGACTCTCTCGACGCGATCGGAGCCGGCAGCAGCCACCGATGTGTCGCAGAGTTTCTGCAATGGGCTCGGAGCGAAAATGGCAATACACGTGACGAACTGGGCAATTTTCTTTCCGGCAATGACTCTGCCATCGACGAATATAGAGATCGATACCTGACATCGGGCGAAGACCTCGTTGCGCTGGCAAACGACTTTGTCAGTGACGACGTAGAATCAAAAGACTGAAGCATGATTTTTTCAGTGAGCTGAAAGAGAGGGCCGCTTCAGCGCGTATCTGACTTCATGCTGAGACAAAGCCCGTTCCGATTCCTATTTCGGACCATACTCCCTTGCTTCGTAGTAGTCTGCCTGACCGCACTTCTCTTCTGTGATAGATGGATTGAGCGAAGATCCAGTTCTCTGCACTATAACGAACTGGCCGATTTACCTCCAGCCGATGTTGGGCTTGTTCTCGGCTGCTCACAATACCTCTCAAATGGGCGCACCAATCTCTATTTTCAACATCGAATCGAAACAGCGGCGAATGCCTTCTTCAGCGGAAAGTGCCGCTACCTCATAGTGAGTGGAGACAACGGATCTTTCAGTTACAACGAACCCAGGCTGATGAAACGTGCCTTGGTGAAAGCTGGAATCCCTGAATCTCGCATCGTTTGCGACTTCGCTGGTTTCCGAACACTCGATTCAGTAGTCCGAGCGAGCAAGGTGTTCGGACAGCGGGAGCTCTTGGTGATTTCTCAACAGTTTCACAATGAACGAGCTATCTATATCGCACAACATTTTGGAATCAAGCTGACCGGCTTGAATGCCCCTGACGTCTGGCAGCATGCGGGATGGCGAACAAGAACCCGGGAGAAATTCGCCAGGGTAAAAACCATACTCGATCTACATGTTTTTGGAGTTCAACCGAGGTTCCTCGGCGAACCCATTGAGATAGATACACTAAAAGGGTGAACCCTAACGAGTTCACCCTTTTACGAAAAATAGTCTAACAAGCGCCTCTCGCGCTTACTTCTTCTTGCGAAGGAAAGTAGGCACATCAAGATCCTCACCATCCACAATAGTTGGGTCGGTCTTGGCAAATCGCCCCTTTCCTGCAATCGGCTCAAGCTGAAGCATCTCTTGCTGCTGCTTGGCTTCAGCAGAAGGTTCCGGATCCAATGTCTCTGGAGGCATCGCCGGTGCTTTCGTCACTGGAGGCAGTGCAGGTCCGTCACCTGCATCTTTGGGAGCGCGAGCCTTAATACGACCCGTGTTACCACTCGATACCATCCGGGTTAATGTGATTTTTTGCTCCGTATCTGTCACGGCTTCCACTCGATCGACGTCGGCCGTATCATCCTTATCAACTGCCTCAGGTGAAATGGGCTGAATCGGTGTTACGTCATCAGATCCAAGGCCACGAGTTCCCCCAATAGCACGCGCGATCGGATTACGGTCGTCCTCGTCTTCAGGCTCGTCGTCGGCATCTATAGCCCCTATCGGCTCAGGAGAGTAGGCTGGCGATTCTTCATCTACACCGCCATCCTCCAGTGGTTCAAAAATTGAAGATCCCTCGTCGTCTGACTCTGCTGATTCCTCAGAGTCCTCAACTGGACCGTCAAAGTTTTCCGTATCGTCATCGTCATCGAGCGATGTAGGTTCGCTTCCGCCTCCCAGCACAACGGGCTCATCTTCTTCAACTGAAAGCGTTGGTGCTTCGTTCTCATCGGCGCTTGAGTCGTCACTCTCTGCTATTCCTGCAAGTGGAGAGATGGGCATTGTCGGCGGCATTCCAAGACTGACGGCCGGCTCCTCGACTTCATCGACTTCGGGCGGACCTTCGGAGTTAGACTCCGGGCCTGAGATAGAACTGATAATCGTCACCGAGAGACTGTTTCCGAGACGCTTATCGGTCCCAGTACCAAACAGAATCTGGGTCTTGCTCCCAACGTGCTTAGTCACTTCCTCCATCACAAGTTGCACCTCGTAAAGAGTCATCGTGTCGCCACCAGCAACCTGCACCAGTATGGCATTGGCATCGTTCAACAATTTACCTCGATCAAGCAAAGGACATTTGAGAGCCTGTTCAACGGCCTCGTGAGAACGGTTGTCTCCTTTAGCCATGCCGTAGCCAAACAGACAGCGCGAGTCGTCAGCATCCAAAGCGGAGAGCAAATCATCCATTCCGATGCGAATGATTCCGGGACGAAATACCACGTTCATAGTGGCGCGAATACTCTGACTGATGATTTTATCAGCAGCAGCAAAAGCCTGGGTCACTCCATCCTTCGGAACAATCAATTCGCCCATCCTATCATTATCAAAAGTAATGACGGCGTTAGCGTAGCGCGAAATGGTCTCGAGTGACTCTTTTGCCTGAAGTGTTCTGCGCGCGCCTTCGAAAGAAAAGGGCATTGTCGCAAACACGACCAGGAAAACGCCCTCTTCACGGGCAATGCGGCATACTTCAGGTGCGGCTCCGGATCCGGTTCCTCCACCAAGGCCTACACAGATAAAAACTATTCCGCTTTCGCGAACTGCAGCGCGGATCTCATCCACGGCCTCCAGCGCTGCCTGCTTACCCAAAGAAGGGTCTCCACCCGTCCCCATTCCTTTAAGCAAAGTGGCTCCCAGTTGAACTTTCTCACTGGAGACCGAAGTCGAAAGCGCCCGAACATCAGTGTTTAATGTCAGCAACTCTGCATCTTCAGTGCCTTCAAGCGCCATGCGATCAAGCACATTGGCCCCTGCTCCGCCAACCCCTATCACCTTCACTCCTAATTCGGTGTCGGTAGGGATTTCGCCTTGCTTCAGTTGGTTGTACTCAATCATGGGTCTAATCTAGCTTCGTTAACTCAACAATATTGTCAAATAAATAGGGATAATGCGAGAATCATCTACCGCCCCCAAAAATCCGGTCAAAACGCTGGCCCAGCTTGCTGAGAGCCCCTTTCTTCGGGCGTTGCTCATCCAATAACTGCGCGTAGCGGATCAGCCCAACTGGGGCTGCATACTGCGGATTCTCAAATAGGGCCGATGGGCCGGACATCGCGGCAGATCCAGCTTTCTGGACAGGTATATTAAAGATACCTTCCGCGACATCATCAATTCCATCCATGAGACTGGAGCCTCCGGTGAGAAAAATACCTTTGCCAAGCTTATCTAGTAAGCCCTGCTTCTGAAGCGGTTCAGCGATCACAGAAAGCAACTCAGTCGCCCTCGCATTCATAATCTGATTCAGCAATTCCTGTTCAACGGTCTTGCCGGTCTCCCCTTCGATCTCAATTTCGTGGTGATCGATATTCGCCAGTGAAGCATTCCCGTGAGTCACCTTCAGCTTCTCAGCTCTCGCCAGTGGGATTTTCAAGACCAATGCGATGTCGTTGGTGATATGATCCCCTCCAATCGCGACACAGCCACTGGCGACAACGGCACCGTCGACAAAACAAATGTAGTCAGAAGTTCCTCCTCCAATATCAATCAGGAGCGCCCCTTCATTTTTCGCCTCACGATTCAGCACCACTTGAGCAGCGGCTACAGGTGAAAATACGATGTCCTCTACCTCTAGCGGAATCTCTCTAACGCACTTGATGGAATTTTGAATCCGCGTCTTCACACCATGGATGATATGATAATCAGCTTCAAGCTTCTGACCCAGCATCCCCATGGGATTCAAGACCTTGTCCTGACCATCCACGTAATAGTGCTGAATAATGGAATGAATGTAGCCATTTTCTTTCGGAACAGGCACATCACGGGCGATATTCTTAACGTCATCCAGGTCTTCACCTGAGATCTCCATCTGCTCATCAGCGACCCGAATCGTCCCCCGGTTATTCAAACTCTGGATGTGCGAGCCCGTCACAGCGAGAAATACGGCACCAATTTCGACACCAGCTCGTTCTTCCGCCCGTGCAAGCGCATCGTGCAAACAAGTCTGAACTGTCTCAGGATCAACGATTTCCCCCTTCCTAACACCCGCCGACGGATGTTGACCGACACCAAGAATCTTGATAGCGCCATCTCCACGAACTTCGCCCACTACAATGCAGACTTTTGAAGTTCCGATCTCTAAACCGACATAAATTTTCGACACAGCCATTAAAATCTAGCGTTCCCTTACTAACTTAGCCGCTATTCAAAATAGAGCGCAAGTGTTTTTCTTGCATCTCTTCACGAAGATCCAACACAGGAACGGCATCAGCTGGCACTGGCTCCGCCACAGCGGATACCTCTGAAGGATCAACCGGTCGAGCAAAAGTGACTGGAATATTCTTCTTCACTGCAACGTTAACCGTTGCTAGAGGTGCTTCCAAATGACTAGTTCTAGCCAGGATAACCCCAAGATCGGTCAGCCCTCGTTTGATCTCATGAAGATCAAAAGTCACCGAGAGCCCGTTCCGATACAAGCACTGCAACGACCACTCGTTCCTCAGCTTGATGGCATGAATCAAAAGATCATCCGTACCGTATTCCAACCCGCTACTGGCGATCAATTCGATGGCTCCCTCAGTTCCCTGCACCTCAAGCGATTGCCCTTCGACTGGATCATCCATTCGATAGACTTCAATAACAGGAAGCTTCTGGACGGTTTCAGTCAGATCCATACAACGAAAAAGCACTCCTTCGTCGTCGAGAAGAAATCCACGCTCCATATCACCGGGACGTATCCCCAATGGCGGGCATGAGAGCCATGCGATTGGGCTCCGTTCTTTGACGATGACATTGAGCTTGTCCGGCATCTCGCGGGAAATAATAGCCTCCTTAACCACTGGCACCTTCTCGAGCCGACTCTCAATCCCTCCCAAATCGATCTCCATGAGGCTCATTCCGGATGATACATTGGCGATCGATCGCAATTTCGACTCACTCAGAGAGCCATCAGTTCGAATGGTCAACTGCCTTAACACAAACTCCTCGTTCTCATAGAAGATGGCGGTATTTGCCCATTTCAACCCGAACGGAATACTCCCGGCGAGACAAAGTATCGCGAACCCGCGAACGACCCAGCCGAGACGGGGCTTAGACCTACGAGAAATACCTCTCCCCGAATTCAGGTCGGCATCCAGCATGACCCATTCAGATTCATCCGAGCGACGGCGGCGGAGAAATTGCGGCAAAAAGCTATATTTACGATGATTCTGTCGAGCCGATTTCTTTCGCATTAACTGAAATTAAACGAAAGTTTAATAATTTTCAAACAAAGACTTCCATAATCCATCCCGGCTGCCCCTGCTGCTTTCGGCAATAAACTGCTCTTAGTCATCCCAGGAATCGTATTTACCTCGAGCACATATGGCCGGTCACCCTCCTCGCTGAGCAGTATATCGACTCTCGAGTAAACCTCGATCCCCAGCGACCGATGAGCCTTCATGGCCTGCTCTTGAACGACTCGAGTCACTTCCTCGGGCAAGTCCGCAGGGCAAAAATAATCGGTCCCGCCTTCCCCCGTCATCCAGGGATACTTGTTTGAAATATCATAGAAGCCCGACCTCGGCTGAATGTGAATCACAGGCAAAACCTCATCCCCAACGATTCCAACGGTCAATTCCTTACCTCGAATCATCTGCTCGACGAGAACATCAGGACTGTATTTACCTGCGTCAACGATAGCCGCATCCCACTCTGCCTCCGACTCGACCAGATGCACCCCAACACTGGAACCTTCCCGCGGGGGCTTCACTACACAGGGAATCCCGACCTTTCCGGGCGAACATTTGCCACGATCAATCATGATCACCTCGGATGAAGGGGTGCTTACGCCCGCAGCAACAAAAGCTTCTTTGCTGAGGATTTTATCAAAGGCAATCTCAGAGCTTTGTTTTCGGGCACCGGTATAGGGAACTCCACGCCGTTCCATCTCGGCCTGAAGCACACCGTCTTCTCCAAAGGTTCCGTGTATCACATTAAACGCGATATCCACATTTTCGGGTAACTCGAAATCTATTCCTTTCACATCAACAAAACTGACTTTCCCGACTTTGCTTTCGAGGGCCGCCTCCACCCCTTTGGCGGAAGCAATCGAAACCTCGCGCTCTGATCCCGGACCACCGGCCAACACAGCCACATGCATGTCTTCATATTCTTTCATTGCGTCTTATAAAGGGCCTAATTTCAGCTTAAATCGGTTCATCCTGCCCGATAATCTGGACTTCCGTCTCCAAATCGATGCCGCGAGATTCCTTCGCCTCGGTTTTTATCGTCTCAATGAGCTCAAGAACATCCTGAGCAGAAGCACTCCCGTCATTAACGATGAAATTTCCATGAACTTTGCTCACCCTGGCATTACCGACGCCAGTGTCTTTCAAGCCCAATTCATCAACGAGCTGTCCTGCTCCTATTCCCTCCGGGTTCTTAAAGATACATCCCGCACTGGCCGCAACCGGCTGCGAACTGCGACGCTTTGCCTTCGATTTCTCCATGGCCGCTGCGATATCCTGATCCAGTCGTGAGGTTCCCGCAAAGACACCCGAAACGGCAACATTGTGCGCTAACTCGGGCACATTGCGATAGTGAACCCGAATCTCCTCCTTCGTTTTCTCAATAACCTGCCCCTCGGCATCAATCATTCGAATACTAACAACCTGATCAAACATCTCGGAGCCCATTGCTCCTGCATTCATCCGCAAGCTGCCTCCGACATTTCCGGGAATGCCCTCCATCCACTCGAAGTCGCCGATTCCCGCCGATTGGGCAGCAGCAGCAAGCGCCTTCAATTTGACCCCGGCTCCAGCAATGATGGTATTCCCATCCACTTGTATGTCACTGAATTCACCCTTTGCCGGATTGACCACGACACCGGGTATCCCCCCGTCACGGACCAGCAAATTTGATCCGCGACCTACCACTCTCAACGGCAGACCGGAATCAGCACAGTGTTTCACAATCCGGGAAAGGCCATCGACTGTAGTGGGCTCAATCCAGAATTGCGCGGGTCCACCCACTTTTATCGTGGTATGGCGCCGCATAGGCTCATAGAGGCGAATCACTCCATTCGGCTCATCCAGAATCTCCTTGAGCTCGTCGCCTTTTCCCAGAGCTGTACTTAACCGCGTCGCAACCTCATGAATGTTTCCTGCGCCTAGAGTCATGACCCAGTCTCCTGCCTTGAGTCGACTTCCCACAGCCAGGTGAAGTGATGAAAGATCCGGATGAAACTGCACCTTCCCAACTTCGTCCTCAGAGTCTACGGCATCAACAATGGTCTGCCCTGTTATTCCCGGAATAGGCTTCTCGCTGGCTGGATATATATCCGACACCCAAAGTTCATCAACTCCGTCAAAACACTGTCCAAACTCTTTCAGCAATAGCTGCGTACGAGAATACCGATGAGGCTGAAACAGGCAGATCAGCCTTCCTGCATGCTGGCTTCTCGCCGTTTGAATCGTCGCAGCAATCTCAGTCGGGTGGTGCCCATAATCATCAACAATAGTGACCCAATCGCTTTGCCTCTTAAGCTCAAACCTACGCCTTGCTCCGCGAAAAGAGCCCAGCGCTTCATCGATCCGATCAAAACTGACATCCAGTTCGCAGGCCAAAGCGATTGCGGCTAGAGCGTTAAGAACATTGTGTCGACCTGGAATCCCCAAACGGACGCGTCCCACTTCTACTCCTTTTCGATACACCGTAAACTCAGTCCCGGCTCCTTTAGGTGAAAGATCACCTGCTGAAAAATCAAGCTCACGACTCCAACCGTAACTGACAGCATTCGGGCGACCGCCGCATACCCGTGAAGCATTGGCATCATCCCCGCAGTAGAAAATCTTTCCGCTGGTCTGATCGCAAAACTGCCCAAAGACCTCGCAGATGTGATCGAGCCCACTGTAGAAGTCGAGATGCTCCTCCTCGACATTCAGCAAGATAGCATGCTCCGGATGAAAATTAACGAGAGTCCCGTCGCTTTCATCACCTTCCGCGACAAAATATTCGCCACTTTCATCCCAATTAGCATTCGTTCCCAGGATCGGGATCTCAGCCCCCACATAGTGCGAAGGCGCTTTAGCTCCAACTTTGAGAACGTGTGCAGCAAGAGCCGAAGTCGTTGTCTTCCCATGAGTGCCCGCGACAACGATGCCTCTCTTGCTCTGCATGATCGCAGCGAGCGCTTCAGCACGTCGCAACATTGGAATCCCCTGAGCAACAGCCGCATCGAAGGCCGCATTTCCCGGCTTTATCGCACTCGAGTAAACAACCACATCAGATTCAGCTACTGACTCGGCGGAATGCGGACTTGAGAATATCAATCCCACGCGCTCCAATCGTCCCGTCTCCCCCGAGGTCACTCTATCAGAACCCGAAACCCGATGCCCCAGACCCAAAAACAGAGACGCCAGACCGCTCATGCCCGATCCCGCCACCCCAATTAAATGGACTCGAAGCGGCTCACTACGATCTCCAAACCTCTTTCCCCATTGTTCACAAACGTCACTCATCTCTCTCGCTGAACTTTATAAATCACTTCAGAGTGGTTGCAATCACGTTACAGACACGAACAGACGCGTCCGGTATTGCCAACTCTTTCATCGCCTGCCGCATTCCATCCATCCGGGTGTCGTCAGTCACCAATTCGATCACTTTTCCCGCAAAATTTTCCTCACTAAGTTCATCCTGTTGCCACAATTCAGCAGCGCCCGGCTTCGAGAATATTTCAGCATTGTAAATTTGGTGATCATCGGCTGAGAAGGGATACGGGATCAACACCGAGGGTATTTCATAAAAAGCCAATTCCGTCAGAGTCGATGCACCGGAACGACAGATCGCCAAATCCGCCGCGGCATACGCATGTTGAATATCGGCACAAAAATTACACAACACACCAGCATTCGGAGACTGATCATAAGCAGGCTTCACTGAATCATAGTCAGCCGGTCCGCTGATGTGCAGCACTCGCACGCCAGCCTTTTCAAACTCCGCCAACCCCGCAGCAATCAACTCGTTAATACGTTGGGCCCCCTGACTGCCCCCCATTACCATCACGGTCCTAATGCCAGGCTCTAATCCAAAAAAAGCTTCCGACTCACTGCGTTGAGGCTTGCTGGCCACTGACGGCCGCAAGGGCGTCCCCACCAGTTCAGTCCTGCCCGGCACACCAAAATGATCAGCGCACGTCTCAAATCCGACTAAGACAGTATTGGCGAATTTTGCGTTGAGACGGTTTGCCCGACCTGGAATCGAATTCGACTCGTGGATGAAAGTGGGACATCCCAGCATTCTCCCCGCCACCAGAGGAGCCGTCGAGGTGAATCCTCCCATTCCCAGCACTGCATCCGCACGAAACTGCTTCAATAATTTCCGACAAGCGAAAAGCGACTTTGCGAATCTGAAAAGAAAAGCGGCCATCTTGAGCGACAATACCGGAGGCATCGCGATCAAAGGCATCTTCTCAAAGCGAAGGTGATCGTAGCCCTCAGATGCCAGTGAATCGATCTGCTTCTCCGAAATCAGCAGAAGCACTTCTCCGCCTGCCTTCGTCCATGCTTCCGCAACTGCTATCCCCGGAAACAAATGCCCCCCGGTTCCGCCACATGCGATCACCAACCGTTTGTCTTTAATATCTGACATCAATAATCCGGTAAAATAGCGAATACCCCTATCCGAATTCAACCAAAGAACCGGAATTAGTAATCATTCAGAGACTGAATCTCACCGGCTCAAATAGCATCATTTCTGTCATTTTCATACAGTAATTCCTCAGTCCAGTCATTCGAAACCAGGTTACTGGCAATGCATCACCTCATCTCGATAAGATAAATAACAGCTTCAGACAACGACTCGAAGCGCCGCGGGAACAGCCTTCACAATCTGAGGAGTCCTCGCCACCACATCGCCGTCTACCTGAATATCGAGCACGGGGTCGGTCTGAATCTCAACCGATTCGACACTCCAATGATTCACCAACTGCGAAGCGTCGAGAGCCGCATGTTCAGAGTCTTCCTTTCGAATACGATCCAGCCCCATCATCTTGCTGGCCAACTGAAAGATGCCCTCAATGTTAGCCTTCTTCAGAAGAAACAAATCGAGTCTTCCATCATTAACGTCCACAGAAGGTGCCAGAGTCAACCGGCCCACGCCCACCGTTCCTGCATTCGCCACGACACAAGCGACACCGGAAACGTTCACCTCCTCGTTCCCATCGATAGATAGCTTGTAATCTGCCTCAGGTATCTCCTGCAGCATTCGGATTCCAGAAAACACGTAGGCCCACTTCCCAAACTGGTCCTTGAGCTCACGAGTAGCATCTTGCACGACGCCTACTTCAATTCCACACCCGACACGCAGCAGAAATGGCCGATCACCTATCATTCCCGCATCGATCCGCCGAGTCGAATACTGCTCTCCGCAGACCAAATCGCAGGCTTTCTCCAATTGAGTCGGCAGTCGAAGCTCAGAAGCCACCAAATTTCCAGTACCTCCGCCCAGGATCAACATCGGCACATCAGTCCCTATGAGGCCGGAAGCGACCTCCATCACGGTGCCATCTCCTCCATATACAGCCACTACCTCAGCACCGGATTCCACAGCCTGCTTCGCGAGACTACAGCCATCGCCCGTCCCGTGTGTGATCGAAATATCCCACATGATCCCCGCGTCGCGAAAAGCTTGATTCAAAATCGCCAGGAGCGGAATTCTCCGCGACGGAGCGGGATTCACAATCACCTGCACCTTTCGGGGTTTATTTTGAACCAGTAGGGCCATTAATAGGAAAGAGAGTTGATCAATAAACTCGCGTCAGGGTCAGATGTTCTCCCTTGAGAAGCAAGTTTAAAGAAGCCCTGAAATAGCCCTGACGCGATACATCCCTGGCAGGGCTGGCTCCTGCTGTTGCTTCATAGGAATTGAGCCGGACAGAGAGAACGCGCCCCCGTCAGCAATCACGAACGAGGCCGCGCCACGGATCTCAATCCAAACTATCGAATCACCACAGGACGCTCACGCCAGCCACGTCGGGCCGACTCAGTATCTATCCAGTGCTGCGCCTCGTAGGCAGTCGAGAAGCCGGCACTTGTGACAACAAGAAAGAGATTTGTCACAGGCGATTGAACCACCATGTTCCCCACTCCGGATCGAGTCAGGACTCCACTGGTGTCGTAGGCGTTTGATGAGCGACGATACGCACCAAACTGCGCCCTGTATGGAGCTGCAGCCGGTTGCCCGGGCAATACAGAGGATGATTGCGGCCTCGCCTCAGCTTCGGGGGCAGGCACCGAAGCAGGAGCGACAGCATTCAGCGGAACCAATTCCCCTTGCGGTGCGTAGCTGGGCACGCCAGTGGGCTGAGTTGGGTAAGATGAAGCAGGAACTGCCTGTCCTCCGGAACCTCCGAACAATCCAGTAAGACTAAACCCACTGTCCTTCTGCGGCTCGGCCGCTGCCGGCCGCTGGGCTTGAGGCACATTTACTGAGGAGGAGGAAACATCTGTATTTGACTTACTCTTACCTCCACCGAACAGGCCACTTAGCGCTCCTCCTCCGCCCTCGTCGGCTGAGCTACGAGGAACTGCCATCCCCATTACCAAATAGGAAGCCGAAGTAGCTGAGTCAGATGCAATCTCCAGCTTTCTAGCAGCCCCCTCTGAAACATTAAGCACTCGACCATCCGCAGGCTTGCGATCATTGATCCGGACATCAACCATCTTCCCCGCCTTAAAGTTTGCAATTCTAACAATTGTCCCAAAAGGGAGGGACTCGTGCGCAGCCGTCAGGGCACTTCGCTGATAGATTTCTCCACTGGCGGTGGTTCGCCCATCCAGATACGCAGCATACACAGTGAGAGTCCCGTTCTCAGGTTGATCCGCTCTCATCGTCGTCGGTAAACCGGACGAAATTATAAATATCAGGGCAAATAGCGTCTTCATAGTAGCCTTCCAGTCCATTAAGTTAAATTATCTTAAATATTAAACAATACAAAAAATAAACTTTTATAATTTTATTAAAATTGCGTCCGGGATTTGAAACGCCTTCACCTGCCTCAATTGAGCGCTCTTTGGAATAGAATCATGGGACAAATCACTCTCTGTCCCATGAACAGCATCCCTGACAACCGGGGCAACAGAAACCACGGTTCGGAGATGCATCCAAACTGAAGCCTAAGCCAGGATATCAGTGACCACTTTACCGTGAACGTCAGTTAGCCGAAAATCACGGCCAGCGTAGCGGTAGGTCAACTGCTCGTGATCCAACCCAAGTAAATGCAAGAGGGTCGCATGGAGGTCATGCATGTGGACTTTCTTCTCCACCGCCTGAAAGCCAAGCTCATCGGTCGATCCGTGAGCATACCCCGGTTTCACCCCACCGCCTGCGAGCCAGGTCGTAAAGCCTCGAGGATTATGATCCCGCCCCTGATTAGTCTGCGAGAACGGCGTCCGCCCGAACTCAGCGCCCCACCAGACGAGAGTATCTTCAAGCAATCCTCGGCGCTTCAGGTCAGTCAGCAATCCCGCAATGGGTCGATCCACCTCTCCGGCCAGCTGCTCGTGCTTTGGCATATTACTATGCTGATCCCACACCGGAGCCGGCGTGTTGTCACAATGGCTCACCTGAATGAACCGCACGCCTGACTCCGCTAACTGACGTGCGGCAAGGCACTGCCGCCCAAAACCATCCGTCGCATCATCGCCAATCCCGTAGAGCTCCTTCGTCTCGCGGTTCTCCCGGTCGACGTTGACCAGATTCGCAGCATGGGACTGCATGCGCCAGGCCAGCTCGTGTGACTCAATCGCACCGTTGAGCAGATCATCTTCAGAGCCCCCTTCCTGAATCCGATTCAGGGTATTGAGAAACTCATACTCCCGCTTGGCAGAGTCTCCCTCCAGAGGACTCTTCAAATTACGAATCTCAGGCAAAGCGTTAGGATTCCCCGGCTGACCAAGAACGGTTCCCTGACTCGAGGCCGGGAGAAAGGCATTCCCGTAATTTCTCGGCCCGCCCTTATTCGCAGGAGGGTTTACCGTCACAAAGGTTGGAAGATTCTGATTGTCAGCGCCCAGACCATAGCTGATCCAGGCTCCCATCGATGGTCGAACCAAATTCGTCGATCCAGTGTGCAGAAACAAGGTGGAGGGACCGTGCGCCACGCCTTCCGTATGCATGGAGTGAATGAAGCAGAGATCATCCACGTGTTTCGCCACCTCAGGAAAGATCGATGAAGCCCAGCGCCCACATTCCCCGTGCTGCTTAAAATCCCACAGAGGCTTCATAACCTGTCTCTGCTCTTCCTGCCGCGTCCGGGGCACCAGGAACCCCACCTTCTTTTCATGGGCCGCGATCAGATCAGGCTTGTAGTCAAACGTATCAACCTGACTTGGGCCTCCCTGCATGAAGAGAAATATGATTCGCTTGGCTCGAGGCACCATCACAGGTGGTTGCTCGGCAAAGGCAGAAAATGCCAAACCACCGAAGCCACAGGCCGACGCCTTCAAAAGCTGTCTGCGATTGAGATTTCCTCCACTGCGCATGGAATGCTGGTCAAACAGGGTTGGGTGCATCATCTAACAGGGTTGTATGCTATCTCAGAAACCGGAAGTCAATCGAACCAAAAAGAGCCCGCTGCAGGCCAGCCCAGGCCTCGCTGCTTTCTCCCGCTCCAGCATGACTTTTAATGAATACCATTGCAGCGTTCTCCTCGGCTCTCGACGGGGCCCGGCCCAGCGTCCGCCGGAACGCTTCAACAACGCGCTCGCGATCACTCGCTTTCGACATCTGCATCAGCTCACTCGCGGCCTCTTCCGCTCTGGCATGCACAAATTCGCTATTGGTCATGAAGAGCATCTGGGTTGGGATATTACTCACACTGCGTTTCCCCATTGAAAAATTGGGATTCGCAAAATCAAAGACACTGAACATCTCGTAGCCCGTATTGCGAAAGACAGGAACGTAGACACTCCGCCTCATCGTCGTAAACTCGTAGCCAAACTCACTCTTGAATCCGGCCGGCAAAGACGGACCGCCGCGCTCTCCATCGAGCGAACCAGCCAGCGTAAGCATCGCGTCACGCATGGTTTCCGCATCGAGCACCCGGCGATGGGCCTGCCAGTATAAAGTGTTTTCAGGGTCCTGTTCTCTTTGCGTCTCTCCTCCCTCCGCCGTGGCACGCGAATAGACTTTCGACATCATAATCTCCTTGATCACAGTCTTGGTCGACCAACCCGAGTCGATCAACCTTCCTGCCAGGAAATCGATCAAATCAGGATGGGTCGGCTCCATCCCAGTCGTCCCGAAATTGTCCGGACTCGGCACCAATCCCTCACCCATCAACTTGAGCCAGATGCGATTTGCCATGACCCGTGCTGTGAGAGGATGATCGGGATGGGTCAACCATTCCGCCAACTGCAATCGCCCGCTCTGTCCTGTCGGGATCTCGGCCGGACCTTTGCTCGCTACCTCTAAAAACCCTCGCGGCACGTTTACGCCTCGATTGGACTCGACCCCTCGAATCCGAATCTCCGTATCAGCCACCACTTCTGCAGGCTGGTCGACGACGCACATAGCCTGAGGAATGTCCGGTGACGCTGCTTTGATCTTCTTTACCCTTGCCTCCGCCGCCGCAAGGTTCTCCTCCAGTTTGATAATCTCTGAATTTTCCTTCTTGGTGAGTTCCTCCTTTGCCTTCTCAAGCGCGTCCCCTTCCCTCGGTAACCACTGAACCGCATCCACAATTACCGAACCATTTTTGCCAACGACGTTCCAGATTTCCACCCGCACGTTCGAACCTGCTTCGACGTGGTAAGTTCCTATGGTCGTGAACAACCCGTCGTGCTCTGGCTTGAGTCGCTGATTGACGAGGACTTCTTCCTTCTCTCCCGGCGCAAACACTTTCACAGGAACCGCCGTGGAACGGTTCGACCCGGCCGAGTAGGACACCCGTAGTTCATAGTCCCCGCCGCTTTCGAGAACCGTTTCAAAACGCACTGATTTCTCACCCTTTCTTTCGTTGCGATCGTGAATGTATCCAGCACCAACCCAGCGAGCAGAATGAGTCGATTCGTCCCACTCCCCTATCTTCGTCGCGGCCACATCATCGATCACAATGCCGAGTAGAGACGGCGCCTTGACCCCCTTCGACTTTCCTCCGGCCCCACGCCCCATCTCGGCGAGGCGTTTCTTGAGTTGAGCCACTTCCTTTTCCGCCTTCGCAAGGTGTCCCTTGTTTGATTCAATCTCAAGGCGAGCCGTTTCCGTCGGTGGGACCGGTTCTCGGTGCCAGGCCGACACGTTTGCGTGGGTCACTGAATTGGTGCTCTTAAAGATTCCCGCCAGCGCGTAATAATCCCGAGTCGGTATGGGATCAAATTTGTGATCATGACAGCGGGCGCATCCGATCGTCTGCCCTAGAAATGCCCGTCCAAAGGTATCAATCTGCTCATCGATGATATCGAAATCGAGTTCCTCCTTGTTTTGATTTTCATAGTTAATCGGCCCCATCACCAGAAAGCCGGTCGCAATGAGATTCTCGCTGCGCTCCTTCAGTGTCTCATACGGCAGTAGATCACCGGCGAGATGAGCCCTCATCAATTCATCCAGCGGTTTATCTTCATCAAAAGCTCGGATCACATAGTCCCGAAACCGCCACGCATTTTTAAATGTAATCGCCCGTCCTCCGCCGCTTGAATCGGCATAGCGCACAATATCGAGCCAGTGGCGCCCCCAGCGCTCGCCAAATGCTTCAGATCCTAACCCTCGATCTACTGTTTCCTCCCATCTCTTCGGAGTGGGATTCGCCTCGAACGCCAACTGCTCCTCCACCGCGGGAACGAGCCCCGTCAAATCAACCCGTGCTCGACGCAGACGCATCGAGGGAGAAGCCTGACCCAGCGACTCAATTTCGGCCTCAATCATGCGGGCATCGATAAAGTCATCAATTGTCTTTCGATCACCGAAATCTGTTTCCCTCGGCCGTAGCGACCAGAACTCCCGACCCGTCTCTATGTCCACGCCACCGCCACCCGAGGACTCCACCCCTTCCTCCCGGGGATCCGGCAAACCTCGCTCCACCCACTCCTCAAAGCGGGCAACCACAGACGTAGGGAGTCTGCCATCAGGCGGCATCTCCAAATCAGGGTCTTCGTATCGAACAGTTTCGATCAGCAGGCTTCCATCCACATCGCCCCTGATCGCAGACGGGCCGGAATCACCTCCCAGTTCCCAACCTGCCTTTCTATCAAGCCAAAGGCCGCCTTTACGCTTTCCCGCCTCTTCCGAATGGCATTCGTAACAATGCTCGATAAGAGCGGGTCGAATCTCATTCTCGAAAAACTCCAGATCATCCTTGATCTCTCCGCCCACAGCAACTTCGACACACAGACTGAATAGCAGCATGAAAATGCCCTGTGAACCGATCCTTTTCATCAACAGATCTATAACTGACTGTGGTCACTCGCGCACCGGCGGCTTTGCGGACTCATTTTACTGTCCAACCTGCGACCTATCGACCTCTCTAGGTCAAGATTCATCGATGGCCACCACTCCCAACCGGCTGCAATTCGGTTCAGTTCGATGAAATACGCGAACTCTTTCACAATATCCGCTCAGGTCTCGGTCTTGAACTGGGCCTTATTCAGCGCGTCATTTCGCGAACTCACCAATCGAGCCTCGAATCCTGCAAATTTTACTCAATGAAGACGTCATTCTACACACTCGCCCTTGCCGCTATTTTTCTAGTTCCCGCCCAAGCTGAAAAAGCCACGGAACCAAAATCCAATGAGAAACTCTGCCCCATTAGCGGCGAAGCGGTTGATCCCGACTGCAAAAAGAAATATGAAGATAACACTTACACCTTCTGCTGCGGAAAGTGCGGCAAGAAGTGGACCAAGGAGCTTGAGGCTACCCTTTACCATCAAGTCGGTGGCAAAGCGGCCATCAACGCAGCCGTCGACCTTTTCTACACCAAGGTCCTTGTCGACGAACGAGTGAATTTCTTCTTCGAAGACATCAACATGAACAAGCAGCACAACAAGCAGAAGGAATTTCTTGCCGCTGCATTGGGTGGTCCCATTCCATGGGAAGGAAAGGACATGAGAGCGGCTCACCGAAACCTCGATCTTAACGAAGCCGATTTCACTGCCATCGCTGAGAATCTGCAGGCAACCCTGACGGAACTCGAGATCCCTGAAGAATTGCTAGGTAAAATCATGACGGTGGTAGCCAGCACCAAAGACGATGTGTTGAATAACTAACAGGCCGAATCCTTTATCATTTTTTGGAAACGCCTCGGGAAACGATCACCCCGGGGCGTTTTTGATACTACCGGTCAGGATGAAGCCATTCACAGTTTGAACCACAAATTTGAGCTAAGTGAGAGCCCCCCCTTCAAGTAGCAAATTCACTCACTTGAACTACTTGGACAAATCTCCTTTCCTCCAGCTGCCTGAATTTCTTACTATGTAGGCATGCCCCGACACATCCTCTCTCTCGATCAGGGAACGACGAGCTCACGAGCCATCATCTTTGACGATACCGGAAAGCCGGTGGCTGTCGTTCAGGAGGAATTCCCCCAGATTTTCCCCCAACCCGGCTGGGTCGAGCACAACGCTCTCGATATCTGGGAGTCCCAGCTCAAAGTAGCTCGTGAGGCCATCGCTTCGGCCAACCTTTCCGCCTCTGACATTGCCGCCATTGGAATTACCAATCAGCGGGAAACCACCGTTCTTTGGGATCGTGCGACAGGCGAGCCTATCGGGAACGCTATCGTCTGGCAGGACAGGCGCACGGCAGAGTTCTGTCAGGACCTGGTCAAAGCAGGCCACGAGGGCCGTATCCAGGAGATTACAGGACTCGTCACAGACGCCTACTTTTCCGGCTCCAAACTGCGCTGGATGCTCGACAATATTGAGGGAGCTAGAGAACGAGCCGAGGCCGGTGAGCTCGCCTTCGGTACCATCGACACGTGGCTGGTCTGGAAGCTGACAGGAGGGCGGCACCATCTCACCGACGCCACTAACGCCTCCCGCACCATGCTCTGCGACATTCGCGAAGTTGCGTGGAGCGATGAATTACTGAACCTACTCAACATTCCGAGCGCAGTGCTTCCTGAAATTCGCGGGAGTAGCGAGATTTACGCTGAGACTGATCCCCATTTGTTCGGGGAGGCCATCCCCATTGCCGGAATTGCCGGGGATCAGCACGCGGCCCTGTTCGGACAGGCATGCCACTCGCCAGGTATGGCAAAGAATACCTACGGCACCGGCTGTTTCATGCTCAAAAACACCGGAACTGAACCAGTCCCCTCCAAGAACCGCCTTCTCACCACTATTGCCTGGCAAATCAATGGGGTCACCGAATACGCTCTCGAAGGCAGCATCTTCATCGGAGGCGCTGTGGTGCAATGGCTCCGCGATCAACTGGGCATCATTCAGTCCGCTCCGGAGGTCGAAGACCTGGCCCGCCAGGTCGAAGACAACGGAGGTGTCTATTTCGTTCCCGCCTTCGCGGGATTGGGTGCTCCTCACTGGGACGGATTCGCCCGGGGCACCATCACCGGACTGACCCGGGGCTCAAATAAAGCCCATATCGCGCGCGCTGCCCTCGAAGGTATTGCCTATCAGACCAACGACGTCATGGACGCGATGGAAAACGATTCAGGCATCAAGCTGACTGAGCTGCGGGTCGACGGCGGTGCCTCCATGAATGATTTACTCATGCAGATTCAAGCCGATGTCCTCGGAGTTCCCGTCATTCGGTCTCAAGTCGCCGAAACCACTGCGTTGGGCGCGGCATACCTCGCCGGCCTCGCGGTGAAAGTCTGGAGCAGTCAGGAGGAAATTGCTTCCAACTGGAAGGAGTCAGCGCGCTTTTCTCCAGGCAAGAATCAAAGCGAATTGCAGTCCCGGTTGGTGCACTGGCGCAAGGCAATAGAACGAACCCTCCTTTGAAGTTCAGAGACGGGCGCGCAGCATGCCTGAATGACTGACGCAGTGAGCTCTTGCATTTCAGCCATTTCTGAGAAATCTTTCGCCCTTCCTACTTCTCATGCGCAGCCTCCTCAGATCAAAGATTCATCTAGCCACCGTCACGGAGGCCAATGTGGACTATGTCGGAAGCATCACGATCGACAAGATCCTGATCGACGCGGTCGGGTTGTGGGTTGGGGAAAAAGTGCTGGTAGTCAGTGCCACTACCGGTGCTCGGCTTGAAACTTATGTCATCGAAGGAGAACCCGGTTCAGGTGTCATTGGAATCAACGGAGCCGCAGCGCATCTGATTAACGCGGGTGAAAAAGTCATCATCATGGGCTTCGAACTGACTGAAAAGCCAGTGAAACCCCAAGTCATTCTCTGCAATAAGGAGAATCAGATCGCCGAATTTCTCAGCGAAGAAGCCGGCATGATTTTAGCGGGCGAATAGTATCATTAACTTGTTTACTATTAGGGATTAGACCAGGCTTTTACTACTGCCTCTAACCCCTTTACAACCGACTCCAGCTTGTCGAAATCAACCTTATCAACTGTGTCAGTTGGCAGATGATAATGAGCATACCGGTAAGGAGCTGTATCCGTCACCATGATGGCCGGATAACCAGCTTGCCAAAAAGACCAATGATCCGACCAGGCGACTCCGGGCACGCTCTCAGGAAAGCCGCCCGCGATAGCGGGAATCCCAGAGGCTGACATGAAAGCCGCCCTGGCTGAGTCGGCAATGAACTGCGAAGAAGGATTGCCGACGAAGGCAAGAAAATTGCCTGTCGTGGGAAACGCTCCCTCAAGCCCTCCTGGCGTCTTTTGACTGCCTGCTTCGTCCAAAAAACATCCAATCGTCTCGAGGCTGATCATAGCGACCACATTCTCGCCGCGCTCCTGACACCCCCTGGCATGGACCAAACTCCCCATCTCCTCCGTATGAAAGTAGGGTGGCTCCTCGTTCACAAAGGCCACGAATCGCACGGTGCGCTCCTGCGGTTCCCCCGACATAGCCTGAGCCAGCGACAGTAACGCGGCCACACCGGTCCCGTTGTCATTCGCCCCGGGGCTTCCTTTAACCGAATCATAATGAGCCCCCACTACTACGATTTCATCGCGCCGGGATTTGCCAGGCAACTCGGCAATTAGATTCCTGACACTACCGGTTTCGCCTCCTTCGGCGCCTAGCCCATAGACTTCAGGCCTGACGTCGTAGCCTATGTTGCCACCGCCAAGGGTAGACTGAATCCAGATGGCGGCCTGCTCCAGTTTGTCGGGCAAGCCGACATTACGCTCCCCGATCTGATCACAGAGGATGCCCATAAATCGCTCTAAATCGGCTCTGTTCACCGGACGTTGCTTCAGCCTGGCTGCCTCGATTCGGATGGCTTCGTTGGGATCAATAGAGCTATCAGCCTTCTTAAAGTGGCTCGTCATCATGGAGAGCACACCGATCAGCAGCAGTCCGGCGGGCATCCCGACGATCAGAAATTGAATCATCTTACCTGATTTCATAAATCACCATCCTCCCACACCTGTGAAATCGCACGAGCCGCATTTTCATGCGCCCCGCCTCCGAGGCTCTCAACCACTTCCGACAACTCTTCTTGCAGTTTCTTTCTCACTTCAGGTTGATCCAGTAATCGGCTCAACTCCTGCGCAATTCCCTCGGGTGTTGCTTTCCCCTGCAACAACTCCGTCACAAGCTCTCGACCGGCCATCACATTGACGATGCCCAGAAAATCGACCGACATCAAATAACGGGCGACCTGTGCGGTGAGCCAAGCCACTTTATAAGTCAGGCAGTAGGGCAATCCGAGACAGGCGGCTTCCAACGTGGCGGTTCCTGAGGCCACTACCCCTATGCCGGAGCGCTGCATGATATCGTGGCTCGACTGCACTCCCACCTCGACAGAATGGGACAGCCCAGCCTGTGCAGTCAGTGCCCTCAACCGTTCCGTCAGGACAGGAGTGGCGCCCGTCGCGGCAAATCGCAGATCGGGACGTTGTTTGAGCATCAAAGCCGCGGCACCTAGCATGGGAGGAAACAGATTTTCAACCTCGCGCTCCCGGGACCCTGGCAATAGAGCGACCAGATTCAAGTCCCTCTCGATCCCATTGCGACTCAAGACAGCCATCTCATCAACCAGCGGATGCCCGGCAAAAATGGTGGGCAATCCGGATTCCTCGTAGAGATCCTTCTCGAAAGGAAAAATACAGATCATCAAATCTAGCACCTCAGCCATCGTGCTAATCCGACCTCTCTTCCACGCCCATACCTGAGGGCTGATGTAATAGATCAACTTACCTTGGTAACCTCCGGCTCTAAGACGCTTCGCCAGGCGCAGGTTAAAGCCCGGATAGTCGATCATAACGACTCCATCCGGACTGGAATTAAGGACGCTTGCTACGGTCTCCTCCATTTTGCGGCTGAAGTAGCTGTATTTCTTCAGCACCTCCCAGAGGCCTAACACAGCAGCCTCCTCGAGCCAGTCTTCGACTTCGTCGGAAACCTCGTGCATGAGAGGCCCCCCGAGCCCCGAAAACTGCCAGTCCCCCGAATCATTCAAGGCACGCAGCAACGCGGCACCATGGGTGTCGCCGCTGATTTCGCCGGATACGAGGAAGAGAGACTTCACTGGGTCAATAGGGGTGGGGTTTTCGGATCCGCAACTCAAACTATCTCGACCGATGACGGTGGACTCAAGTCATATCCCCAGGCATCGAACGAGAATCCCCAGCGTTCGCGAACCTTCCGGGCCTCTTCAGAATCGACGTTGTGCACGTTGCAACGATAGCTCCCAAGCCCTTTCAGATATTCGGTGATGTGAACGAGCCCGATGGCCTTGCTGTCGAGCCCGAGTGTATCGTAGATCCGGCCAATCTCGCCCTGTGGGTCCGCGATGACTTTTTCGTAGCTCGTCTCAACCAGCTGGCTCGCAGGCAACTGCAAGCGATCACGATCCTCAAGGTAGCGGCGCATCAGCTTTTCGTAGGTCTCCAAAGTGTATTTAGAAATGTCCACATGCTGGAAGGATTGCCAGGCAAACGCATTGAAAACCCGAGGGAAGTGGCTTCGTGTTGAGCAGTAGACCTCCCAGGGGTTCCTGACAATGTGCACAAACTTCGCGTCCGGATGCATCTTCAGAATCATCTCCATACGCGTGGTCGAAGGCGGATTCTTAAACAAGAGCTGACGCCCCCCTTTGACGTAGTTCACTTTGCGGATCAAAAACTCGTAACTGCGGCGAAAGCGATCGATCTCATCCTCCCGACACCCCTCAAAGAAGAGCGATCGGTCCCTTTGCTCCTCCATATTCCCCGGCATGTAGTAGACCCCGTAGTAACCAATCGGGTTCAGATTGCCCAGGGCCATCTCCTCCTCCTGCGGTTCGTCCAGAGTCAGCCGCACTTTATCAAAGCCCCGATCTTCCGGCAGCGCCCGATCGATAATGCGCCGGGCGATACGAACTTTGGGCCCCAACATGTCGAGAGGCATTGCCGTCTCGGAAAATTTGAGGTACCCAAACTGCGGATCCCGACTCATCAGATTGTGAAGATGCGTTGTGCCGCTGCGCCAGTGACCGATTAAAAACACCGGAGGCTTTTTCAGCGTTTGCCGATGGATGGCCCCTCCATATTTCACTTTCTCGATCGTCGCGAGAGGAAGGCGCAAAAACTGCCCTACCCACGCGATGAAACGCTGGTAGCGGGTCCTCGGATCCAGCCCAGCCGTAAACAACGCGTGGCGCAAAAACACCCGCAGTCTCGCTCCCGCAAAGGGGTGCAGGCCCGGCGCTTTCTCGATCGCCGCAGTTTTCAATGTCCACTTTTCTCCCATAACAGGCTCGCCGCGATGGTAGCCGGATAAGGGAAATTCCGCTAATTGAAATTCAAGCCCCTTACCGCCTTCGGCGAAGGCCTATTTCGAAATAGGCTTTCAAATGAACACTTGATATTTGATCGGTCCTCGGGTATCCGAAACTTAAGATGACTTCAAAAGATGCATTTCTGGCCCTCAATCTGCTCCCCGGTATCGGGCCGATTCGGGTGCGGCATCTTCTGGAGCGATTCAGAAACCCCGAAGCGGTACTCGCTGCAAGCTCCGGAGATCTTCAGCGAGTACCCGGAATCGGCGGCGAGATGGCTCAAAGCATCTGCAACTGGGAAAACCTGATCGACCTGAGCGAAGAGAAGCGCCGCATCGACGACCATGGAATTACCCTGCTCACCCTCGAAGATAAAAGCTATCCGGCCGCGCTGAGGGAAATTCACGATCCCCCATTCCTTCTCTACATGAAGGGAGACATCAGGCCTTCTGATGCAGCCGCCCTCGGTGTCGTAGGCTCACGCCGGATGACCCATTATGGGAAAGAGCAGGCCCACAAACTCGGCTTCCAGCTGGCTCGGGCCGGATTTTGCATCATCAGCGGTCTCGCCCGGGGCATCGATACCGCCGCACACGAGGCCGCTATCGCCGCCGGAGGGAGAACCATTGCCGTTCTCGGGTCAGGCATCGGAAACGTCTACCCACCGGAAAACGACGTTCTGGCGGACCGAATCGCGGAGAATGGAGCGGTTCTGTCCGAGTTCCCGGTTCTCTACGTGCCCGATAAGCAGTCATTCCCGCTTCGAAACCGAATTGTCTCCGGAATGTCTCAAGGGCTCCTCGTCGTCGAGGCTCCCGCCCGAAGTGGCTCGCTGATCACTGCCAATCAAGCGCTCGAGCAAGGCCGTGCCGTGTTCGCGGTTCCCGGCCCGATCGACCGCCCTACTTCCGAGGGATGCAATCGACTGATCAGGCAAGGAGCTACCTTGGTCACCGCGGCAAAAGACATCATCGATGATCTCGGATCCGGGCTGAACTCACTCAACCTCGATTTTTCTTCATCAGCCCCGGTGGAGCTCGCCTCCAAGAGGCCATCCGTCCCGCTAAGTGATCAAGAATCGAAGATTCTTCTGGAACTAGAGAAGGGAGAACAGACCATCGACATGATATCAGAAGCCCTCAAAATGCCCGTCGGATCGGTCAGTGCGAGCCTTCTCCAGCTCGAAATGAAGCATCTTGTAAAACAGCTTCCCGGTAAATACTTCACGAAACTGATTTGACGGATCGCATATATCGGTGAACTCCATTCACCGGAGTTATTCCGCCTTACCCTCCTAAAACATGTCGAAATCACTGATCATCGCCGAGAAACCCAGCGTCGCGAACGACCTGGCCCGTGTTCTGGGCAAGGACCCTGCCATTGGAAAATTCGACAAGAAAGAGGATTTCTTCGAGAATGACCGCTTTATCATCTCGTCTGCTATCGGTCACCTCGTTCAGACACGACTTCCGATGACGGAGGAAGGAAAGACTCTCCCATGGAAGTTCGAATGCCTTCCTGTGCTACCCGAAGAGTTTGTTCTGGAGCCGAGTGAACAGAAGGGATCAAAAACCCGCCTCAATCTCTTGAAGCGGCTCATGAAGCGAAAGGATGTCACCGAACTCATCAACGCTTGTGATGCCGGCCGCGAAGGAGAGCTCATTTTTCGCTACATCGTTCAATTCGCTAAAATCGAAAAACCGACCCGTCGCCTCTGGATGCAGTCGATGACCGACGGTGCCATCAAATTGGCCTTCGCAGATCTCCGAAGTGACGAGGAAATGAGACCACTTTCCGATGCCGCCTATTGTCGATCGGAATCTGACTGGCTCGTCGGAATCAACTCGACCCGGGCCATGACTGCTTTCAACAGCAAGTTTGGAGGGTTCAACAAAACTCCCGTAGGACGCGTTCAGACTCCTACCCTGGCTTTGCTTGCAGAAAGAGAGGGAGAGATCGACCGATTTGTCAGCGAAGACTATTTCGAGGTTCATGGATCGTTCGGCGTATCCGCAGGTAAATACACCGGCCGTTGGCTAGATGAATCATTCAAAAAGTCCGAGGACAAGCCCCATGCACGGGCAGAGCGTATCTGGGACAAGGCTCTTGCTGAAAGCATTGTCGCCCGCTGCGACGGTAAAATCGCGATCGTTGAGGAGGTCAAAAAGCCGTCGAAACAGATCTCTCCACAACTTTACGACTTGACCAGCCTGCAACGCGAAGCCAACGGACGCTTCGGCTTTTCCGCCAGACGCACGCTGCAACTGGCTCAGTCACTCTACGAACGCCACAAGGCACTCACCTACCCCCGAACTGATTCCCGTTACCTACCTGACGATTACGTCCCCACAACGATTGAAACGCTGACAAAGATCTCAGGAGGATCCGGCTACACCATTGGGGATATGCCGGGCCATGCCGAAACGGTTCTTGAAAACCAGTGGGTCAAAGGCAGCAACAAGCGTATTTTCAACGGTGACAAAGTCAGCGATCACTTTGCGATTATTCCGACCGGTCAAATCCCGGCCAGCCTGGATGAAGCCGAGCAAAAGCTTTACGATATGGTAGCGCGTCGCTTCATCGCGACCTTCTTCCCTTCGTCCGAATTTGAAAACACCACTCGAATTTCGCGCATCGGCGAAGATGCTTTCAAGAGCGACGGAAAAATCCTGGTGAATGCCGGTTGGCTCGCCGTCTACGGCAAGAAAGTAGGAGCCCCTGAAAAACCGGCAGTTGATGAAGAAGGCCGCGAAAGGAAGAGCGCCAGCGCCGACAAGCAAATCGTCGCCGTCGCCCCCGGCGAATCAGCCAATGCCGATCCTGTCGAGCTGGCTGAGAAAGCGACCCGACCACCTGCACGCTTCAACGAGAGCACCCTGCTTTCCGCCATGGAAACTGCGGGAAAGCGCGTCGATGACGAAGATCTTCGCGACGCTATGTCAGAGCGAGGACTCGGCACTCCCGCCACTCGTGCTTCCACCATTGAGGGTCTCATCAATGACAAATACATCACTCGCGATGGTCGTGACATCTACGTCACCACTCGTGGAACCCGCCTGATTGACCAACTCAACAATATGGAGGTTGGCATTCTCACTTCACCGGAGATGACCGGTGAATGGGAATACAAACTCAAGCAAATGGAGCAAGGGCAACTCGACCGCCCGAGCTTCATGACCGAGATCAAGAGGCTGACCGGCACTGTCGTTGAGACGGCCAAGGAGTATGCACGCACGGCTCTGGAGCGCGAGTGGGATGAGTTCCCCGCTCCATGTCCTGTCTGCGGAGCAGAAGCCCTCGGACAGGATGACGGTCGCTACAAGTGCAAGCAGCCGGACTGTAAATTTGCGCTGCCCAAAGTCATCGCGAGCCGTCCACTTTCAGAAGATGAGGCCAAGACTCTGCTCACAACCAAAATGGTCGGGCCTCTCACCGGATTCGTGAATCGATTCAAGCAACCCTTCGATGCCGCTATCGAGTTGGAGGAAGATAAGAAGGCCGGTCTCAAAGCCTCATTCGTGTTCGAGAAAACGCCCGAACAGGAAGAGGAAGCCGCTTCAATTAAAGAAGAGAATATCCTTTGCTCGTGCCCTCTTTGCGACAAAGGCAATATCTACGTCACCCCTACCAGCTACGTTTGCGATCGTCGTATCTCGGGAGACGGCTGCAAAGCGCGTCTTTCCAGTACCATGTGCAAATACGAGATCCCCCGGGATCAGGCACTCAAGTATTTCACTGAAGGCAAGACCGACGTGATCGAGGATTGGATCAGCAAGAAAGGGCGCCCGTTCAAGGCGGCTCTGACCTGCAACACCAAAGGTCGTCGCATGCTCGGATGGGAATTCCCTCCACGGGAACCGGCCAAAAAGAAAACTGCAACAAAGAAGGCAGCAACGAAGAAGGCCGCAGCTAAAAAAGCGGCCAAAAAGAAAACGACGACTAAAAAGGCAGCAACGAAGAAGTAGTCGGGGCAAGTTACAAGCCAGTGCCAGTGTTAGGCGCTGGCAACTACCCTAGCTTTTCTCCCAAAGCTTTTTTCACTACCTCTGGAACGAATTTGTCGATCTCACCACCAAAGTGAGCGACCTCCTTCACGATACGTGAACTCAAGTAGATGTTTTCCTGACTCGGCATCAAAAAGACAGTTTCAAAAGAGTCATCCAGGCTGCGATTCATCAAGGCCATTTGGAATTCATATTCGAAGTCCGATATCGCCCTGAGCCCCCGGAGGACGGCGTTGCCTTTCACCTCGCGCACATAGTCCACCAGCAGCCCATCGAAGGTCGTCACTTCAATGCCGGTCAGATGAGCGGAAGCCTGTTCAATCAGGTCCACCCGTTCATTCATCGAAAACAGGCCGTCCTTAGAGTGATTCACCGCGACAGTGACGATCACCCGATCCCACAGCTTTGAGGCCCTCTCGATCACATCGAGATGACCATTGTGAATGGGGTCGAAACTTCCCGGGTATATTGCGGTTTTCATAAACGGTGAACCTAGTCACAAGCTCTACCACGGGATAGTGCCCATATAACACGAATTTTTTCAAAGACATTTCGATCAATCTTGCTATTATTCACCTCATGACATTCGGCAAAGGTTGGATTTTTATCGGGGTGATCACTCTCTGCCTTGGCATCGGTGCGTGCACTCCTGGCGGTAAGAAGTCTGGCCAAGGTACTGGCGGGGCAACCCTCGGAGACGGCAGCCTCGACACAACGGGCTTTCTCGCCACAGACTTTGATCCGCTCAACAAGTGGCTGGATGAACGCTTCGAAGTCGACTACAAGCACATGACCCCGGAACTGATTTTTGATCAGGTTCCCCTGAACGATATCTTCTACCAAACCAGCGGGATGCCGCAAAATGCGCCTCCATTCAACTTTTCGAGCAAGGATATTTCGCGTCGCGAACTTCTCTTGCGGGTCGCCCAGCATTGGAAGCTGAAAATGTCCCTCGCCGAAGACTCGTCCGGCACACCGACCTCCGTCGTGGTGAAGGGTTAGGATCAGAAAAACGGCGCATTCACCGCCACCTATCGGGCGCTAGCTATCGGCATAAACCTGTCGAACTACATCGCCTAGGATCCGGAAGCCTTCGTCAACGACGTCTTCAGGCTGTGTAAAACTCACCCTGATGCATTGTCTCGCGTGATCCCATCCCGCGGTGTCGAGTCCGAAGAAAAAGTATTCTCCCGACACCACCACCAATCCCGCATCTTTGAGTTTTCGATAGAGATCTCGACAACTGATGGGGAGATCCTCAAACCAGAACCAGAGAAAGAAGGCCCCTTCGCTTTCATGCACCCTCCATGGAACCTCCTCCGGCAAATACTTCTTGGCCAACTCCAAGGCATGATCCGAACGGCTCTGGTAATAAGGCCGCACCACGTTCTCAGCCAGCTCCTTCACCTCGCCGGATTCAATTATCGAACGCGTCAGAGCCTGCCCCACATTGTTGTTTGCCAACCCGATGATCGCAGTCATTGAACGGATTTCCTGAATAATCTCTTCGCGGGCTATGATGATACCCGTTCGAGTACCGGGCAATCCGAGCTTACTCAGACTTAGTGTCAGGATTATATTCGGATCCCACACTGGGCTCGCTTCGCGGAAAACCACACCGGGGAACGGCAGACCATAGGCATTGTCGATGATCAAGGGAATCCCCTGCGCTTCGGCCAATACCCTCAGTTTGGCGATCTCATTATCGGTCAGCACATTACTACTCGGATTGGTAGGCCTTGATACAGCGATCGCACCATGTCGGTCGCTCAAATTTAGATTATCGAAGTCGATTCGATATTTGAAGCTACGCTCCCCCGTCATCTCAATGATGGGCTTTCGACTATCAAACAGCTCACCTCCTGAGATACCCTGATCTCCGTATCCAATGTACTCAGGAACAATCGGTAGCAGGATCTGCTTCTCGCCGCCATCTGCCATTTGTCCGGCAAAACGATTCAACAGGAAAAAGAAGGCCGTCTGCCCTCCATTGGTGATCGCGACATTCTTTCTCGTGAGGTCCCACCCGTAGTGCTCCTTGAGAAAGCTAGCCACAGCATCGCGAAATGCCGGACTTCCTGCCGGCTGATCGTAGTCAGCCATAACTCTGTCAAACTCCCCATCCTCCGCATCCAACAGCCCCTGCATCTTCTCCCGCCATAGCTTCTGCATCTCCGGAATGTGCCCGGGATTCCCCCCGCCCAGCATGTGGAGCGTACCCTTTTCCATCGTCAATGCTTCCCCGAGATCATCCATCAACTCGGTGATTCCGGAATGGTCCGTCAGCTTGCTGGCAAACACGGATTGAGGGTAAGGGTTCTCTGATGAGGAGTTCATAGCAATAACAACAGTCCTATTTGCACTCATCGGCGGATTCTGGCAAGCTTCCCCGTTGCCAAAATTTAACGACGCCTTGGAAATCACACGATCCCCCTCACCTCCTGTCGCCCTCACCATCGCAGGCTCTGACTCCTCTTGCGGGGCCGGGGTCCAGGCTGATATCAAGACTTTCGCCGCGCACGGGGTATATGGCGTCAATGCCGTCACCGCCCTCGTCGCTGAGGCACCGGGGGCCGTTACTCAGATTAAAGCAACTGACTCAACCCTGTTGGGTGCTCAACTCAACAGGGTTGGAGCCTCGTTTCCAATCAAAGTAGCCAAGACTGGAATGCTGGCCACCCGTGGGAATGTTGAAGCCGTCGTGGAGTTTTGCCGCCAGGCCGCGGGAATCCCACTCATCATTGATCCTGTCGTTCAGGCAAGCGCGGGAGTTGAGCTTCTCTCCCTCGATGGACTGAAATCTCTTTGTTCGAACCTTCTTCCCCTCTCAACCCTCGTGACGCCCAACCTTCCTGAAGCAGCTATCTTGCTTGGCTGCGCAATTGACTCGCCTGAAGCGGCCAAAGAAGCTCCCCGACGAATATTCGAAAGCTACGGCTGCAATGCCTTAGTAAAAGGAGGCCACGCAAGTGGGAACTCCGAGATCGTCGACTACGCATGGATCGACAACGAAGTTATCGAGTTCGTCCACCCGCGGCTTGATGTCCCCGACGTTCATGGAACAGGCTGCACTCTTTCCGCCGCTATCGCCGCAAGGATTGCTTTGGGAGAGGCCCTTCCCGAAGCCATATCAATGGCCACCTCCTATCTGGCTGCCTGCCTCGAACAGCATTTTCAATGGCCGGAATCAGGAGGCAGCGAATCATTGAACCATTTTCCCAATATCGTAGACTGACACCGATCATGATTCTGCGCCTCCTGCTCACCTTGACTTTCATTCCGGGCTTCCTGCACGCCATCGATGCGATTGATGCGCCTAAGGCTCAGGAAAAATCACCTCTCGCAGATAGTCCTCAGCGTCTCCGGGGATTGATCGATACGCTCAATCAGGCGAGCCTTCAGGAGGCATTCCGCTTGCTCACGACCGACTACATCAATCAGGAGAAACTCGACCCCCTTGAAGTCAATCGTGCCGCCCTGCAAGGCATGCTCAACCGGCTCGATTTCGGAGCCATGCTTTTGACCGATCAAGAACTCAGTGAGCGCAACTCACCCCATCAGTTTTACAACACCCATGTCACTGAGGAAACCGCCTACATTCGTTTTGGGAAATTCAACCGCAGTGGTGTCACTGAGCTTGATCAGGCACTGAAGGAATACTCCAAAGACAAATTACTGGTGAATCTCATTGTTGACCTTCGCTCCCCACAGGCACAGGCAGACTTTGCCATTGCCTCGGAGATTTTGAGCCGGTTTCGCCCTCCCAGTGAGCTTCTTTTTAAAATCCGACGTCCCGGAAATGACCGCCCTACCTTGTTCGTTTCGCAACCGGTTCAAAATGGCTGGAACAGAAACCTGATTCTCCTTGTTGATTCCGAAACCGGAAACGTCGGCGAAATCATTGCCGCTGTCCTGAAGCGAGAGACAGGCTGCCTCATCATCGGTGAAGCGACCCCGGGGCTGACGGTTGAATACCGCGATGTTCCCATCGGAGACGATCGGGTTCTCCGCTACGCCATAGCCGAAGTGGTCCTCGAAGACGAGTCATCCATCTTTCAAGTTGGCATCAATCCTGACATCATCACCCCCACAGCAGCTTCGTCAAAGCACTCTATTTTCGAGTCCACTGAAACCGGCACTCCCCTGACCCAGTTTCTTTTTCAAAAGCAACGCCCCCGCATGAACGAAGCAGCGCTGGTTGCCGGGACCGACCCGGAAATCGATTATTACCTCCTTCGCAGCAATGGCAAGGCCACCCCCTGGGATGACGCCCCCCTGCAGGATCGAGTGCTTCAGCAAGCCGTAGATCTCCTCAACGCTAGTCAATTTCTCGAATCTGGAAGCAAGAAGAGCCGCTAATGCGCGATCCTGCCAAAGAACTCAAAGACCTCGAAGAGAAAGGCCTGAGACGAAATCTGAGGCAACTCAACTCGCCTCAGGATGTGAAGGTGGAGTTTGGCAACTCAGGAACTTGCCTCAACTTCTCCTCCAACGACTACCTTGGCCTCGCCAATCACCAAACGATCAAGGAGGCTTACTGTCGCCATATCGAAATTCACGGTGCCGGAGCAGGATCTTCTCGGCTCGTTTGTGGAACCCTCGCTCCTCACCTCGAAATGGAGGAGAAGCTGGCAGACCTCAAGCGAGCAGAAGCCGCCCTCACCTTCAGTTCCGGATTCGCTGCGGCCACCGGCACTCTCCCTGCACTGTGTGGCAAGCAAGATTTCATCATCCTGGATAAACTTTGCCATGCCTCATTGATCGATGGAGCCCGGCTCAGCGGGGCAACACTTCGTGTCTTTCCTCACAATGACCTAGCCAAGTTGAAGGGACATCTCGACTGGGCAGAAAATCAAGTGAGTGACAATGGCCGTATTGTCGTTGGCACCGAGTCAGTCTTCAGCATGGATGGCGATCGGGCGCCGCTCGGAGAAATTTGCGATCTAACGTCACCCTCATCTGCTTTGCTCCTCGTTGATGAAGCACATGCCTTTGGAGTCCTCGGGCCTCAGGGTCGTGGCCTTGCGGCTGAACTGGGCCTTGAGTCGCAGGTCGACCTGCAAATGGGCACGTTCAGCAAAGCCATGGGGCTGTCCGGCGGCTATCTCTGCGCCTCGCGTGAGATTGTCGACCTCCTGATCAACCGGGCACGCAGCTTTATTTACTCCACGGCACCTTCCCCGGCCCTTGCCGCCACCATTTCCGATGCGCTCGACTTTATCAGCAGTGAGGAAGGAGATTCCCTCCGCAGCGCCTTGTGGAATAACATCAGTTCTTTTTCCAGTTCAGCAGTTAGTGCCATTCTTCCGGTTGTTATCGGGGAGAACGAAGCGGCCCTTGCGGCGTCTTCCAATCTTCAGGAAATGGGCTTTCTCGTCCCCGCGATTCGTTATCCCACTGTCCCACGAGACACGGCTCGGCTCAGAGTGACTCTTTCCGCTAAACATTCCTCAGATCAAATTGCGTCGCTCAAAAAAGCCATTGCTGATCTGGGTCACTCCGTCTAATTCACTTCCCATGAAAGTCTCTATTCCTCTTTCCCTCGCCGTAGTCCTGTCCCTCAATATTCAGGCCGCCCCACTCGACCCTCAACCCCTCTGGCCGGAGGGTGTTCCCGGAGAACAGAATCTAGAACTCCCCGCTGAATCCGTCATCATCAAGGGCGAGCATCAGATCGAGATCATGTCGAACGTGAGCGAGCCTACCCTGACATGGTACCCCGCAGAGAATGGCAATGGAACTTCCGTCATCGTCTGCCCCGGAGGCGCCTACAACATCCTAGCCTACTCCCACGAAGGTAAAGATGTCTGCAACTGGCTCAATTCGATAGGCATTTCAGCCGGCCTGCTTAAATACCGCGTTCCTAGAAGGGACGACCTCGCCAAGCACCATGCGCCACTTCAGGATGTCCATCGCGCCATCGGAATCATCCGGAGCAATGCCGAACAGTGGTCAATTGATCCCGAAAGAGTCGGCATCATGGGATTTTCCGCAGGAGGGCACCTCTCCTCCATGGCGCTGACCTCCGACGGCACCCGCACCTACCCGGCTGCCCCCGAACTGGATGCACTCAGTTGCATCCCCAACTTCGCGATGCTGGTTTACCCGGCTTACCAGCAGAATGAGTCCGATCCAGACAAACTGGCCCCGGAAATTACGGTGACATCAACTACTCCTCCCGCCTTTCTTGTCGTTGCCCATGGTGACAAGAAATGGACCGAAGGAAGTGCCCGATTCTACATTGAAATGAAACGCAAGGACCGCTCTTGCGAACTCCACATCTTCGCCAAAGGAGGACATGGATTCGGCTACGACAAGACCGAAGAGGAGATCAAGCAATGGCCCATCCTTGCCGAAAAATGGATGGCAGCGATGCAATTATTGGGAAATTGATCCGCCATCCTTCTCTGATAGCCGCTACTCGGCAACCACCTCAATACTCGATCGGCCCAGAGTTTTACCCAACTGATCAGTGACATACCTCACCTCATAATCCCCGGCCAGCGCCGGAGCGGTGATATCCTGATCCTGTCCGTTCTGAACGTAAATATAAGAGGCATACTTCCCTTCAGGTGCGGTCGCCGGGACGATGGTCACAAAGTCGCCCTTGTTATCGGGACCGTCCCATTTCACTCTAAACTTTCCATTGGCAGCCACCTTCTCCGGCAATTCCCTGAAGATCGCTTTAGCCGCTGTGATTTTAATAGCGGACGAGGCCAGCACATTTTTCCCCGCTGTGGTGAAGCGTATCTCAGCATCGCCCGGAGTCTCAGGCACGCGTAATCGTGTCGGTGATTGCTCGTTTTTCGTATAGAAATACCGCCCATAGGAGCCTATATCAGCTTCCTTATCCACCACAGTAATAAAGTAACTCGTGAATGCCGGACCACTCCATGTGATCTCAATTTCGCTCCCGGCAACCGCGGTGTCCGGGCCGCTTACAGAGCCCGAAACGGGCCTTACAATGATGGGCGCCGTCGCCATGGTCTTCTTTTCCTGCCCTTCAATGTAGCGAATTTCGTAGTCATCACCCGCCGTCTCGACGGCAGTAATACTGAGCTTACCATCGGCGCTGTTTTCCGTGTAAGCGTATGAGTTGTAATCACCGGAGTCGGCATCGGCCTTCACAATTGTGATGAAATCGCCCGAGTTGCCGGGGCCCTTCCACTCCACTGTGAACTCGGCTCCCGCTTCAACTGCTTCCGGTCCCTGAACCAGAATTTCGGCCTCTAAAACCGCAATAGGAACGCTGGCCAGAGTTCGATCGCCCTGCCCTGTCACATAGCGGACCTCCGCTTCGCCGGCATCAGGCAAAGCACGCACCCTGGAGGGATTGCCGTTTGTTGTGTATGCGTAGGATCGATAGACTCCCTCCTCAGCGCCTTTTGAAACAATCGTAATGTAGTCGCCACCGTTGTCTGGACCTGTCCAGTTCACTTCAAAATTTGAACCTGCCACCACCTCAGCCGGTGCCTCGAGTGAAGCTTCTGAAGGGGTTACTTCGATATCCGCCTGACCGAGCACTTTGCCACCCGAAATATAGCGTACCTCGGACAGCCCTGGATCTACCGGTGCCGTCAACTGTGTAGGACTGCCGCTGCGAGTATAGGAGTAGTTTCCCCATTCACTCTCCAAAGCGCCTTTGGCCACAATCGTCAGAAAGTCCCCGGTGTGATCAGGCCCTTCCCACTTCACTTCAAAATCTGAACCCGCAGGCACGGCAGCAGGGGCCTTGATCGTGGCAGACTCGATCACGGGCTCAGGCATCACCTCAACTTTGGCCGTGGAAGCCGCTTCGACCGCAATCTCAAGGGCGTCTCTCAAGGTTGCAGCGTCCTGAGCGGCCAGAAAAGTGCCTCCGGTCTCATCAGCAAGGCACCTGAAACTGGCGGACTCCTCGGTCGTCAGATCGAAGGCCACAATGTGAGCTCGAAAGTCGATCCCTTTCGCGGCCAGCTCCCCAGCGAGAACGCAGGGATCGCGATCACAGGTCTCCAATCCATCACTTACCAGAATCACATTCGCTGGGTTCTCTTCGTATTGCAGAAATCCGGCGGCCTGCTCCACCGCATCCGTCAAAGGTGTCTTTCCCTTTGGAATAATGCCCATGACCTTTTTGAGAAATGATGCACGATCCACCTTCCCCGGAGGAACCAGCAATTCGATATCTTCACAATTGCCCTTTTCGCGATGACCGTAGGACATCAATCCCAGCTCCAGAGAGGGATCGAGATTGGACAATAAGTCAGCAATCACTTCTCGGGCGATCTCGATTTTCGGTCTCCCCTTGATTTGCCCCCACATCGATCCGGATGCATCGAGGATAATAATCGTCTTACCGGCAGATACCTGGGACTGAGCGGCTAAGCTCGTCGGCAGGATAAAGGGAATTCCAGCGACCAGAACAGCAGTGGCAAATCGGGCGAATGTGGTCCGCAAAGAATTCATAGCTCCTTCATACAATTGATTATTGGAACCAGACAACACCCCTCACAGATTAAAAGCCAATTGAACACTGGCCATCCTACTGAACATTGTGCGATCGTCTCCCCTTCAAAAATTAAACCATGGAAGATATCGCTACGGCAACCTCAACTGTTAAAGAATTACTGACCGGGTACCTCCTCGAATGGGGTATCAAGGTCGCGTTCGCCCTCCTTATTCTCGCCGTTGGATCGATCATCGCGCGATGGATCTCCAAACTGGTCGCCAAGGCGATGAGAAGATCCGACCTCGATGAGATGCTCATCAGTTTTGTCTGCAATATTCTCCGGTGGGTACTGCTCTTCGTCGTCCTGATTGCCGCGCTGCAGAAGCTAGGTGTTCCAACCACCTCGTTCGTTGCCATTCTGGGGGCTGCGGGCCTTGCCATTGGCCTGGCTCTGAAGGATTCACTGCAGAACTTCGCCTCAGGCGTCATGATCATTCTCTTCCGCCCCTTTGATACGGGAGACTTTATTCAAGCGGCCGGAACCGAAGGCGTGGTCGAAGAGGTGCGGATCTTCAGCACCAAAATGAGAACCCCCGACAACCGTGAAGTCATCGTCCCCAACGGCGATATTTTCAGCGGAACCATCACCAACAACAACGCCCGCGATACCCGTCGCATCGATCTCGTGATAGGCATTGGCTACAACGATGATCTTCGTCAGGCCAAGCAACTGCTCGAAGACCTCGTAAAGAGCGAAGATCGCGTCCTCGATGATCCGGCACCGCTCGTCGCCGTTGGAGAACTCGGGGCTTCCAGCGTCGATATCCTTGTCCGGCCCTGGGTGAATACGCCAGACTACTTTGCGACCAAATGCGATCTGACGGAACGTATCAAACTGGCCCTCGATGATGCCGGCATTTCCATCCCCTACCCCCAGATGGATGTGCACGTTGCTCAGGAGGAAGCCACCGGCTTGAGCGCCGCGCTTAAGCTCGGTTGATTACCACCTCATTCATCCGCGTTTTAACCGAACGCGCGGATGAACCCAACCTCAAGCGCCAGTGCTTCGAACACATTGGTGTTGAGGTTCTCTCGCAAAGTCTCGACTGCCCGGACACGACGGCTCAATTCATCCGTGTTCATCGACTTGGCCAAAAGGCGCGTTCCTTCTTCATAGGCTGGAAGATCAAGATGCTTCGCCCCATTCTGAATCCGCATGGCATCACCGAACCACATCATCAAGTAGTCGATGAGCTGATTCCTCTGCTGAAGGTATTCGGCTTCTGTGAGAGCCTTGTAATACTCCTCCCGCCGCTTCAAATAGTCCCCTTCGGTGGTCTGCCTATAATGAGCCACCTCAGCCTTGAGGGCTTCATCGTTTCGCTTTGCGATGACAGATTTCTCATCTTTCAAAATCGAGGCAAAGCGTGACATCAGCCCGAGTGCTCCAGAAACCCCTGTGTGCTGGTTTACGACGTGCTGTCGCAGTGCATTCAGGAAACCCGAAGCCGATTCGCCCAACTCCACAGGTCCCGACTTGCCCGCCAGATTAATGCGAATACAACGGGAGAGAATGGTCTCCAGCAGCATCTCCGGACGCGAGGTCAGGAGCAACAACCGACAAGACGCAGGAGGCTCCTCGAGCGTTTTAAGAAACGCATTCTCAGCTTCCGGGCCCATGCGGTCGGCATCTTTGACGATCGCAAATTTGGTCACCCCACTGGGCGCAGCCATTTGGAGAGTATGCTCCACCCCGCGTATGGCATCGACCGTGATCCTCCGGGATTTCGATTCCGGCCCGATCACAGCTGTAGTGGAAGACCGCATCGCATCCAACCCACCTTCAGGGCTGACCACATTGGAATTCACCATTTCGACCATCTTCACGGCGAGTGCCTCTTTTCCACTCCCAGATGGTCCTGCAATCAGATAGGCATGCGCCAGGCGACCGTTCTGCTGAGCCTGCTCGACCAAATTGACAGCTGTCTCGTATTTAAAACTCATTTCACAAACACTCCCAATCGCTCCTCAAACACTCTTTCAATAGAATCGGTTACTTCGTCGATCGTAGCGGAGGCATCAATCACTTCAATGCGTTCAGGAGCCTCTTTTGCCAAATCTAGATATCCCTGACGAACCATCTCAAAAAAGGAGAGAGGCAGGGACTCCATTCGGTCCTGAACCCCGCCACTCGCTGCAACAGCCCGGGCGTGACCGACTGCTACGTCAAGATCGAGTAGTAGAGTCAGGTCCGGCGTCGTCTCACCAACCGCGAATGCATTGATCTGTTTCACCGCGTCCACTTTGAGCCCGCGCGCCACCCCCTGATACACAGTCGTCGAATCAAAAAACCGATCCGCCACCACCCAGGTCCCTGCATCCAGCATTGGCTGGATCACACGGCGGACCAATTGAGCCCGGCTCGCAGCAAACAAAAGCAATTCGCTCTCGTCGGTGAGATCCGCCGCTTCAGGATCGAATTGCAGTAGATCCCTTATTTTTTCTCCAATCACGGTCCCTCCTGGCTCTCTCGTTTGCAATACCGTGAGCCCCTTCGATTCGAGCATGGCAACGAAGCGCTTGATCTGGGTGGATTTGCCGCACCCTTCCGATCCTTCAAATGTGATAAATTTCCCGCGTTGCATCAGTGTTGATTGCATTTATGAATGGCTGACAGAGGATTATCTATTCCAAATTGTTCTCATTAACAAACTCAACCATGTCAAACTCAGTAGAAATCACTTTCGGCACACGCGACGACAAGAAGCTCCTCGAAACCGGGCATACCTTTTCGCCGAAATTCGATGACCATGGTCTCGTCGTCGCCATCGCACAAGATGCCGACACCAACGAAGTGCTTATGGTCGCCTACATGAACGAGGAATCGCTCAAACAGACCCTCGAGATTGGTGAAGCCGTCTACTTCTCCCGAAGCCGCCAAAAGCTCTGGCACAAAGGGGCCACATCAGGTCACACACAGACTGTTGAGAAGATTCTCACTGACTGCGATCAGGACGCCCTCGTCCTTAAGGTCCGCCAACATGGCCCCGGATGCTGCCATGCCGGATATAGATCTTGCTTCTACAGAAATATACAAGGCGCCGGAGATCCAGTAGCATTGGGACAAGAAATTGAGGATCAGAGCTACGACCCCGAAAAGGTCTACAGCTGATTTTCGCCCCAGCCTCTTGCTCATAAGCCTGATCATGCTCTCGCTCCCCGCGCTATTGCCGGGAGAACAAGATCAGGATTAAGATCAAGAGCAAGACTTGATACCAACCTTTCCGCCAATCTGTATATCTCATGAAATCCCTCTGGTCCGACTCCGAAGCCCGCAAATTCAAAGGTGATCTCGGCAAGCGCGTTTACACCTCACGCCTGCTCGGGGCCAATCCGGAGCTCGTTCTCCATGGCGGCGGCAATACCTCAGTCAAAACCACTGAGAAAGACTTTTTCGGAGACAAAGTCGACGTGCTACACGTTAAGGGTTCCGGATGGGATCTCGGCACCATCGAGGCAGCCGGTTTTGCTCCTGTTCGGATGGAGGCACTACTCAAGATGGCTGAGCTCAATACCTTGAGTGACGCTGAAATGGTCAAGCAGCAGCGGGCCGCCATGCTTGAGCCCAATGCCCCCAATCCTAGCATCGAAGCTATTCTTCATGCCGTCATTCCGCAAAAATTCGTCGATCACACCCACGCCAACGCCGTCGTCGCTCTGACCAACCACAAGAATGGACGTCAGGCTGTTGAGGAAGTCTACGGCAACCGCGTTGCCGTGATTCCTTACGTCATGCCCGGTTTTGATCTAGCGAAGGCCGTCGTCAGCGCCCTGGCGGATGTTGATGCCTACAAGCTCGACGGAATCATCCTGATGAATCACGGCATTTTCACGATGCACGACAACGCCCGCACCAGTTACGAGATGATGATCCAACTGGTCACTGAGGCGGAAATCTACCTGTCCAGCAAGCTCGGCAAGTCATTTTCCTTCCCCAAGGCAAAGCCAAATGAGGATCTGATCGGCCTTTCTGAAATCCGTAAAAAGGTATCCGAACTCCGTGGCGTTCCGGTGATTGCATCTCTCGATCAATCAGCTAAAGCAGTTGGATTCGCGAGCCGAAAGGATGTGGGGAAACTCGCGACCCGGGGCCCACTTACACCAGATCACACCATCCGAACCAAGCGGATTCCGGCCGTGATCGGTGCCGATTCAGGCAAAGCGCTCGACAAGTTTGAATCAGATTACACCAAGTATTTCGACAAATACAATCAGGGAGAAACCATGCTATCCCCCGATCCACGCTGGGCAGTGTGGAAGAACAAAGGCGTGATCAGCTTTGGAGCCACCGAGAAAGAGGCCGGGGTTCTCTCCGATATCGTGACTTCGACCTGGCACACCATCCAGCAGACAGAAGCCGCCTTCGAAGGTGGATGGAAGGCTCTCCCAGCCGGGAAACTTTTTGAAATCGAATACTGGGAGCTGGAGCAAGCCAAGCTCAAAAAGAGTGGCTCGGCTCCCATCCATCAGGGCAAAGTCGCTATCGTAACCGGCTCTGCCGCGGGAATCGGCTTCGCCTGCGCTCAGTCGCTCGCCGAACAAGGGGCCAAGGTCATCGGGATCGACCTCAGCCCGACAATCGAAGAGCAAATGGCCAAAATTGGTGGCATCGGCATTGTCGCCAATTTGACGGACGACAAGAAGGTCATCAAAGCAATTGAGGGCATCGTGCGTCAATTTGGCGGCATCGACATTTTAGTTAGCAACGCCGGCATCTTCACCGCAGGCGCCTACCTCGAGAACCTTGAAGGCTCAAACTGGGACATATCAATGGCGGTCAACCTGACCAGCCATCAGAAGCTACTCAAGTACACCATTCCATTTCTCAAAAACGGAATCGATCCGGCCGTCGTTCTAGTCGGCTCACGCAACGTCAACGCCCCCGGTGCGGGAGCTGCAAGCTATTCCTGTGCCAAAGCCGGCCTCACTCAACTCTGCCGGGTCGCCGCACTGGAACTCGCGCCTTTCGGCGTTCGCTGCAATATCATCCATCCTGATGCGGTTTTCGATACGAAGCTCTGGACAGAAGAAAACTTGAAGCGCTCAGCCGAGCGCTACAACATGACGGTTGAGGAATACAAAACCCGCAACTTGCTTAAAACTGAGATCAAATCCAAAGACGTAGGCAACATGGTTTCCGCTATGGCCAGCCCACTCTTTGGCAAGACGACCGGGGCACAGATTCCGATCGACGGAGGAAACGACCGAGTCATCTAGCAGGCCCCCGCCCGCTACCTCTTTTTCTTGCTCTTAATCTTTTTCTTACTCCTACGGAGTCAAGGCGTGCGAAGCCGATAGCCACAAGCGTCGGTTCTCCGCAGGTCTACTCCGAAGGATAGGTCGCACTCATGGAGGAAGTGCCCGAGAGCGCACCCTTCATCAGTCACCCTTCATCAGTCACCCTTCACACCGGGCGAGCGAGCCGCTCGTTCCTACACACTCGAAGGCCCACTCGAGCAAGTGCTCTACTCGAACCAATACCCCTACTGGGAGTTGACTATGCCAAAGATCCAGATTGCATCGCTGACGCCTATCAAAAACAGCGGGAGATCGGGTTCGTGCCTTACGTCAGCGTCGAAGCGCTGGATCGAGTAGTGGTCGAGTAGTGGTCGAGTCGACCGCGAACCCACGCAACACCGCCTCACTCCTTCTTCTTTCCTTTGGCTTTCGCCTTACCGCCCTTTGCTTTTCCACCGCCCGCCGCCGCCTTATTCGCCGCGTATACAGCAGGATCATCCAACGCCGCCCCGGGATCACCCTGCGCGTCCATCCAGCGTTCCATCTCAGCCTTGAGCCTGGCCTTCACTTCTGCATACTCAGGATTCAAAGCCAGATTCTCCGTCTCGTAGACATCCTCATCCACCAGGTAGAGTTCCTCCTCCGGCCGCGAGTGGAACCGCTTCAGCAAGTCGATCGCCTCAGCATCGCCCCTTGCTTCCGCTGCCTTCAAATCCGGCCACCAAATCAGGCGTGAATCTTCTGCCATGATGTGCTTCTCTCCGTAGGTCGCCTCCGGCGTCAGATTGTGGATGTATTTAAATCTCCCGTCTCGAATCGACCGAATTGGATAGGGATCGCCTTCCGGTATATTGTTGTGCACCCCATAGACAAACTCCCGCATCGGCTGCTTCCGCCCCAGTAAATGACTATAAAAGCTCTTCCCATCGAGTCCGTACGACTTCGGCTTTGCTCCTGACGCTTCCAGAAAAGTCGGCAACACGTCAGCCATCTGCACCAACGCTTCGGACACCGCCCCTGCCTCAATTTTTCCCGGCCACCGGGCGATCAATCCAGTATGCACGCCCAGGTCCCAGTTCGTCCACTTGGCAAAGCCCAGCGCCCAGCCCTGCTCAGACGAAAACATCACCAGGGTCTCATCCTTTTGACCAATGGAATCTAACAGATCCAGAATCAATCCGGTCTCCCGGTCGAGATCTTCTACCTCAGCCAGATACCGGCTCATGACCTCACGCACCGCCGGACTGTCGATCTGCACCGGGCTCAAATGGATCTCACTCTGATCAAACTTAGCCGAATCCCCCGTGGTCCAGGCAGCGTGGGCATTACTCGAACACAAAAACAGGCAATAAGGCTGCTCCGCATCACGTGTCATGAATTCCTGCACAGCCTCTCCATCAGGAAAGCCCTTCAGCACCTCAAATGGGAAAGTATCCTTCGGGCTCGCGTGCACTTTTCCGGAAATTCCCACTCGATAGCCCTGCTCCTTCAAATAATGACAGACACTCTTCGTTCCCGGCTTCGCCGAGGAATGATTGTAGGCCACCCCGTTGTGCACCGGATAGAGGCCCGTGTAGAGTTCGGCCCGGAACGGCGCACACATCGCCATGGACGCATAAGCCCGAGTGAACCGCATGCCTTCGCTCGCCAGTAGATCAATATGAGGAGTCTCCGCATCCTGCCCGCCATAGCACCCCAGCAGGTTGTAAGTGCAGTCGTCCGCGAGAATGAAGAGAAAGTTGGGTTTGGACTCCTCTTTGGCCGAGAGCAAAAGAGAGCCCATGGACAGAAGAGAAAGAATAAGGGCAAACGTCAGGGTTTTGTATCGGTTCATAAATCAGTCACCAGCTCGTAGGGTCTGGATGGAAAATTTGACGGCAACCAATCCAGAAAACAATCCCCGATATGCGTTTGGCAGCCCTCAGATCTTCACTCCCCCACCAACTCGGGATCATCCAGATCGAGTCGATACATGATCTGGTTGTAGTCGTATCGAGGCAACGGATCCGGATGCTTCGCAAACATCCGGGTAAACGTTCCTTCGAACAGGAGAATGGCCGATTCCCCGCCCGTCAGTTCTGGGTGCAGCTTGGGATTGTAAAACGTGTAATTGTCGTGAGTCACCACTTTCACGGCCGAGCCCCACGGTCCGATTGGATTTTCGCTTTCAGCGTACCAGATCTCCCCGAGGGGCGAGGACGTGCCCTTCATCTGTGTGAACACAGTCACCCATGCATTTCGGTATTCGCTCCAGGTGATCGATCCTCGATGGGGAACAATTGTCTCCTTCCCATCCCGGGCAGGCACCTCCTCCTGTGGCTTAAGTGGGACCCACTTCTCCGGATCACTCCAGGCTTCGAAGGTAGGCTCCATCTTGATTCGAGGAAATGGATCACCAAACAACAACCAATTCTTCCCCGATTCATCCGCCCAGAAAGCGGGGTGTCCGTCCGGGAGCAATGGCGGATCAGGATCCTCAAGAGTCTTTGACCAGAGTGTAGAGTGTTTCTCAAAACACTTTTTCTTATCACTCCAGACACAGAGCCCACATTCGTATACCTCGAGAAACTTTCTAACCTTCACATAACATCCTACCAACCTTGATCCACCCTTCTTAGTGGGTAGACTCACATACCCGCTCACCCAAGTGGGGCCGGAACCAGGCATCTCAGCCACACTGCGTGGGCGTCCTTCCTCATCCCTAAAGTAGTTAAAGGAAAGACGAAGCGGAGGTTCAAACGAACTCAAAGGCCTCAGCGCTGTCGTTGCGCTCGACATATGAAAGAGCCCCAATGGATATCCCGCCTTGCTGGTGTCGCCCCAGGCCCAGAACAGCTTTCCCCGGTGGCGGGCAATCTGGACACTGTCGCAACCCACCACCCCCGATTCCTGCCACGATTCTTCAAGACCAAATCGCTGACTCTCTCCGAATAAGCCAGCCCCAGTGAGCCGGCCCAATCGCTTGGCTGGCAGGGTTCGGCTCACCTCGACGATCGCCTCGCCTCCCGGCGTGGGCAGCAGACGAACGCCGCGATAACCAAATCCGTCAGGAGGCACTTCATATCCGTGCCCCCGTATGGTGAACCAGCACTCCTTTCCCATGAGTTCGGGCAAATCAAACGCGATCAGTCCACCATTGTCAGATACGAACCGCACCCGGTGAGTCGTCTGCAGTTCGATCATGGGAACTGGCCAGCCGGAGCCTTCTTCGACGACCCTAATTTTGAACAGGCTTGGTTCCGCTGTCGGTGCAGAAGTTACGAGAGTTCCCGCTGCGACGGCGGCTAGTATGGAGGCCCTCATCTTGATCATCATACTGAGACCTGACACCTTATCAATTTTTCCACCGAAAGCAAAGTGCCGACTGAGGATCCTAGCACTTCGAAAGATTCTACCAGGGACAATCAGGAAAAACCTCTGGCAACCTTGCGACGCTTTCCTTGCTCATACCCAGCATATCTAACGCTTCGCGCCTGGTGGCATAGAGACGGAGATGCTCAAATTAATCGAGATCTATCCATCGAGTTTTCGCCCTCCTAAGCAGCTCCAGCGGAGCTCAACAGAGAGGCCTTCATTCCGTGTCGGCAACACAGAGTGACAAGGCCCTTCTTAGGTTTCTGCATTCCCACCACGCAGCCTCCACATAGCGCTGCCGTATCTTCACGACCTAAGGAGCAAACAGGCTCTTCTCGGGCAGAATAACACCGGTCTCTTTCGAATAGCTATTCCAGATCTCGATCATCTCGCTACGGAGTTCCGGCATCTGCCCGGACAAGTCCATCGTCTCTCCGGGATCCTTTGCCAGATTATAGAGCTGCCACTCGTCGGGACCAAACGGAGCAAGCAGCCGAAGCAATTTGAAATCCCCCTTCCGGACGGCTCGCATTCCGAACAACTCCCAGCTCACTGCGGTATCATCCTCATGAACAACGTCCGCCTTTCCGCTAAGCACAGGAAAAAGGGATTGGCCACGAAGCGGCTCGACCGTGCGACCTTGGTAGGAAGTTCCCGGATGGGGCGTTTGTGATGCGTCTAGAATTGTGGCAGCCAAATCCATGACGTGCGTAAAAGCGCCGCTGTGTGTGCCCGGTTTCTCCACGCCGGGTCCAGCCATAATGAGAGGAGAACGAATCCCCCCCTCGGCAACCACCATCTTAAACAGGCGAAACGGAGTCATGCTCACTTGGGCCCAGGCGGGACCAGCCGCTACCCGTGAAAATTGGCGACCGAGGTTCTCAAATCGGTTGTCGGAGTTCCGCTCGACCCAAGCTTCATCAGTATCGGAATACTGGTGCATATGGAGGCCGTTGGCCCCGTTATCCGAAAGGAAAATAACCAGGGTGTTTTCCCACTGGCCCGAATTCTTGAGCTGGCTGAACAATCGCCCCAACTGATGATCAATGTTTGCGATCATGGCGGCATAGACCTCCATTTTCCGAGCTTCGACTTTCTTCTGATCATCTGTCAGTTCCTCCCAAGCCGGAATCGTCGGTAGTCTTGGAAACGGTTTTGCATCCGGCGCAATAAAACCGAGGTCCTTCAACCGTTTGAGGCGGGTCTCGCGAAGGGCATCGTATCCCACGTCGTATGCGCCCTTGTATTTGTCGACCCAGTCATCGGGAGCATGAAGCGGGTCATGTGGTGCCGTAAATGCGAGATATCCAAAAAACGGCTTCTCGGCGGGACATTCGTCGAGATACTCCATCAGCTTGCTAGTGTAGAACTCAGATGAATAAAAACCCTTGGGAACATGCGTGCGAACTCCGTTCTCTCGATAGATCGGAGTGTAGTTGGCATACATCATCCACTCGTCATCGAAGTGGCTCGCACCACCCGTAAGCATTGTGTATGCCTTTTCAAAACCTCGTCGGAAGGGATCCTGTTCGAGTTCTTCGCCGAGGTGCCACTTTCCGGCCATGGCAGTAAAATAGCCGGAGTCGCGCAAAAGCGTCGGAATACTCACGACTCGATCCGTCAAATATCCTTCGTAACCCAGCTTCCCCCTTTGCTCCGCCGTGATCGTCTCACCCATCGATCCTACCCCGGCAAGATGATTGTCCGTACCGCTCAACATCATCGACCGGGTAGGCGAGCACGATGCCGAAGTGTGAAAGTCCGTAAAGAGCATCCCGGATTTGGCCAAAGCGTCCAGATTCGGAGTATCAATTTCCCCACCGAAAGGACCTATGTCCGAATAGCCCATGTCGTCAGTAACGATGAGCAAAATATTGGGCCGCCCATCGGCCGCGGAACAGAGTCCTGCGTTGATTAGACCAGCTGCGACAAGGGCTATGATTGCGGTCAGTCTAAGGATTAAATAGTTCATCGTTGTTTCCATGGTTAGATACGGTGGAATGCAGTGGCACGCCAATTGAGAGTTGTTTTGAAATCGAAATATCAAGTTTCAGCTGACCGATTGATCGATGTCGATTTCATGACCGGAGCAGTCTCACAAATCGTAAAACCGATTGGCTAGTCAGAAAAGACTTTTCGACCCGCAGCAGGATCGAGATAAGGTGCCATAACCCGATTGGTCAGTCTTGCCGCAAGCGACTACGAGGTCAAAATCGCCGAAGTCATCTCTTTGAGAACCGGCAATACCTCGCTACTGAACCAGCGATTCTTAGACTGCCAAATATTGTTCCTCGGTGATGGGTGGGGCAAGACAAAGTGTTGCGGCAAGTGCTCCCTGAAATTTTGCACTGTGGAGGTGAGTGTTTTCCCGGGATCCTTGAGGTAGTAATCCTGGGCATATTTCCCTATTAACAGGATCAATTCGAGCTGTTCTATCCCCTGAAAAATCGGCGAATGCCAGAGCGGGGCACACTCTTTCCGTGGAGGCAGATCTCCGCTTTTCCCTTTCCCTGGATAACAGAACCCCATAGGAACCAGCGCGATTTTCTCCTCGTCGTAAAATGTGGCGTTATCGATTCCCATCCATCTCCTGAGATTCTCTCCGCTCTGATCATCCCAAGGCACACCGGTTCGATGAACCACCGATCCAGGCGCCTGACCAATGATCGCAATTTTGCTATTTTTATGAGCTGCCAGAATGGGTCGTGGTTCATGGCCCAGCGAGTCGGCACAGACACGACATCGTCGCGCCTGAACCAGCAAGTCATCCATCTCATTGGCTGGGGTAGGCATCGCTATATCAGAATAGAAGTCAAAGCGACTCCGCCCGCCTCAGGCGGAGCGCCTCCGAAAAACTCTCAACGTGGTTCGGCAATCGCCTCCACTCGTTTAGCAGGTTTATGGCTTTAGTGGGGCCTGGACATACAGAATCACTTCCCTCGGAATCCATTTTTGGCGATCTGCGTTCTCAATTACAATGCTGGAGGAGTGCACCGTCGATTCCATTGTCCCACCTTCAAGAATTCTCACTACACTATTTCGCGGAGGTTCGCTGTTTTTGAGCGCTGATCCTTGGTTTGATATTTACAGCGACGACGAACCCTAGTGTCTTCCTTGCGGGGATGCTGCGCCTTGAGTGGTTGGGGCAATTCGTTGTTGACCGAGGGTAGAAAAATTCATGCCAATACGGTTGTAATACAATGTCCTTTGGGAACTAGCTATAGAAGGTCGTTTTTCACTAAGAATGAATGAAATGGCTTCAGCAGGAGCATCGACCCGTAAGTGGATAAATGATGAGTGTCGCTGTATGCGACAACACCATCCACGATTAGTGTATAGTTGCCGTTGTCGTTGAGGAAGAATGGCATAGGGTCAAAGACGAAGAAATTCTTATGATTTAACGCCCGTCGTTTGACCTCAGCAAAAAACCCGGGAGGGAATCGATTGTTCAGGAATTCAGGAGAAGCGGAGGGGGTCTGTTTCTTGGGAGTTCGGAACCACTCCTCTTCGTATAATTCACGGTGCGGAATGGGCTCGCTGAATTCTGGCAGTGGAAGGAAGAGGACGACGTTTATGCCTTTTTTGTTTGTTGCATCAATTACTTGATCTAGCTCTTCAAGCCAGAGGGGAAGCCCCCATTTTGGGCTTTCCCTCAGTTCCTCAGGGTCTCCCCATTTGTCTCCAGCGCCATTGATGAACGGTTGTTGGTATAATAAATAATTTCTATTGGATAGGATGAGTAGGTCGGATTTATCAAGTTCTGACAGGATTTGACCTAGTTTTGGAAGGTGCTTCCCATCGCCAGAGGGAAGCGAGATATAATCCGGCCCCTCTTTCGATATGATCTCGATGTCATAAGTCTTCCCTATTTGCGCTAACATCGGGACTAACTTCAAGGAGTGGGAATTTCCCAGTGCTCGAATGCGTTCGCATTGCGTTTCGTTTGTAGTGGGGTTGAACTCCTCGATAATCGCGCGAATCGCGATTGAAGATGACATACTTCTTTTGCCGAGGAAGAGCTCTTTCGTGTTTATGACGCCCATGCAGCATAGTAGGACAAATGCTGTGGCTAGGGTGATCGGTATGAGGGTTACGGTTGCCCTGAGGGACCAGAACCATTTGGCATTTCTTAACGGAGCTTCGATCGTCGAATAGGTGAGCGATGAAAGTGCGATAATGATCAATAGTAGCGCAGGAGTTGTGAATATGGACACGCCTATGGTCCAGCGAGCGATGACTAGTATTACCCAATGCCAAAGATATAGTGAGTACGATATCTAGCCAAAATACAGGGCGATGGGGTTGTTGAGGATGTCATACTTAGGAGCAGTTGTTTGATTGGAAGGTGAGGCTAGTTGTGCGATCAATAGGGCGCTCAGGAATGGGACTGCGATCGGTATGAACACTCCGAATTCTCGGGGGGTGAAAAATGCTGCGACAAGTGTGATTATTGTTCCTGTTTGGGGGACCTTAGCTAGTAACTGTTGCGGTGCTTTACTTGCCGATTTTAAGGTTAGGTAGACTAGGCATCCTAGTCCCATTTCCCAAAATCGGAATGGCATTAAGAAATAGGTGGCCGCAGGGTATTGTGAGGACAGGGCAGCAAAGCCCACTAGAGAGGCGATTGCTGTAACTCCCATGAAGACTGACAGCTTCTTGAGGGCTAGGAGTGAGGCTCCTTTTCTGGTGAAGTATACGACGATTAGAGGGTAGACGAAGTAGAACTGCTCTTCTACGCCTAAAGACCAAGTGTGGGTGAAGGGGTTCAGTGACGCGTCTTTTCCCCAGTAGTCGGTGGCTTCAAAATAAAGAGAGAGGTTTGAAAAACCAGCAAGTGAGGAGGCGCCTGTAGTGAGATACTCCAATGGATTTCTTGTGAATAGGGTAATCGCGATTGATCCGAGGATAACCACTAGCGATAGTGCTGGAATAAGTCTTTTCATGCGCCTCTTATAGAAAGAGCCGAACCGGTCTAGCGGTTTGTTAGAATCCCGCTTCATGAGTGAGGCGGTAATCACGAATCCTGAAATGACAAAAAAGACATCTACACCGAGGTAACCACTCGGAAGTAATTTCTCGTTAAAGTGACAAATGATTACGGCGATGACAGCCAATGCTCGCATGCCATCGATACGTGAAATGTAACTGTCTAGCTTGATTTTTGTGTAGGGCTGAGGCATTGAAGGACCTGAATTACATACAGGGATTTGCTTTTTCAAGGAGTTCTTTTCAGTGCGTCGGTCCGGCCGCGACTGAGGGGGTGCATCCACAGCAGACAGCGTGTTTGCGGTAGGATCGGGCCATGACACCTTGGGTCGTGCCTCGAAAGTTCTTTCGTATCTGGCTACGTTTTTGAGGTTCCCTCGTCCAAGTAAAATAGCACCCAGCCGGCTTACAGTTGAATTGCAAACAACCAAAGACGACCCTGGAAAATCCAGGCAATACCCCGGTTTCCCACTATTTGCGCAGCGGAGGCAACTTCAAAACGGTCCACTTGAAGTCACTTCTAGCAGTCGGCCTCAGACCCCAAGCCAACTAATCTACGGCTCACTACTTCCCTTTCTTTCCGCCTGCTTCCTTTGCCGGCGTCCCACCTTTCTCCAGCTTCGGTGGCGTCTCTCCTGACACAGGAGCAGAAGCCTTCGCCGACAAGCGCTCAACCTCCGTCGCGGTTTGGTGCCACAGGGCGCTCAACTGCTCCACGACCTCAGGATTCTTCGCCGCCAGATTATTCATCTCCGTCCCGTCCTTGTTGATGTCGTAGAGTTCCCACTGGCTCGCTTTGTGGGTCACCAGTTTCCAGTTATCCTTGCGAATAGCACGGTTGGAACTGAAGTGAAAGTATAGAAACTCATGCGCCTCGCGAGTCTTGCCCGCGAAGATCGGGGCGAGCGACTTCCCCTGGAGCGGATCCACTTCGACCCCGGGCCATTCTTTCGGGTAGGCCCCCTCCCCTAGATCGATGCAAGTGGCCATGAAGTCGACCAGGTGTCCCGGTTGATTGGTAATGCTGCCCGCGTCAGCTTTCATTCCGGCAGGCCAATGCGCAATCATTGGCGAAGAAATCCCACCTTCGTGCTGGTTCTGTTTGTGCAGACGAAAAGGAGTATTCCCCACGTGCGACCATCCTGTGTCGTAGCACCAGTAGGAACGCGAATCCCAAGGCTCAAATTCCTCGCCTTTAGTGCGATCAAACGGGCAGGCCCCATTATCGGCGCAAATCATAATGAGCGTATTCTCGTAGACGCCCATATCCTTGAGCCGCTGAATGAGACGGCCGGTCACCTGATCGACTCGATCGACCATACCGGCAAAAGCGGTCATGCGACGACTGTCCCAGGCCTTCTCCTCTTCGCTGAGATCATCCCAGGCAGGCACCAACTCAGGTCGCGGGGCCAACGTCCACTCCTTGGGCACGAGCCCCATCTCGACTTGCTTCTGATAGCGCGCCGCCCGAATCACATCCCAGCCCTCGTCATAACGTCCCTCGTATTTCCGATAGTCCTCTTCGAGAACATGAAGGGGGTAGTGAGGTGCGTTGTGCGCAATGTAGAGAAAGAAAGGTTTGTCAGGCGACTCTTCCTCCATTTCACCGAGGAATTGCTCGGCGTAATCGATAAACACGTTGGTGGTATAGAAGTCGTCATCGAAGTCATTCCACGCCTCTCCATTCAGGCGAAAGGTGTTGTCACCAGTGAAAAAGTTAGTCGCCCCTGAAAGATGACCGAAGTATTTTTCAAAACCCCGATCGGTCGGTTCCTTCTTCAGATGCCACTTGCCTACCATGGCGGTGGAGTAACCGGCTTGACCCAGCACCTCGGCAATCGTGACACCCCGGCTCAAACTCGTACCACCCGCCTGATCGCAATAGAGCCCCGTCAGAAGAGACACTCGGGATGAATGACATTTCGCCGTGTTGTAGAAACGGCTGAAACGAAGCCCGTCCTCCGCCAGCCCGTCGATGTTGGGAGTCTCGATTTCGCTGCCGTAGCAACCAAAGTCGGAATAGCCCAGGTCGTCGACCATCATCAAAACGATGTTGGGCCGAGCGAGTTTTTCTTTCGCAAACGACCACCCCGACAGGGCCAACACCAGCAGAATACAAACAGCGCGCTTCATAGTGAAGAAGGGACGATGGATTTACGCACTTGTCGAGATATCGCCAATGCCGCAATCATGGAAGTGCCCCTGTAACGCATCGGTAGCCCTTCACACGTTTGTCGGCCTCCTACCCTAGCCGGTGGGCAAGTGCTCCGTGTCAGAATTTTTGCGGTAATCCTCTCCCTGAACCGTCTATGAGAAGGGATTTTCTCGCCGAGGTAGACCCCAACGACTATTTAACCTATCTTAAGTGACTGTTGAGAGGCCACCGAATAGAGAACTACGAGTCATTCTACTAGCTAGCGAGGCGCGATGAGGAAAGCCGACAAACAAACGGGCCACGACTCGCAGAGGCGGTGATGCCGGCCCAACGACAACGTCGCCAATTTTGAAGCCGCCTTACTCATAGATTTTTTACCCCAAAGTAAATCAACCGTCTCCCAGGGAACCGAACCTGGGACTTCATACCCTCCACGATGCCCCGCAAGAAATCCAAGACTTCACATTCCGGCCCGTTCTCTTCACTGTTTGAAGATGAATCAGGATCGCATCGCAAGCGTTCCGGTTGTTTTCGTATTTTTTCAAAGTTGTTCCGCTTCGGATTGATTCTGTCGGTCGTCGTCTTCTGCGCCGGATCGATCTACTACTATATTCGTTCATTGGGCTACGACATGGATCTTCTTAGAGAGGTTCCGCAGCGCACTCTCGTGTATGACCTCGATGAACAACTACTAGGACACGTGACCGGGCACGGGGAAAATCGGCTCGTCGTTCAAGCCTCAGAGGTATCCCCTCATTTCATTCAGGCTATCCTGGCGCGTGAAGACAGTCGTTTCTATCAGCACCACGGCGTCGACTATCGGGGTGTGATTCGAGCAATGATCGGCAATATCAAAGCCGGTGGCATGGAGCAGGGAGCGTCTACCCTGACCATGCAACTCGCCCGGAATACCTTTGGGAACCGGGCGAAGACGCTCGATCGAAAAGTGCTAGAAGTGGCCATAGCCAAACGGATCGAGCGCAAGTTCTCCAAGGAAGAAATCCTAGGCTTTTACATGAACCGAATCTACTTCGGCTCTGGGCTCTACGGCATCGAACGCGCCTCACAGGGGTTCTTTATGAAACCTGCGAGCGACCTAACGGCCGGAGAGGGCGCGATGTTGGCGGGAATTATCCGGGGCCCCAGTCTTCTGAATCCGTTTCGCAGCATCAAAAATGCCAAAGGCGCCCGTGATGAAGTCCTCGATCGCATGGCCACCGAGGGAGTCATCACGGAGGCTGAAGTAGCCGCTGCCCGCAATGAGGTGATCAGCCTCCGCCCTCCCGATCAGCGCATGGCCACTGGTAGCTATACGCTGCAGACTGTCTTTGATTTGTTGAATGACTTTCTGGAACCTCAAGACATTGAGGTCGGAGGACTCAAAATTTACACGACACTCGACTCATCCTTGCAGTCGACCGCGGAAAAAGCGCTAGACTCACATCTCACCAGTATCGAGTCACGCACGGGATTCGCCCATCCTTCCCGACGATCTCACCGAAAAGGAGAGGCAACCCGCTACCTCCAAGGCTCGGTTGTCAGCCTCGACAACTCCAATGGCGCGATTCTGGCATTGGTAGGCGGAAGGGACTTTGGCGATAGCCCTTTCAACCGTGCCTATCAGGCCTTTCGACAAGCGGGATCGACCTTTAAACCCTTCGTCTACGCCAACGCGTTCGAAAGGACCGGCTTACTTCCCGGGGCGTATGTCAGTGACGACCCTCTCCGCATCAGCCACGGAGGAGGTCCGGTGTGGAGTCCCAAAAATAGCGATGGCACATTCATTGGCCTTCAGCCGGCCGCGGTGGGCTTGATTCGATCGCGAAATACCATGTCAGTTCGAGTCGGCCAGATCGGCGGACTTCAAAATGTGAAAGACCTTGCCCGAGCCCTTAAGTTTGGTGAACTCCCCGATACTCCCGTCATCTATCTGGGCGCTTTCGAGACGAACCCCATGACGATGACAAGCGCGTTCTCAACGATTGCCGCGAAAGGGGTCAACTATGTCCCCTACCTCATCGAGCGCATCGAAAACGCCGATGGAAAGGTGCTCTATCAGAACCAGATTCGAGGAAGCGCGGTTCTTCGCCAATCCACCGCCTGGATCACAGCCGACATCCTCGGTAAAGTCATGGACGAAGGTACCGGCGCTTCAGCCCGCCGCAACGGGTTCACCGCCCCGGCCTATGGCAAGACAGGCACGACCAACGATTATCGAGATGCCTGGTTCGTTGGGTTCACCGACAAGATCACGACAGGTGTCTGGGTCGGACTGGATCAACCCAAAACAATCATGAACAAGGGATACGGCAGCACTCTCGCGTTGCCGGTCTGGACTTCTATCATGAAAGAGGCAGAGGCCAACGGCTACGCCGGTGAGCGACTGGCTCCTCCTCCCAACACCCGAACCACTGTTCTTTGTCGGGAATGCGGACAGTTGCAAGGCAATCGCACCACCTACCCCTATCAAATGGATCTTCCTGATGATCTTCGCCCCCGCGGCAGTTGCCGAGGTCATGGCGGCCTCTTCGCTGGCCAGAATCGAGCCCCTCAGGCCTTCGCCATGCCAGGCGAGCTCGTGGCTCAACCCGTCGAGGGCCAGCCCGGCCCAGCATCCGAAAGCGGGCTGGGCAAAGCCATCCGCGGCCTTGGTCGTTTTATCTTTGGAGGCGGGGGCTCACAGTAGAAGGCATACAGGCACTGTGTCGCTATCTACAGATCTACTACACAACCCTTTATAAATTAAGGATGGAAATCGATTGGAATTTGTGTCATTTTCGGTAACTTGCGGAAATGAGCACAAGTAAGGACAACTTCTTCAGCCTGGTTCCAGACAGTTCCCCTCACGAGGTAAAGGGAGAGCGCGAAGTGATGCTTCCGGGCATGTCGCTGGAAATTCACGCCACGCGAAAGATTCGGCTGGAGGATTGGCGGCTGAAGGGATTGATCGATCCCTACTGGCGTCTCTACTGTCCGGTCGAGGGGCGTGCCGTCGTTTCGATTGCGGGCGAAGAGACCGAACTGGTTCCCGGAAACATCTATCTCATTCCGCCGAGAACCTCAATCAACTCACAGAATCCGGTGCCCTTCACCAAGTGGTATGTTCACTTCATTCTGGGCCGATCCGACCTGCTGTCCGTTCCCGGTATTTACACACAAGCCATTGATGATCTCAGCCAGGGGTTTCTCGATACGCTGGCGAATGCCAAAGGAGCCCCCTACAACTGGGAATCCGCTAGTCTGGTGATTCATGCTCTCGGCAATCTACCTCAGGAGGCCTGGACCGACCAGAAGCTCGACCCCCGTGTTGAAAAGGCGATGGAGTTTCTCGAGTTCAACCTTTCCCGAAAAATCAGCGCGGAAGATGCCGCCAAGGCGGCCGGAGTCAGCGTTCGTAATCTGAATCATCTCTTCCGATCGCAACTTCGCGTCGCCCCGATGGGAGTACTCCTCAACTACCGACTCGACAAGGCCTGCCACCTCCTGCGCCACTCGGACCAATCAATCGAGCAAGTCGCTGAGAATTGCGGCTTTCCGAATCGCTACTATTTTAGCCGTATGCTGAAACAACATCGGGGAATCTCCCCCGCAGCCTACCGCAAAGGTCAGCTCTATTGATAATGGCACCGTTCCTCAAAGCCTTACGACTCACTGACTAGGCTTCATGGAACCTTCCCCATTCACAATTGGCTCTCCGCTCCACCTGGCCGCGGTAGTCGCTTGTTTCGGATTGGCCGCTTTGATAGCCTGGCTGGGAATCAGGCTCCAACCATACCCGCAGACATCACAGCGGCTTCGCTATGCGATTGCACTCGGATGTCTAATTGTCTGGCTGATCAACACTGTCTACTGGGCTCTACCGATCAACTTTCGATGGGAGAACTCCCTCCCTCTGCATCTCTGCAATCTGGCCAATCTGTTCGGCGCACTCGCAGTGTGGAAAAAATGGAGACCCGCCCAGTCCATCACTTACTACTGGTCGATCGGGCTCTGTCTTTGCGCCTTCCTGACGCCCTCACTGGACGGGGGCATCACATCCCCTGGTTTCTGGGTGTTCTGGATCTATCACAGCCTCATCCCTGTCTCGATCACCTATGTGCTGGTGGTAGATCGCTTCCGCCCCTCCTGGTCCGACTTTGCTGGCACAACAGTCTTATCGTTGAGCTACCTATTCCTGCTCGCCGGAGTGGATTGGGTGACCGGCTGGAACTACGGATTCGTCGGGCGCGGCAAGCCTATCAATCCCAGCCTGATCGATTCACTGGGCCCCTACCCGATTCGAATTCTCTGGATTGCTCTGATCGGAACGATGATATTTGCCCTACTCACGGTCCCCTGGCTGAGACGCCGGGGGCGTCCCGCAGACGTAACCACGCTGTAAGCCGACCCAACTCACAGCGACTTAGTCTTCAGTCATCTTCCCCTCCCAACCCCCTAACCCCCACTAGCAATGACACCAGCAGAAACCCAGGAATTCGATACCTTCATGAAAGGGCTCGAAAAGCGAAATCCACACGAGCCCGAATTCCGTCAGGCCGTCCATGAAGTCGCCACATCCATCATGCCATGGTATTTGCAGCATGATGAATACCGCAACGCTCAGATCCTGGAGCGAATTACTGAGCCTGACCGCATCATTATCTTTCGGGTGACATGGGAGACCGACAAAGGTGAAATCCGGGCAAACCGCGCCTGGCGAGTGCAGTTTAATAACTCACTAGGCCCCTACAAAGGCGGACTCCGCTTTCACCCTGACGTGACCCAAAGCGTACTGAAGTTCCTCGGATTTGAGCAGATCTTTAAGAATAGCCTGACTGGCCTACCCATGGGAGGAGCCAAGGGTGGCTCCAACTTCAACCCGAAGGGTAAAAGCGATCGGGAAGTGATGAGATTCTGTTTCTCAATGATGCGGGAGTTGTATCGCCATATTGGTGAGGACACCGATGTACCCGCCGGCGACATTGGTGTTGGTGGACGAGAAATCAGTTATCTCTTCGGTCAGTACATGCGGCTCGCCAACCGCTGGACCGGCGTTCTCACGGGTAAGGGTCAATCCTTCGGCGGCAGTGCTGTGCGCAAAGAGGCAACAGGCTGGGGCTGCGTCTACTTTTGCGATGACATGCTCAAACACCACGGCCACGAAATTGCCGGCAAACGAGTGGCCGTCAGCGGAAGCGGTAATGTGGCTCTCTATGCCGCCCAAAAGTTAATTAACAAAGGAGCCAAGGTGGTGACCTTGAGTGATTCCGGAGGATTTCTTCATGCCCCGGACGGACTCGACATGGAGCAATGGGAGGAGCTACGGGAACTAAAAGAAAATAGCCGGGGACGCCTATCCACCTATGAAAGCACTGGCGTGGACTACCATGACAAGGCCCGCCCCTGGAGCATCGAATGCGACATCGCCATGCCATGCGCCACTCAGAATGAACTCGACGGAGACGATGCCCGAACTCTCGTCAAAAATGGCCTCCTCGCCGTCTCAGAGGGAGCTAACATGCCGACCAATCTCGACGCCATCGAAGTGTTTCGCGAACACCAGATACTTCATGCCCCGGGCAAAGCATCCAATGCCGGAGGAGTCGCGGTCAGTGGACTCGAACAGAGCCAGAACGCCATGAGAATCAGCTGGAAGGGCGAGGAGGTCGACAATCGGCTCCGCAACATCATGTCGGACATCCATCAGCGCTGCGTGGAAGAAGGAATAACCAAGAACAATCACGTCGACTACGTCAACGGTTCGAATATCGCAGGCTTCAAGAAAGTCGCCGAAGCCATGCTGGCCTATGGAGCGGTGTGAACTACCTCTGTTTCATTGCACGACTCAATCTCACGAAATGACGCCGGTGACTACCTCTCCGGCGACATCAGTGAGCCGGAAGTCGCGACCAGCATACCGGTAAGTCAGCTGAGTATGATCCACACCTAACAAGTGGAGAATGGTGGCGTGCAGGTCGTGCATGTGAACCTTGTCCTTCACTGCGTAGTAGCCAAACTCATCCGTCTCTCCGTAGGCGAAGCCACCTTTGACACCGCCACCGGCCAACCACATCGAGAATCCCTGTGGGTTGTGATCACGCCCGTTCGTACCCTGCACGATTGGAGTGCGGCCGAACTCGCCGCCCCATACTACCAGAGTGTCTTCCAGCATTCCCCGCTGCTTCAAGTCGGCAAGTAAACCGGCGATAGGCCTATCTACCGCCAGTGCATTCTTCTCATGCCCTTTCAGCAGGCCTCCATGCTGATCCCACACATTGGGCGTCGACACTTGAATGTAACGAACGCCGGCCTCCGCAAATCGTCGTGCCATGAGGCACTCACGACCAAAATTGTCCGTCTTTGCTTCTCCAATACCGTAGAGATCGCGAATATGGGCAGGCTCGTCCTCGATATCGATCACCGGGGGGGCTGAAGCTTGCATCCGATACGCCATCTCCATTGATTTGATCATGCCTTCAACCGGAGCGTGATTCGTCCGATCCAGATGATCCCGGTTCATCTGCTGCAGAAAGTCGAGTTTTCGCCCTTGTAGCGAGGCGATTGTCTTCGAGTCAAGAAACTCAAAATTGGCAGCAGCCTCCAACTTTCCGTTTCTCCCGATCGTCGTCGCCTGGTGCGCGGCAGGAAGAAACGCCGGCCCATAATTTCGGGGCCCTCCATGCGTGGCGGAAGGGCTGATGCTAACAAACCCGGGAAGATCCGCATTCTCAGACCCGAGCCCGTAACTGACCCAGGAACCCATTGAGGGTCGCACAAAATTATCTGTCCCTGTGTGCAACATACAAACCGCCTGACCGTGAGACTGCCCCTTGCTCTGCATCGAACGGATCACACAAAGGTCATCCGACATTTTTGCGACCTCAGGAAAGAGTTCACTGACCCAGAGACCAGAATTACCATGTTGTGAAAATGCCCAAGGCGACCCCATCAGTTTGGATTGGGAAACGGCCGTGGGATCCAAGTTTTTTGCGGGAGCGAAGGGAAGCTTCTCCCCGTCCCTACGCTGCAGCTCAGGCTTATAATCGAAGGTATCAACATGGGATGGCCCTCCGTGCATGAATAGAAAAATGACTCGTTTCGCCCGTGGGGCATGATGCACGCCAGCCCCCGAAACGCTCTGTGCCAACCCTGACATTGCCATTGATCCAAACCCACAGGCTGCAGACTGAAGCATGCGCCGCCGGGACCAACTGGTAGGATTGGATGGGTGACCGGCCGTTGCGTAAGGATTCATATCAATTCAGAAAGAGAAATTCGGTCGAAGCCAGGATGACATGAGCCAAGTGCCCGGAAGCAGCTTCCAAAGCATCGCGTGCCTCCGACCCTCCGCTGAGGTCAGCCAAAAAGGCCAGCGCCCGCTCAGGCGGCGGCCGCACCATCAAATCACTCGAATTGCTTGAGGCGTCCCTCGTGACGATCCCCATGCATGCCGGCGCGAAGGTGACTTCCGCCAAGTCGGCAGTCCTGGCGCTCAACATCGCCGCTGCCATCAACCGGGCAACTGCCCATCTTGCGAAAGGCTGAGAGCATGAAACTCATGCACGAAAAGGCGTTTGCCCGCGCTATCGAGTTGAAGGGCGAAGAAAACGATCCGACCGGCATCGTCACGAAGGCACTTGAGGATCTTCAGAAGGCCATTGACGAGCGTCTGAAGAAGCTCGAGGCCAAGGGCGAGAACCCCGGCGCCGATGCGGAACTGAAAAAGCTTGAGGATCGACTGAAGGCTGTCGAGACGAAGGCCAATCGGCCGGCTGGCGGTGGCAATGGTGACGATTCGACCGAGGAGGCCAAGGCCGAGAAGAAGGCTTTCGGCGCTTATCTTCGCCGCGGCGACAATGCCCCGGAAGCCGAACTGAAGGCGCTCACTGTCTCGAATGACGAGCAGGGCGGCTATCTTGCCCCGGCTGAAATGTCG